>NZ_JAMQHS010000025.1 GCF_023845585.1 Clostridium sp. CMCC3677
ATAGCGCCGAAGGTACTGCACGGGAGACTGTGTGGGAGATTAGGACGTTGCCAGGTTTATTTGCGTGATTAGCTCAGTTGGTAGAGCACCTGACTCTTAATCAGGGTGTCCAGGGTTCGAATCCCTGATGACGCACCAATAATAAAAGCTACTGAATTTTTCAGTAGCTTTTTTTTATAAAAAATTATAAAATCTTTAGATATTAATAAGGTATTGTATTATAGATATATATTGGCTAAGAACTAAAACTAGCATATTAGTCTATAAAATTTTTCATAGTATGTTCAAATAGAAATTGTGATTAAAAAATATGTTTCTAAAGTTATTCACAATTAAATTAAGTTATAAACAGGTATTCATAAATTATTATGAATACCTGTTTATAAATATATAATAATTTATATATTATGTGGAAAAATAATTAAATATAGACTTTTTTAATAATATTACTAAAAAGTTTAAATATTATTAAAGCAGTAAAAATAGTATTTATTTTTTAGTAACAAATTATTAAGTCTATTATATTATTGAACATTATAATTTTATGTTTTAATGGGGGATTAAATTATAGTAAACATTAATATATTAGTTATTAGAAATATAATTTTGTATTTGGGGGAATCTTACATGGATATGATGATTGTATTAAGCTTAATTTTTGCATTTGTAGCTTTAATTTTAGCATTTTTATTAGAAGGTGGAGTAATTACTGCATTATTTCAACTTACAGCTGCAATAATAGTATTTGGTGGTACTTTGGGTGCATTAGGTATATCATTCCCAGGAAATGTACTTAAAAAATTTCCTAAAGTTATGTCTATAGCATTTAAAAAGAGAAAAAATAAGATGGAAGAAAATTTATTGTTTTTTAAAGATATATCTACAAGAACTAGAAAAGATGGACTTTTATCATTAGAAAAAGAAGTTTCTAAAAATAGTGATTTAGATCCATTTATAAAAAAAGGACTTCAATTAGCTATAGATGGAGTAGAACAGTCATCTATTAAGAGTATTTTAGAAACTAAATTAGAGCAAATATCAGAAAGACATCAAGTTGGAATAGAAATGTTTGCAGCAGCAGGTGGATATGCACCTACCATGGGGATAATAGGAACAGTTATGGGACTTATTCAAGTAGTTAGTAACTTAAATGATCCTACTGTATTAGGACCTAAAATAGCAGCAGCTTTTATAGCAACATTATATGGAATTTTAAGTGCAAATATTTTTTGGTTACCAATTGCTAATAAGTTAAAAGTCTTGGATATGGAAGAATATAATGAAAAAGAGATGATTATTAAAGCAATAGTATTAATTCAACAAGGTACAAATCCCAATACTCTTGTAAGTAAACTTGAAGGATTTTTAACAGAGAAGCAATCTAAATTATTAGAGGGTGAATAATTATATGAGGAAAAAAAGAGAAAATAAAGAAAATAGTGAAAGATGGTTACTAACCTATTCTGATTTAATAACTTTGCTAATGGTTTTATTTGTAGTGTTATATGCTTCTTCAAATGTAGATAAACAAAAGTATAAACAAATATCTAATTCCTTTAAACAAGCATTTAGTATAGGTGATGCGCCAGGAGTTATAGAAGAAACAGGAGAAGAAACTAATGAAAATAGCATTGTGAATGATGCTGTAATGGTTGAATCAGAAAAGCTTGATACGGCTAAAAGTAAAGTTGATGAGTTAATTAAGGAATATAATTTAGAAGGTAGCGTTTCAACTCAAATACAAGAAAGAGGTCTTATAATAAGCTTTAATGATAATGTTTTTTTTAACAGTGGAGATGCAACTATTAAAAATGAGTATAAGCAAAAGTTAATATCTATATCTAAAATATTAAATGATATAGATAATTATATAAGAGTTGAGGGAAACACCGATAATGTAGCTATAAATACAGAAAATTTTCATTCTAATTGGCAGCTATCTGCAATTAGAGCAGCTAATGTAGTAGAGTTTCTTGCTAAAGAAGGAAATATAAGTTCTGATAGGCTCTCTGCTATTGGGTATGGTGAATATAGACCTATAAAGAGCAATGATAGTAAAGAAGGACAAGCAGCTAATAGAAGAGTTGATATAGTTATATTAAACAACGAGTATAATAAATCAGAAACAGCATCTATTAAATAATTTATTGCATTTTTATCCATATATATTCTCTATTTTTATTTATAAATTAAGTTTAATATTTTTATGATTTTTTAAACAATAAAAATTTTCAAAAATAAGAATATTTTATAGTAATTTAGAGTATTTAGACGTATATTGAATATAATGTCGATATACGTCTAAAAATACTGTTGACATAATAATAGAAAGTCTATATAATTATGTCTTGTTGAGGTCATCAAACAAAACAAATGATTTCAACTGAAAGAAAAAATCTTTCAAAGGATCTGGTGATGATGGCATGGAAGTAACACTCCTACCCATTCCGAACAGGAAAGTTAAGATCCATAGCGCCGAAGGTACTGCACGGGAGACTGTGTGGGAGATTAGGACGTTGCCAGGTAAGCATGGTTCACTAGCTCAGTCGGTAGAGCACATGACTTTTAATCATGGTGTCCCGGGTTCGATTCCCGGGTGAGCCACCAAAATCGTTTCTTTAATATTAAAGAAACGATTTTTTTATTTCATTTTTAAATTTATTATATTCGAATTATAATTTAGTAAATATTAAAAGAAATAATTCTTTTAATATTAAAATTTAATAACAAATTAAATTTTAAAAAGTAAAATTAATATGTTTCATTATTATTGATAATTAAGAGCGATAAATAAAGTTGATTTGTGATTAAACAAAATAGTCTTTAAATTAGTTTAATTTAAAGACATAATATATACATCTAATAAAAGTAAAAAAGGCATCCTATAAAGTATATATAATAGGATGTCTTTTTTATTTGCTATAGTATATAAGTTTGATTTTAAATATTAATCTAAAATTAAACTGTTATTTTTAATCTGTAGCTTGCTTTATTGAATTTTATATCTATAATATATAAATTGTAATTTGATAAAGTCTTAAATCTTTTAAATTGGTATTATCCAATTAATATGTTACAAGCTCTATCAAGGATTCCATTAAGTTCAGCTAATGCGACTCCAAAATTAGTTATAGGAACATTTTTTTCTTTAACTACCTCTAATCTTGATAATAGTTGCTTTCTTGTAAACATACAAGAACCACAATGTACTATTAATTTAAATTCTGATAAATTCTTTGGAAAATCACTTCCTGATACATTTACTATGTCTAATTTTCCACCAACTTTTTTTTCAAGTAATAAAGGTAGTTTTTCTCTTGCAATATCACCTTTTTGTGCATGATGAGTGCAAGCTTCTGCAATTAATACTTTGTCATTAGGTTTTAAATTATTAATAGCTTTAGCTCCTTTTATAAATAATTCTAAATCACCCTTATATCTTGCCATTAAAATAGAGAATGAGGTTAATCTTATATTTGAGGGAACTATTTCATTTACCTTTTTAAACATTTGAGAATCTGTAATTACTAAAGATGGATTTTTGACTATCTTTAGCAAGTCTTCTAATTCTGTATCTTTGACTGTAAGTGCCATAGCATCATTATCTAGTATATCTCTTATTATTTGTACTTGAGGCAATATAAGTCTTCCTTTAGGGGCTTGGATATCCTGAGGAGCGACTAATATAACCCTAGCCTTAGGATTTACAATATCACCAAGTATAGTAGGCATTTCAAAATCAATAGGTGCATTTTTAATAAGAAGCTCTTTAAATTTACCTATATTTATTTTTTCTCTAGAACTTATTTCTACAAATGGAATATCAAATTCTTTTTGTAATAATTCTAAGTTGCTCATTCCTAAATCAATTTTATTTATTACTCCTATTACAGGAATATTTTTTTGTTTTAAATCTTTAAACCATTCTTTTTCATTTTCAATATTATTATCTTCTGCTGAAAATACAAGTACAGCTAAATCTGTTTTTAACATTACCTCTTTTGTTTTTTCAACTCTTAATGTTCCTAAATCACCAGTATCATCTAATCCAGCGGTATCTATAATAACCACTGGTCCTAAAGGAAGTAATTCCATTGCCTTTGAAACAGGATCAGTTGTAGTACCAGGAGTATCTGACACTAATGAAAGTGGTTGATTTGTTAGAGCATTAATTAAACTTGATTTACCGGCGTTTCTTTTTCCGAATATAGATATATGTAGTCTATTTGCTTTTGGAGTGTTAAGCATAAATATGCCTCCTTTATAACTTGATTTTCAATTTTTAATTAGATAGTGTATTTTTTACTCAATATAAATAGTTCATGTATATTTTTATTATTGGAATAAACAAATTTTATTATTGTTCTATAAACATTTGTAAAACTTCTTTTCTTTTAGTTTTGTTTATTTTTTAGTAACTTGAACTTACTAGATATATCATCTTTTATAAATGTTAAGAAACATCTTAAATTCTGTAAGTCTTCTTTTAGTGTAGTTTCTTCATCTGAAGAAAGATATCCGTTATTAAATAATGTAAGAATAAAAAATAGTATACCTAGATTAATATAAATATCTTTTATGTCTGCAATAAATAAATTGCTAATGCCAATAAAATCTAAACTTCCACCATAAAATAGTTTATCAATTAATGAACAAAGAGCTCCGCTGAATATAAACAAAAAAGACATATCTGCCCAAAAATCTTTATTACCTTTATATAAGGAGTATCTGTATATTTCGACAAATACAAAAAGTGCAATGATATTAAAAAATATTAATAATGTGAAGCTTACATTAGTTCCAAATCTTGCATTTAACCATGAACCATCAGTATTGATTATTGGATTAAAAGATAGTAAATTAGGAATTATATTGATGTAAGTATCAAAATAAAATAACTTTATAAATATTTTTATTCCTTGGTCAATTAGCATTAATGATAAAAAAAGTTTTAACATTGTTTTAAATTTAAATCCATTTTGATTTTTATATCCTATTTTATAAATGAATAATCCTACTAAAGCAAACAAAAACATAAGAAATATATTTAACATTACTGTAGGAGTATCTTTAATCCTACCTGTGAACAATTCAAACAAAAAGTATAAAAACCACATAAGTGGTAGAATGCTTACTGTTAAGATTTTTTTATTATTCATACATTTTCCTCCTAAATATAGTGTGAACAGTTTTTTATATCAATTATAACTCTTACATAATTTATTAAAGCGTTATTTAATGATTTTATTTTATAACTAAAAATATTGTGGTATAAGATTTTTTACACCTATAAATGAGTAAAGGCATAAAATAGATGATTTCATGGTTTATATGCAACTTTTTTTATTATATTAAAGTTTATCATATTAAATTTTAAAATTCATCATTATATAATATATAAATTAAATATTGAAATTTAAAAAATATATTTTTGTATCAAGCAATATTTTACAATACATGTAATATATAATGATAAAATTAAATAAGATATTATATTAGAAAAAACATTATATAAAATTTGAGGGGGGAGTTAATCATGTTAACTATTTTTGCTATATCAGATTCTATAGCAGAAACAGCTCATCAAGTAACACTAGCAGTGGCAGCTCAGTTTAGAGAAAAAATAAAAATAAGAAGAGTACCATATATCAAAACAATTGATGATGTGGATTGTATTTTTCCTGAAATAGCTAAAGTGGAAAGAAAAATAATCATATCAACAATAATTACTGTAGATGTTAGAGAATACTTAACTAAAAAATGTTATGAAGAAGATATTTATATTATGAATGTTCTAGGACCTCTTATAGATTCTATATCAAGTATGTTGAACACTAATCCAGAATATAAACCTGGGGCCATGAGACAAATAGATGAAATGTATTATAAAAGAATAGAGGCTATGGAATTTGCGATGCAATATGATGATAGTAAAGACTATAGAGGACTTAAAAATGCAGATGTAGTTTTAATAGGATTATCAAGAACGTCAAAGACACCATTAAGCATGTATCTAGCTAATAAGGGGATTAAAGCTATAAATATACCATTAATGCCTGAAATAGGTGTACCAGATGATATATATATTATAGATAAGAAGAAAATTTTTGGATTAAAAATAGATCCATTTCAATTAATAGAAATTAGAAAGAAAAGATTAGATAAATTCCATCACATATCTTCAAGTATTGAATATGCTGGTGATGAAAGAATATTAGAAGAATTAGAGTATTCAGATAAGGTAATGAAGAAGTTAGGATGTAAAACAATAGATATAACACAAAGGGCTATAGAAGATACAGCTTTAATTATTTTAGAATCAATTGGATATAATAAGAGCACGAATAGTTATTAGATATATTGTGGTTCTTGGGGAGTGTGATTTAATATGAAAATAGGATTAGTACTATCAGGGGGAGGAGCTAGGGGAGCATATCAAATCGGTGTATGGAAGGCATTAAAAGAGTTGAAAATTGATAGATATATAGAAGTAATTTCAGGGACATCAATCGGTGCATTAAATTCTATATTATTTTGCCAAGGAGATATAGAGAAGGCAGAGGAAGCGTGGCTTAATATATCAAAGGAAAAAGTTCTTCCTATAGATAAGAGAGATTTGAATATTAAAGGTTTTTTAATATCATTAGGATTAAAAAATATGAACTTAGTAAAAAAATGTATGCCAAAGATGATTGATACAGGAAATCTTTCAAGGGGAGGTTTAACTGATATTATTAATAAATATGTAAATTTTAAAGATATAGATGAGTGCAATAAATTATGCTATGTAGCTTGTACAGAGCTTACAACTTTTCAACCTAAATACTTTAAGATTAATGGATATAATGAAGAGAATATAAGAAGTATTTTATTTGCATCATCAGCATTACCTATGATATATGAATCAGAAGAATTTGAATCTATAAAATATTTAGATGGTGGAATGGCTGATAATGTTCCTGTACAGCCTGTATATGGAGAAAACTGTGACATTATAATAGTAGTGCATCTTTCTAAAGATTCTCATATAAATAAAAAGTTATTTCCAAATACTAAAATAATAGAGATATATCCATCTGTTATGGAAGAGGGGGTATTAGATGGTATATTGGATTTTGTTCCTGAGAGTGCTGAAAAAAGAATTAAACTAGGTTATATTGATACCATTGATTATTTAAAGCCAATTATGGATTTAGGTGTATTGGTATTTAAACATAAACCAATACCTGATATAGATACTCAAAAAGTACTTAAATACGTAAAAAGTAAATTTATTAAAAAAGAATAGAAAATTATTGTTGACACGATATAAATAAAATGGTAAGATAAAACACGTCGCTAAGAGATGCGGCCAACAAGAAAGAAAAAAGTTAAGAAATTAAATTTCAACTTATTAAAAACTTGTTGACAGAAAAGAAATTAAATGTTATACTGATTAAGTCGCTTAAGGGTGACACAGTAAAACAAAAGAAAATTTGGTCTTTGAAAATTGAACAGAAATCAAGAAACATTAAAATAAACCAGCAATTCTTTATTTGAGTAAGTCAAGATTAAAC
>NZ_JAMQHS010000026.1 GCF_023845585.1 Clostridium sp. CMCC3677
CAATTGCAGATGTCTTTGAAGATGGTGAGATTGATGAAGATGAGGAAGAACTGCTCGAAGAAGCATTTAAATTATTGGTTGGAGCTTTTATATTTCCATTTGATTCTGGTTCATCAGAGTGTAATTCAGCAGAAGAAAAATCCACCATTTTTGATTCAGTTGGTGCAGCGGTTAGCAAATCATGGAATTCTATAAAGGAAATAGGACATGATTTTTGGAGTGGAATGGATAATAGAGGACAAAAGGCTTTTGATTCAGGATATGATTTTGCTAATTGGTTAGGTTGTGGAGTACCGGATGTTGTTAAGGAAACTCTAAAATCAAATGCAGAAAGATCAGAAAAAGCATTTGATTCCGTTTATGATTTTTCTAATTGGATTAGTTTCGGAAATGTAGATATGGTAAATGAGACATTTAATCCTAAAGATCCTTTATCAAAAGAACATTGGTTAAATAGTTTTGGAACAGCATCAGCTATTTTTGGAATTAAGGAAACCAAAGGTTCTGTGCCTAAAAAAAGCGGAGTTGGAGTACCAGAAGAGTTTGGTGGTATAAATAAGGGGGGAAGTAACCCTACAATAAGAACAGGTTCATATAATTTAGGCATTAATTCAACTGGAAGTGGGCTAGGTAAATTAGCAAATAAGGAACTAAATGTTAGCGAAAAGGGATTGAATATTGTAAAAAATCATATTCATCGCAGTTTTCGCTTGCTTGGAAAAGATTCTGGGAGGGAAATAAATGATAACTTTAAATAATATAGGTGCAATGAAAAAATGTAATTTATGGATAAATGAAAAGCCTAATATAGAGTATGAGTGTATAAAAAAATTAGAGGAAGTAATTATTAAGAATGAATGGGTTAAGTGGGGCAATATATCTTATGTAATTGAATTAAATTTAAAACATAGACATTCTAGTAATTATGTTTTATTAGGTATAAGCTATAAGTATGAAGATACTAAAAAACTAGTAATAAGAGTTAATTCGAGCGTAGAGGATGGAGAAATTGTTGGAAATACTTTAGTTTCTAACTCTGATGAAGTACATGCTGGAATTCCATTAGAATACTCAGAGGAAGTAATTAGGGTAGCTAATACTTATTTAAATAGTATAGATTGCTCATCTGGCACTATAACTTTTGATATAGGTGCACATGGATATATTGGGTCAAGTTCAGCAATTTTTGGTGTAGCAACAGAGGTATTGTTAAAAATATTAAGTACTGATAATAAAGGTGACACTCAAAGGATTGAGGAAACAGTATTCAATCAACTAACTGCAAAAAATCAATAGAATTAACTGCATAAAAAATAATAATAGTAGAATATAGTTAAATCAATAAGAACAATAAGATTTAAAACTGCATAATTGTAATAATGTAGTGAAAAGATGAAATGAACCAGCTGAAATTTGAGTAGGCTGGTTCATTATTTTTTTATTAGTTAATATATTCAAGTAACGGGTAAAGGAAATCCTAGCCTCAATAATTCCACTTAAATAAGAAGGGAACTAAGATATATAATTATGAAATAAAAGTTAAAAATAAAGAATATGGAGACTATAGAATCTTAGGATATGAAGATGTGGGAAAGATAGTATTTGATTATTTTAGAAGAAGAATGCATTAGGATGTTATTATGAATTTAGAAGAATGGTTACTTAGGCATAATATAAAAGATATGGCTATGAAAGATTATAATAATTATATTTATTATTATAAACAAGAAGAGCCAGAGGAATATAGTGTAATATTTGGAGATAAAAATTAAAATAATATTTCATAGTGTAGCATATGTTATAAATTCATGGCAAGAGTATGATACAGATGATGGAATATATAAATATATATCATCAAAGATAAGACTAGAGTATAGTGATGAAGAATTTGCCGAATATGAAGTAATATACGGCTTAGATGGTGAATATTATGATGATTATTTTAGATGTATATAATTTATCATATAACAAATAAGCTATTAAAATAAAGTAATTTTTTAATAGCTTCATAATAGAAAAAACAATATGTGTTAACTTATGAGCTACTGCGCCCACAGCAGTGAGGTGGTGCTTACCTTCACTACGTTTTTGATATAATAAGTATTAAGAGGACTTTCATGTAAAGTACACGTATAAGCAGCAAGGAACAAAGCTCTTCTAAGATAAGGAGAATCACGCTTAGACATGTTGTTATTATTAGATGTAAAATGCCAAGATTACTTAGCAGTAGGGTCAATCCCAGCATAAGCGACAAGGCTTGAAGAAATTCTTAAATCGTTTTATATCACCAATTTCACACAAGGCAACGATTATATACAGTACCAGGAGAAAGAAGTATTAAATATGTAAAGATTAATAGTAAGACTAGAGAAACGTATATAAGAGAAACTATATTTGATAAATATGGAAGAAAAATAGGTAATAATGATTATACTGATCATGGTAGATCTGATATTACATCCCATACAAATCCTCATCATCATCCAAATCCTTATAACAATCCAGCACAACATGGTGACGGCGTTCCAGGATTACATCCTGATACACCATAAGAGAGGTGAGTAAATGACAATAGCAAATTATATATATAGCAGTAATAAGCGGTTATTATTCAAAATCAGATTGGCAAAAATGGGCTGATGAAGAAATACTAAATAATTATGAAGTTGAAGAATGGGTATATAATGTTTCATTAGCTAAAGATACAGAGGAATTATACGAAGCTATATATGAAAAAAGAATGGAAGAATCGTATTATCAAAACAATGAATTTTTACAAGAGGATGTTGTAGTTGGATATTACTATATGTTATATGGAGAAAAAAGAATAAACTTATATGAATTAATTAGCAGGCTAAGTGATGAAGATGATATAAGTTCTAGTTCATCTATACATGAAATTCAAAACTTTTATACAATATTTAAAGAGATAAATGAAAACAATGGATTAATAGATAATTGTGAATTTATTGAAAAAATTGTAGCTTTGTTGGAGCCTTATAGAAAACTAGCAGAGGAACAAAAAATAAAGTTAGATGTACATTAAATTGTTGAATAGCTGAATGCAAAATTAGATATTAATTCAAGTCATAATAATTTTAATTAATGTAGTATAGTGATGTTAATAAAATATAAAGATTAAAAGGTTAATGCTTCAGTAATAGAAGCACTAATCTTTTTTCCCTGTAATGAAATATCTTTAAAAGTCAATATAACAAGGAATGTAAAGATACCTTTAGCTGAAAGCAAGGAAATCCTAGGCTTAATAATTTTATTTAAAAGTTAATGGAATCGGGAATACAAATGATAAAGTAATAAAAGAATGGGAGCGATGAGAATGATAAATAATTTAAAAAATAGTAAAAAATAATGATATTGAGGACATATATTTAACTGGATTTGTTGATATTGAAAATGGAATAGCACAGTTTTATCCAGATTTAAGATTTATATATTTTGAAATTAATTCTAAATTTATAGAATTTGAGTCAATTAATCAATATTCTAAACTTAGAATTAAAATGGTGAATTTAGTAAATCATAACTTTGAAATAGATGAGGATATGATGAAAGGCAAATCATCTGCTAGTCAAATTATTTTAAATCAAAATGGTGCGATTGGTAATTATATAGATAGCATTAAATTTTATAATTTAGAAGAAAAAGAAGAAGAGTTGATTTGTGATGCTATTGAAATGAAATTAAAGAATGAGCAAGTTATATTTTTAGATCCATCTTTCTACTTTGGAATTAATATAGGTGGATGTGAGCAAAAGGAAATATGGAAATTAAATTTAAATAATAATGCTAAAATAAATGAAACCTATATAAAGATATCGGATGAATAGCAACATTGTTTAATAATTAAGGAAAATACTTCAGATGAAATTCAGAAGTATTTTTTCTTGAAAACTATAAGAAGTATTATGTAAATTACAATGAAATATTTGGTATTAATTTAATATTAGGGATGTATTTATGGTATATGGAAAATTTATTAGAATAACTGGAAAACCTTCTTTTAAAAATTTGAATAATATAGGAGCTAAGAAATAATGTTAGAAGAAAAAGTGAAAAAAATATTAACAAGAGCAGGATGGGTTGAAAATCGAAAGATAGATATAACAAATCAGGTAAAAATACTTGAAGGTGTAGGCTATAAAGTATTTGATGCTGCACGAAGGTTTATTGAAGAATTTGGTGAACTGGACATTATAGCTAAATATATAGATTTTCTTGGAGAAGAAGATTATGACGAACATACAACAAAAATTGATAAGATGGGATATTTGAAAAATAGTAAGAATGTAATGAAAAATTATTATGAAAAAGTTGGAGAACGAATAATTCCAATATGTAAATTATATAGTGGAGAATATATTGTATGTATATCTGAGTCTGGTAAATTTTTCATTAGTGAGGGGATGTGGGCAAAGGATACTGATGACTTTTGGAATAGTATCTTAGGAGAATATCAAGGTGTTTTTTTAGACTGGATAGATTATAAGGCAGGCAAAGAATTTCAGCCATCCAAATATAAAAATAAAGAATACTTCTAAATTATAATAAATAGAATAGTCATTGGGTAAACCGCTCCCTTTATAGTAGACGGTTAAATAATAAAACTGTTTCTACAAAGGGAGCATTCTTATTAAGGAAAATAAACAATAATTATTAAAATGCTAAGTGGTCTTATGTAAATATTTAGGATACAAAAACGCAAACTTTTAATCTTACAATCCTTGCTAAAATCACAATTAATAAGATATAATATAGATATATATAAATGGACTTTTTAAAGAAAGTGTGGTGAGTAAATTGCCCAAAAAACATGATTATGATGCGGCATGGAAAACAATACTTGAAGCCTTTGAAGTGGAAGTTGTAGAAGTGTTATTTCCTGAAATATTTGATGAAATTGCATGGGAGCTTGGCACTGAAAGTCTAGATTTAGAGCTTCAAGAAATTCAAAGAGAGATTTTTGATAAAGATAGTGCTGAAAAAATAATTTCAGATAAAATAATAAAGGTAAAACTTAAAGATAATAATAGCAAGATTTTATTTATCCATGTTGAAGTTCAAAGTTATAGTAGTGATGAAGATGTCTTTGGTGAAAGAATGTTTAGATATTTTTATAGGATTTGGGATAAGTTTAGATATAAGAATAAAGACAAAAGTGAAGTCATTGCAGCAGCAATATATACATATAAAGGGGAACGTGGAAAAGATACAAAGTATGTATATAAAGTACCTAAGCTTAATGATGAAATTCTAGTTTATAATTTTAGAACTATAGATGTTGAAAAAATAGAATTAGAAAACATAAGTTATGATAACCCATTAAAATTAGTATTTAAAATGGCAAAAACACTTCTTGAAACAAAACCAAAAGATGCGGATATTTATAAGGCAAAAATACAACTTGCAGAAGAGTTAGTTGAGTATGATAAAGTTAAAAATGAAGAACAAATTAAAGCATTAGCAGATTTTTTAGAATATTTATTCTTAATTAAAGATAAGGAACTTGAAAAGAAATTTGAAGAATATAAAAGAGAAAGAGGAGGTGCTGTAAGAATGACTGTTGATCAAATAAGACAAAAATATTATGAACAAAAAGGTAAAGAAGTTGGAATTCAAGAAGGAATGCAAAAGGGTATGCAAAAAGGAAAAGAGGAAGGTTTAAAAGAAGGAAAAATTGAAATTGCCAAAAATTTATTAGATGTTTTAGATGATGAAACAATATCATTAAAAACAGGCCTTAGTGTTGATGAAGTAAGAAAATTAAGATTAAATTAGAATATTTAAAAATTAAAGTAACAGCGATAACTTGAGATAGTGATATTGCTGTTATTTTTTTATCTTCAAGATATTAATATAAGTTACCATGAATTAATATATTTCTTTAAGTGTAAAATTTATAAAAAGCTAATAAGTTTAAAGTGAAATTTGATAATGTTAACTAAAGTAATTGTTCTGAAATTTATTTTAAGCAGAAAGAATTATATGTTAGAGAGTATGAAGCACATAGGAATAAAGAGGAAATAATCTATAAATATAAATTATGCAGAAAAAATGGGGTATGGCAAACAAAATTATATAATTCACTTTTAAGTGGAGCATCTATTGAAGGAAAAGTTCTAGCAGTAAAAGAAGAGTTAGTAAAGATTCATTTAAATATAGACGGAAATCAAAGTGAAGAAGAAGCTTTTTGGTTTAGGTATGCACCTCCATCAGCAAATATAATGTATGCAATGCCTAAAATCGGAGAAAGTGTAAGACTTTATTTTCCAAGTGCAGGTAATGATGAACCAATTATTACAGGTTGCGTAAGAAAAAATGGAGATACATGCATTCAAACTTCTGATACAACAAGTAGATATTTGCAAACAGAATATGGAAGTGAAATAGCAATACTTCCAGGAGCATTAAATATAAATGGTGGAAGTAAAGAACCATTAAGTATAAATTTTGATGATGAAAGTGGAATAACTTTTACAAGTCCAACTGGATTAAATTTAAATGCAGGTGGAGAAATAGTAATAAGCACCAAAAATAACATAAATATAAGTGCACAAAGTCAAATACTCATGACAAAAGGAAATA
>NZ_JAMQHS010000027.1 GCF_023845585.1 Clostridium sp. CMCC3677
GAGTGCCTTGTGTTTAATAATAGAAATTATTTTTTATAAATAATGTTTTTATAAGGGGGTGTTTTAACACCTTAGAAATTGTTAATTATACTGATGAAATCTCTTAACTTTCAACTTAAAATATGACGCAGTCAGTTTTTTATTAAGTTTATAAAATAAATAATATAGGTTATAATTTAATAGATATAGGGATGAAAAGTATTATTTAGATAGATTTATGAAAGATTTTTATGAAAGTTATGGAGTTAGGAGTAGAGCTTATCCAACTTATAAAGGGTAGGCTCTTTTGATTTATATAATTAAAATTATGATTTTACATACAAAATTTTTTGTAGACTTTATATTAAACAAAAGTACAGCTACTGAAAGATATGATAAAATAAATAATAAAGAATTTAATATATTGAGATATTAAGATAAAAAAAGAATTGTTACTGTAGCATTTTTGACATTTATAATTTCTACATTGTTTAGTACTAGATTAATAGTATGAAAGAAAGGTGTGATGATAATTGAGTAAAGAGCAATACAATAAAATAATTAACAATGCTAAAGATACGTTAGATAAAAATATATTAGAAAAAATATCAGAGTTTAAATATAACGAAGTTGATAGCTATTATGTAATACAAGTTTATGTTAAATCAAATATAAAAGCAAAAGAAATGGGAGAAATTCTTACTAATATTGAAGACTATGCTAAGGATTGTGGATTTAATATTTTAGTTGATTTCTTAAGAGGTTAATAAATGGAAGGTTTAATTGATAGATTTACATTGGAATGTAGAACTAATAAATCAGGAAAGCTAAAAAGATTTAGGCCAAATAACATAAAAAAAGAAATTTATAAATTGTGGAAGGCTGATTCCAATGTTATGATTAGAGATGCAATTCTCGCTAATAAAATAGGTATATCTTATCCTAGGCAGTTGGAAATGATACATGGAACTATAGAAAGAATACTAAAGTCATTTGTTATTAAAGAATATGGAATAGAGTTATTAATCCATGAAACAATAACTATTTATAATTCTATTAAATGTGATTTAAGTTCTGAAATTAGTCAAGGGGATTATGCAGCATTAAAATTATTAGATAATAATTTTATATTGCATAGATACCCTACAGAAAATAGATTTTATAGTGAAGATATGATTGATATGGGATTTGAAGTTTTAATAAATGTAAATAGTTTAGTTGAAGAAGCTTTAAATTTAAGTAATAGAGTAAAACGTGCTATAAAAGAAGTAGAAGATGAAATAAGTTTTGACATACAGGATATTAAAAAGGAAGGTGTGAATTTAAATGGTGAATTGTGATAAAAAGGAATTGGAATTCTCAGTATTTATTATTAATAAACTTTCTGATTATCTTAAAAAGCCAGCATCTGAAATATATAAAATTTTGAGTGAAACAAACATATTGGATGATTATATTATAAAGTGTTATGATGTTTTGCATACTCTTGGAAATGAATATTTAATGGAAGATATTACAGAATTAATAAGAGAACGAGGAATAAAGTTATGATAGTTTATCATGGTGGTATTGATATAATTGAAAAACCTAATATTGCATTTTCAAAAAAATATTTAGATTTTGGTTGTGGTTTTTATGTAACTACTTATAAAGAACAAGCAGAAAAATGGGCCAAAAGACGTGGTATGAGAAGCAAAGCCAAACCAATAGTAAATAAATATAATTTATCAGATGATTTAATTAATTATAGTATTATGAATTTTAAAGAGGATGATGAATTATGGCTAAAATTTATTTGCAACTGTAGAAAAGGTGAAGAAATTTACAAAGAATATGATGCTATCATTGGAAGTGTAGCTGATGATAATGTTTTTAAAAGTGTAGATATGTATTTTAAGGGGCTTTGGGATGAAAAAAGAACTTTAGAAGAAATAAAATATTATAAAATGAATAATCAAATATGTTTAGTAAATCAAGACTTGATTAATAATAAATTGAAATTTATAGATAGTTATGAGGTGAAATAAATGATAACAAATCAAGAAGAATTAGAAAAATTTTATATTCAATCATTAGATAGTGATATTATAAATTTTTTAGCAGAAAAACAAAATATGGATACTAGATTAGCTATGGATATATATTATAGAAGTTTATTATGTAAGCAAGTGCATAATGGAGAGAATGGAATACAGTATTTAGATTATAAATATTTAGTTGAAGACTTGTTGGAAAATGAAAAAGAATTGTTTATGTAATTTTGATAGTGGAGCTGTTGGAATTAGAAAGGAAGATGATCTTAATAAGTTAGTTGGAGAAGCGTTAATTAATCAAACTATTATGCCAGCTTTACTTATTGAATGTGCTTTTTGTGATAGTGAAAATGATATGAATGGATATAATCCAGAAAGTGTTGCTAATGCTATATTTAAAGGAATATGTAATGCATTTGATATTTATAGTAATAATGATGTTGGATTTTATGAAAATCAAATTTTTTATAATGTAGCTAAAGGGGATACTTTGTGTAAGATTGCTGGTAAATTTAACACTACAGTTGAAAGTTTAGTAGATCTTAATGGTATTAAAGATAGAAATATGATTTATGTTGGACAGGATATTAGAATAAGGTGAATTGGAGAACACTTACTTTTTGAGTAGGTGTTTTTTGTTAGGATTATTTTACCAAAACAATTATTTTATGTATAATAATAATAGTTTATAAATGAAATCTTAAGTCATAAACTATAATTGTTAATTTACGTTGACTATTAGAAAAATCAAAAGGGGTAAAGAATAATGAAAAAAGTAGCTTTAAAGAAATTATTAGCAGCAGTAATTATTGCAACATCAATAACTACTGTATTTCCAATGAAGGCATATGCAGATTGGAATAAAAATAGTAATGGAACTTGGAATTATACTGAGGGAAATTATAAAGTTAAAGGTTGGAAAAATGTTGAAGGCATATGGTACTTTTTTGACAACAATGGAGATATGAAAAAAGGCTGGATTAAGGACAATGATAAATGGTACTTTGCTAGTGAAAGTGGAGCAATGAAGAATGGTTGGATAAAAGATGGACAAACATGGTACTTTACAAGTCCTAGTGGAGCTATGCAAACAGGATGGGTTAAAGATGGTGATAGATGGTACTTCACAAATTCAGATGGAGCAATGAAAACTGGATGGATAAGTAATAATAATAAATGGTATTATTCTGATTCAAGTGGATCTATGCAAACTGGAATTGTTGAAATAGATGGAAAAACATATGCATTAAGTAAAGATGGTGAAATGTTAACTGGTAAAGTTAAACTGGGGGATAAAACTTATGTATTTGCAGAAAATGGTCAAGCTATAGGCAATGATATCCCGCCGACTAATAAAGCTTTTGAAGATTTTGGTATTACATGTAATCCAAGTAATCCATTAGTTATAAATGAAAATAATAATAGTGAGTTAATACCTGAATTAATTAACGATAAAATAAACAATGTAAATAATAATGTAGATAAATCAGATGCTGAAAGTAGTTCGTCATCAAGTAATTCTTCTAAACATTCACATAATCATAGTAGCTCAGGGGGAACTAGTGGAGGTGAATCAAGTAAACCAGATAATAAACCAACAGAAGGCGATTCAAATAATAAAGAAGAAAATCTTGTTAAACCGGAACATCCCAATCCAATTATAACAAGCAGTAGAGATTTGGAGAAATTACAATCCAATGCCCAATATGAAACAATAATACTTAATATAAAAGATGTATTTGAAAAAGTAGAATTAAAGAATATTAAAACTAAAAAATTAATTATAAAGAATGCAAATAATCTTAGGTTAGAAGAATGTATCATTAATGAATTAGAAGTAAATGCAAATGAAAGCAAACCGGAAATTGAAATTA
>NZ_JAMQHS010000028.1 GCF_023845585.1 Clostridium sp. CMCC3677
ACTTACACCTCTGACCTATCAACCTTGTAGTCTTCAAGGGGTCTTACTAGCTTACGCTATGGGAAATCTCATCTTGAAGGAGGCTTCACGCTTAGATGCTTTCAGCGTTTATCCCGTCCCGACTTAGCTACCCAGCTATGCTTCTGGCGAAACAACTGGTACACCATAGGTCGGTCCATCCCGGTCCTCTCGTACTAAGGACAGCTCTTCTCAAATTTCCTGCGCCCGCGACGGATAGGGACCGAACTGTCTCACGACGTTCTGAACCCAGCTCGCGTGCCGCTTTAATGGGCGAACAGCCCAACCCTTGGGACCTACTTCAGCCCCAGGATGCGACGAGCCGACATCGAGGTGCCAAACCTCCCCGTCGATGTGAACTCTTGGGGGAGATCAGCCTGTTATCCCCGAGGTAGCTTTTATCCGTTGAGCGATGGCCCTCCCACGAGGTACCACCGGATCACTAAGCCCGACTTTCGTCCCTGCTCGACTTGTAGGTCTCGCAGTCAGGCTCCCTTATGCCTTTGCACTCTACGAACGATTTCCGACCGTTCTGAGGGAACCTTTGGGCGCCTCCGTTACTTTTTAGGAGGCGACCGCCCCAGTCAAACTGCCCACCTAACAATGTCCTGTCACCAGATTCATGGCATCCAGTTAGAATTCCAGTACTATCAGGGTGGTATCCCAAGGATGACTCCATCAAAGCTGACGCTCTGATTTCCCAGTCTCCCACCTATCCTGTACAGACAATACCGAAATTCAATGCTAAGCTACAGTAAAGCTCTACGGGGTCTTTCCGTCCAATCGCGGGTAGCGAGCATCTTCACTCGCACTACAACTTCGCCGGATTTGCAGTTGAGACAGTGCACAAGTCATTACGCCATTCGTGCGGGTCAGAACTTACCTGACAAGGAATTTCGCTACCTTAGGACCGTTATAGTTACGGCCGCCGTTTACTGGGGCTTAAGTTCACACCTTCGCTTACGCTAAGTGTTCCCCTTAACCTTCCAGCACCGGGCAGGCGTCAGCCCCTATACATCAGCTTTCGCTTTAGCAGAGACCTGTGTTTTTGTTAAACAGTTGCTTGTGCCTATTCTCTGCGGCCTGCTCTCGCAGGCACCCCTTCTCCCGAAGTTACGGGGTCAATTTGCCTAGTTCCTTAACTGCAATTCTTCCGCCGGCCTTAGGATTCTCTCCTCACCTACCTGTGTCGGTTTGCGGTACGGGCACTATTTCTCTTTCTAGATGCTTTTCTTGGAAGCATGGAATCAGATACTTCGGTTCCTTAGAACCTTCCCCATCACGCCTCAGAATTGTTAGAACGGATTTGCCTATCCTAACTCCCTAAACGCTTAGACTAGCATCCAATAGCTAGCACATCCTATCCTTCTCCGTCACACCATCGATAATAACGATAATAGTGGTATCGGAATATCAACCGATTGTCCATCGCTTACGCCTTTCGGCCTCAGCTTAGGTCCCGACTAACCCTCAGCGGACGAACCTTCCTGAGGAAACCTTAGGTATTCGGCCTGTGGGATTCTCACCCACATCTCGCTACTAATGCCAACATTCTCACTCGTAATCAGTCCACCGCTCCTTACGGTACGACTTCAGCCCGATTACGACGCTCCTCTACCGCTCACACAAAAAGTGTGAACCCGTAGCTTCGGTGGTAAGTTTGAGCCCCGGACATTTTCGGCGCAGGATCTCTTGACTAGTGAGCTATTACGCACTCTTTTAATGAGTGGCTGCTTCTAAGCCAACATCCTAGTTGTCTTAGAAATCCCACATCCTTTTCCACTTAACTTACACTTTGGGACCTTAGCTGACGATCTGGGCTGTTTCCCTTTTGACTACGGAACTTATCTTTCGCAGTCTGACTGCCGGACTGATAGTATCTGGTATTCGGAGTTTGATAAGGTTCGGTAAGCGCTATGCCCCCTAGCCCATTCAGTGCTCTACCCCCAGTACTCACATTTTCCGACGCTAGCCCTAAAGCTATTTCGAGGAGAACCAGCTATATCCGAGTTCGATTGGAATTTCTCCGCTATCCACAGCTCATCCCATGCTTTTTCAACAGCAACGTGGTTCGGTCCTCCACGAGGTTTTACCCTCGCTTCAACCTGGCCATGGATAGGTCACCCGGTTTCGGGTCTACAGCATGCAACTAGTCGCCCTATTAAGACTCGGTTTCCCTTCGGCTCCGTACCTTAAGTACTTAACCTTGCTACATACCGTAACTCGTTGGCTCGTTCTACAAAAAGCACATCATCACACACATAAGGTGCTTTGATCGGTTGTAGGCACATGGTTTCAGGTTCTATTTCACTCCCCTCCCGGGGTTCTTTTCACCTTTCCCTCACGGTACTGCTTCACTATCGGTCATCAGGTAGTATTTAGCCTTGGGAGGTGGTCCTCCCTGCTTCCCACAAGGTTTCACGTGTCTCGTGGTACTCTGGATCAGAACTTGATAATTATAATTTTCACCTACAGGACTATTACCCCCTACGGTCCAACTTTCCAGTTGTGTTCGGTTAACCATAATTTCTCGTTAATGTTCTGTCCGCAACCCCAAAGATAAATCTTTGGTTTGGGCTCTTTCCCTTTCGCTCGCCGCTACTAAGAAAATCGATTTTTCTTTCTCTTCCTCCAGGTACTTAGATGTTTCAGTTCCCTGGGTTTACCTTCATAAAGCTATGTATTCACTTTACGATACATGGGGTTTCCCATGTGAGTTTCCTCATTCGGAAATCTTCGGATCTCTGACTATGTGCGTCTACCCGAAGCTTATCGCAGCTTATCGCGTCCTTCATCGGCTCCTGATGCCAAGGCATTCACCATGCGCCCTTTGTAGCTTGACCT
>NZ_JAMQHS010000002.1 GCF_023845585.1 Clostridium sp. CMCC3677
ATAGAGATTTAAGACCTTAAATTTCAGTTTGTTAATGAGTTTCTTAAATGAGTTTCTTATTTGTACATTATTTAATTTGGAAATAAATAACATATTTAAATATAATGTGAAATAAGAACTTGTTATACACTTAAAAGTATATAAAATGAGAGGTATTTATATATTTAAATTGGCAGTATTAGTAGTCAAAGATAAGGATTCAAATCTTCTAATTCCACTAACAAAAGTTCATTTTCTTCAGTTCTACAAGCATCAACTCTTTGAATTCCATGAGTTAAATTGTTCCACTGAATAAATTTTTGTGCAAATTCTAAATCCTCTTTAGTAGGTACATATTCCTTAAGCTCCCATCTTTATATGCAAAATCTAAAAAGTTAAATACTACGTAACATTAAGAAAGTGTATAATCTGTCGATTGAACAAAAATTTGCGATAAGGAACAAAGTGGAGAATGGAGTTACTAAGTTAGAAAAGTTAAAGTGTAATAAGGAAAATGAATCTATGTCGGAAGGTGAAATAAAAGAAGTTTTGGACAAAATAAAATAGAAGAAATAAGTAAGAATGATGAAGCTAAGAACAAAAATACATAGAGAATTTATTAATGGGGTAGAATATAATAGAAATTAAAATTAAGAACTCTAGAAATAGGGTTCTTTTATGATGCAATAAAGTAGAGATACATAATAATATTAAATTTAAATATTTATAGTAATAAAATTAAATATGGTTTAGGCATCAGCTAGTTAAAAATATTGATAATTTTATGGATTGAATTAAATAACAGTTTATATAGATATAAGATAGTTTTAATATAAAATATTGTTTTAGGAGGTGTCTTATTTGGATAATTATAAAGACAAAGTAAAAAAATATCTAATAACATTTACTATAATAATCGTATTAGTTATTTTATGTATATTTTTATTATGGATAAGTAAAGGTGGAGATTATAAGTTATATTATTCAACAATAGGATGTCTATTAGGAGGATTTGTTGGAGGTACAGGAACTTTAATAGCTGTTGTTATAACTACAGAAGAAACAAGAAAAATTCAACAAGAAAATAAGAAAGCTATAATGTACAAAGAATATTTGGAAGATGTAAAAAGAAATAAACCAATATTAATATTAAAAGAACAAGATTTAGGTAACGATTATGTTAAAGAAGTGAGATTTAGTATTGGCACAATATATAATACAAATGTAAATTTACATGAAATAAAAAATGTAGGAATAGGGATTGCTAAAGATATAAAAATAAGTGCAATAACTAAAAATAATTCTAATATTAGTGAATTCTATATCAACTTATTGGAAAAAGATGGAGTTGTAAAAGAGTACTCAATAAGAAACTCTCAAGGAAATAGAATGGAAGGAAATGTAGGAAAAATAGAAATAGAATGTAAAGATATTTTTGATAATTTATATTGGACAATTTATGATGTAGAGGAATTTAAAATTCAACATCAGGTATATTTAAAGATAACCAAAATTAAACATAATAAAAAAATTAAAATAAATAGTATTTAAACTAGGTTAAGTAAGATGAAGATATTTATGAAGCAAAAATAAACCTAGCAGAAGAATTAGTAAACTATGATAAGGTAAAAAATAATTAGCAAATAAAAGCCTTGGTAGATTTTTTAGAGTATTTATTTTTAATTCAAAGTTCTGAAATAGAAAAGAAATATGATGATTATAAAAAGAAAAAAGGAGGGGCATTGAAAATGACTGTTGATGAAATAAGAAAAAGACATTATACATAAAAAGGTAAAGAAGAAGGAGAAAAAATTAAGGCGCTAGAAATAGCAAAAAATTTACTAGATATCTTAGATAATAAAACAATAGCAATAAAAACTGGATTAACAGAAGAAGAAATATATGCTCTTAGAAAAAAAGAAGGTAATTAGTATTTTTTAGAAACACTTAGGATTTAATTATCTTAGGTGTTTTTTTCTGTGCAATTCTATTAAAGTGTATAATTTAACTAGAATACTAAACAGTCTATTTTACCAGCCATAAATTTATATAAAACCCTTTAATTTAAGAAAATGGATATTTTACGGTGATTAACCTTAACATGAGATGTATTTAAATAATGGCATGGAAACCATGATAACTAGTGTAAATAATGTTTAACCTTAACATGAGATGTATTTAATTATATTACAAACATCAGCACCGAATGTGTTGGTGTTTTTTGATTTTTATATGGAAAAATATAGAGTATAATAGAATTTGCAAAGAAATTTATAGAAATATAGTGTATATTAGATTACTATAAATAATAATTTAGTGATGGGGGTATTAATAATGAAATTTAATAAGAAGGGGAAGGTTATTGCTACTATTGTACTTGTAATTGCAGTAGTTATAGGAATATTTGCTTTTAAAATATTTCATAGAGTAACTAACTCTCCTATGATTAAAAGTGAAGATAGAAATGAGAAATTTATAGCAGATATTGAGTTCTTAAAAAAGGAATTACCTAAAAAGCATAAGAATTTATTTTTTTCTAAATCAGAAGAAGAATTTAATGATGAGATTGACTCACTAATTAACAATGTTTCAAGATATAGTGATGAAGAGATAAATGGTGAACTTGCAAAAATAATAGTATCTATTAATGACAGTCATACTAATGTAGATATTATGGGTTCACTAGCTTATCCATTAAATTTCTTTCAGTTTGGAAATGATATATATCTTGTTGATGGGGATTCAGAATATAAAGAGTATTTGGGAAAAAAGCTTGTTTCAATAAATGGATATTCAATAAATGAATTAAAAGAAAAATTAGAACCTTTTATATCCAAGGATAATGAAGCTATAAGTAAAAATCAATTTTCAATATTATTAAAATGTGTAGAAGTATTAAAACTTAGTGGAATAGTAAAGGAAGATAATGCAACCTTTACATTTGAGGATTCATCTAATGCTGATGTTATGATAAAACCAGTTACAATGGAAGAGTATATGAATATAACAACATTATCAAGTGATGAAGAGTTTAAAAATAGATTTCCTATATCAAAACAGAACTCAAATGATAATTATTGGTTTAAGTACATTGAAGAAGAAAATACTGTGTATGTAAAATACAATTCATGTATGGAAATGAAGGAGTATTCTTTTTCTAACTTCACTAAGGATGTATTTAATGTTATTGATACAAAAAATGCAATTAAATTAGTTGTAGATTTAAGAGATAATGGTGGAGGGAATTCTAGAATTTTTGAAGCATTTTTAGATGAAATAAAGAAAAGAGAAGATATAAATAAAGAAGGGAATCTCTATGCTATTATAGGAAGGAGAACATTCTCATCAGCAGTACTAAATGCAATGAGCCTTAGAAATGAAACTAATGCTACATTAATAGGAGAGCCAACAGGTGGAAAACCTAATCATTTTGGAGAGGTAAAAACTATACATTTATCTAATGTGAATATTGATGTTAATTATTCAAGCAATTATTTTAAAACCTCAGATAAAGATACAGATTCAATTTATCCAGATATAGAAATAAATTTAAATGCAGAATCATTCTTTAATGGACAAGATGACTTTTTGGATTATGTAATAAGATAATAAATACTATAATTGCATAGGAATAGATTGCTAAATTATTAGGAGGAAAAATGTTAATTAATAAAATACTAGAAAAATTTAATAAACCATCAGTAACTAAAATGGATAATTTAAATGGGGAAGATATATTATTTAAAGTAAAAAACGGTCTTGGAAAATTAACTATGAAATTTGCTAAGGATATAAACAGTGATATAAAGGCAACATTTTATTTAGGAGATACTCCGTTAATTATGTGTAATTCAGAATATTGTCCAACTTGTTCTACAATGATTGCGTTAGCTGAAGGAAGAGATGAAGCAGATGATGAGGTTGTTGAAATTTTAAGTGAACTAAATAATATAGAAGGTTTAGAAGATAGTTTTTCTAAAATAAGTTCCATATTATCTTTACTAGAAGATGGATACTATGTTTTAAAAGAAACAGAGTTTTTTCCTACAGATGGTGAAGGAAATTTCTTTTGGAATTTAAAAATGAAGGCTAAAAATTATATGGCAAGTGCAGACTATTATGCTCCTAATTATGGAACTGTTATTATAGAACCTAAGTTTTTATTACCTTCTCAAGGAACTGATTGTTATAACAAAGATAGAGTAGATTATTATAGAGAGAAAATTAGAAATGGAGAAAAGTTCTTTGGCTTAGCTATTGAAATGAGGGGTGCACTTGGATTATTAATAGATGGACATCATAAGGCTACAGCTTGTTATTTGGAAGGAAAACCAATACGCTGCATAACCATTATAAACACATTTTCATATAAGAATTTTAATTCTAAAGAAGAAGGAATTTCCTATACAGGCAATAATATTAAATATTCTGATATAAAAGATGGAGATAGTATAAAGGAGTTTTATGAAAAGAAGAGTGAAAATAAAAAAAGGAATATTTCATATAAAGAGGTTTATCTAAAAGAAAAAGATATTAAATCTATTGATATTGGTATTCCTAAAGAAAAATTTCCAGACTATGATACTTATGCATTATCAACTCTTGCTAGTGATACATCTGAAGAAAAAATAAGAGATTTATTAAATTATATTGGTGAAGATCCATTAGAGGAACTTGAGGAAGTATTTTATAATCTTAGAGTTAATGATAAAAAAGGAGCAAGAGAACTTTGTTTTTCTATTCTTTTATTAGAGTGCTTTCAAAATCTTTGGGATGAATGTGTAATGTTTTTATCTCAATATAATGATGAAGAGGTTCAGGAATTGTTTGTTAATTTGTTGGTTGAGTATGGATTTGAGTATGGACATAATAATATGAAACATATTATTGATGAATATTTTAAAAGACTAATTTAGTAGTATATTTTAATTTTTTATGATTTTAAAGAATTAAAAAACTTGATTACAATGAGTATATAAGTAAAGATAAAAACAGACACATAGTCAGCATATATTTAAAAGAATTTAATTGATGAATGCTATAACATCAATTAGGTTCTTTTTTTTGTATTAAATAATTATAAAAAAATTATTAATTTTAAATTAGTAACATATGTTACAGAAAAAGTGAAAAGAATATAGTAAAATTTGAATTGTTAAAGTTAAGAAATAACAAAAAGAAATTAATAATTTTTATATAAAAAGAGAAATAGGAGGACATAATATGTCAATGTTTTGTTATCAATGTCAAGAAACAGCAGGGTGTAAAGGCTGTACTAAAGTAGGTGTTTGTGGTAAAGACGAACATGTAGCAAAGGCTCAAGATTTATTAATATATGTAACTAAAGGACTAGCTATAGTAAGTAATGAGGGAAGAAAAGTTGGAGTTACAGATAGTAAAGTTGATAAATACATAACAGAAAATTTATTTATAACAATTACAAATGCTAATTTTGATAGAGATTCTATTTTAGATAGAGTAAGAGAAACTTTAAAATTAAGAGAAATTCTAAAAGCTAAAGTTATTAAAGCTGGTGGTAAAGTTGGAGAGGTAAAAGTAAGTGGTGGTTTCTTCAAAAAAATATTTGGAATGCAAACTACAGAAATGATAATGCCAGATGCAGCAACTTGGACAGCTGATAATACGATAGAATTTGATGCAAAGGCTGAAAAAGTTGGGGTTCTTTCAACTGAAAATGAGGATATAAGAAGCTTAAGAGAACTTATAACTTATGGATTAAAAGGATTATCTGCTTATATGAAGCATGCTATGAACTTAAAATATAACAATGAAGAAGTTCATGCATTCATGGCAAAAGCATTAGCAGCTACAATAAATGATAGTTTAACTGTTGATGAATTAGTTACACTTGCATTAGAAGCTGGTAAATTTGGTGTAGATGGTATGGCATTACTTGATAAAGCTAATACTGAAAGTTATGGACATCCTGAAATAACAACTGTAGATATTGGAGTTAGAACTAATCCAGGAATATTAATTTCAGGACATGATTTAAAAGACTTAGAAATGTTACTTAAGCAAACAGAAGGAACTGGAGTCGATGTATATACTCATGGAGAAATGCTTGCTGGACAATATTATCCAAAATTTAAGAAATATAAACATTTTGCAGGAAATTATGGTAATGCATGGTGGAAACAAAAAGAAGAATTTGAAAAGTTTAATGGACCAATCCTTATGACTACAAACTGTATAGTTATTCCAAAGGATTCTTATAAAAACAGATTATTTACAACTGGTGCTACAGGAATGCCAGGATGTGCTCATATAGAAGCTAAGGCTGATGGAACAAAAGATTTTTCAGAAGTTATAGAAATGGCTAAAAAATGCAGTGCACCTACTGAAATAGAAAAAGGACAAATCGTTGGTGGATTTGCGCATAACCAAGTTTTAGGCCTTGCAGACAAAGTTGTAGATGCTGTTAAAACTGGTGCTATAAAGAGATTCTTTGTAATGGCTGGTTGTGATGGAAGAGCTAAATCAAGAAATTATTATACTGATTTTGCAGAAAAATTACCTAAAGATACAGTTATATTAACTGCAGGATGTGCTAAATATAAATATAATAAATTAAATTTAGGTGATATTGGTGGAATTCCAAGAGTGTTAGATGCAGGACAATGTAATGATTCATATTCATTAGTTGTTATAGCACTAAAACTTCAAGAAGTATTTGGACTAGATGATGTGAATAAATTACCTATATCATATAATATAGCATGGTATGAACAAAAAGCTGTAATAGTATTATTATCATTATTACATTTAGGTGTTAAAAACATTCATTTAGGACCAACACTTCCAGCATTCCTTTCACCAAATGTTGCTAAAGTATTAATAGATAACTTTGGAATTGGTGGAATAACTAATGTAGAAGATGATATGAAGATGTTTATGGAAAGTTAACAACAGTGAAAGTCTAGTTAAAAAAATTAGAAAATTATAAAGAAAAATGATATGTTCCCTTTATAGTAGACAGTTAAAATAATAAAACTGTTTCTATAAAGGGATATTTTATTCTTTAGGAATTTATATTATTAAAAATATATTTTATGTTAAATTAAATTTTCTTGATATGGTAAAATGAATTTAATTAAAGATAAAAAGTTGGTTTTTTATTAGATAACACATTAGGATTAGATTTAAATATAGTAATTAAAGTATTAGAATTAGGTAATGAGGTATAAAACATGGTGTCAAGAGAAGAGATAATTAGAAATTTAAATTTACAAATAAAAATTAATAGTCATATTATTGGTGTTGCAACAGGTGCTGGTGTTACGGCTAAATATGCACAAAGGGGTGGAGCTGATCTAT
Organism: Clostridium sp. CMCC3677; assembly: GCF_023845585.1. Classification (GTDB taxonomy): domain Bacteria; phylum Bacillota; class Clostridia; order Clostridiales; family Clostridiaceae; genus Clostridium; species Clostridium aquiflavi. The sequence continues at coordinate 7,318 of NZ_JAMQHS010000002.1, forward strand.
TGCTTACTCTTAATTCAGGAAGATTTAGACAGATGGGAAGAAGCTCACTTGCAGGAATACTACCATTTGCCAATAGCAATGATATGGTAATGGAATTTGCATTAAGGGAAGTTGTTCCACTTATAAAAGATATTCCTGTTATTTTTGGATTAAATGCAACAGATCCAACAATAGATTTAGAAGAATATATAGAGAATATACAAAATAAAGGATTTTCGGGAATTAATAATTATCCGACTGTAGGAATAATTGATGGAATATTTGGAAAGGCATTGGAAGAAGAGGGATGCAGTTACAGTTTAGAAGTTGAAGCTATTAAAATTGCTCATAAAAAGAACTTATTTACTATAGCATTTGTTTTTAGTAAAGAACAAGCAAGTGATATGTTAGATGCAGGAGCAGATATTATATGTGTGCATTTAGGATTAACAGAGGGTGGAATGCTTGGAGCTAAAAAGATATTATCTTTAGAGGCAGCTAAGGAAAAGGCAAAATCAATTTTTGATTTATGTGATAAAATTAGACCAAATGTAATTAAAATGATATATGGGGGACCTATTAAAACACCAGTAGACGTTCAATATATGTATAATAATTGCAACACTATGGGATATATTGGTGGATCAGCTTTTGAAAGAATACCATCTGAAAAATATATAACTAATATAACTAGAGAATTTAAATATTCAGGTAATTTAGAAAAAGATGATTTTTTAAATAAAATGTTAGATGGAATAACAAAGCATTATGACTATGTAGAATTTGTAAAAGAATATGTATCTAAAAACTACATGAATAATATATCTTTTTTAGAATTAGCTATGGTTGCAAATATTTCTAGAACACATTTAAGTAGTCTTTTTAAAAAAGAAGTTGGATGTAGCTTCCCACAATATTTAGTTAAATTTAGAATGAATAAAGCAGCAGAAATAATAAAAAAAGAAAATATACGATTATCAGAGGTTGCAGAATTAGTTGGATATGATGATTATGCACATTTTAGTAAAATGTTTAAAAAATATATAGGAAAATCACCAAAAATATACAGGGAAAGTACATAAACACAATTTTAAAATACATAAGTACATTTACTGCAAATTAGAAAAACGTTATCATTAACTTGTAAGTTGTGATAACGTTTTTTTAAAACTAAAAATTATGAGTGGACAAGGTAAAAATTAATTTATATTATGGGGAGTTGAGGATTATGAAAACTATAGCAATTGCAGGAACTTTTGATTCAAAGGGTGTTGAATATTTATATGTAAAAAAATTAATTGAGGGTATAGGATTAAAACCATTTACTATTCATACAGGTGTATTTGAACCAAAATTTAAACCAGATGTTTCAAATCAAGAGGTGGCTAGAGCAGTTGGTGAAGATATTTACGAAATTGCAGCTAAAAAGGATAGAGCATTGGCAACAGAAATTCTTTCAAAAGGAATGGAGAAATTGGTTCCTAAATTATATGAACAAGGTAAGTTTGATGGAATTATTTCATTTGGTGGTACTGGTGGAACATCACTTATTACACCAGCTATGAGAGCTCTACCAATTGGAGTACCAAAAGTTATGGTATCAACAGTAGCTTCAGGAAATACTGAACAATATGTTGGTTCAAGTGATATAGTCATGGTACCATCAATAGTTGATGTGGCTGGTCTTAATTCAATATCAACAAAAATCTTTGCAAATGCTGTGTTTGCAATAGCTGGAATGGTGAATTTTGAAAATAAAGAGATTATAGAAAAGAAACCACTAGTAGCCGCAACAATGTTTGGTGTAACAACGCCATGTGTAAATTATGCAAGAAAATATCTTGAAGAAAGAGGATATGAAGTATTAGTATTCCATGCAACAGGAGTTGGTGGGAAATCTATGGAGCATCTAATAAAAGGTGGTTTTATCAAGGGCGTTTTGGATTTAACAACTACAGAATGGTGTGATGAACTAGTTGGAGGCGTGTTAGGTGCAGGTCACAACAGATTAGAAGCAGCTGGAAAGAATAATATACCTCAAGTTGTATCAGTAGGAGCATTAGACATGGTAAACTTTGGACCAATAGACACTGTTCCAAAGAAGTTTGAAGGTAGAAATTTCTATAAACATAACCCAACTGTTACATTAATGAGAACTACTGTTGAAGAAAATAAAATCATTGGTGAAAAGATAGCTGAAAAGTTAAATATGGCTACAGGAAATACAGCACTATTCTTACCTTTAAAAGGCGTATCAATGTTAGATGAAAAGGGACAACAATTCTATGGAGAAGAAGAAGATAAAATGCTTTTTGATACATTAAAGAATTGTATAAATAAAGATGTTGTAGAGATAGAAGAACTAAATCTTGCAATAAATGACAAAGAGTTTGGAGAAGCAGCAGCTAAAAAGCTTATAGATTTAATGAGTAAATAATATAGTTTAAAGTCTTATTACTAGAAAATAATGATATTTATAGATAACTATTAACATTATTAAAAATAGAATTTAAAAACAGTAAAATTAGGAGGAATTAATTATGAAAAGAGCAGAAATTATTAAGAAATTTAAAGAGGAAATAGCTAAAGGAAATTCTTTATTAGGAGTTGGCGCCGGTACAGGTATTACAGCTAAAAGTAGTGAAGCTGGTGGAGCAGATATGCTTATAATATATAATTCAGGAAAATATAGAATGGCAGGTCGTGGATCTTTAGCAGGATTATTATCATATGGTGATGCAAATCAAATTGTTGTAGAAATGGGAGCAGAAGTATTACCAGTTGTTAAACATACTCCAGTACTTGCAGGAGTTTGTGGTACAGATCCATTTAGAGTAATGGAAGTTTATTTAAAGCAACTTAAAGAACAAGGATTTTCAGGCGTTCAAAACTTCCCAACTGTTGGTTTAATAGATGGAGTGTTTAGACAAAATCTTGAAGAAACAGGAATGGGATATGACTTAGAAGTTGAAATGATTAGAAAAGCACATGAATTAGACATGCTTACTACTCCATATGTATTTGATCCAGAACAAGCAAAAGCAATGGCTGAAGCTGGTGCAGATATTCTAGTAGCTCATATGGGATTAACTACAAAAGGAACAATTGGAGCTAAGACTGCTTTAACACTTGATGACTGTGTTGAAAAAATAGAAGCTATTATAAAAGCTGGTAGAGCTGTTAATCCAGATATTATGGTTATTTGCCATGGAGGTCCAATTGCAGAACCTGATGATGCAGCATATGTAATTGAAAAAACAGAAGGAATAGATGGTTTCTTTGGTGCATCAAGTATTGAAAGATTTGCTGCTGAAAGAGGTATAAAAGCACAAGCAGAAGCATTTAAATCAATTAAAAAATAATAAATACTAATATAATATTTAATTTAAGGCTATGTTTTAGCAGCGTGTTAATATATACATATTACCCCTGGGGTCCATAAAATGGAAATAACAAATGTCTAAATTTATACTATATTAGGATTTTAGTGGGCAAATTGTAAAAACAGTGTTGACAATTTATATTATGTATCTTATAATAATCAAGCAGTCAAGTTGTAGAGACTTTATGTTTGAGAATGTTTTAAATAATAAAGTTTAAAATTTGGTTATAAGATACATATGTTAAATTATGCGTTTTTAGCTCAGCTGGATAGAGCAACGCCCTTCTAAGGCGTGGGCCAGGGGTTCGAATCCCTTAAAACGCACCATTTTGGTTCACTAGCTCAGTCGGTAGAGCACATGACTTTTAATCATGGTGTCCCGGGTTCGATTCCCGGGTGAGCCACCAAACTTAGTCTAAAGTAGAAATGTAGATTTTTACTTTAGATTTTTTTATTTTATAAGAAGATTATGAAATTAATACCTAAAAAAGTATGTTAAAATGTAATAAAATAGATTATTTATATTATTAATATAAATAAAAATAATCTTTAGCATAAAAACAATATAGAGAGGCGAGATATAATGAAAAAATCAAAGATTTTGTTAACAGGTATTTTAGGTGTGGTACTTAGTTTTTCATTTGTTCCTAAAGAAGCTAATGCTGCTTGGATTAAGGATACAAATGGCTGGTGGTATTCGCAATTAAATTATGCGATAGGCTGGAAGCAAATAAATAATGCATGGTATTATTTTGATAATAATGGATACATGAAAACAGGATGGATTTATGATAACGGAACTTGGTATTATGCAGACTTAAATGGAGCAATACAAAGTGGTGTTATTGAGGTAAATGGAAAAACATATTACTTAGATAAAAGCGGAGCAATGGCCAAAGGAAATATTGTAATTAATAAAAGAACATATACTTTTGCAATGTCAGGGGAATCTATAGGGGATAAAATTCCACAAGCAACAAAGGCATTTTTATCAAATGGAGTTGAAACAGAACCTACTAAAATTAATAATGTTTATGTAGCTAGTGGAAAAGTAGTAGAGATAAATATTGACGGTAATCCTACAACTGGTTATACTTGGAATTATGAATTTAATACAGGTGGTATTATAAAGGAAGAATGGAAAGATTATAAACAAGATAATGTTGATTCAGAAATTCAAGGAGCGGGTGGAACGTACACTTGGAAGTTTTCAGCTGTAAAAGAAGGTACTACGAAAGTTACTTTTAAATATTATCGTCCTTGGGAAAATGAGATATTAGAAACAAAAACTTATATTTTTACAGTAGATAAAGATCTTAATATTACAGTAGAGGAATGCAATATATAATTGATGATAAAATAAAAAATATATAGATACAGTAATTTATAATGATGTTAAATTAGAGTCTATTTTTAAAATGAAGTAATAAATGCCTAGAGAAAAATCTTTAGGCATTTTTGACTTTGTTTTAGTTACTATTGTTCTTCAGTAGAACATGTTTGCATCATAAGGATGTCCATTCCACTATTTAGAATATATCCTCCATCAACTCTAAGTATTACACCTGTAATAAATCCTGAATCAGGGCTACATAGGAATGAAACTGCTGAAGCAATATCCTTTGGCTCACCAATCTTTTTCAAAGGTGTTTCATTAACAAATTTTGTTTCTAAAGCATTTAATGCTTCTTCAGTCATAGAAGTCCTTATAATTCCAGGTTGTATTGCATTCACTGTTATTCCATATGAGCCAAGTTCTTTAGCTAATGAATAAGTAAATCCAACGAGTGCTGTTTTAGCAGTAGAATAATTAATATTTCCTGCAAAACCAAATACACCTGCAATAGATGACATATTTACGATTCTTCCATAATTATTATTTTTCATAAATTTAGCACATGCTCTTGAACAATAAAAAGCTCCGTATAAATGAGTTTTTATAAGACTATCCCAATCACTATCTGACATATTAGTGCAAAATGTAGGAGGTGTTGAAAGTCCGGCATTGTTTATGAGAATGTCAATTTTACCATGTTTAGTATATATTTCTTTAAATACACTTTCTACATTTTCTTTATTAGAAACATCCATTTTATAAGTTTCTGCATATCCGTTTAAATCTTCAATTAGTTTTTTAGTTTCATTGATATTGGCATCTCTTCTTCCAGTAATCATAACTTTAATACCACGTTTAGCAAATTCTATACATATATCACGTCCTATACCTGAACCACCGCCAGTTATAACTGCAATTTGATTTTTTATATTTTCACACATTATTGCACGTCCTTCCTTAATTATCTAACTAAATTATTGCAAATTTTATAATTAATATCTATGGGTAAAAGGGATGAAAAGTATTATGCTAAATACGACTTTTTACCTATTTTCTATGGTATAAATATAATTTGGTATATAATAATAAGGAACTTTTAAATATACATGGCATTATAACCAAATGAAGGGAATGGTGGTTTTATGATTAAGTCTCAGCTTAATAAAAAAGACTATGAAAAAATATTTGAATTTGCAACTCAAGTTCAAAATATACAAATTAATTTTAGAAGTACAATATTAATGAATCTTTCAAATATTTTTGGATATAATTATCTAACATTTTTTTTAGCAGACAAAAATGGAAGTCTTATAAATCCAATAGCTACTAACATAAATCCAATATTAACTAAAAAATATATAAACTATTACTACAGTACAGATATCTTTTATCTAGTAAAAGAATCTAATGAAATATTTCAAAAAAATGTTATATCAATAACAGATATAATGCCATATAAGCAATTTGAGAATACTGAATATTATAGGGATTTTTTGTGTTTAGATAATTTGTATTATGAAATTGCAATTCCCTTAAGGATAGGAGAGAGCTTGCTAGGGGGAATAGGAGCTTTTAGACCTAAGGAATTAGGAAATTTTACATCTAAGGATATTTTGATTTTAGAAAAACTTAGTGGTATTATTTCTAATGCTCTTAATAATTATATTAAACTAAATAAAATATCGTATGAACAAGAATTTTTAAAAGACATAACATCAAAGGCACCTATAGGACTAGCTGTTTTAAATAATAGATATTCTATAATATATTCCAATAATATTGCTGAAGATTTTTGTTTAGATATATTAAATGATAGAACATGCTTAAGTCCAATTCAGTATGTAATAGATAAATTATTTATGGAGGGTGAATTTAAAAAAGATGACTCTTCATCTTTTATGTATAGTACTATTAAGAACTATAATTTTAAGGTGGTTTCATCTATAGTGCCAGATGCTTTTAATGGATTGGAATCACTTATGTATATTTATATAACTAAAGAAATATTAAATGAAGATAAAACTTTTGATAAAATTATTTCAGATTATAATTTAACTAATAGAGAAGTGGAAGTTATAAATCTTGTTTCAAAAGGTTTGAGCAACAAAGAAATTTCACAAAAATTATTTATAAGCTGTCATACTGTAAAAACACATATGGAAAATATATTTAAAAAGACACAAGTTGATAATAGAACAAGCCTCATATATAAAATTAATAACATTACATTTTTAAATAAGTAATATAGTAATTAAATAAATAATACAGATAAAATACAATAGATTTTTTTAAAGGAATCTGTATTTTTTTACAATGAAACTTGATAGGTGTATTTATTTAAATTTGGAGGATAGCAGTATGAAAAAAACAATTTATAATATTTTATCTAATACTATATTTCACGGAAGAAATACAACTAAAATAAAAACAAGAGAAATTACATCAAGGCAGTTTCCTTATAAAATTGAAGTTATTGCTGAAAATTTACATGTACCTTGGGCTATAGCAATAAGTGATGAAGGTACTCTATATTTTACAGAGAGGTCTGGTGCAATTAGAATTATTAAAGATGGTAAACTTTCTTCGCAGCCATTAATAACATTGGATTCACCATTTATAAGTCAAGGTGAAGGAGGGCTAATGGGAATTGCTTTAGATCCCAATTATTCACAAAATCATTATATGTATGTTATGTATTCATATAATGAAGGTAATCAAATATATAATCGTGTTGTTAGATTGTTAGAAAATAATAATAGAGCATTCATCAACAAGATTCTATTAGATAAAATCCCCGGTGGAAGAATTCATAATGGAGGAAGGATAAAGATAGGTCTGGATCAGAAATTATATATTACGACAGGAGATGCAGGAAATTCTGCATTGGCACAAGATTCTAAAAGTACAGCTGGAAAAATATTAAGAATAGAATTAGATGGCACTATTCCTAAAGATAATCCAATTCCTAATTCTTCTGTCTATAGTTTAGGACATCGAAATCCACAAGGTTTAGCATGGAATTCAGAGAATGTTTTATATGAATCAGAACATGGACAATTAGCACATGATGAGATCAATATAATAGAAAAAGGTTCAAATTATGGGTGGCCTCTCGTTCAAGGAAATGAAGAGTCTAAGGAAGTTGTGACACAAAAACCATTAATACAAAGTGGAGAAAACACATGGGCACCTTCTGGAATTGCATTTGTAAATCAAGGACCATGGCAAGGAAAATTACTTGTTGCTAATTTACGTGGACAACAACTATTGGCAATCTCACTTAATGGCAAAGGAACGGTAGTAAAGAATGTAGAATCTTGGTTAAGTAATGAGTATGGACGTTTACGTGAAGTTGTTCAGAGAAAAGATGGATCAATTTATTTAACAACAAGCAATAGAGATGGAAGAGGAAATCCTGATATAACTGATGATAGAATTATTAGACTTGTTTTAAAATAAAAGAACATAAATTTATATTGCTTTCCTTTTGTGTTTTAAGAAAATTAATATAGGTAAGAAGTAAAAATAACGATTCACATATTGGTCATGTATTTAATGATGAACCAAAAGAACTTGGAGGACTTAGATATTATATAAATTCTGCTTCTTTAAAATTTATTCCAAAGAATAAAGTGGAAGAAGAAGGTTATAGAGAATGGTTAAATAAAGTATAGGTTCTAATGAAATGAAAAATGCCCAGAAAGATTTTTGGGCATTTTTTATGTTCTTTATAGATAATATTGAAGTATTAAATGAGTTAAATAAATCAATAAAACATCAAAATCAATAAGAATAAGATAGCAAGTATTAATCTAAATCTATTATATTGACAGATTATTACAATAGATATATACTAAAATTATCAATAAATAATGAAATTTATTATCAATAAAATAAAAACTTTATTATGCTAAAAATCCAATTTACAAATAAAGCTAGACGGATATGTAATAATAGGAATTTAGATAGAAGTAGGTGATAATTATACAAGCTATTATAGAAAAGTATAATTTTTTTGATTCTGATATGAAGATATATAGAAAAACAGACTTAAAAACTATATGTAATATTAAATGTAAAGATGGATTTGGAGTTATGACATGTTATCATGTTTTTCCAGGAATAGATTTAATTTTTAATGATTTCCATTCCTATCACTGTGAAGAAGCTCATAACTTAAAGAGTGAACTAATAGAAATTAATTATTGTCATAAAGGGAGGTATGAAAGTATATTTGATGGCAATAAATATGAATATTTAAAGGAAGGAGATTTAGCATACAATATTGTTGGATCTAACTATGAATCAGGTGGATTTCCAATGGGGCATTATGAAGGTTGCTCAATATTAATAGACTATTCTATAGCAAAAAAATTTTTTTTATGCAATTATAATGATTTAAATATTGATTTAGGCAAGATGAAAAGATTAATGTTTAACAATAATTGGTATTTTATTGAAAAATCGAAACCTGAAATTGTAAATATTTTTAAAGATTTATATAATACACCATCAATTAATAAATTATATTTTTATAAATTAAAAGTTTTAGAAGTATTTTTGTTTTTAAGTAAATATAGAGATGTAAAAGATCAAGAAAAATCTTATTATTATACAAAAGAACAAGTTAATTTAATTAAGGATGTTAGAAATTCAATTTTTGAATATTATAATAGAAAAATCACAGTAAAGGAATTATCAAAGATTTATAATGTAAGCACAACTTTTTTGCAAAATGGATTTAAAGATATTTTAGGTAAAACAGTAGCAGAATATATTAGGGAATTTCGAATATATAAAGCTGCAAAAATGATAAAAGAGACAAATCAAAGTATTATGGAAATTGCATTATGTGTTGGCTATGATAACCCAAGTAAGTTTGCATCTGCATTTAAAAAAGTCATGGGAAGTACACCGCTTAAGTATAGAAACAATTTTTAATTCAAATGGATTATTTTAATTTTTTTGGAGTAGAGAAAGAATAGATGGATTAGTAAAATATGAATTAGTCACATTAAAGAAAATAACAACTCAAAGATGCGACGTATATTTTGTGCCAGACAAGGAGATAAAATCATCTCATAACAGGCTATGGGATGATTTTATCGACACAGTATGATGCAAAATAGACCAGCATACTGACTTATTATTTATTTTAATGTGCCTTAGCTAGAGGAATCTCTGGTTAATTCATATTTTATTTTTTTATCTAGATTTTAAAAAATTATTGATATTTTAAAGTATAAATACTACTTTAAAATTTAAGTCTTAATATTAAATTTAAATTATAGAACAATATCAGTATTTGTTTAAAATTTAGAAAATTATTAAAAGGAGAGGTGAATATGAAAGAAAAAGATGATGAAAAAATTAGTATACTTTCATTTGCAGGTAATTATAAATATTTAACAATATTAGGATGTATCCTGTCAGGAATTAGTGCAATATTAGCACTTGTGCCATATTTATATATATGGAAGGTAGTATATGAGATATTTATGGCATTGCCTAATATTAATAATGCGTCAAATATTGCATATTATGGTTGGATGGCAGTAGCTTTTTCAGTTGGAGCAATTTTAATATATTTTATAGCTCTTATGTGTACTCATTTATCAGCTTTTCGTGTGGCAAGAAATATGAGAAGTCAGGCACTTCATCATATAGTAAAATTACCACTTGGATATTTTACAGAGAATGGAAGCGGTAAGCTTCGTAGAATAATTGATGAAAGTTCAGGGCAAACAGAAACATTTTTAGCACATCAATTACCAGATTTAGTAGGTGCAATTGTAACTCCAATTGCTATGTTAGTACTTTTATTAGCGTTTGATTGGAGATTAGGTATAATTAGCTTAATTCCTATTATTATATCATTTGTATTTTTAAGTAGAATGATGGGAGATAAAAGGAAATCAGCTGTAGAAGAATATCAGAATGCATTAGAGGATATGAACAATGAAGCTGTAGAATATATAAGAGGAATTCCTGTAGTTAAGACATTTGGACAAAGTATATTTTCATTTAAGAATTTTCATGATGCAATTATGAGATATACAAAATGGACAGTAAATTATACTGTATCACTTAGAATTCCTATGTGTAATTTTACTGTGGCTATTAATGGTATTTTTGTATTTTTAATTCCAGCTGGTATCTTATTAATTGCAAGTGCAGTAGATTATAAAGCATTTTTATTAAATTTTATATTTTATATTATATTTACTCCAATTATTACAATTATGGTCAATCGTATAATGTTCATGGGAGAAGGAACTATCATGGCTAAAGATTCAGTAAAACGTGTTTGGAATATATTAAATGAAGAAACATTAAATGAAACAAAAAATCCAAGAAAACCAAAGAATTCAACTATTGAATTTAATAATGTTTCTTTTACTTACAAAGATGCAACTAAACCAGCAATTAAGAATTTATCATTTAAGATAAAGGAAGGATCAACAGTAGCATTTGTTGGGCCATCAGGAGGCGGTAAAACAACAGTTGCAAGTTTGATTCCAAGATTTTGGGATGTGGATACAGGAAGCATAACAATTGGTGGTGCAGATGTAAGAAATATTAAGACAAAGGATTTAATGAATATGGTATCTTTTGTGTTCCAAGAAACAAATTTATTTAAAGAAAGCCTTTTTGAAAATATTAGATTATCAAAACCTAATGCTACAAGAGAAGAAGTATTAAAGGCTGCAAAAGCGGCACAATGTGAAGAAATATTTGAAAAATTTCCAGATGGAATGGATACAATTGTTGGAACTAAAGGAGTATATTTATCAGGAGGAGAAGCTCAACGTATTGCTTTAGCAAGAGCAATTTTAAAAGATGCTCCAATTGTACTTCTTGATGAAGCAACAGCCTTTGCAGATCCAGAGAATGAATATCAAATACAACTTGCTTTTGAAAATTTAACAAAGGGTAAAACTGTACTTATGATTGCACATAGGTTATCAACAATACAAAATTCAGATTGCATTATGGTATTAAAAGATGGAGAAGCTATAGAGAAAGGTACTCATAGTGAGTTGATTAAAAATGGTGAAACTTATGCTTCAATGTGGAAAGATTATCAAAGTTCTATTACTTGGAGAGTAGAAAACTCTTATGTTGAAAATAAGAGAGAGGAGGGAGCTTTGAATGGTTAATTATTTGAGATATAAATTTGCATTAAGTGAACAAGGGGCAAAGGATTTAATTAAAGCAAGTATTGCTTGTACTTTAACAAATATAAGTTTAATGTTTCCAATTGGAATTATATATATTCTTTTAAAGGAAATGATAGATCCTATATTAAATGGAGGAAATCCATCGTTTAATTTAGGAAAATATATAGTTCTTTCAATAGTAGTATTAATTCTTATATTTGTATTCCAATATTTTCAATATAATAAAACATTTTTTGCTTCATATACAGAAAGTGCTAATAAGAGAATATCTTTGGCGGAACAATTAAGAAAATTACCTTTATCTTTTTTTGGTAAAAAAGATTTATCAGATTTAACAACAACTATAATGGGAGATTGTGCAGGTCTTGAAACAGCTTTTTCTCACTATATTCCTGAATTAATAGGTGCTGTATTATCTGTCATTATTGCGTCGATTGGTTTGTTTGTTATGGACTGGAAATTATCAATAGCACTTTTATGGGTTATACCAGTAGCATTTATAATTGTAGTTATTGGTAAGGCACAACAAGATAAAGTAAATAATATAAATAAACAAATAAAGCTTGATTATAATGATAATATTCAAGAATGTATTGAAACAATTCGTGAACTTAAAGCTAATAATAAAAGTAATAGTTATCTAAAAGAATTAGATAAAAAACTAAAAAAATCTGAGAGTATTCAAATTAAAGCAGAACTTAATACGGCAATGTTTGTTGTTTCAGCACAGATGTTATTAAAGATTGGAATTGCAACAGTTGTACTAGTTGGAGGAATGAGTTTATTAAAAGGAGAGACGGATTTACTTACTTTTATTATGTTTTTAATTGCTGCTTCTAGAATATTTGATCCTCTTTCTTCATCACTTATTAATCTTGCAGCTATATTTAGTACATTACTTCAAATAAAGCGTATGCAAGAAATTGAAGGTCAAAAGATTCAAACAGGAATAGATAATGCCACATACAATGGATATGATATGTGCTTTGAGAATGTTGGATTTTCTTATAATGATAATGAACAAGTCTTAAATAATGTATCATTTATAGCAAAGCAAGGAGAAATTACTGCATTAGTAGGTCCAAGCGGTGGAGGTAAAAGTACTGCAGCTAAGTTAGCAGCAAGATTTTGGGATATTGATAAAGGCACAATTACTTTAGGTGGTACTGATATTTCACAGGTTGATCCTGAACATTTGCTTAAAAATTATTCTATAGTATTTCAAGACGTAGTTTTATTTAATAACACTGTTATGGAAAATATTCGTATAGGTAAAAGAAATGCTACAGATGAAGAGGTTATTAAAGCAGCTAAGGCTGCAAGATGTGAGGAATTCATATCTAAAATGCCACAAGGATATAAGACTATTATTGGTGAAAATGGTTGTACATTATCTGGAGGAGAAAGGCAAAGGTTGTCTATTGCAAGAGCATTATTAAAGGATGCTCCAGTTGTACTCCTTGATGAGGCAACAGCGTCACTTGATGTAGAAAATGAGACAAAAATCCAAGAAGCAATTAGTGAACTTGTTAAGAATAAAACAGTTCTTGTAATTGCTCATAGAATGAGGACAGTAGCAGGAGCTGATAAAATCGTTGTCTTAAGTGATGGACATGTAGCAGAAATGGGATCACCAAAAGAATTATTAAATAATGATGGAATTTATACTAACATGGTAAGACTACAAAAGAAAAGTAGTGAATGGAAGTTAATTAAGTAATTCTAATGCCAGTTCGCCTTATACTAGAATATTAACACTTTTTTAAAATACAGTGATAAATTAAAAAGCCAATGCTTAATAATACTAAGCATTGGCTTAAAAATTAAAAAAAAGTCTTGTCTATTTTAAATTCATCAAGTTTTTTACCTTTTGAGCTTATTGCACATACTTTTATACAATCTGAATCTATATCTACGACTAAAAAATGATATATAGCAATAGGGGGTACTATAACTCCTTGTTTACTTTTATATTTATCACGAAGTTTTTCACCACCACCACCTGCAATTACTTGAATGATCTCTCTTTCGTAAGCAAATTTTCCGTTATTAAATGAATTATTAATTATTCTTCTAGAATAATTATGTTCATGTCCGGAGAAAACTATATCTATATCATATTTATCAATTATTTTCCAAAAATAATCTCTATATTCAGGATATAAATCAAGACAGTGACCAAGATGAGCTCCTGTAGGAAATGCTGGTGAATGTACAAAAACAAGCTTATTTTTCTTATATTCAGAGACTTTTTTTTCAAACCAGTTAAGTTGAACTTTATCAATTTTATGGGTTGATCCATAGTGAAAAGCATTAAGTACTATAATTCTAGTATCATCAAAATCTATATAATAAACTGTCTTATTATATTCATCAAGAAATTCACTAGGTTTTAAATCACTATAAATAGTACTAAAGATTTTTTCAAATCTATCATCTATAGGCTCTATATTAACTTCATGGTTACCTACTACAGGTATCAATGGTTTATCTGGATGATATTTTTCTATTAAGTTTCTTAATCTATTTAATTGAAAGGTTAGTACTTCCTCTTTACAACTTCCAGCTACAGTATCTCCACACATTACAATAAATTCAGGCTCAGGATCTAATTTGCATGTCTCGTTCATTATTTCTTTTAATACTTTTTCATTTATACCATTTTTTTTGCCTTTTGAGTCACTAAAAATTATAAATCTCATTTTTTCTCCTCTTATAATAGTAATTGATTAATTTAATGATAATTTACTTAGAGTAATTTAACCATTTAGTATAAATATTAGGTCTATTAGTTTTTACAAAATCTAAAAATTGTTTTTTATAACCAAGTTTTTGTAAGCTTCTAATAATTAAATATGGGTATATAGTTTTCTTTTTCATAGCTCTAGCAGTATCAATGAGTCTTATTTCATTTGATGATGTCAGAAAAATATGAAATAGTGCTGCATCCAATCGGGAATATCCTACCAAGTTCATAGCTTCATAAATTTCAATAATCTTATTTGAAATATTTCCAGTAAGGCAATGTGTTGATAAGTATTTATCTAACTCAATACCATCTATATATTCACGTATAATATAATCTTCACCAAATGAATAAAGTCTTGGAAAATGAGAATCTATTTGAGCCATAGCCAAAGTTTCTATTTCATCATGGCAAACTTGTTTTCTTTTAAAAACTTTTATACATTTATGTGAGTCAATTTTGTATACTTTACCTTGAGTTCCAGCGCCTAAAAATTTCAAGTGTTTTATATTGAATCCAGCATATAGTTTAATAATAATCACCTAATCATATAGTAATATAAGATTAATATATGATTAAGAATAATTTTTTGATTAATATATTTATTTTTTATTTTTCACATCAGGAAAATTAGTATTTCCTTTTTAGACACGTTATGTGATAAAATATCAAGATATATAGCCATTAGAAAAACGAAGGAGGAAAAAAGAAAACTTTATGAAGAAATTTTTGAGTGAATTTAAACAATTTGCACTAAAAGGAAGTGTAATTGACTTAGCAGTTGGTGTATTAATAGGTGGTGCATTTCAAGGAATAGTAAAATCATTAACAAATGATATAATATCACCAATAATAGGGGTGTTTGCCAACAAGGATTTTAGTGATTTAACATTAGAAATTTTTAGTGTAAGTATTAAATATGGCTCTTTTATAACTGCAGTCATAAATTTTTTAATTATGGCATTTTTAATATTTTTACTTGTTAAAGGTGTAAACAAATTAAGTGATTTAGGAATAAAAAATAAAGTTGAAGAAGTAAAAGAACCTACAAATAAAGAATGTCCTTTTTGTTGTAGTGAAATTGACATAAAAGCCACTCGTTGTCCTAAATGTACATCTCAGTTAGAAGAATAAAATTTAAATTATTAATAGGATTTTATTAAAGGTACATGTATTTAATATGTGTACCTTTAATAAATTATGAAGTTAAAAATGTTATATTAATAATAGCAAGTTAAATTTTACCATGATAATATATTTATTATTTCAAGAATTGATTAGTTCTGCCCATATTGTAGGCAAGCTTTATTATTGACTTTTCTTCTTCAGACATTTTTTTATTATACATTTTTTCAAATTGAGCAAATAATCCCTTAGTATTAACGTCTTGCTTAGGCTTTGAAATTCTTTTTGTACTAATATTATTATAGGTACTAGCTTCTATTTCAGGAGTATAAAGTTTTTTAAATATTTCAGCAGTATAATAAGCATCATTAAACGCATCGTGAAAATCTTCTTTAATAGGAATATTAAAAAATTCAACAGCAGATCTTAAGCCGATTCTGGTTCCCTTGGGAGTTTTTATATATTTTGAAGCGATTTTTTGAACATCGATATATTTTTTAAAGTTATCTATTGAGCTTAAATTGTGAAATTTTATATTTTTCATAAGTTCTTTAATGTCAGAAGTTCCCCAAATACATAATGTAAATTCTTCATCACTAATAAAATTTACGAAATCATTATATACATCAGGAAAATAATTATGTAAATTTACCATTGCAGTTGTTATTTTAGTTAAGTTTTCTATATAAGGATGAATTTCTGTATGAATAGTAGGTTTAACTAATCTATTAAAGGTTGAAGTTATTTCTAAGTCATTATTAAGTTTTAGTGCTCCAATTTGGATTATTTCAAAAGTAAGTTTGGAAGCATTGGCGTCCTTTGACTGTTGTTGATTAAATTCTAAATCATATACTATATAGTTCATTATATTTACCGTCCTTTTATATCTCGTATATATTAATATTAGTATAACCACTATAAAAATAAAATCTATAAATACAAATTTATTAAATAAACTACAGGAGTGAAAGAATAAAAAAATGCTATATAAGGAGTAATATTTAATAATACTTCTTATATAGCACTAAATTGAGATTTTACATTCTATTATAGTTTTAAGCTAATAACAAAATAATATATTTAATAATCTGAGATTCTTTGTTTTAATACAATTATACAATTACTTTTTGAGCACTACTAAGAATAGGAGCTGCTGGAGTTAAATTAGTTGTTATAACGAAATCTGGTGAAGTACATACTGTTGAAGCAGTTCCACCTGATGGTGTATAAACAAGTTTTGCAGTTGCATCACTATTAACAAAATCATCAGTTACATCAGCGATGTTAGTACCTGTCTTTGCTGGTACTTCAATATAAACTGTGTTATTCTTCATGTTTTGGCTTTGAGTAAATTTAATAGTTATAACATTACCAACAATTGTAGCTACAGTTGGAGTAACTGGAGTTTGAGCTGCATCTCCAATATATACCTTTATATTTGCTTCAGGTCCAGGAACAAGGTGGCTTTCAGCAGTTATAACTATTTCATATTCTAATTCAGTAGTTTCCATACTGCCTATACCAGGAATATTAGCCATAAGGTATAAATCTTTGTTAGGAGCTTTTTCTACAGTATAGGCACTTCCAAATCCAAATAGATTACATTTTCCAAAGGTATTAAGTGTTGCTTCAGCAGTAGTAGTAGATAATTCAGTACCAGTTGCATTTAATGCTTTAATAGTTGCGATATTTTTTAATGGAGTACCTGCAGCAGCAGCAGCAGCTATAGCAGCAAGTAAAGTATCAGCATTTGTTACAGTAACAGGAATTGAAGCTTTTACTTTTTTTATTGCAGTAAGATTTCCTACTATTGTGTTGTCAAGAGCTAATGCTATACTAGTTGCTGTAGAAGTATCAGTGACTCCAGCAGTAGTTGCTGTAGTACTATCATTTATATAAATTTTAGCTGGTTTTGTAGTTGTATTATAAGATAAACCTGCAGCTAATGGATCAGTAATAGTTATTTCGTCAAATGTTGTATTTACTGGGATATTAAATATAACATCAAATTGTAATATTGAACCGGTTGAAATACGCATTTTTTATCCTCCCTATATATTAAGTTAGTTTAATTAATAATTAATTTTGTTTGAATAATTATTAATATATAATATGATTATTTATTAAATATTGATACACAATACATATAAAACAAAATTTTACTTTTTTACATAATAGTCATTGAACTTGAATGTATATTTTTGAAGTTTTGGGAATCAAAAGAAATAATTAATTTTGATGGAATATTATTATCACATTTTGGAATATTGCTTATATTAAAAAGTACATCATTATCTATTTTCTTTGCATACACTTTAAAAGGTTTATTATTTAATTTAGCAGTAACACAGGATATATCAGAAATAAAACCTATAGGTGTTGAATATTTATAAATCATATTATTTACAGGTGCACAACCAGTATTTTCTATTTCTATCTTTCCACAATTAGAATCAGTATTTATTTGTAAAATAGCTTGGTCAACAGTAATTATCAAAGGCATATTATCTTCCTCAATAAAAGGCTCATTTGATGATAGGGGAGATAAAAGATTTATATAATTACTGATAGATGAATTAATTAAGTTTTTGAAGATAGCTTTAATGTAAAATACAACATCTAACTTTTCATTTGGTTCTAATTTACATAAACATACACAGTTGTCATTAAAATTGTCACAGGAATATACTTCTTTTGTATTAGAATTGATTAAAGAACCTGGGATGAATTTAAAATTGCTGTCATTTGAAAATTTCAATTTTAAAGGATAAATAGTACTATTACTTTCATTTTTAAAAATTAAATTTACTGATATTATATCATTAGTTTTGATTTTAAAATTAGAGGACAAATTATAATTATTATTATTGCTAAAATATAATTGTTTAGGACAATTTTCATAAAATGGAATATTAAATTCTACAGGTAGATACTCATCAGTGGAAGTAGAAATGACAGGATTAATTTTGATTTGTTTTTTTAATTTAAGCATATTTTTCTCCTTAAATTTTTAATACTTACAGTATATTCATATACAACTAATTGGGGATTTTATGAATACAAGTAAGTTGTTATTTCATAATATGAAGTAATAAGTGATTAATAGAAAGGAATTTTATATGTATAAAGATGAAGAAAATAATATTAAAGATAAAGATATAATTAATTTAATTAATTATAAGAACAAGATAATAATAATAACTTCAGATATAAATGAAATTACTTTTACAAGTGAAGGAAATGAATGCAATGCAGGAATACTTGTTAAGAATAGAAATAGTGATTTAATAATTAAAATAAATAATGTGTATTTAAATTCTGTTAATCAAATTGCGATTGATTTCAGAGGAGGAAAAAATTGTGATTATAAAAATAAATTAGTATATTCAGGAATTAATACTATAATGAGTGAAGATAATATTGGTATTTGTATAAGTAATAATCAAACTGTTGAAATAACAGGTTGTGAAAATTGTAGATTAAATATAAATGGTGGATCAGAGATGCCAGCAATAGGAAATAACGAATGGACAGCAGGAGGGGGACATCTTATATTTTCAGGATATGGCAATATTGAAATAATAGGTGGAGCTGGATGTAAATGTTATGAGAATTTAGAACATAAAGGAAAGTGTGGTTCTTATGCTATAGGATTTTGTGAGACAAATATTAACGACACTTCAACAATAAAGATATTAGAAAATGTAAATTTAAAGGCAATAGGTGGAAATGGTCAAAGTATTTCTAGTATAGCATTAAATAAATGTAGTGGTTGTGGTGGTGCTGCAATAAGTATAGGAGATAATAGCAGCTTTGAAAAAATAGGTTTAGGTGTTTTAGAACTTATAGGAGGGGACAGTGGAGAAAGTATAGGAGAATATGCTTGTGGCAATTGTGCAAATGGTGGAGATGCTATTAAAATTAAGAGCGGATTAATTAATATTAATAGTCCAGCTATTTTAAAAGGCGGAAAAGGTGGAAGTATTAGCTCCAAGTGTAAAAATGTTATTTCTAAGGGTGGAAAAGGTGGGGATTGTATTTCAATTTCAGAAAGTGAGTTAGATGAAAAGTTAAAAAAAGTTAAAATAAAAATTGATAATTGTGTACAAGCTAAAGGCGGAGATGGTGGAAATTCTGGAGTTTATTTTAATAATGAAAATATATTAGGAAATGACGGTGGGGATGGTGGTAATTTTATAAATTCTAATGATTTCAAAGTGGAAGTTGCTATAGGTGATATTTACTTTAAGGGTGGAAAAGGTGGAAAAGGTGGAGAAGGTCAGATGAGAGGTCATAATGGAATAATAGGTAATAAATTTAAAGGTGATAATATTTATTATACTGAATTTATAAAAGAAGAAAACCATAAATTAGGTAAATATAATGAAGAGATAGATGATTTAGTTGATGAAGGTAGTAAACATTCAGATGAATCTGTAAAAGAGGAACAACAAAAATTATGTGAGGTATTAGAGCTGGTAATAGATAAACAATTTGAAGGGAATTATTTAGAAAATCATGAAGATTCAGGTGAAGAAGAAAATAAGCTTGTTAAATTAGAAAATGAAATTTTAAATGTAGAATATATGGAAGTATCAAATAAATCCAATAATATTATGATAAGAATATTTCAGCATATAGTAAATTTAATTAAGAAAAATTAAATTATATGAAGAATGGAAGATTAATAAAGAATTTTACTTGAAAGACTTGTATCCATACAATTGCAATAAATCTCTTTGAGTAATATAATTATTTTGCAGTATTTTGAAAGTAAGATATAAATTACAAGGGGAGATAATTATATGGAAAATAAGAATAAAAAGATTATGAAATTAATACAAACAGCTATACTTGCAGCATTATGTTTTGTATCATTTACATTTCTTCAAATTAAAATTCCAGTACCAGGGGGAGATGCTACTTCATTGCATATAGGAAATGCTTTTTGTGTACTTGCAGCATTACTTCTTGGCGGATGGTATGGTGGATTTGCAGGAGCTATTGGAATGACAATAGCAGATATACTTGATCCTGTATATATTTTAGGTGCACCAAAAACTTTTGTATTAAAATTTTGTATAGGTTTAATAACAGGAGTCATAGCACATAGATATGCAAAAATTGATAGTAGCAGTGATAAACAATATATATTTAAATGGAGTACAATTGCTGCAATTTGTGGTTTAGCATTTAATGTTGTATTTGATCCTATAGTTGGATATTTTTATAAACAATATATATTAGGTCAACCTCAACAAATGGCCTCTGTTTTAGCAAAACTAAGTGCAGTGACTACATTTATTAATGCAGTAGTATCTGTGGTTTTAGTTAGTTTTATATATAATGCAATAAGACCAATTTTAATAAAGTCAGGATTACTATTAAATGATTAAAGCATTAATTAATAAAAAAGTAGTAACTTATATTTATAGTACGAGTTACTACTAAATTTTATTGGCGTGTTTTAATAGAATAATAAGTATTATATAATATAATAAATTAAAGAAAGGCAGAGGTAGTTTCAACAATGAGAATATAATTTACACTTTTATTTATTAAGTATAACAAAGAACTTTTAACTAAAAAAATAGTCTATATATTAGGACTTTTTTTGTTGTACTAGCGGTTTATCACTATAATAAAGAATAGGGATGTACTTGAAGTAGATATCATTGACAATTTAGAAAAATAAAATTATAATAGTAAAAAATATATTAATAATCTGATGAAGAGGAAGAGTAATTAGATTAAGCTTCAATAAAGAGAGCTAGGGACGGTGAAATCCTAGTAAGAAGAGATTTAATGAATGGGCCTCAGAGGAATAAAGAGAAATCATAGTTAGAGAGTATCGGAATGGTGTGCTGCACCTTATAGCAGATAGAGTATGTTAGTACTTGATTTTGAGTGGTGTAATTATAAAAAATTAGGGTTTGCTTACAATTATTTTTTATTACACAATTTAGGTGGCAACACGGATATTATCTCCGTCCTATTAATTTAGGACGGAGTTTTTTTGTTTAATAAAATTAAATCAAGGAGTGAGTTTTATGAAAAAAGAAATAATTTTAACAGGAGATAGACCAACAGGAAAATTGCATATTGGACATTATGTAGGGTCTTTAATGAATAGAGTTCAGTTACAAAATTGTGGTTTGTATAATAACTATATAATGATAGCAGATCAACAAGCATTAACTGATAATGCACGAAATCCAGAAAAAATAAGGAAAAGTTTAATAGAGGTTGCATTAGATTATTTGGCAATTGGAATAGATCCATCAAAATCTACAATTTTCATTCAATCTCAAATCCCAGAGCTTAATGAATTAACTATGCATTATTTAAATTTAGTTACAGTTTCAAGGTTAGAAAGAAATCCAACAGTTAAAAGTGAAATTAAAGAAAAAGATTTTAATGTAAGTATTCCAACTGGATTTCTTATTTATCCTGTAAGTCAAGCAGCAGATATTACAGCTTTTAAGGCAGATGTTGTTCCAGTTGGAGAAGATCAACTTCCTATGATTGAGCAAACTAGGGAAATAGTAAGAAGTTTTAACTCAATTTATAAAAAGGATATATTAATAGAGCCAAGAGCAGTACTTCCAAAGGAGGGATTAGGAAGATTACCAGGAATTGATGGGAAGAATAAAATGAGTAAGTCGTTAAATAATGCAATATATCTATCAGATGAACCAGATATAATAAAAAACAAGATTATGTCTATGTATACAGATCCAAATCATATTAAGGTAGAGGATCCAGGTGAAGTAAATAATAATACTGTTTTTACATATTTAGATGCATTTTGTAATGATAAGATTAAGTTAGAAGAGATGAAAGAACATTATAAGAGAGGTGGTTTAGGTGATATAAAAGTAAAGAAGTATTTAAATGAAATACTTCAAGCAGAACTTGAACCAATAAGAAATAAAAGAAAAGAATTTAAAAGAGATATAGCATATGTATATGATGTTTTAAAAAATGGAAGTGATAATGCCAGAAATATAGCAGCAAATACTCTTTCAGAAGTTAGAGAAGCAATAGGAATAGAATACTTTAAATATTAGAGAGTTCAGATTTTAAATGAAAAATCAATAAAAAGAGTATAGACAGAATTATTTTAAAAAATCTAAATAAATATTTAATTAGGTGGCTGTATCAAATTTATTTTAATACAGCCACCTCATTATAGTATTATTCAGATAAGGATTTAATTTCTTTGTAGCTATTAAGATCTGTATAAAGTTCTCCCTTTATAGGATTACGTTTTGTTTTCTTAATCTTATAAATATAGTATACAAATACTGCGATATTTGATAATAATGCTGCTAAGCTTACGATAAATAAAGCAGTTGTATTATGTGATGATCTAACTGCAAATTGAGATTCATCAATGAAACTAGGACATGTCATTGCAAACATGCACCACAATGCAAGTGTTTGTGCACGATGTTGTAACCAAGCACCTTTCTTTATAAAGAAAGCGGCAATTGTAGGAGCAAAAAGTAATGCTAGACCACAGTACCATGCATGGTTAGGTAGGCAATTATATGTGTATGCAAAGTTCCAAATATCATATGCTATAATCCAGAACCAAAGCATATCAGGCCATAACATATCTTTGCTCTTATCCTTACTGATACAGATTCCAAACCAACCTGTAATTGTAATGATATTTAAGATACCAGCAATCCCATTCATAACATTCCAAGAACCGCTTACAGTAACCATTCCCTCAAACACTTCTTTATTAAGATGTAGTCCGTAAATTTGAAAATCACGTGCTACTGCTTCACAAATATTGATTGCTAAAATTAATGGTGGGAAACATAAAGCCCACTTTTTGCTACTAGCACCTTTTATATGTCTAATTAGAAAGAAACCAATACATCCTGCTAGTGATGAATATACTTTA
The DNA here is from genome assembly GCF_023845585.1 of Clostridium sp. CMCC3677. GTDB lineage: Bacteria > Bacillota > Clostridia > Clostridiales > Clostridiaceae > Clostridium > Clostridium aquiflavi. The sequence goes on from NZ_JAMQHS010000002.1 coordinate 30,985, forward strand.
GCATAATGAAACCAATCATTTACGCTTGTCCCTTTAGTAGTTTTGGGCCATACAACAAAAGTAAGAAATAACGGTAAGATAATGAAAAGCAATAGTCCACCCCATTTAAACCTACGGCCTAATTCATTAAGTACAATTAACATTAGGAATACTGTTAATAGCATAAGCCAATTCGAAAAAGGCTGTGCTTCAAAAAAAAACATAATTAATCCCCCTTAGTAAAAATACAATTGTTATAGCATTTTATAACTAATTTTGTTATTATTTACTAATATTAGTATACACATCTATATAATGCTTTATAACTAAATTTAAAATTTTTTATAATCTTAGAGTTAATGTTCATTTCTACTAATTCTTTTATTTTTGTATTTATATTTTTTACGTAAAAGGAAAAGATATAAATAAATAATTAATTTTATATGCAATTATATTTGTTTTTTTAGAAATAAAAATATCTCGAAAGGAAAAGATTTTTAATGAATAATAGAAATAGTAAGCTAACTATTAGAATAGCAGTATTATTTGAAATAATTTTAGTGATTTCTGCTGTTTTTAGTATTATATCAAAACAATGGAAGAGTTCAGCTTTGTTACTCTTAGCTATTATATGTATTATACTTCCTTTTATAATTACCAATATTGCTAATAGAAAGAATATAGTACTACCTTCTAGCTTTCAATTAGTATGGATATTATTTATTTTACTTACACTATACTTTGGAGAATTTAAGAAATTCTATATTACATTTTGGTGGTGGGATTTACTTATTCATGCTATATATGGTAGTTATGCAGTTATTATAGCATTGAATTTAATTCAAGGAATTATTACAAAGAATAAACAAACAACTAAACAACGATTTACTATTTTTAGCCTAATATTTGCATTTAGTTTTTCAATTGCTTTAGGTACTATATGGGAAGTATTTGAGTTTGTAGGAGATTATCTATTTAAAACAACTATGATAAAGGGTGGCCTTGAAGATACGTTATCAGATCTCATTGTAAAAGTTTTATCTGCCTTTATTACTTCTATAATATGTTATTATAGTGAATCGAGGAACTAAAAATAGTGAATTTTAGATCTAATATGATTGGTAATAGAGTTTTAGCTGTTAAAGGAATCATCTATTATTTTTTTAATAAACTTAAAAGCCAATGCTTAACAATAAGTATTGGCTTGAAATTTTTAATTATGATATCCAAAATATCGATACGCTAATTTTGACGAGTTCTTTCTTTGCTTATTTTAAAATTTAAGAATTTTTTTTGTAGTTTTGGTAAAAATAACTTCATTGAGAACTATGCTTAAGTCATATTTAATTAAGAAGGGAGTTTTTTACTTGAAGAAAAACAATTCTTATGGATTAAGAAGGAATGTTTTAAGAGAGCTTAATCAAGGATTTTCTTGTATTCATGAAAATTTTAAGTATTTTAGAAAGTTATCCAAAGGAAGAAATAAAGTTCTTGGAGCATCTGAGTGGCTTCTTGATAATATATATTTAATTGAAAAAGAATATAAGGCAATTAAGAAGGAAATGCCTATTGATTATTTTAAGTTATTACCGTCCATGACAGAATTTATTGATAATATAGATCATAAGAGAACGCATGAAATTAATAATACATTTAAAAGTAAGAATTTTGATGAGAAAAGAGATTTTGAAAAGAAAAATTATGAAAATTATAATGAATCTGAAAATGAACTTCCCCGTATTTTTGTAGTTGCAAAGAATTATGTAAATTTAGGCGGAGATATTGATGGTGAGAGCTTTATTAAATATATTAATAAAATTCAGGAAGAAAATTTAGGTGTGGATTTAGAGTGTAATAATGTAAGTGAAAAATTGTTTAGTAAAATAGATAACAGTAGGAGTAATATAGATGGACCAAAAGAGGATATTAATATTGTAAATAAAGATATGGCTTTTACTATTGGTGAACTTTGGGCTTTTCCACTTATGCTTAAAACAGCAATAATAATAAATTTATCACAATATACTAATAATCTTGTTGATATTCAAAAGGAAATCTTACAGGGAAAAATTGTTGCTGAGAGAGTTGTAGATGCTATAAGTAACAATAAACTTAATGAGGAACTTGAAAATATTAATGCTAAAGTTAGTCCGTTATTTTTAAGAGAATTTTTTAGAATTTTAAGGGAGAATTCCATAGAGAATAAGAGTATTTATGATTTTGTAAGGCTTAAATGGGGAATAGAAGAAGATCTTAATAATTATACTACTAGGAGCAACTTAAGAGAGGAATTTTTAGAAAGATATATTGGGAACTATATAACTTCAATTAGAAAAATTGAGAATATAAGTTGGAGAAATTTCTTTGAAAATACATCTTTAGTAGAAAGGATTCTAAGAGAAGATCCTGTTAATGTTTATGGAAGCATGGATTTTGAATCTAAGGATTATTATAGGCATAAACTTGAAAGTATAGCTAGAATAACTAATAAAAATGAACTTAAAGTAGCACATAATGTATTACAACTTTCAATAAAGAACAAAAATGAGAACAAGGAATCTTATAAGTGTCATGTTGGATATTACTTAATTGATAATGGTATAAGTGAATTGGATGGATATTATAATAATGTAAATCATGCAATTTCTGAAGGTACATATTTAGCAATAAATATTTTGGGAACATTTCTTATAAGTACACTTTTTTTATTTATAAGTAGCTTGGGTGGCGTAAAGTATACTAAGGCTGAGTACCTAATTTTATTTTTAGTCAGTATAATTCCTATAAATGAAATTATAATTGGACTTATTAATTGGATTGTAAGTAAAACCGTACAGATTAGATTAGTACCTAAGATGGATTTTAGTGAAGGAATTCCAGATGATTGCAAGACAGTAGTAGTCATTCCTGCAATTGTAAATTGCAAAGAAAAGGTTAAATCTCTTATGGAAAAATTGGAAGTTGCTTATTGTGGAAATAAGGACAAAAACATTTATTTTGCATTACTTAGTGACTTTGCGGATTCAAATTTTCAGGTTGAAGAGAATGATAAGGAAATAATTAAATGTGGAATTGAATGTGCAAGAAAGTTAAATAATAAATATTCTAAAGATAATTACCTAAATAATAATGAAGCAAGATTTTTCTTTTTTAGTAGAGAGAGAATTTATAATAAAAAGCAAAATGTTTTCATGGGAAGAGAAAGAAAACGTGGAAAGCTTATGGAATTTATGGCTCTCATCAGAGGAAAAACAAATCATACTTATAATGTTCTAAGTTCAGAAATAAAAATACTTAAGGATGTTAAATATTTAATTACTTTAGATGAAGATACATTTATGCCAAGAGAAAGCACTTTTAAACTTATAGGTGCCATGAGCCATGTACTTAATGTACCCTATGTTAAGGATAATGAAGTTTTAAGAGGATATGGTGTTATGCAACCTAAGGTTAGCATAAGTTTAGAATCTAAAAATCAAACATATTTCTCAAATATTTTTGGTGGAGAAGGAGGCGTAGATGGTTATTCAGTAGCTTATTCTGATACATATCAGGATTTGTTTGGTCAAGGATCTTTTACAGGCAAGGGAATAATTAATATAGATGAATTTTATAATATACTAAATACTTCAATAAAAGATGATAGAATTTTGAGTCATGATCTTTTAGAAGGAGCTCTTGCAAGATGTGCCTTAGTTAGTCAGGTGGAATTCATAGATGGATATCCAGCTTTTTATGAGAGTAGTTGTAGAAGATTGCATAGATGGGTTAGGGGGGATTGGCAACTTATAGGTTGGTTATTTTCTAAAAAAATAAGTTCTCTTAACAAGTGGAAAATATTTGATAATTTAAGAAGAAGCCTTTTAGCACCTAATTTATTAATAGCATTGATTCTTTCTTTGACTATTTTAAATGGAAGAAGTCAGATTGCATTACTCTGCTTTTTAGCACTTATGAATTCTTTAGTGTTTACAGTTACAGATTTTGTTGTTACCCCTAAAAATAAACTTATGGGAACATTTAAAAGTTTTCAGCAAATACTTTTAATATTTACATTTATTCCGTATCAAGCATTTTTAATGATGGATGCAATAATAAGAACATTATTTAGACTATGTATATCTAAAAGAAATCTTTTAGAGTGGCAATCTTCTGATTCTGTAGAAAAAAAATATAGTAATACTTTTAAATCATATTTAAAAAGAATGTGGATTGCTCCAATAATGGGATTATTAGTATTATATTTATCTATCTATAATCCTATTGGGGTTATTGTTTATAGCGTAATTGTTGCTGCACTTTGGATAGTAAGTCCATATGTAGCTTATTGTATAAGTAGAAAAATTTCTAAAAATAAAATGATTTTAGATGATGAAGAAATTGTTTATTTAAGGAAAATATCAAGAAGAATATATGCTTACTATGAGGATTTTGTTAATGAAGAAAATAATTATTTAGCACCAGATAATTATCAAGAAAAACCTTTTAAAGGAATTGCTCATAGAACATCTCCAACTAATATAGGTATGGGGCTTGTTTCAAATGTAGTGGCTTATGACTTAGGATATATAACAATGATGGAGTTTATTGATAAAACAGAGATGATATTAAATAGCATGAAAGATCTACAAATGGTTCATGGACATTATCTAAATTGGTATGATACAAAAACTAAAGCTCCACTATGGCCAAGATATGTATCAACTGTTGATAGCGGAAATCTTTTGGGAGATTTGTGGGTGCTGAAACAAGCTATGGAGGAATTAAAGGATAAAGAAGTTATAAGAATAAATGAACTTATGTCATTAAAAGATATCTATAATATAATTGAAAAAGATGAAGCTTCAATTGAAGCTATATTTGGTTCAAATATTAGTATTGGTGAATATAAAGATGCTTTAAATAAGATATTAGCTGAAATTCAACAACTTACACAATGTGAGGAAAGTAATAGTGACAATAAAAATAAAGCTTACTTACAAGGAAAAGAGAATGAAGAAAGTAAATATTGGATAGATAAGTTTTTTGACGAGGCTAATAAAAAGCTTAAACATTATAATTACATATTTAATGGATTAGAAAAATTATATAGTAAAGAATTTTTTGAAGGAGTTCCTAGTATTAGAGACTTAATTGATAGGTGTGAAGAATATAAGAATGAATTTGGTGATAATTTTAATAATACATTTGAGGTAAAGATTGATAATTTCAAAATATATAGTAGAAAAATAGATAATATAATTAAAGATATTAATGTGATTTCAGAAAAGATGGATTTTAAATTTCTTTATGATAAAACTAGACAATTATTCTTTATTGGTTATAACGTAGAGGAAGATTCACTTGGAAATTCTTACTATGATTTATTGGCATCAGAATCAAGAATAGCATCATTTGTTGCTATAGCGAAAAATGATGTTCCTATATCTCATTGGTTTAAATTAGGTAGATCTATGACAAATGCATTTCACACTCATTCTCTTGTATCTTGGAGTGGGACTATGTTTGAATATTTTATGCCTTCTTTAATAATGAAAAGTTATCCTAAAACTTTGCTTAGCAAAACATATAAATCTGTAATAAAAGCCCAAAAAAGTTTTTCGAAGCAGAAGAAAACACCTTGGGGAATATCAGAATGTGCATTTTATAAATTTGATGTAGATGAAAATTATCAATATAAAGCTTTTGGAATTCCAGGCATTGGACTAAAGAGAGGTCTTGAAGATGAAATTGTAATATCACCTTACTCAACCTTGATGACATTACCATTTTCTAAGAACAGTGGAATTAAAAATCTTAGAAAATTAGAGGAAATAGGTTGTCTTGGAATATATGGATTTATTGAAGCTATAGATTACACTAAGGCAAGAGAAGATAAATATGTTATAAAAAATGCAATGGACACTAATAATAAGGATAATTGTTTAATTGATAGTGATACAAAAAACTTAAATAATGAACAAATAGTTGATAGTGTATATAGTGATGGTATAAAGCCTAATAGAATTATGACATATATGGTACACCATTTGGGAATGTCTTTAATGGCTCTTGATAATGTACTTCTTAATGATATTTTAGTTAATAGATTTCATAGTTTGCCAGAGGTTAAGGCAACTGAGCTTTTATTAAAAGAAAAGATTCCTAATAATGTAACCTTTGAGAGAAATGAAGATTTTTCTATAAAGAATACGTATTTTGAAGGAGAAAACTTGATTCCAAGGAAATTTAAAGGAGCAAATCAAGATAATCCTGAAGTTTTATTGTTATCTAATGGCCAATATTCGTCAATGATAACTGTAGCTGGAAGTGGTTATTCTAAGAAGAATGATATGATGCTTTATAGATGGAAAGGAAACACCACAAGCGATGATAGTGGTATGTTTTTTTACATAAAAAACTTAAATTCTAATGATTATTGGAGTTCAACTTTTGAGCCATGTAAGAATCATGGAGATAAATATGTTACTGAATTTAATTTAGATAAGGCTAAGTTTAATAGAAAGGATGGAAATATCGAAACTCAAATGGAAGTTGTTATTTCTCCAGATGAGAATTTTGAAGTTAGAAAAATCACTTTAAATAATTTAAGTGATAAGGGAAGAAGCCTTGAAATAACAAGTTATATGGAAGTGACATTGACCACATTTAGTGCAGATGCAGTACATCCAACTTTCTCTAATTTATTTGTTCAAACAGAATATGATAATAATGAAGATGTGCTTATAGGAAGTAGAAGAGGTAGAGTTAAAGGAGCAAAAGTTCCTTACATATTTCATAAAGTTATAGTAAATGGAGAATTAGAAGGAAACATAAGTTATGAAACTTCTAGAATTAATTTTATAGGAAGAAATAGAGAACTTAAATTTCCCTTGGCTATGGATAATGACAAATCATTAGATAATACTGTTGGAACAGTTTTAGATCCAATAATGAGTATTAGAGCTAGGATAAGATTAGAAGGAAATTCAAAAAAAGAGATTTATTTTATAACAGGAACAACAGACTCTAGAGAATCTGCTATTGATATATGTAAACAAAATAAAGAAGTTGTTAATTTGGAGAAGATTTTTGAAGGCTATAGTATAAGAACACAACTTGAACTTAAGAATTTAGGTATAAGAAGTGCTCAAGCAAATATATTCCAAAGTTTAGCTTCATATATATTCTTTTTGCACAGTGGCAGAAAGGATAGAGAAGAATATATAAAAAATATTTCAAAGTATCAAAAAGATTTATGGTCTTATGGAATTTCAGGTGATTTACCTATTGTATTTTTAACTATTGAAAATACAGATGATATTAATCTAGTAGGTAATATGTTGAATTTACATTATTATCTTAAACTTAAAGGGGTAAAATTAGATTTAATTATATACAATAATGAAGAGATTTCTTATGATGAACCACTTCAAAAGAATATAATGCAATTAATAAGTACATCAAATGAAAGTAATTCTTTAAACACACCAGGAGGAATATTCGTTCACAATAAAGCTACTATGGATGCAAAGGTTAAAGATTTAATAATAGGAATTGCTAGGCTGTATGTTGATTCAAAGAAGGGGTCAATTTTAGAACAAATTACGAAAATTGAAGAGCTTAAAGTCAATAATAGTAATGAATTTTCAAGATATAAGGAATCTGTTGATGAAGAAAGTTATAAACGTAATTACAATAACATATTAGATGATAATCATGAAGAAAACTTTATGCCACAAGGCAAGAACAATTTGTTAGAAAAAAGACCTAACAAGGTAGAAACTAAGAATTTAGAAGAGGAAGCTAAGCCTCTAAATATCAACTATAAATTAGAGGTTGCAGATGAAGTAATACCAAATCTAGATGATAATATAACAGAATATAAAGAATATGATCATGATATAGACTTTTTAGAAAAACAGGATTTAATTCACGGATTAAAGGTAGCAGAAAAAGAAGATGGCATAGGAAAGTCCATGAATAAGGAAGACTTAAATATAGAGAAATTTGATAAAAATTTTAATATGCAAGATTTAGATTTCTTTAATGGATATGGTGGTTTTAGTAAGCTTGATAATAGTTATTTGATAAAACTTTCTAACTTGAAAAATACTCCAGCACCTTGGATTAATGTCATCTCTAATGATGATTTTGGATTTCATATATCTGAGAGTGGTTCGTCTTATACATGGTGTGGAAATTCTAGAGAAAATAAGATAACACCTTGGAGTAATGATTATATTAGGGATCCATTAGGAGAAGCACTCTATATTAGAGATGATTATTCTTATAATTATTTTTCCATAACACCAAAACCAGTTAGAGATTCAGGAGATTACTTCATAAAACATAGTTTTGGATATTCTGAATTTAGTCATACTGCTTATGATTTAAAAGGAAAACTAGAAGTATTTGCGCCTAAAAAAGAGAAGATAAAAATTCAGAAAGTAACTTTAGAAAATTTAAGTGAAAATGATAGAGAAATTTCTTTATTTTATTATGCAAAGCTTGTAATGGGTGTTTATGAGTATGATAGTACTAGATATGTTTCAACATATATTCATGGAGAATTTGAAGAAAATAGTAATATAAATGTAGAACGTGAGGAATCTAATAGTGCTAGCTATGTATATCACAGTGGATTCATTAGAGGATTCAATCCTTACAGTGAGTATTTTGGAAAATTTAATTCTTATTTAACTATTTTAGGAGGAGAGAATTTAAGCTTTACTGGAGATAGCAAAGAATTTATAGGAATTAATGGAGAAGTTTCTTCACCAAAAGCCTTAGATAATGAGAATTTATCAAATCGATGTGGAGGAATTTATGATCCTTGTTTAGCGGCTACTACAAAGATTAAACTTAAAAAAGGTGAAAAGAAAGAGCTTTTAATTTTATTTGGTGAGGAAGAAAAAGAAAACATAGAAAAAGTTATTGAAAAATATGAAGTTAAAGGAAATGCAGATATAGAATTAGAAAAGGTTAAAGAATATTGGAAAAATTTCCTAGGAAATATACAAGTTAAAACTCCAGATAAATCTTTTAATTACCTTTTAAATGGATGGCTTTTATATCAAACTTTAAGCTGTAGATATTTAAGTAGAAGTGCATTTTATCAAAGTGGTGGAGCATATGGATTTAGAGATCAACTTCAAGATTCTATGGCACTTGGAGTTGTTGATCCAGAAATACCAAAGGCTCAAATATTACGTAGTGCTTCAAGGCAGTATGTAGAAGGAGATGTGCAACATTGGTGGCATCCAGTTGTAAATTCAGGTATAAGGACTAGATTTAGTGATGATTTATTATGGCTTCCTTATGTTACTGCTGAATATATTAATTCAACTGGAGATTATGAAATTTTACAAGAAACTGCACCTTATCTTGAAGATGAGCCTTTAAGAGATGGTGAAGATGAGAGATATACAATAGTCAGCCAATCTTCAAAGGAAGGAACAATATATGAACACTGTTTAAGGGCTATAAAAAAAGCTCTAAAGTTTGGAGTACACAACATTCCATTAATGGGTAGTGGCGATTGGAACGATGGTATGAGCACTGTTGGGAATAAGGGAAAAGGAGAAAGTGTATGGCTTGGTTGGTTCTTGTACTCTATTTTAGAAAGTTTCATTAAAATTGCGCAGATTAAAGAGGATGAAGAAACCAAAGTTCATTATGAAGAGCAAAAAGAATTTATAAGGGAGAACTTAGAGAAAAATGCTTGGGATGGTGGCTGGTATAGAAGAGCATATTTTGATGATGGTACTCCACTTGGAAGCCGTGAAAATCCTGAATGCCAAATTGATTCTTTAGCACAAAGCTGGGCCATAATTTCAGGTGCTACGAAAATTAAATCTGGTAGTGAATCTGATTACAATTCTAATAAACGTTATATAGGAACAGTAGAAAAACACAGTGAAAGAGCACTTGAAGCAATGGAAGCTGTTGATAAAAATCTAGTGAAAAAGGATAAAGGATTGATACTTTTATTAGCACCACCATTTAGTGATTCATATCTTGAACCAGGATATATAAAAGGGTATGTACCAGGAGTAAGAGAAAACGGAGGTCAATATACTCATGCAGCCGCTTGGGTAATATTAGCTTTGACTAAGCTTGGATTAGGTGATAAAGCTACAAAATACTACAATATGATTAATCCAATAAATCATACAAAGACGGAGCTTGAATGTAGTATCTACAAGTTAGAACCTTATGTAATGGCTGCAGATGTGTACATAAAAGAGCCCCACGGAGGAAGAGGTGGATGGAGCTGGTATACTGGAGCTTCAGGCTGGATGTATAGAGTTGGTATTGAGGATATTTTAGGTCTAAAAAGGGTTGAAGATAAAGGTTATAAGGTAAATCCATGTATACCAAAGTCATGGAACGAATTTGAAATAAAAATTCAAAATGAGAAAGAAGATTATGCTATAAAAGTAATAAGAGTTGGAAATATAGATAAAGGGAAAAACTCAAATAATTTAGTTAATTCACAAGTTACAAGTAATTCAAATCAAATTAAAGATGATAAACCTAAGATAATTATAAATGGAGAAAAGATTGATGGAAACATAATACCAAGAAATTTAGGTAAGATAGATGTATTTGTATACATATAATTTATGGAAATAAGGAAGATATAAACCATTGGCAGAACTAAGAGGAGATGTCACAAAATGATTGAATTTTAATCAAGAGTATAGTTTCTTCTTAGTTTTAGATAAAATTGTTAACAAAATCAAATTGGAATAAAATGTATCAAAAATGAGTAAAATAGTTTTATATGAAATGGTAATTAAATAAAAAATATTTAACAAGATATTTTTATAATGTATACAATGATATAGAATGGTCTATAATAATTAAAGATGATATAATAAGCTATTTTTATAATGAATTTAATGAAGACAGAAAAAGAGTAATTTAAAAAATTAATAGTATGAATTTTAATGTAGGAATTTGTATATTATAAATAATAGACTTATAAAAATATGAGATTAAAAAAATATTTGTATAATAAGTAACATATAAGGTATAATTTAGGTATATTATATAGATATGTAATAAATTTATATAGATTAAAACTTTGGCTGAGATAGTTCCAATTAAGGAACCATCTCAAGATGCAATTAATATTTTTATTTGGTTAAGATCTTTGTATAGTTTTTCTTGGGAGAGATGCACTATATAAAGGTCTTTTTGTTATATTCAAAGATATTTAAGTAGTACAATAACAATTCCAAATAAAAATATAAGAATACCAAAGAACCTTTCATTTTCTTTTGCAATAAAAATCTCAAACCAACTATTTCCTTTACGTCCTTTGACCTTCATATACATTTCCTCTCTTTCTAGTCCAATATAATCTATATAAAACTGAAATATTCTACCTTAACAATTGTTATTAAACTATGTAAGGACTATTACATAAGATTTATAGTTAAGAATACGGATATATTTCAGTAAATAGACATATAAAAGGAGAAATAAGAAAATAAAGAGGTTTTTATTTATGGGAATCTATTTTTATTTACGCAAATACATTCAAATATAATTTTTAACTTTAAGCTAACAATTATAGAATATTGATTATATTTATATTTCCCTTTAATTTGAATTTTTTGGTTTTAATTCCTCTCCCTGCTACTATTGTAACATAGTTTTATTAGGAAATATATGGTAAAATTAAAGTCTATAAAAAAATAAAATATTATGTAAATAATATTTTTAACTAAAATTTTTATTGGGGATGTATAGTTGTTATGAAATTAGATTTAATAGTTATTAGATAAGATATTTACTATGACTTAAGAGTTGTAAGAAGAAAGGAATTTGCTTACTGAGTACAATAAAGAAGTATTTCATATTCAACATGCTTTAACAGTTGAAGGTACTATGCATTATTTTTCAGAAAAATTAGGATATGTAGATGAAGCAGACTTTTGGTCTATAGTAGGGTTACTTCATGATTTGGATTTTGAAATGTATCCAGAACAACATTGTAGCAAAACTCAAGAAATTATGAGAGAATACGGTGTTGATGAGAGATTAATAAGAGCAGCAGCTAGTCATGGATACGGACTTTGCTCAGAAGAACAACCTAAACCGGAGCATCAGATGGAAAAAGTATTATTTGCAGTGGATGAACTTACAGGATTAATTGGTGCAGCTGCAAGAATTCGTTCATCTAAGAGCGTTATGGATATGGGACTTTTAAGTCTTAAGAAAAAGTTTAAGGATAAGAAGTTCGCGGCTGGATGTTCACGTGATGTAATTAAACAAGGTGCAGATATGCTTGGTTGGGAATTAGATAAATTATTTGAAGAAACAATTCTAGCTATGCGTTCTTGTGAAGAATATATTAATATAATCAAATGGAAATCTATAATAATTAGTGAATACATATCTGACTTCATGGCAATTAAAAACTAAATAATTTCCAAAATTAATTCTAAGAAAAAAATAATAGAAAACCACCAAACTCTAGTATTAAATTGATTTGCAACAACAAATTTACTAGAAAAGATGGCTTATTTAAGACTTTAATCTAGTTTGTTTGATAAAAAAACAGGTCGCCTCAAAATTAAGGCGACCCTTTTTATTTTACATTAAATTACCAATTTATAGATATAAAACCATTAATAAGGTTAATTCCACCTCTTCTAGGTGAATAAGCTTTTACTTGAAGAGATATATTATCTTCATAGTTAGGACATTGGTTTTCATCTGCTGAAAATGGCATAATAAATGAATTATAAGTTGGTTTTGAATTTATACTTAATAATTGTGTTACCATTTCCTGTTTTAATCTTACAATTATATCAAAAGTTGTACCATCTTCAAGAGAAACTGTACGAACTACTTCAGTATCACCATCTCTATTTAAAGAAAGTGTGTTTTTAGGAATAATCCAATCAGCTAATGATTCTATAGCATATTTAACACCAGCTTCCCCTAATTGAATTACCAAGTTTTTTAATTGAATAACAAATGCATCTTCCATATTAATCTTTAGTTCCCCCACTAATTATAGAATTAGTAACTATTATTTATATTATATTATATGATTTTATACTTAAAGTGTTACTATTTAATAATTATGGAAAAATATTATAAAGTTAGATATAACGCTGTTTAGATAATGGATTTTAGTAAAAAAATATTTTTATGTCTACTATAAAGAAAAATTTACTTCTCTTCAATAAGGTGAGTTAGTTAATAGCATTATATATAATTTCTTTATTGCAATTATTTTATTAAAGTGCTAAAATAATTTCTAAAAGGAAACTATATTTTATTAACATTAATGAGGTGTTTATTTATGAATAAAAATTTATATAATTCTAAATTAGAAGAAGGTTTATCACGACTTCAATGTGAACTTGTTGCTGAAAGAAATAGAATAAACCCAGATAATATTTCTTGGTTTCAGTATGATTTATTGGAGTGTTTATATCAAACAAATGGAAGTCTCCCTGCAGAATTAAGTAATAGATTAGGTGTTTCACGTTCTAAAATATCTAAAGGGTTAAAAATTCTTAAAGAGATAGGCTATATAAAACAAGAGAAAAGTAATTATGATGCAAGAGAACTTTGGACAGAATTAACAGATAAAGGGTTTAATTTTTTAAAGGATACTGAGAAAGGACATGAACATTTAGCTGAAATTTCAGCATCCGCTTTAACTGAAAATGAACAAGTACTTTTTGCTGAACTATGTATTAAAGTAAGCAAAATTTTTGGAGAAAGAAGGGGATACTATGACAGAAGAAATGATTGAGATACTTCATGCAAATGAAAATAATCTTAAGGATATATCAGTAAATATTCCAAAGAAAAAAATCACCATAATCACAGGGCTATCTGGTTCAGGAAAATCTTCACTAATTTTTGACACACTAGCTGCTGAATCTCAGAGAATGCTGAATGAAACCTATTCTTCCTATATTCAACGATTGTTGCCACACTATGGCAGGCCTAATGTTGAGAAGATTAATCATCTTCCTGTGTCTATTATTATAGATCAAAAGAAAATAGGCGGAAATGTACGCTCAACAGTTGGAACAGTTACTGATATTTATACCTTGTTACGTCTTCTATTTTCGAGAATAGGAAAACCTTTTGTTGGTTATTCAATGAACTTTTCTTTCAATAATACAAATGGTATGTGTTCCTATTGTCAAGGCTTAGGAGTAGTTAAAGATATTGATATTCATAAGTTAATCAATTTTGATAAAAGTTTAAATGAAGGTGCTATTCAATTTCCTACATTTAAACCAGGCGGATGGCGATTAAGTCGTTACACCGAATCTGGTTATTTTGACATTCAAAAACCTATTAAAGACTACTCTAATTTAGAGCTTAATACGTTGCTTTATGAAGAAGAAAAAATACCTGATAACCCTACAAGCAATTGGCATAAAACAGCCAAGTATACTGGACTTATTCCCAGAATCAGAAGTTCCTTTTTAGAAAAAGAGCAAAAACAATACAAAAAAGAAATTGAACAACTTGTTGATGAAAAGATTTGCCCTCATTGTGGTGGAAAACGTCTTAATACTACGATTTTATCCTGTAAAATTAAAGGAAAATCAATTGGTGATTGTGTGGATATGCCATTAAATGAATTAAAATCTTTTATTCAAACAATCCACGAACCAAAAGTTCAGGCAGTCGCTCATGATATTCTCAAGCACTTAAGCACATTAGAAGAAGTAGGATTAGATTATCTTACACTAAACCGCACAACTAATACATTATCTGGTGGAGAGTCTCAACGTATTAAAATGTCAAAACATTTAAATAGTAGTCTTAATGATATACTATATATATTTGATGAACCTAGTATTGGATTACATCCTCATGATATTACTGGTATAAATAAGATATTCAAGGGGCTTAAAGAAAAGGGAAATACAGTTATAATCGTCGAACATGATCCTGATGTAATAAAAATAGCAGATCATATTATTGATATGGGACCAAAATCAGGAGTTCATGGTGGAAAAATTATTTTTCAAGGAACATATTCAGAAGTATTAAGCAGTTCTACTGCTACTGGTATTGCTTTATCTCAAAAACATAATATAAAAGAAACAAATAAAAATTTTACCTATTTTTATGAACTTAATAATGTAAAAATGTTTAACTTAAAAAATTTATCTGTAAAAATACCTAAAAACGCATTAACAATTGTAACAGGAGTAGCAGGTTCAGGCAAAAGTACGTTGATTACACGTCTTTTCCGTAATAAGTATCCAGATAGCATCCTTTTAGACCAAAGAAGAATTTATACATCTTCTCGTTCAATATTAGCTACATACATGGGTTTGTTTGATAAAATCCGAACTATATTTGGAAAGACAAGTGGTCAATCTAATTCATTATTTAGTTCTAATGGAGAAGGCGGGTGTCCTTTGTGTAAAGGAAAAGGAATAATTAAAACAGACCTTGCATTTATGGATGATGTGGAACAAACTTGTGAGTTATGTGATGGAAAACGTTATAAGAAAGAAGCATTGAATTATAAGTATAATGGATATACAATAAGTGATATTCTTAATCTCACAGTTGATGAGGCTTTAACAGTTTTTATTGACAAAGATATAAAAAAAATATTATATACTATCCAAGAAGTAAATCTAAGTTATATTAAACTTGGACAATCGCTTGATACACTATCAGGAGGAGAACTTCAGCGATTGAAAATAGCTTCAACACTTTTAAATGATACTGGTGAAATTTATATATTGGATGAGCCAAGCACTGGATTACACGAATCAGATATCCAAAAGTTAATAGAATTATTAACCAAATTAATTGAGCGAGGTAAAACAATCATTACATTAGAACATAATTTAAGTGTAATGTGCCATGCTGACTGGATTATTGATTTGGGGCCTTTCGGAGGCTTTAATGGTGGAGAATTGATGTATATGGGATATCCAGAAAATATTATACGATGTTCTTCATCCTTGACTGGGAAAAGATTGTTAGAATATACTCAAAGATAATATATTAATAAAATATATATTGTACCTGTAAAATAGTTACTAAAAATAGAGAAAGTATCATTCTTTTTCCTTTTTAATTGCAAAATATCTGCTTAAGATCATCTAGAACAATTTAAAGGCTACTTAATATTTAACATTATATTCATTAGCTTTATGTGAATATAATCTTCTATTATTGACATAATAAATATTGTTTAATAGATTAAATTTAAGAATGGAGTGATTTAAATGGGTATAGTAACAACAACTACAGACAATTATCAAAAATGTATTGATGAATGTAGTAGATGTACTCAAGCATGTTATGAATGTTTTGAGGCATGTATTAATGAACCAGATTTAAAAGATAGAAGAATTTGTGTAAAAATACTAATTGAATGTGCAAAGATGTGTGAAATGTCAATAGGGATTATGTCTATGAATGGAAAATTTGCAAAAGAGCACTGTAAAATGTGTGCTACAGTTTGTGATACATGTGCACAAGAATGTAGTATGTTTAAAGATGATCATTGTCAAAAATGTGCACAAGAATGTAAAACATGTGCAGATGAATGTAGAAAAATGTCTGGAATGTAATTTCTCCCAAATAGCTAGTAACTTCATTTGTTACTAGCTATTTTTATTATAATATTTATTCTACATATGTATTAAATAAGTTGTTATTTTTATCTATATTTATCATATAAGAATGAACTTTTTCGTTAATATAAGATAAATCTTGATTCGTTAAAATACTACATGTTTTAGAGTAAGACATTTCTTTTATAATATAATTTGAATCATTATATGTTTTATTGTTGGAAAGACCTATATGTGTATCATAGCCATAAAAGCTTATAGTATCAAATTTATAATTAAAGCTTTTTAGAGTGTGTAAAATTAAATAAATATATTTAATATTAAGTTCAAGATCATGAGTATCTATAGTCATTAAATAGGTGAAATTTAAAGCATTATTTTTAGATGAATTTCTTTCATAAAATATTTCATAAGGTGGAATTTTGCTTTTATATTCTTTAAATAGATTAACAGATGAATCAATGCTGAATTCAATACAATCATTTCCAGGTTCTCTTTTTATACATATGTTTAATAATTTGTTTGCATATGGTTCATTTGATTTTAATGCATATTTGTTTATTTCAGATTTTATTTTAGAATTAATTTGCTTTCTAAAGTAATGCTGAAAATAGTCATCATAAATTATATTATTTTTTATTATTATAGAAAATGAACAATTATAAACAATTGACTGAGCTGATATTACTATAACATCGTCCAAAAAAGAACTAATATTAAATTTTTTATCTAATATTATAGGAATATCATAACATGATTTAATATATTCCTTGCATTGTTCAACATAGTAATTATGCATTGAACATAATTTATAATATTTTCTGATATTTTTTGGAAGTAAAAGCATAAGAATAATGAAAATATACAATATAAGTATTATATATTTAACATTAAAGTGATTAATTATAAATAAATCATCTAAAGTACTGCCAATTAAAATTCCTGCTTTCATAAAGAGAGATGTAATAAAAGTCCATCTAGCCCAGTTAAAGCCATGTTGTACACAAAGCCACAATATTACATCAAGTATGATATTAAAAATTCCAATGAGAAAAAAAGCAAAGTTATTTTTTAGTATAGGAAGTAACACATAAATTAGTACATCAATTGAAATTAAAAGAATAAATAGTGAAATAAAATAATATGTTAATTTTAGTTTATTATTAATATCTTTCATGATTGTATCTTACCTTTCATAAGTTAATCTCTTTGAATACCTCTTTGATTTTGATAATCATAAAAGCGATAAACAGTATCTTTAAAGTTGTTAACAGTTAAGTTATTAATATCTAAAGCTTCAAGAGTTTTTTCATTATACCAGCTAACTGCTGCCTCATCTATATGAGTTGTGTCACCTTTTTTGTTTATGGTATCACCACTAACGACAATTCCAAATAAGGTATGTCCAAATTTTTCGGGATAAAGGGTATATAATGATTTGTAAAGTTCTACACTTGCATTAATTGCAGCTGCTTTTAATTCATCACTATTTCTATAAAAACCAATGTTTATGTATATAGTGTAACTATTGTTTGAAAAGAGTATTCTACTTAAATAAGGGTTATCTTTTTTGCCAAAAGTTTCGGTAACACATGTACTAACATATTGGTTAATTGTAAGTTTACTATAATCGGTAGGAGTACAGTCATTTTTAGAAAACGTAAAATTATCTGAATAACTTTCAACATTTTGCTCATAAGTACCATTGTTTTTTTCTGAGTTTACACCATTATCTTTATAATTTTCAGTATTATCATTAGAAGATATATTTTCATTTTTAGATATAAATAGATTTTTAATCTTATTATTAATAAAGCTTTGATCAATAATTATGATAGGCTTTTGCAAAGTCACATATGTTGAAATACTATATGCTAATATAAAAATTAATGAAAGCATTATATTTCTTAATTTGAATTTATGTGGAGGTTTAATTTTAAATTCCATTTAATCACACCTTTCAGTAAAACCAAGTTAAATTATAACATATATGATAAAAAAATATAATTCATATATAAATTGAAACAAATAGGATATGTATACTAATAAAAAATTATGGATTTGGGCTAGATAAGTAGTCTATCTCTTTTTCTATTTTAATTTTCAAAATAGAAGATATTCATACATAAAGTACATTGTGGATACTTTATCCAAATAAGTTGAAATATATTGACATATAATATTATACGACGTATAGTATTATATATAGGGTATATTATACGTTGTATAATATATAAGAAAATATAGTATAGATATAGGAGGTAAAGGAATGGCTTTTCAATTAGGAGCAGCTTTACTTGATGCTTGTGTGTTAGCAGTTCTTTCAAGGGGAGATACTTATGGATATGTTCTTACTCAACAAGTACGATCCATAATGAATATATCAGAATCAACACTTTATCCAGTGCTCAGAAGATTACAAAAAAATGAATGTCTAACAACATATGATCAAGCTTTTCAAGGAAGAAATAGAAGATACTACAAGATAACGGAAAAAGGAAAAACTATGCTTAGTCAGTATCTTAATGAGTGGGAGCAATATAAAGAGAATGTTGATAAAGTTCTTTTAGGGGGGATATTAGGAGATGAATAAAGAAATTTTTATTCAAGAGTTAAGAAAAAAATTAAAGAGATTACCAAAGGAAGAAATAGAAAATGCAATAGGGTATTATGTAGAATACTTTGAAGATGCAGGAGTAGATAATGGTCAAGATATTTTAAAAGAATTGGATTCTCCTTCAGTTATCGCATCACAGTTGTTATCAGAGTATGCATTTAAAAATGATGAGATAACTATTACTAAACCTAAAAGAAGTATTTCTTCAATATGGTTTATTGTCTTAGCAATATTAGCTGCACCACTAGCATTACCATTAGCATTCACACTTATAATACTAGTAGTAACTATGATTATAGTTGCAGGAGCTATTATTTTTACATTTATAGTTACGACAATTGCATTGATAGTAGCAGGAGTTGTTACTAGTTTTGCAGGCTTTGCAGTTATTACTCAAGGTTTTTCAACAGCCATTATGTTTATTGGAATTGGATTGGTATTAATTGGAGTGGGATTATTAGTGTTAGTGTTGAGTTCAAGATTAGTACCGAAAATATTTAAAGGAATTGCAACATTAGCTAGAAAATTATTAAATAGAGTTAAGAAATCAAATAAGAAGGAGGAGCTATAATGGTAAGAACAAAGAAGAAATTGTTAATATGTTCAATATGTATGATTGGAGTAGGATTAATCCTTGCTGTAATAGGCTTCTCAATGGGAGGAAAGTTTGGAATTATAAGGGATAAATCAGGATATAAGATTTTGGACAAAGAAGATGGAATTGTAAAAATTGAGGCGTCATCTGATTTTAAAAGTATAGATATTAATTCGACTGTAGATAAAATAGATATAATAAAATCATATGAGTATGGAATTGAAATTGAATATAATAGCAATGAAAGTGATGTTAATTATTCAATTAAAGATGGAAAGCTAGCAATACAGGGAAATAAGTCACAAGATACATTCAATAATATAAGTTTTGGTATAGGCAACACACATATACCTAGTTATATTAAGGTATATGTTCCTGATGCGGCTGATTTAGATACTATAAATGTGAAATCAAGTAATACAAAGATCACTATGGATAGTATTAATGCTAATGAAATTTCTATAAATTGTAGTTATGGAGAAATAAAGTCAAATAATCTTATAGCTAATGGACTAAAAATAGCATCAAATAATTCAGATATTGATTTAGATGGAGAATTTAAAGGGGTTACTAGTATATCATCACATTATGGAGATATAAATCTTAGAACTAATATATCTAAAGAACTATATAATTATAGTACTTCATGTGATTATGGTGATATAAATATAGATGGAGATAAATTTACAAATAAGGTTGAGAAGAATGGTAATAATAATGCTCATCATAGTATAGATATTACTAGCAATAATGGAGATATAAATGTAGATTTTAAGTAATAAAGATAATGATTTACTTAGAATTAGATTATTATCTATAAAAAATTTCTTTTATAATTATATTTGATTAAAAAATAAGAATGCTTAAAAACTCTATTGAATGTGCTTAGAGTTTTTAAGCATTAAATTTTTAAATATTTGTATTTTGATAATTTGTTTTATTAAAAGATACAGATTCTATTAATTCTTCCGGTTTAGAATCTCATTTTTTTTATATTTTCATCAAAGCCTATAATCATCCATGGAAACTTATCAGAAAAATACAGTATAACTTTATTAACTTATAAATATGTTTTACATAGAAAAAGTAATATAAAATTAAAAGGTATATAATAGGGTAATTTTAAGTTTAAATATACACATACTATTCACATAAAGTAGTTAGGAGAAGATTTATGAAAAAATTATTATTACCACAAAGTGCAAAGGTGACACCAAAAGAAGTATTAGATGAAATTAGTAAATTTGAATATATTAATAAAAGTCCATATAGTTTAAGTTATTATAATGTACCAGGAGTTTCTTGGGATTATAAACCAGAAGGAAGTTTAAGAATATCAGATCATTGGAATTTTGTATCTCATGGAAACAAGCATTGTCTTTTAGCTGATATAGAAGAAGAAATACAAAATAACTGGATATTAGCAAAATATATAGATGGTCAATATCATATTTTAAAAGAGTTTGGGGAAAATGTTTCTGGATATAGATTTATTAAAATAAATAAAAATGAATTAGAGTTCCTTAAATATCTATATAGTAAAGGAGGTATAGTTAGTTCAAAGGAGATATATAGATTATATAGAGATAGACCTAAATTAGCAAAGGAAGGTCATACAAAGAATAAAAAATCATTATTAAAAAACATAGGTGAAGAGAGATTTAAAAAATTTAAACAAGAAAATAAAAAAACAAGAAAAGTAGTTTTTATTGAGGAAAAGAATATGAATATAATTCATAAAGTATTAACTTTATATGAAAATAGTATTGAATTTGATGAACTTTGTAAGACAGAGCAAGGAGTTAATGAATTGATTAATAAATATAAGGCTTATAAATTTAAGAGTGATGAGCTTGAATCATTTGAAGAAATATTTATTTTAGTATTAGATAATGGAATGGCTATCAATAAAAGGTAAAAAGTAGAATTAATTATTTTTAAATAAACTTAAAAGCCAATACTTAACAACACTAAGTATTGGCTTGAAATTTTTAATTATTATATCCAAAATACCGATACTCTAATTTTGACACCTATCCCTCGATAGGTGGGTGTCCTCACAGATGTTTCAATCACCTTTAATGCCGTAAAAGGACTCACATGAAAGTACATTTCTTCATCTAAATATTGAACTCCCAAAATTTAAATGTAGGTTCAAAATAAGAGTTGACGAATATTTCAGAAAGTACAACCACAACTATTTATAAACAGTTGTTCTTTGCTATGAGATTATAATAACATATTTAAATTTTCTGTACAAGAGATATATAATTGGTAATTTAGGAATATAAAATAAAATAAAATAGCAAGTTAAAGATAGGATGTATACATTTTTTATATAAAAATATATAAAGTTATATTACAACTTGGAGACATTTAACAGAAGAAATCATATTATGAAGTAATTAGGCAGATGAAAGAAAATAACAAGTCAGATATACTAGTATACTGACTGGTTATTTTTATGGATATGCCTCAATTCTTTTGAAAGGTCGAAAATCATGTATAAATTAAGAGATAGTGATAATTATAGCTTAAATGATTATTCAAGCACTAAATGTGATAATAAATTTAAAGTCTTTGGAACAGGTACAGTAAGTTTAAAACCAGATGGAGCGGAAGTGGTAATTGGTATTATAACAGAAAATACACAATTAGAAGTAGCACAAGAAGAAAATGCTAAGATAACTCAGCAAGTTATAGATAGTATAATGGGAATGGGAGTATTGCCTAAATATATACAGACTCAAAGTTATAATATTAGACCTAATTATGATTATATTGATGGAAAACGAGTTTTTATAGGTTATCAAGTAAGTAACTATTTAAAAATTTTTGTTAGAAATATTAGTTCTGTAGGTGAAATAATTGATACTGCAGTAAAAAATGGTGCAAATACTGTAGGTGATATTAGGTTTATTGTTTGGGATCAAACAAAGCATTATTACGAAGCATTAAACTTAGCTGTTGAAGATACTCAAAATAAGGCTAGTGTTATAGCTAATAAACTTAAAGTAAAATTAAATATTATACCAATACAAATAAATGAGCAGGATAAGGGGAATATAACTCCATTAACATTAATGAATGTTAAAGCAGTAAATGGAGCTACACCTATTGAAGCTGGAGAAAATAAAGTAACTGCAGAAATTGAAGCCGTATTTATATATACTGAGTATTAATAATTATATAATAATAATGCAGTTAAGTTAGTAAAATGGAACCTATAAAATAGACACTTAAAAAAGACTATTTTGATAGGTTCTTTTTCTCTCAATTTTATTTATAACTTAATGCAAAAAATATAAATTAAAATTTATTGTCAGATTTACTTCACATAATACGAATGGTATTGTGTAAGAATAAATTTTAAGGCATACTGACGTGTTATTTTTTGAATATGCCTAAAGGAAAGGGCGGTGAATATCTATTTCTGATATTGAGTTATTAGATTTACTTAATAGTGATTTTGAAAAAGGATTAGAAGAAATTATGGATTGTTATACACCTCTTATTTATACAATAGTATCTAATAAGATTTTAGGAATATATTCTAAAGAAGACATAGAAGAATGTGTAAGTGATGTATTTATGGAAATATTTAATAATAGAAATAGAATTGATCTTAATAAAGGTTCTATTAAGGGTTTTTTAGCAACTATAGCAAAAAGAAAAGCCATAGATATGTATAGAAGAAAAGATGCTAATAAAAGTTTATTTAGTATATCTATGGATAATGTATGTTGTAGTAGTCATAGGGATGATGTTATTAATTTAGTATCTAAAAAAGAAGAGTATTCAAAATTAATAGATACAATAAAAGCTCTTGGAGAACCTGATAGTGAAATAATTATAAGAAAATATTACTTAAATCAAAGCTCAAAAGAAATTTCTAAGGATATTAATTTAAAAGTTAATACTATTGATAAAAAGGTATCAAGGTGTATAAAAAAGTTAAAAAAGATGTTAGGAGGAATTTTGTAATTTGGAAGATAGATTATCAAATATATTAGATGGTTTAAATGTTGAGGATACTACAGTTCTTTTGGAGGAAGATATTAATTTATCTATAAACTCATTTTCTAAAAGGCGTATTATGAAATCTGTAAAGAAAAAAGTTAAAAACAAAGGAAAAAATCATAATTTTATGAATGAATTTTTAGGGGGATTTTTTATGAAAAGAAAGTTAATTTTAAGTGGAGTAATGTTATGTTCAATGGTAATAATAGGGGGTGGAGGATACGCTTATGCTAATACTCCAGTAGCATATGTAAGTCTTGATATTAATCCAAGTGTTGAATTAGGTGTAAATAGACTTGACCAAGTTGTATCTGCTGAAGGATATAATGAAGATGGTAAAAATATATTAGAAAATACAGATTTAAAAAATGATAATGTTAATGAAGCAGTGGGTACATTAATTGAAAATGCTATTGATAAAGGTTATATAACTTCTGATAATGAGGCAGTTATATCACTTACAACTGCTACAGATAATGCTACAATTTCAGAAGAACTTGAAGACTCATTAAAAGTTGCAGCAGATGAAGTTTTAGATAAAAATGAAATTCAAGCAGAAATTGCAGAAGATAATATTGCATTACAAAGAAGAGATGAAGCAAGAAAACTAGGAATAACACCAGGTAAATTAAATCTTATACAAAAACTTCAAGCATTAGATTCAAATATAAAAGTAGAAGATTATAAAAATCTTTCTGTAAAAGAAATACAAAAGAAAAATAAAGAATTAAGAAAAGTAACTAATGAAGAAAATAGTGATAAAATAAATGATGATTTAAATAACAATTATGAAAACAATATTTCTGATGAAGAAATAGAAAATAAAATTCAGCGAGAAGATTCTACTAATTATTTAGAAAAAGAAAATGTACTTAAACAAGAGAAGAAGAATAGTGATAATAACAGTAATAACAATAAAGATAAAGAGTTTAATCAAAATAAACCAGAAAAACAAGAAGAAAATAATTCTTCAAATTCAAAAAATGATAATTTAAATAAAGCAGAACAAAAAGAGAATAATAATTCTTCATTAAATTCACAAAGCAAAAATTCAAATAAAAAGTAAATAATAATCATATGCCGCACCATTATTTATACACTGCGTTTGGAAATGGTACATGGCTAAAAAATCGACGGCTTTAAAGTGAACTTGAGATTTTTTTTAAGAGTTTATATATATAAACTCTTATTTTAATGGTTAAATATAGTGTATAATATAATTAAAGAGTAATTATCTTTACATAAAATAAATTTTAATGAAAAACTTAAAATTATTTAATATGATTTTAAATTTAGGGAGTTGATATTATGTCACACAAAAAGAATACATATATACAAAGTTTATTAGGTTCCGTATTTTCAACTTTTAGTGAAGGGGAATTGAAAGAAATAACAGGAAATGAAAAAAGAAGTATAGCTATTTGCGGAAAAATAAATAATCCAGGAATAATAGAAGTTCCAGAAGGTGCAACGCTTAGAGATATATTAGAGCTTTGTGGAGGTCTTGTACACAATAGTAGTTTTAAATCTGCTCAGATAGGAATTCCTTTTGGTGGTTTTTTAAATGAAAGTAGCTTGGACAAAGAATTTGATTTTGGATTATTTTATGAAAATATTAGTAGAGCTATTATTGTTTTATCAGAAGAAGATTGTATAATCCAATATGGAAAATTTTACATAGAATATTTGCTAGCAAAAATTAAAGATGGTACTTATGAAAATTATAAAATAGTTAAAGATGAAATAACTAGAATGCTTAAGGTTTTAGACAGAATAAGTAAGGGTGTATCTGATATGCGTGATGTGTATATTTTAAGAAGTCTTGCAGATATTGTAAAAGATAAGATGAATCAAAAGCATAATATAATGGAAGAAATAGTTGAAAATTTTTATGAAGAAATAGAAGAACATATAGAAGAAAAGAAATGCTATACAGCACAATGTAATCATCTTATAAAGTTAACAATTACAAAAAAATGTATTGGATGTGGAAGCTGTAAAAGAGCTTGTCCTGTTGACTGCATAGAAGGAGAATTAAAAAAGCAACATAATATAGATTACAACAAATGTACTCATTGTGGAGCATGTATATCAGCTTGTCCTGTTGATGCTATAACAGCAGGAGATAATACAATAAAGTTTCTTAGAGATTTAGCTACACCTAATAAAATTGTAATTACTCAAATGGCACCAGCTATAAGAGTTGCAATAGGTGAAGCATTTGGATTTGAACCAGGGGAAAATGTAGAAAAGAAGATAGCAGCTGGTCTTAGAAAATTAGGAGTGAATTATGTTTTTGATACTACTTGGGGAGCTGATTTAACTATAATGGAAGAGGCCGCAGAACTTCAAGAAAGACTTGAAAAATATTTGGCAGGAGATGAAAGTGTTAAGCTTCCAATTCTTACTTCATGTTGTCCTTCATGGATTAAGTTTATAGAAAATAATTATGCAGATATGTTGGAAGTTCCTTCTTCTGCAAAATCACCGATGCAGATGTTTGCTACCATAGCAAAAGAAATATGGGCAAAGGAAAAAGGGCTTTCAAGAGAAGAAGTAACTTCAGTTGCTATTATGCCATGTGTTGCTAAAATATATGAGGCATCAAGAGTAGAATTTTCGGTAGATATGAATTACGATGTTGACTATGTAATTACTACAAAAGAACTTATAAAAATATTTGAAAATTCAGGAATAGATTTAAAAGAAATTGAAGATGAAGAAATAGATACTGTTATGGGAGAATATACTGGTGCTGGAATTATTTTTGGTAGAACTGGAGGCGTTATAGAAGCTGCCACTAGAACAGCAATTGAAAATATGACAGGAAAAAGAATTGATAATATAGAATTTGAAGGCCTTAGAGGATGGGATGGATTTAGAATTTGTGAACTTGAAGTAGGTGATCTTAAGCTTAGAATAGGGGTTGCACATGGACTTAAAGAAGCTGCAAAGATGCTAGATAAAATAAGATCAGGTGAAGAATTCTTTCATGCAATAGAAATAATGGCTTGTGTAGGTGGATGCGTAGGTGGCGGTGGTCAACCTAAAATAAGAAAAAATAAACAACAAGTTTTAGAAAAAAGGGCAGAAGGATTAAATGAGATAGATAGAAGTAAAGTGCTTAGAAGATCTAATGAAAATCCAGAAGTAATTGCTCTCTATGAGAAATATTTAGATCATCCATTAAGCCACAAGGCTCATGAATTACTTCATACAAAGTATTTTCCAAAAGTTAAAAAAAGATAATCCATAGGTAAACATAGGATGTTTATTTTAAAAATTAAATTTATAACCTAAAAAAGTTAGCAATGCAAAAAATCAACCTGTAGTTAATATGGGTTGATTTTTTTATTTTTAAATAAATCACTTATTCATATCAAGTATTTTATATAAATTTATTATACATAATATATAATGTAAAGAATAAGAAAATTAAATTTCTAAATTTTAAAAGTTTTATGAAATTATACTAGTATTTTATTTTTAAAAGTTGTAAAATAATATTAATTAAATAATAATAAATATCATTTAATATAAAATGTTGAATTTGGGAGGGCAATTTATGTATGATGTTAGTATTATAGGAGCAGGAATAGTTGGATCAGCTATTGCTAGAGAATTATCAAAATATGATTTAAAAGTGTGTCTTATAGAGAAGGAAGAGGATGTTGCAACAGGAGCTTCAAAAGCAAACAGCGGTATTGTACATGGTGGATATGTAGCTAAATATGGAACTTTAAAAGGTGAATTATGTATAAAAGGAAATAGTATGTATAGTCAGCTTGAAAAAGAACTTAATTTTGGATATAGAAAACCAGGTGCATTAGTAATAGGATTTAATGAAGAAGATGAAAAGAAAATAGAAGATTTATATGAAAATGGTTTAAAAGTTGGATGCAATGATTTAGATATAATACATGGAGATAAAATAAAAGAATTAGAACCTCATATAAATAAAGAAGTAAAAGTTGCATTATATGCTAAAAGTGTTGGAGTAGTTTCTCCTTATGAGATGACAATAGCACTTACGGAGAATGCAATAGAAAATGGAGTAGATTTAAAATTAGAAACAACAGTATTAGGTATAGAGAAAAAAGATGAAGCTTTTAAAATAAGTACTAATAATGGAATAATAGAGAGTAAGTATGTTGTAAATGCAGCGGGGCTTTATAGTGATAAAATAGCTAATATGATAGGATTAGATCAATTTAAAATATTGCCGAAAAGAGGACAGTATGTACTTTCTACAAAAGATCAAGGATATCTTGTAAATAGAGTTATCTTCCCAGTTCCTACAGAAAAGGGAAAAGGAATACTGGTTACTACAACTTATCATGGGAATTTTATGATAGGACCTGATGCTGAACAAACAGATGATAGAGAAGACATAGGAACAGATAAAGAAAGTATTGAAAACATAATAGAAACAGCAAGAAAGTCTATACCAAATTTTGATGTGAGTAAAGCTTTAACTACTTTTGCAGGGGTAAGAGCAGTTAGTAGTTCAGGCGATTTTGTCATAGGTGAAAGTAATATTAAAGGATTTATAAATGCCGCAGGCATAGATTCACCAGGGGTAACATCTTCACCAGCTATAGCAGAAAAAATAGTTGAAATTATTAAAGAATCTGGATTAAAGTTAATTAAAAATGAAAGATTTAATCCGTATAGAAAACCTATAATAATTAAAAAAGACAAAGATTTTGCTGGAAAGATAGATGATGAAGATCCAAAGAAAAATATAATATGCAGGTGTGAATGTGTGACTGAAGCAGAGATAATAGATGCAATGAATAGAGGGATTCCAATAAAATCTACAGATGCTATAAAAAGACGTACAAGAGCAGGAATGGGATTTTGCCAAGGTAATTTTTGTAGACCTAGAGTAAAAAATATAATATCAAGAGAGATGAATATTCCAGTAGAAGAAGTTACAGTAAGAGGAAAAAATGAAGGAGAACCACCTAAAAGAGTAAATATAGATATTATTAGAAACTGCGATAAGTAAAATAAAAGTAATTTGTAACAATTTTTTATACTCGTTACATAATATATAGCACAACAAATGAGGTGGATGGCAGGAAAAAGATACAGTGAATAATTGTGATACACATATATAATGTAAATGAAGTTATTTAAATAGAGGCTATTGCAAAATAATATGCAATAGCCTTTGAATTTATATTAGAATCTAAAATCACGTTTTCCTTCATTTAATTCTTCTAAATGTTTAATTACTACCTCTTTAACTTTATCACTTGGAATTCTAGTAATTTCTTTTTCTATTACTTTTTCACCATTTTTCTTAGTTTTTGAAGAAGCATAATCTTCTAAGTATTCTTTTAAAGTCATTAAAGCGTTTGGTTGACAGCAGTTAGCTATTTGCCCAGATTTAACAAGACTCATAAACCTATCTCCAGTTCTTCCTTCTCTATAACAAGCAGTACAGAAACTAGGAATGTGCCCCATCTCTAATAACCAATTAACTATTTCATCTAATTTTCTATTGTCATTTACATCGAATTGAGCAGAATTATCTTCTTCTTTTTCTTTTTCAACGTATCCACCAACGCTTGTACAAGAACCACCACTTAATTGTGAAACACCAACTTTTAAAAGTTTTTCTCTTGCTTCTTGAGATTCTCTTGTAGAAACAATAATTCCTGTATATGGTACTGCAATTCTAAGAATAGCTACTATTTTTTCTAATAATTCATCTGAAATTGCATTTGCAAAATCTTCAGGATTTATATCATCAGCAGGTCTTATTCTAGGAACACTTATAGTATGAGGGCCAACTCCTTTAGCAGCTTCTAAATGTTCAGCATGCATTAATAGACCAACAAAATCATATCTATAAAGATTTAATCCAAATAAAACACCACAACCAACATCATCAATTCCACCATCCATAGCTCTATCCATAGCTTCTGTATGATAAGCATAATCATGTTTTGGTCCAGTTGGGTGAAGTTTTTCATAAGCTTCTTTGTTATAAGTTTCTTGGAATAAAATATATGTTCCAATTCCAGCTTCTTTAAGTTTTCTATAGTTTTCAACTGTTGTAGCTGCTATATTAACATTCGCTCTTCTTATAGCACCATTTTTATGTTTTATGCTATAAATAGTTTTTATACTTTCAAGAACATATTCTATTGGATTATTAATAGGATCTTCTCCAGTTTCTAAAGCAAGTCTTTTATGTCCCATATCTTGAAGAGCAATTACTTCTCTCTTAATTTCTTCTTGAGTTAATTTCTTTCTACTTATATGTTTGTTTTGATGATGGTATGGACAATAAGTACATCCATTTACACAATAATTTGATAAATAAAGAGGTGCAAACATAACAATTCTATTTCCATAAAATTTTTGTTTTATCTCTTTAGCTAAATCATGTATTTTGGCTATTTCTTCATCTAAATCACATTCAAGTAGTACAGCAGCTTCTTTATGAGAAAGGCCTTTATATTCTTTTGCCTTTTCTAAAATTTCATTAATTAAAACTTTATTTCTCTTATTTTCTTCTGCAAACTTAAGAGTTTCTAAAATCTCTTCGTTATTAATAAATTCAGTTGCTATACTTGATTTTACATTATACATGTCAAACATCTTCTTTCCATATTAATTTTATTAAAGCTGTTCTGACAACATTAAAGTTAATAGGGATTAATTTGTTTTTGAATACATAGTTTTTACATTTATGCCTTTAAGCATACCCAATTTACCTGATAATGAACTTATAATATCATTACTAGCATCAACTACAATACTTATAATGGCAAGATTTTTTTCCTTATAAGGAAGTCCCATTCTTCCAATTATATATTTATTATAATCATGCAAGATAGTATTTACTTTTTCAGTTACAGTTGTATCTTGAACTATTATGCCTATTAAAGCAATTCTTGTATCCATAAATATCCATCCCTTCTTAAATATTAAGTAAATAACAAAATTCATAATGTGATAATGAACTTTGAATTTTTATTAATATGCATTTTAAAATTTATATAAAACAAATTTGGCACAAAAATAAAAAACTCTATGCAAAAAAGGCATAGAGATACATACTTAATTATATATTCGCCTTCTCATTTGGGTAAAACCCTCATGTATTTCAGAACATTTTTTTAATTGTTACCTTTTCTCTCAGGAATATCCTTAAAGTAAGGGTTAAATTAATTCTATCATATATTAATGTTTTTATCAAAGAATACAGTTTAGTAACTATTAATTATTTATAAACATAAATTTAAGAATAGATTAAGGAAACATGTAAATTAGCTATGTTAATATATTAGTATAATAATTTAAAATGAGAAAATTCAGGAGGATACTATGGAAAAACGTCAATATGTTTGTTCAAAATGCGGATGCAATAGATACGAAAGTGATCAATTTCAAGCAACTGGTGGAAATTTTGCTAAAATATTTGATATTCAAAATAAGAAGTTTATTACAATTTCTTGTTCTCAATGTGGCTATACAGAATTGTACAAGGCTAATACGAAGAATGGATGGAATATATTAGATTTTCTAATGAGTTAAATTTATTTATGAAAGATGAACTCAGGTAAAAAAGAGTCTATATAATAGTATAAATTCCATTATGATAGACAAATATAAAAATATATGTAATAGTAGCTAGTCTTAAATTTATAAATTAGCTACTATTTTTTTATTATTTAAAGCCTATTTTGAATTCTTTAGGGGTTACATTATACTTTTCTTTAAAACTTCTTATAAAATAAGAAATATTACTAAAACCAACTTCTAATGATATTTCAGTTATAGATAAATCAGTATTTGAAATTAAATTTGCAGCTTTTTCTAATCTATAATTTTTTATAAATTGAATGCAGGTTTTACCAGTGTACTTTTTGAAAAATCTCATAAAGTGATATTGATTGTAATGGCATATAGAAGAAAGTGTATTAATATCTATTTCTTTATTATAATTTTCTTGTATGTATTTGAGTATAATTTTAATTTTTTCAATTTTTTCTTTATTTAAATATGTATTATTTGTTTTCTTTTTTATCAAATTAAATTTAAATAGAAGAGAAAAATATCTAAAAAGCAATGATTTGATTTCTAGTTCAAAACCATAATATTTTGAATTATAAGTATCAGTAATATTTAATATTATATTTTTTAATTCATCATTAATAAGAGAATCTTTATTAATAATTACTGGAAGTTCAAATTCATTATTTATTATAGGAGTTATAAAGTTAACGGAACAATTATCAATAATATTGCTATTTAATTGTTCCATATTGAAAACAATAGAATTCCAAGTGCTAGAATGATTTTCTTCAGTACTAAAATAATGAAGAAATCCGCTATTTATTAGGATTATATCACCTTTTTTACAAGTATAAGAATCTGCATTGATTTTTAAATTAAATTGTCCAGATAAAACTAAAATTAATTCTAGTTCATTATGCCAATGTGCTGTTATTGATTTTTCAATATTACCTAAGGAAACATTATATATGCCTAGCGGTAGTAAAAAACTACCATGTTCTCTTTTTTCTCTACAATTATCTTTTATCATTTTATCACCATTAATGTCAGTTTTGTGTTATTTATTATCAATTTATTGCAAGTATATATTACTTTTATTAAATATAATATCATTATAGAGATATTTTGCAAGAAACAAAAGCAAAATAAGTAAAGTTTATTTATAAATTAGAATATATTAAAGGAGAATTAATTATGACTGAAAAAGAAAAAATGTTAAATGGAGACTTATATTTAGCTCTTGGAGAAGATCTATTTTCTGAAAGACAACATGCTAAAGAGGTGATTTTTGAATTTAACTCATTACATCCGAGTGAAGTAGAAAAAAGAAATGAACTAATTGCAAAGCTATTTGGATATGTGGGTGAAAATTTTTATATAGAACCACCTTTTAGATGTGACTATGGATACAATATTCATTGGGGTGAAAATTCTTATGTAAATTATAATTGTACAATATTAGATTGTGCTAAAGTAACAATAGGAAAGGATGTACTTATAGGTCCTAATGTGAATATTTTTACAGCAGGACATCCATTATCACCTTCACAAAGAATTTCAGGGCTAGAGTATGCACATCCTATTGAAATAGGAGATGGAGCTTGGATTGGTGGAGGAACAACTATAAATCCAGGAGTTAAAATAGGGAGAAATGCAGTAATTGGATCAGGAAGTGTTGTTACAAAAGATATTCCAGATAATGCAGTAGCTGTAGGAAATCCTTGTAGAGTTATAAGAATTATAGATGAAGAATAATACTAAATGGAGGGAAAATAATGTTATTTAAAAATAATGAAGCGTCTTGGATTTTTGAACCCAAAACATATATTATATCAGATGAAAAGATTGTTATTAAAACTGAGCCAGGAACAGATCTTTGGCAAAGAACTTATTATGGATTTCAAAACAATAATGCACCGGCATTGTTAGTTAGCACAAATGAAAAAAAATTTTCTTTTGTAGTGAAAACTCAATTTGACAGTAATCATCGTTTTGATCAATGTGGTGTTATAATTTACCAAGATAGTGATAATTGGTTTAAAGCATCTATTGAATATCAAAATGAAGAATACCAAAGACTTGGAAGTGTAGTAACTAATTATGGTTATTCGGATTGGGCAACTACTGATATTTCTGCAAAATACAAACAAATGTATTATCGACTTAGTCGCCGTGAAAATGATTATTGTATTGAAAATTCATATGACGGAGTTAATTTTAAACAAATGAGAATTTTCCATTTATTTAAAGCAAGTGATGAAATACGTATAGGAGTATATGCTTGTAGTCCGGAAAAATCTTCATTTAATGCTGTGTTTACAGAAATACAATTTACAGAATGCAAATGGCCAGCTCATAAATAAATATTAAAGATTTTACTATAATGCTATAAAAATAAATATCCAATATTTAGATTATGCTTATTATACTATAGATATGATAATTCATTAATATTGATTTAAAACACATTCTAATATTATGACCAAGTGTAACAATAGGTATTTGCTTTAATAAAATATTAATAAGTAATTGATTAAAGGAGATATTTATGAGTTACACTACAAATAGACAACCACAAGGAATTTTAAAAAATATTGAAACTTTTTTTAGAGAAGGAATGATTGCTGAAATAGTTGCAATAAATGATTATAGTTATTTTATAAGTTTAACTGATAATAAAGAAGTAAAAGATATATTCCATCATATAATGGAGGAAGAAAAAAGGCATTATGGACTGTTTTTGCAAGCATTAAGAAGTGTAGATAAAGAGCAAGCAGCAGTAAAGGCTGAAGTAGATGAACATCTAGAAATATCATCAAAGGAAAAATATAAAGAATATAATGGTAAGGGAAGTAAAAGCAATTTACTTACTCATATAAGAGATGCTATAAAAGGTGAACTAGAAGCTATAGTATTATATGAATTTTTTATTGAAAATCTAGAAAATGAAAAGGCCATAGAACTTATAAAAGAAATAACTAAAGATGAAAAGGAACATGTGGAGGAATTAACAAAAACATTGGTTATTTTAGATAAACATAAATATAATAATATAGTATAAATATATAAAAACAAGGAAGAACTTTAAGTGTTCTTCCTTGTTTTTATATGGTTGATTTTTATTATTTCTTTTCTGCTGGGTACTTACGACCTACAAAAATTTCCACTCTTCGATTTTTAGCTTTACCTTCATCTGTAGAATTATCAAATTTAGGTTTTTGATCACCATAAGCTTGAATTGATATTTTTTCTTGTTTAATGCCTCCTGAACCAACCATAAAATTCATTACATTTATAGCACGTATTGCACTTAAATCCCAATTAGAACGGAAGTTAGTATTATTAATTGGAACATTGTCTGTATGTCCTACAATTTTAATATCATTATCTAGACCCTGAAGCATGCCAGAAATTTTTAAAAGTAATGGATGTACATTTTTTAACACATCTGCATCACCTGAATTAAAAAGTATAACATCCTGTATTGAAACTTCTAATCCACCTTCATTAAGATCAACCTTAACTTTATCAGAATATCCTTGTTGACTAATTTCTTTCTCTAACATTTGCTTTACTTCATTCATTTTTCCGTCTTCAATTGTAGAATTATTAGACTCTGATATACTAGCTTCCTCCGTAGACATAGCGGGGTTTCCGCCTTTCATTGCACTGTTAGTACCTGAAAAAATAACGCTGAATTGTTCACTAGCTTGTTGTAGCTTTTGGTTATCTACTTTACTCATAGCAAACATAACAATAAAGAGAGCTAATAAAAGTGTTAGCATATCTGCATACGGAATAAGCCATGTTTCGTCAACATGTTCTTCATGATGTTCTTTTTTCTTTTTCATCCTTATTCTCCTTTGATTTAAGTTTAATTATTCATTCTCTCAATTTCAGCTCTATCTTTTGGTGGTAACATACCAACTAGTTTTCTTTCAATACTCTTTGGATTTGCGCTTGATTGAATAGCTAAAACCCCTTCAAATATAATATACATATTACTTATTTCTTCATGAGATTTTCTTTTTAGTCTAGAGGCAAAAGGATGACAAACTACGTAACCAACGAAAATACCATAAAGCGTTGCAACGAATGCTCCCGCTATCATGTGACCCAATTTTTCAGTATCATTTAAGTTTCCAAGAGCACCAATTAAACCAACAACTGCTCCTAAAACTCCAAGTGTTGGTGCAGCACCACCTGCTGCTGTAAAAATAGCAGCACCATTACGATGTCTTTCTTCTGTGCTCTCAATCTCCATTTCCAAAGTATCTCTTATTACTTCTGAGTCTAAACCATCCACTACCATTTCTAAACCTTTTTTCATAAATTTGTTTTCCATTTTTTGTACTGTACCTTCAAGCGATAATAATCCATTTTTTCTAGTTAATTGCGATATTTCAACAAGTTGTTTTATAATTGAAACTGGATCTTCACCTTTTCTTTCTTTAAAAAGAACACCCATAATTTTAGGAATTGAAAGAAACTCTTTTTTCGGAAAAGAGTTCATTACTGCAGCAGTAGTACCAATAAGAATTATAATAGCTGCAGCAGGATTTAATAATACTGCAACATTCGCACCTTTTACAATCATCCCTACAACTACTGCAAGAAGACCTGTAATAACACCTATAATCAAAAAAATATCCATGTTTATTCCCCCCGGAATATATGTTTTAAATTATGTAAAATAAATATAGAAAAACAAATTATATGTATTTCTAAATAAGACTTATATATTATAAAAAGCAATCTATATATTGGTAATATAATACATATATGTATTAAGATTAAGAGCGGCATATGTATTAAAATTACATATAAATTAACTTATTTTTTTATTAGTTTATTACATCTTATTATAAAATTTTTATAAAGTTATAATATCACAATATTTAAAAAGCTAAAAGTATATTTTAAAAGTATTTCGACAAAATTTCACATTATTATTAAATACTATATTTTTTAATAGATATTATATAAAAAGTTTATTAGAATATATGCCAATAAAGGGAGAATGTAAAAGTGATTAAATGATGCAACAAAAAAATTTTTAGTAATAAAAAATATTGGATTATTAGAGTGTTGATATATAAGAGTTAAGAAATATGATTAATCCTATATTAATATTATCGCAGTTTTTTAATTAAATTTGACTTACTAAAGAGCATATAGTACACTGTACACGTATTAAATAATAAAGACAGTTCGTGTAACCATCCTGTCTATAAACAAAACTAGGGCGTAACTACCCGTATAGGTAGTTTTTTTGTTTAAGGGCGGTTTTTGCCCTTTTTTATTTGCAAAAAAATTAATTAGTAGCCTATTTTTTAGTAGAATGTTGATATATGTATAAGTAAAGTTGGACAGAATAATTATATAGTTTATGCCCTTTATCAATATGTAAGGAGGTCTTGATTATGAAAAAAATAGGGTTAACAACAACAGTTCCAGTAGAGGTTCTTATTGCAGCAGGATATACACCTGTAGATTTAAATAACATTTTTATAACCTCTACTGATTATTCAAAATACATAGATATAGCAGAAATAGATGGGTTTCCTAAAAGTTTATGCGCTTGGATAAAGGGAATTTATGGCGCATGTATAGAAAATGATATTAAAGAAATAGTTGGAGTTATGGAAGGAGACTGTTCTAATACTAAAGTTCTTATTGAGGTACTTGAATTAAAAGGAATTAAGGTTTATCCATTTTCATTTCCACATAGTCATAAAATAGAAGATATAGAAAATGAAATAAGAAAGTTTATGACTATCTTTAATGTAAGTCTTGAAGAAATTGAAATAGTTAGAAAAAGACTAAATGAAATTAGGCAATTATCAAAACAAATTGATGAATTAACATATATACATAATAAAGCTAGTGGATTTGAAAATCATTTATATCAAGTAAGTTTAAGTGATTTTAATGGAGACTTAAATGTTTTTAAAGCAGATTTAAAAAAAGTTATTGACGATATAAAGAAAAGAGAACAACTAAATAAAAAACTAAGATTAGGATATATAGGTGTTCCACCTATGACTAGTGATATATATGAATTTGTTGAAAATTTAAATGCTCATTTTGTATATAATGAAGTGCAAAGAGAATTTGCTTTTCCTAGAGTAGATAAAGCAGTAAGTATATTTGAGCAATATTATGATTACACTTATCCTTATAACACTGAATTTAGAATTATGGAATTAAAAAAGCAAATTAGAGATAGAAAATTAGATGGAATAATTCATTACACTCAAGCTTTTTGTCATAGAGCAGTTGAGGATATAGTCTTAAAAAAGCAATTAGATATTCCAATATTGAATATTGAAGGCGATAAATTAAATACATTAGATGCAAGAACAAAACTTAGATTAGAAGCTTTTCTTGATATGCTATTGGATTTAAAGGAGATTAAAGAATGAGAATATTAGGAATAGATCTTGGAAGTAGGGAAGTTAAAATTGCTTTAATGGATGACAATAAGATAATAGAAATGAAAAAGATAAGTACCATGAGCTTTTATAGAGATTATTGCAGTTTTGATGGTAGGGTAATAGTAGATTTAGAAAAGCTTAATATAAGACCAATTGATAAAGCTGTTTCAACAGGCTATGGAAAAAATAATACGGATTTAAAACTTTTTACTCCTATAAATGAATTAAAAGCTCATATTTATGGAGCAATTTATCAAACTGAATTAAAAGATTTTATACTTTTAGATATAGGCGGTCAGGATGTTAAAGTGATAAAAGTAGAGAAAGGCATTATTGAAGATTTAGAACTTAATGAAAAATGTGCTGCCTCTTGTGGAAGATACTTAGAAAATATGGCTAATGTGCTTGAAATATCTATTGATGAAATGAGTAAACACTCAGAAAATCCCATTGATCTAAATTCAACTTGTGCAGTATTTTCTGAATCAGAGTTAATTGGAAAAATAGCGGAAGGTGTAAGTATAGAAAGATTATGTGCAGGAGTTAATTATTCTCTTTATAAAAGACTATGCCCTCTTTTAAGTAAATTTAAAGGAAAAAAATTAATTATAACTGGTGGTGTTGCAACCAATACTTCAATAAAAAAATATCTAAAAAATGATTATGAAGAAGTAGTAGAAGTAAAACAGCCACAATTTAATGGAGCAATTGGATGCTGCTATTATGGGAGTAAGGTGCTATGTTAAAAACATAGATTTGAAGAAATATTCAATAGGTTATTGGAGGAAATAATTATGTATATTTTAAAAGCAGAACATAGTTTTGATAGTGCCCATTTTCTTGCTAGATATAAAGGAAAATGTGGAAATATTCATGGACATAGATGGAAGGTTGAAATTGAAATACAATCAGAAACCTTAGTAAAAGGTGGGCAACTTGATGGTATGTTAATAGACTTTGGGGATTTAAAGAAAGATGTTAAAGATATGGTAGATTATTATGATCATGCATTGATTATAGAAGAAGGGACTATGAGGAAAGAAACATTAAACTGTATAAAACAAGATGGATTTAAAGTAATAGACGTTAATTTTAGGCCAACAGCTGAAAACTTTGCAGCATTTTTCTTTAAAACAATGAAAAACAAGGGATATAACGTAAAAAGAGCTACAGTTTATGAGACTCCTACCAATAGTGCTGTATATGAAGAAAGTGAGGGGTGTTAAAGTGAATTTTAAAGTAGTTGAAAAGTTTGTTAGCATTAATGGAGAAGGCCGCCTTTGTGGGCAATTAGCAGTATTTATAAGATTTGCAGGATGTAATTTAAATTGTAGCTATTGTGATACAATTTGGGCAAATGAAAAAAATGTTTCTTATAAGTTAATGTCTTCTAATGATATATATGAATATATTAAATCAACAAAAGTTAGAAACATAACTTTAACTGGAGGAGAACCTCTTCTTCAAGAA
Organism: Clostridium sp. CMCC3677; assembly: GCF_023845585.1. Classification (GTDB taxonomy): domain Bacteria; phylum Bacillota; class Clostridia; order Clostridiales; family Clostridiaceae; genus Clostridium; species Clostridium aquiflavi. Next base: position 70,216 of record NZ_JAMQHS010000002.1, read on the forward strand.
GGAATAATAGAGCTATTAGAACTATTATTAAAAGATAATGAACTTTATGTTGAAATAGAAACTAATGGAAGTGTATTGATAGATCAGTTTTTAACTATGGAAAATCCTCCAAGTTTTACTATGGATTATAAACTTCCTTCAAGTAATATGGAAGGTAAAATGGAATTAGAGAATTTTAAATATTTAACTAATAAAGATACAGTGAAATTTGTATCAGGTAGCATTGAAGATTTAAAAAAAGCGAAATACATAATAGATACTTATAACCTTGTGGATAAAACTAGTGTATATATTAGTCCTGTATTTAGGGAAATTAATATGGATGATATAGTAGAATTTATGAAAGAAAATAATATGAATAAAGTTAATTTACAAATACAACTTCATAAGGTTATATGGGAACCAAGCAAGAGGGGTGTATAATATGGAAATCGATATAAAAGCAATTGAAGAACATATAAGGGGAATTTTAATAGCTTTATGTGATAATCCTGACAGAGAAGGATTAAAGGATACTCCTAAACGTGTAGCTAAAATGTACGAAGAAATCTTTCAAGGAATGTGTTACAGTAATGATCAAATTGCAGGTATGTTTAATACTACTTTTGAAGATGATTTATTAATAAAAGAAAATAATAATGATATAGTTTTTATGAAAGACATAGAAATATTTAGTCATTGTGAACATCATTTGGCACTTATGTATAACATGAAAGTTGCAATAGCATATATACCTAATAAAAAGGTTATTGGATTAAGTAAAATAGCTAGAATAGCTGATATGGTAGGACGTAGATTGCAGCTTCAAGAAAGAATAGGAACAGATATAGCTGAAGTATTGCAAAAAGTAACTGAATCAGAAGATGTAGCAGTTATTATACAAGGAGAACATGGTTGTATGACTACTAGAGGAATACAAAAGCCAGGTGCTAGAACAATATCAACTACTCTAAGAGGAAGATTTAATACTGACCCAATTTTAAATAACAAATTAATGATGCTTTATAAATAAGGTTTTTAGCCTCATATGGATTTTTAAACCTATTCTGAGGCTTAGAAACCGTTATCCATGAGTGTGTAGCTGTTATGAAATTACAGATACTAGCTATGGGATAGACAATAAGAATATATATACATATTAAAAGGACGGTGTACTATAAATGAATAAAGAAAAAGCAATAGTAGTATTTAGTGGTGGGCAAGATAGCACAACTTGCTTATTTTGGGCAAAAAGGAGGTTTAAAGAAGTTATAGCAGTTTCTTTTGATTATAATCAAAAACATAAGTTAGAATTAGAATGTGCAAGAGATATATGTAAAAAATATGATGTAGAACACCATATTTTAGATTTAAATTTATTAAATCAACTAGCACCTAATTCACTAACTAGACAAGATATAAATGTCGATAAAGATGCACCTAAGGAAGGGGTTCCTAACTCATTTGTAGATGGCAGAAATATGTTATTTTTAACTTTTGTTGCAGTATTCGCAAAGCAAAGAGGAGTAAATACTATTATAGCAGGCGTATCTCAAAGTGATTTTAGCGGATATCCAGATTGCAGAGATGTATTTATAAAATCTTTAAATGTTACACTGAATTTAGCTATGGATTATCAGTTTGAAATCCTTACACCATTAATGTGGATTAATAAAGCAGAAACTTGGAAAATGGCTGATGATTTAGGTGTGCTTAATATCGTTAAAGAAGAAACTTTAACTTGTTACAATGGAGTAATAGGTAATGGTTGTGGAAAATGTCCAGCTTGTAAATTGAGAAAAAATGGATATTTAGAATTTAAAAAAGAATATTTAAACATTTACTAGTTTTAAACTATACTAATATAGAGAAAAATATTTGCGAGGTAGATATGTCTATATATTTTGATGTCAAAACTATTAGAGAACTTATAGGAGATAATTATAGAGAACAAAGAGAATTTACATTAGAAGAATTAGCACAATATGATGGAAGTAACGGAAAACCTGCTTATGTGGCCATAGAAGGTATAGTTTATGATTTAAGCGAAAAAGCAGTTTGGGCTAACGGAACACATTTTGGACTTACAGCAGGTAAAGATTTAACAGAACAATTCAAATCGTGTCATGGAGTACCTAAATTTTTAAGTACCCTATCTAAAGTTGGGATACTTAAAGCAAATAATAGAATGAATACTGTAACTATGAACAGAAGTGAAATGCAAAACAAATCTAACTTTACTCCTGATGATTGGGTTAAATATATTACCCCATTAGTTAATCGTGCATTGGAAGAAGCTAAGGCAGGAATTAATCCAGAACATTTATATCAGGAATTTATTTTATCAGGTGTACTTGTAGGATTAGGAAAAACTCCTCAAGAAGCTATTGAACAGGTTGAAGAATGGGAAAAGACAGGAGTATCAAAGTTATTGGCAATGAGTAAGATGAACAGATTTTATTAGAGATTAAAAAGTGACTATCTAACAAAATTTTTGTTAGATAGTCACTTTTTTTATTTACTATGTTTTAATTGAATGTTGAACTTTGTAAAAAAATATAAGCTCTACATCATTAAAGCAATATTAAATTTTATATATTTCTACCTACCTCAAAAGCATCCCAAATGGCAGTCAGAATATTTCTAACTTCTCTTGCATCTCCTAATAGGTACACTTCTTTATCATTAAATTTTAATTCATTATATAGTGATTTTTCAGAATTATAACCAACAGATAAAATTACAGAATCAGCAGGAATTGTCACTTCTTTATCATCTTCTATTATTATAGCACCGTCATCAGCTACTTTAGATAAGATAGATTTTGTTTTAATATCAACTTTATAAAAAGCTAATAAATCTCTTAGCATTTGGCTATTTGCATGACATATTTCAGGACCAGAAGCTAATATATCATCAAGAGCTTCAACTATAGTAACCTTCTTACCCTGTTTTACAAGCCAAAGTGCTGTTTCACAACCTACTAAACCACCACCAAGAATAACAGTTGAATTTCCAGGAGTTTTATTTCCTAAAAGTACATCTTGAGCAGTATAAACTTTATTTTTATTTCCTTCTAAATTTAATATTTTAGGTGTTGAACCTGTAGCCACAATAATTACATCTGGATTTAATTTATCAGTTAAATCTTTTGTAACTGCAATATTAAAATGAATATCGATGTTATTTTCTTTTAATTCATTTTCATACCATTTTACAAGAGCTCTGTCATCTTCTTTAAAATCAGGAACTCCTCCTGGTATAATATTTCCACCTAATTTATCTGTTTTTTCATATAAAGAAACTTTATGGCCTCTGATAGCACAAACTCTTGCAACTTCGCATCCAGCAACACCACCGCCTACAACCATTACATTTTTGATTTCTTTAACTGTGTGCAATTCAAAGTCCTTTTCTCTACCTGTAGATGGATTTACAGCACAAGAAATTCCGCCACCAGTAGCTAATCTTCCCATGCATCCATCATGACAAGATAAACATGGACGAATATTTTTAATTTTTTCTTCTTTAATTTTTCTAGGAATATATGCATCTGCTAAAAGTGGTCTTCCTAAAGCAATCATATCTGTTTTGCCAGTAGCAATAGCATCACTTGCTAGATCAGGATTGTCCATTCTTCCAGCAGTAATAACAGGAACTTTAAGCACTTGTTTTAACTTTTCATTTAATGAAAGATACATTCCCTTTTTAAAATACATAGGAGGGTGATTCCAATACCATGAATCATAAGTACCAGCATCAGAATTAAATGCATCGTATCCGGCCTCTTCTAGTATTTTAGCAACTTCAAGACCTTCTTTAAGATCACGACCTTTTTCGTCAAAGTCTTCTCCAGGTAAGGCGCCATCATTTAAGCCTTTTACATAACTTTTAACACTATAACGAAGAGATACTGGGTAATCTTCTCCACAAGCATTTTTTATTGATTTAAGAATTTCTATAGGTAATCTTAATCTGTTTTGTAAGCTTCCACCATATTTATCTGTTCTTTTATTAAACAATGCAATAGTAAATTGATCAAGAAGATATCCTTCATGAACAGCATGGACTTCGATTCCATCGAATCCAGCCTCTTTTGCTATAGCAGCTGATTCACCAAATCTTTTTATATAAGTTTCAATTTCTTCTATTGTAAGTTCTCTACATTTTATATCAGGTACCCATTTATGAGGTATAGCAGATGGTGCTATTGGTTGAACGCCACCAACCATGCTAGGGATACTAACACGACCAAAACCCATAGTTAATTGTAAAAATATCTTTGAATTGTATGCATGAACTCTTTCTGTAAGTACTTTTGCTGTTTTTATAAAATTTCCAGGATTAATAGTTGGACAAGGCATAGAAGGCATAGTACATTTTTCAATTTCATTTTCAACATAAGTAATACCAGTTATTATTAAACCAGTACCACCTTTTGCTCTTTCAACATAATACTCTATTCCCTGTTCATTAAAACTACCATCTTCTGAGCATAATCCAGCAGGTCCCATAGGGGCCATTACAAATCTGTTTTTAATTTCTATATTACCAATTTTTATTGGTTCAAATAAATTTGAATATTTAGTGTCCATAAAACAACCTCCCATTTGAAAAAATTTACCAAATATATTCAGTATAGTCTAATGCAATGAAAACGTCAACATAGAATAACCAAATATTGTAATATATAGCCTTAAAGAAGAAATACATAATACCTTAATATATGTTGTAAAAGTATTCAAACCTTAATAATATAGTAAATTTTCCAACTATATTATTAAGGTTTAATTTATAGTAAAGTTTATTTTTTACTGTAATTAAATTAAATAATATATAAAAGCTGTACTAAGATTTTAGTACAGTTTTTTAGTGATGATTATGCAATCAATAATATTTTCTATGACAACTATTAATGAACTTAGTTAATAAAAGAACTATATTGTATAAATTTAATATTTTTATCACTTATTTATATTGGTATAATTTTTTATAATTTTAATGGAAAAATCTTTTTTAGAGCAATCTTCTTTATCAGCAAAAACAAAATAATAAGTAGGGGTTTTAATATCACGATATTTACACATTCCATCACAATTACCAGTGTAAATTTCTTTTACTTTAAATGCTCGTAAGATAGGTCCTTCAAAAACTAAAACTCCTACAGCTAAATTTTTATCACATAAAATATTTTTTAAGTGTACTTTAACTAATAATAATTTCCCAGTGTCCTCTAATGAGGTGTTGATTTTTTTATTTAGACAATCACAGTATTTGGGAAATACAATATGCTCTACTTCAGTTGGAATATCATAGTCATTTGTTTTCACTAGTAGTCACCTCCATATAATATTATATTTTATGTCGAAAATAATATTAATGTTACAAATTGACTTTAAGGAATGACGATAAATAGAACGTATATATTTTAAAATTAAAAAGTAACATTGTAAGTATATTAGAATAATCTAAATAATAAATAACATTTTGTCATATAAAAAATAGTATATATTAAGATGAAAAATATCTAAATTATTCAAAGGAGAAAGATATCATGAATGATAATATTAATTGTGAAAATACTATAGATGAAATTAGAAATTTAGAAATAAGTTATTGCTACAGTCCAACTTTAGTTGATAAGTATATGAATCAAGAAACAAAAAATGTAAAACAACCTACTACTTTAGTTGCTTTAGATTGTTTTACTACTTTTGATAACCCTGATACTGCTTATACAGCAGCTACAAAAAAAATAGATATTTCAGGTATATCACAAGGAACCTTTTTAAACTCTATAACTGATGGTACCCAAACAGTTACTTTTAGTTCAAATATGCAAAAACTTAATGTACCTTCAGGTTGGAATAATTGGTCTTCACCTCCATTATCTGAAGATTCCACTCCAGATGTACTATTTTCAAACTTCCAAAATTCTATGACTATAACTTTATCTGAACCATCTTGCATTTTTGGATTTGAAATGGAAGCTAATCTTTTTGGAACATTTCCTCTTACAGTTGAATTTTATTCAGGAAATGAGTTTGTAGGAAATATAGTTAGAACAGTTACTTCTCCAAATGGTGCAAGGTTATTTGCTGCAAAAACATGTTGCGATACTCCATTTGATCGTATTGAAATTATAGTACCACCGGCACTTGGATTTGGAATAGCACAAGTTAGGTACAGTACTGATTGTTCTTCTGAGTGTGATTGTTGCTGTAACGAAGCTGTTGATGCTAACTTTGTAGGTTGTGAAGAATCTAGAAATGTTCCAATAGAAATTACTAACTTAAAATGTCAAGGAAGATTATTAATAGTTGATGTAACAGTAACTGCATGTGAAAATAGAAAAGTAGCTATAGGCGTATTAGTATGTGATGAGGAGGAGGAAGATGTTTTAAGATTTAAGGTTTGTGAAGCATGTATGCCAGAATCAACAACACCTGAGATACCTTGTGTAGAGAATACATTTAGGTTCTGTTTTGGATTTGAAACTGATTTATGTGATCCACTTTCATTAAAAGTAAAAACTTTTGCTGAGTATGCTTCTTTTAATTTTGAATGTGATTGCTAAGTATCATAAATTAAGGTCTTGAAATAATATAAATATTTTAAGTTAATATAATAAAATTAACCTATAGAGTAGACAAAACGTCTATTTTATAGGTTTTTTCTATTTACAAGTAAGAAAACCGATTCTTTAATAGCTTAAAAATATTAGTGTTAATAAAGTATAATTTTTTACTTATAAATATAAGTTATATAAATGAGGATTCAATATGACTATATAAAGCTAATGCATTTTAATATAGTATGTGTTAATTATTTAGAAAAAGTTACGATAATAAATATAAGCGAAGGATAACAATAATTGATTATGATTTAAACAAATGTTGATATATACATAAATAAAGTTGGAAGCTATGAAATATGCTAAAGAATTATCAGAAGAAGATGGTGAAATTAAATTAGAAAAAGTAGATGTACCAGCAGGAAGTTTTTTTATAAAAATATGTAGTAATTATTATTAGGAATTTCAAGATGACCACGATTTCATATAAAACTACAGAATTTTATATAAATTCTTTTAATTGACATATTTTGAAAAATAATGTAGAATCTCATATGTTATGCCAAAATATGTACAATTAAAGGAGGGAAATTAAATATGACAGAATACAATGAACAAACACATTCAATTTATGAAGAGAATTATCAAAGAAGCATATGTCATAAATGCGGACAAGTTAATGCAGACACTTCACAATGTAAGAATTCAATATTATGCAATACATGTAGAGAAGAACAAATTCATTATCCAATTCCAAAGATCTTTGCAATTCTTGCTATAGGACTTATTATTCTTATAGGAATTTCATTTTTAAAATTTCCAAAAGTATTTAATAGTTATAAAATATATTCTGCGGCAGAAGATAATGCAAAAAAAGGAGAAGTAAATAGTACATTAAAAAATTTACAAAATGTATTAGAAGAATATCCTGATTCGCTAGATACCGCTGTAAAAATTATTGAAATAGCCATGGAAAATGGTAAATATAATTATGCAGGATACATAATAGATACTTATTTATCAGGAAAAGAAGCAGATAACTCAACATATACTTTAATTACTGAATACACAAAATATATTGATTCATATTATAAAACTTATGATGCATTTGGAAATATTGTAAGCAATTTAGATGAAAATGCTAGTCCAAATGAAAAAAACCAACTAATATCAAATAATTTGAAAATTTTATTAAATGATAAGAGTCAAAATAAATCATTACTATATTATTATTTAGGATCTACATCTAATGATAATAATGCAGCTAAAGAATATCTTAGTAAATCTATTCAAGAAGACAATAATATAACTGATAGTAAAATCCAATTAGCTAATATTTTACGTAGAGAAAAAGATTTTAATAGTGCAAGAGAAAAGTTTAATACTGTATTAAATAAAGAAAATGATAATGCAGGTGCATTAAGGGGATTAGCTATAGTAGAAATGCTTGAAGGGAATAAACAAGAGGGAGTAAATCTTGCTAAAAAAGCTTATGATGCAGACCCACAAGAAACTTATGTATTAGAAACTTTAATTATTGCTCTTATAACAAATGGACAAGACGATGAAGCTGAGAAATATAAAGAAGAATATACTTCAAATGGAGACGGATTTGATGATGATATAATGAATTTCTTAGATGGAAATAGTACTATTGATGATTATTATTTAGGATAAATAGGGGGATTTAGATTATGTATTTTATACCAGGTTTTTTAATATCAGCAGTAACATTTCCAGGTGTTATTGTACACGAATTAGCACATCAAATTTTTTGCCGTTTAATGAGGGTTCCTGTATATGAAGTAAAATATTTTCAATTTAAAAATCCTTGTGGTTATGTTGTACATGAACCAGCAGATAACCCATTAAAATCTTTTTTTGTTTCAATAGGACCATTTTTAATAAATACCATTTTGGGAATGTTTATTATGTTGCCTGTATCAATAGAAGTATTTGAATTTAAAAATTATAACAATTTGTTAAATTTATTTTTAGTATGGATTGGAATATCTATATTAATGCATGCATTTCCAAGTAAAGTTGATGCAGAAAATATGATTGAATCAATATTAAAGAATAAAGAAGTGTCTATAATATTTAAAATTTTAGTAACACCAGTGATTGGACTAATTTATATTGGTGCATATGGTTCAATAGTTTGGCTTGATCTAATATATGCAATAGTAATTTCTATATTATTACCCCAAATATTAGTTCTAATATTTTAATTATAAGAATACTATAAATTAAAATTATTATTAATAGCAAATAATATTAAATAAAAACTCCTTTAGATACATAAAATATCTAAGGGAGTTTTTTAATAATACAATTAAAAATAAAGAATAAATATTTAGAACTTGAACAAAATAGTAGTATAAAATTATAATAAAAATTTATTTTAGGAGCGATAAATATTATGAGTGAAAAACATGATTGTTCTTGTGCAAGCCAACAAGAAAAGGAGAAGAAAGCTAATAATTGTGGAGTTAAACATAGTAAAAAGACACATAAAAAAGATTAATAAAAATTCCTTTAGATACACAAAATATCTAAAGGAATTTTTTATTATTTAAGAAAGTACAAAGCGCTGAAGTCTTTAAATAACTTAAATTATAATTTTAGCCAAAGATTAAAAAATGTAACCTAAAAAGCATATACATGATAGATTTTTTTATTTTTACTTATTGCTAAGTGATAAAGTCACAGAAGAAAATATATCTGTTAATTATAATGAAATTAATAAATTATAGATGAGTTTGTATAAGAAATAGATATTTAAATTTTTTATAAAAGATTAATATAAAACACAGGAGGAAGAATATGTTTGGATTTTTAAAAAGAGAGAATGGAAAAGTAATTAATGTTAATGATATTGATGATTTAATAGGAAAAGTTGAACTTATTGATATTAGAGAAGATTATGAATATAAAAATGGAAGCATAAAATCTGCTAAAAATATTCCAATGGGTACCCTTTTAAATGAACCTAATAAATATTTAAATAAAGATAAAGAATATTACATAATGTGTCAATCAGGTGGAAGAAGTGCAAGAACATGTAGTAGTCTTAGAAAACAGGGATATGATGTTATTAACGTTTCTGGAGGGGTAGGATCTTATGTTGGCTCAAAAAAGAGGTAACTTAAGTTAATGTTTTAAAACAGTGTTGATATTATAGTGTAAAGTTAAAAATCAAGTTACATAATAATTAGGAGGATGATATTATGAAAAAGAAAATATTAATAGTAGGTGGAGTTGCGGGAGGAGCCTCAGCAGCTGCAAGACTTAGAAGAAATAGTGAGGAAGATGAAATAATAATGTTTGAAAAAGGACCTCATGTATCTTTTTCAAATTGTGCACTACCTTATCATTTAAGTGGAGTAATAGATTCTCCTAATAGATTAGTTTTAATGAGTCCAGAAAAATTTATATCACAATATAATATTAAAGCAAGAGTAAATAATGAAGTTATTTCAATTAATAGAAAAAATAAAACTGTAGATGTCAAAGATTTAATGAGTGGAGAAGTTTACAAAGAATCTTATGATAAACTTATTTTATCTCCAGGAGCACATCCAATAGTACCTAATATACCTGGCATTGAAAAAGTTAATGTTTTTACAATAAGAAACGTAGTTGATATAGATAAATTAAATAGATATTTAAAGGAGATAAATAGTAATGATGTAGCTGTAATTGGTGGTGGTTACATAGGGGTAGAAGCCACTGAAAATTTAAGAAAAGCAGAATATAATGTATCACTTATAGAAGCTACTAAACAAATTCTAAAACCTTTTGATTATGATATGGTACAAATACTTCATAAGGAAATTTATGATAATGGTGTAAATTTAATTGTTGGAGATAAGGTTGAGCGTTTTGAAGAAGATATTATAGTTTTGTCATCAGGAAAAAAAGTGAATGCAAGTGCAGTTATTATGACAATAGGAGTTGCACCAGAAGTAACTTTAGCTAAGGATGCTGGAATAGAACTTGGAGAAACAGGAGCAATAAAAGTAGATAAAAACTATAAAACAAATGATGAAAATATTTATGCTGTAGGTGATGCAATTGAAGTGTATAATTCACTTACTCATTCTATGACTAAATTATCACTAGCTGGACCAGCTCAAAAGGCAGCAAGGAGTGTAGCAGATAATATAAACAATAAAAGTACAATAAATAAAGGGTATATAGGATCATCAGCTATAAAGGTATTTAACTATAATGGAGCATCAACAGGATTAAATGAATCATTAATAAAAGCACTTAATATGAACATAAATTATGATATAGTGAATATAATTCTTAATGACAAAGTTGGAATAATGCCAGATTCTTCGCCAATACATTTCAAAATGATTTATGAAGTACCAACTGGAAAAATATTAGGTTCTCAAGCTATAGGTAAAGGAGATGTTACTAAAAGAATAGATATAATCGCTACAGCAATAAAATTTGGTGGAACAGTAGAAGATTTAAAAGATTTAGAATTATGTTATGCACCACCATTTTCAACAGCAAAAGATGTTGTTAATTATGCAGGATATGTTGGATCTAATTTATTAAATAATGATTTTAAGCAAGTTAACATAGATAAGGTTAGAGAACTTGTAGAAAATAATGCTGCAATAATAGATGTTAGAGAAAGAAGAGAATATGAAAATGGCCATATAAAAAATTCAAAAAATATACCATTAAGTGAACTTAGAGAAAGAGTAAATGAAATACCAAAAGATGAGCCAGTATACCTTCATTGTAGAACAGGACAAAGAAGTTATAATGCAACTTTAGCACTTCAAAATTTAGGATATACTAATATTTATAACATAACAGGAAGCTTTTTAGGACTATCTTTTTATGAGTATTATAATGATAAGACTATGAATAGAAATAGTATTGTTACAGAATATAATTTTAAATAATAGAATAAAATCGCCTAGGCGACTTTAGAGACGGCGATTTTTTAGCAATGTACCATTTCCAAACGTAGTGCAGGAATAATGGTGTGGCATAATTAAAAATATATAGTAATAGGTAGTCTAAATTTAAATTAGACTACCTATTAAAGTTTACATCAATTTCTGCTAATAATGAAAGTTCAGGAATATAACTTTCAGAAGTTCTAAGTTTAGCTATTAAGTTATGTTCATTTCCATCAGAATGTTCAGCAATCTTAAATGCATCTTTAATTAATAAATAGTTTTATAATCTTTTTTAATTTTGTTTTAAATAGTATAATGCTAGTAAATAATTGTAATAAAGAGCATTATATTAAAAACGACTTAAATTATAAAGCTAAAATAATATATTTTTAGATGGAGGAATTATGGAAAAAAGTAATTTTGCAAGTAATGTTAGAGAAAAGAACTTAAAAGAATTTTATGAAATTTATAAAGTTTTAGAGTATATTGACAAAGAAAATAATAAAATAATAAGTAAAAAAGCAAAATTTAAAACATTAAATGCTGATGAGTATATATCATCTGGAAATTGTACCTGTGAAGGGATCATATTTGTTATAAATGGAACAATAAAAATACAGAGAATTAATGAAAATGGAGAAGAAACAAATCTTTTTAATATTAAAAAGGGAGAACTATGTCATGAGGCATTAAGCTGTCTTTTAAATTTTAAATCATTAAATATTATAGGAAAAGCACTCCAACAATCTAAAATATGTATAATTCCGTTTGAAATAGTAACAGAACATCTATTTAAAGATAGTGAGTTTTTAAAATATATGTATAAAGATATATATAGTAAATTTAATACTGTCATAGAAAAGAAAGAAGAAAAGAGACATGATTCGTTAGAAACTAGAATTGCAAAGCTACTCATAAGTAAGAAAAGCAAAATTGTTTATAGCACACATAAAGAACTTGCTTTTGAAATTGATTCTACTAGAGAAGTTGTTAGTAGAAAGTTAAAGAAATTTGAACAAATGGGATATGTAAATTTAGAACGAGGAAAAATAATTATTTTGAAGGATTTAAATGAATTTATAAAGTAAGAGTATGAAAATATCATTTTTTAAAGCTATAATAGTGTTTTTAGGTAAATATAAAGAATATTGGTTGTTTAAGCATTAATTAAAATAATTTGTCAATATAATAATACTATGATATTATATAAAACTGTGAGAAATTTTTGCTATTTAGAGAGCAAGTTTACTAAAGAAATAATAACTTGAAATTTTATTAATATTTAAAATAAACAATACAAAAAAAGATGTGAATTACTATTTTTATGAGGTTAACAGCATAAGAATGGTTTTTATATATTAAATTAATAAACAATGGAGGAAATGAATTTTATGAATACTTTACCAAATTGTCCAAAGTGTAATTCAGAATATACTTATGAAGACGGAAATCTGTTTATTTGCCCAGAATGTTCTTATGAATGGACTTTAGAATCAGAAAAACAAGCTGCAGAAGAAACTTTAGTTAAAGATGCTAATGGAAATATATTAAATGATGGTGATTCTGTAACAGTAATTAAAGATCTTAAAGTAAAGGGAAGCTCATCATCTATAAAGATAGGAACAAAAGTTAAAAATATACGTTTAGTTGATGGAGATCATAATATTGATTGTAAAATTGATGGATTTGGAGCTATGCAATTAAAGTCTGAATTTGTTAAAAAGATATAATTTTATCATAAAACTAATTTAAAACATAGCCTAATAATAAAATAATCCTTGTTAAGTAGATGCAGTAAAAGTGCTGCCATAAAATCTATTTAACAGGGTTATTTTTGTGTAGAAAAATATATTTAGATATAAATAATTTTTTCTTTCAATTCACAGTGAATCAAAACTTTACATAGCGTTACATAATATAGTACAATTAGTATATGAAATTTCCAAAAAATAGAAATAATTAGATAAAGAGGGGTAGAAATGCAACTTAATATAGAACAAAAAAGAATAATTGCAAATAAACCAAATGGTCATTCATTAATAAAAGGGGTAGCAGGTTCTGGGAAAACTACTGTTGCAGTAAATAAAATTCCACTATTATTAAGACATTATTGTCCACTTAAAGATGACAAAGTACTTATGGTAACTTATAATAAATCACTAAAACAATATGTATCAAATATATATGATAAAGTCAAAGATAAGGTTAATGTTCAGGTAAATCTATTTGATGAGGACAACAGTTTGAAGTTATACATTAAAAGAATAGACGATATACTTTTTGATTATTTCAATGAATATAAAAAACAGAATAATATAAATATAGAACTTGCTTCGCGTAAAGAATGTAAATGTGAACTAATTAATGCTATAAATTTTATTGGTAATATATATAAAGATGTAAAAATCATAGATTCTAAGTATCTTCAGTTTATTAAAGAAGAGATTATGTGGATAAAAGCATGTAATTATATAGATCTTGAGGAATATCAGTTGGTTGATAGAATAGGAAGAATAAGTAATATAAATAATGATGGTCCTCAAAAACTCAGAAAAAATTCAGAAAAGAGAAGAGCAATATTTGAGGTCTTGTTAAAATATAATAGTAATTTACAGAATATAAATAAAGTTGATTTTCAAGATATGGCACTATTAGCATTAAATCAAGCAAAACAATATCCTATTGAAAAGTATACTCATATTTTAATAGATGAAAGTCAAGATTTAACTAGAGTTGAATTGGAATTTTTAAAGGCTTTGTACGATAAAAAACCATATTCCAGTATAACATTTATTTCAGATGCAGCTCAAAGCATATACCATCAAGCTTGGTTAATAAAAAATCGTTCATTTGCTAGCTTAGGATATGATATGACTGGTAAATCTAATTTATTAAGTAAAAATTATAGAACAACGGCTCAAATAGCTGAGGCAGCATTCAGTTTAATTGATATTCATAAAGATTTACTACAAAATGACAACTTAGTTAAACCTAATTTGATAGACAAGCAAGGTGATTATCCAACCTATGAAAATTTTGAAAGTAAATTTGAAGAATGTATATATATAGTAAATTTAATAAATGAAACTCTCAAAGAAGGATATAAATTAAAAGATATAGTAATAATTGCTAGATTAAAAAAACAGTTAAAAGAATTTAGGAAATGCTTACAAGCTTATGATATACTATGTTCAATTTTTAATGATAATGATGAAATAAACTTTTCAGAAGATGAGGTAAAACTTGTAACTATGCACTCTGTAAAAGGACTTGAATTTAAAGTTGTTATAATTGCAGGTCTAAATGCTAAAGTAATGCCACTATGTCCAGTTAAAAATGAAGAAGAGGATATGGACATGCTAGAATTTAGAGAAAGAAAGTTACTTTATGTTGGAATGACAAGAGCTACTGAAAAATTATTTTTAACATCACATGGTATGCCTTCTAAATTTATTAGAGATATAAATGATAAATACTTAAGAATGAATATAGATGGTAATATGAGAGAAAATTGTAAATAAAAAGTATATATAGTATAATTTTATATGTAAATGTTTAAATAGGTAAATTTAAACTTAAAGCATATAAGGGGGATTGTAAATGGATTTTCGAACATATTTAAAGAAGTATCCAGATAAAAATGGTCGTTTTGGTCAATACGGTGGGGCATACTTAACAGCTGAACTAATTCCAGCTTTTGAGGAGATTGCTGATGCATATCAAACGATTTGTCATTCTTCACAGTTTATTAATGAACTTAGAAGAATCCGTAAAGAATTTCAAGGTAGACCTACACCAGTTTATCATTGCGAAAGACTATCTAGAGCAATAGGGAATTGTCAAATTTATTTAAAAAGAGAAGATTTAAATCATACAGGGGCACACAAATTAAATCATTGTATGGGTGAAGGATTACTTGCTAAATTTATGGGGAAAAAGCGTTTGATTGCAGAAACAGGAGCAGGACAACATGGTGTGGCGCTTGCAACAGCTGCTGCATTTTTTGGATTGGAATGTGAAATTCACATGGGAGAAGTTGATATTGCAAAGCAAGCGCCAAATGTAACTAGGATGAAAATATTAGGAGCTAAAGTTGTTCCAGTAACTCATGGTTTAAAAACTTTAAAAGAAGCTGTGGATTCTGCTTTTAATTCATATGCTAAAAATTATAAGGATTCAATTTACTGTATAGGATCAGCATTAGGTCCACATCCATTTCCACTTATGGTAAGAGATTTTCAAGCTGTTGTTGGTTATGAAGCTAAAGATCAATTTAAGGAAATGACAGGTTTTTTACCAGATGTAGTTACAGCTTGTGTAGGTGGGGGAAGTAATGCTGCTGGAATGTTTATACCTTTTTTAGAGGAACCAGTTGAAATAATTGGAATAGAGCCATTAGGTAGAGGTGAAAAATTAGGAGACCATGCTGCCTCTATGAAGTATGGAGAAAAAGGCGTTATGCATGGATTTGAAAGCATAATGCTAAAAGATAAAAATGGTGAACCGGCACCAGTATATTCTATAGCTAGTGGTCTTGATTATCCATCAGTTGGTCCTGAACATGCATTTTTAAGAGAATTAGGACGAGTAGATTATAAAGTTATAAATGATGAAGAGGCTATGGAAGCATTCTTTAAATTATCAAGATATGAAGGAATTATACCAGCAATTGAAAGTTCACATGCTGTTGCATACGCAATGAAAAAAGCTAAAGAAATGAAACAAGGGTCTATTTTAGTTTGCTTAAGTGGACGTGGTGATAAAGATATTGATTATGTTGTTGAACATTATGGATATGGAGAACAATATTTTAAATAGGATTTAATTAAAAACCACTTAAATATTTTAAAAGATATTTAAGTGGTTTTTAATTTATATACTAAATTTTTATTACATACAATCTCATCAGAAAGATGGATAAAATGTAGATTAGAGTTGTAGATTTAAATAAGCTTAATATATTTAAGTATAAATATATAACAAATAATATATTATACTTAAGATAGAGATATAGATTAAACTTTTGTAAGAAATCTGAGAGGATGAAAAAGTAATGAAAAAATTCAATCTGGAGAATTTTATATTATCAATATTAAGGTTAATAGGAAGCATAGTTATTATATATGTGCTTATTCATATATTTTATAAACATAAATAATAAGTTTTATTTAAGGTAAGATTTAGG
This sequence comes from Clostridium sp. CMCC3677, assembly GCF_023845585.1. Classification (GTDB taxonomy): domain Bacteria; phylum Bacillota; class Clostridia; order Clostridiales; family Clostridiaceae; genus Clostridium; species Clostridium aquiflavi. Next base: position 86,885 of record NZ_JAMQHS010000002.1, read on the forward strand.
TAGAGGATAAAGATTTAATATTTAAATAAAAAAAATGAGGATAGTACATTTATAATAATATTTTTTAAAATTATAAGTGATAAAATGAAAAAACAATTGAAATTGGAATAAATGTAAAAATATTCTTGACATTATAAATCTACAAGTGTAGACTTAAATTAATGATTTACATTTGTAGATTTAAAAGAAAGGAGATGTACTTTTTGAGTGAAATTCCTAAAATATCAGAAGCTGAATGGGAAGTAATGAAAACTTTATGGAAAACAAATCCTTTAACATCTGAAGAAATAATAGAAGCATTGAGTTTAAAAATGAGTTGGTCAAAACAAACTATAAAAACTTTTATAACAAGACTTATAAAAAAAGGGGTTATAGGTTTTAAAAAAGATGGTAGAGTATATAATTACTATCCTTTAATTTCTGAGGGAGATTGTATGAAGTTTGAAAATAAATCTTTTATTAAAAAAGTATATGATGGAGCTTTAAATATTCTTTTTAGTAGCTTCTTAGAAGATGAGAATCTATCTATTGATGAAATTGAAGAATTAGAGAAAATTCTTAAAGAAAAAAAAGAAAAAATCAATATAAAAGATTTTTAACTAGATAACGAGAAGGGGTATATTTTTATGGGGAGTTTAGAAAAGGTTTTTTTATGGTTTTTTCAAACATCTTTAACAGCAGCTATCATTATTTTAATAATAATTCTGATTTTAAAAATGTTTAATAATCATATTAGTGTGCGGATTAAACATGGATTGTGGATTTTAGTAATGTTAAGACTTCTTGTGCCTGTAATTCCAGAGGTAAATATAAATTTATTTGATATTTTTAGTGATAAATATACAAATAGTTTACAGGAAATGATATTAGATACCTCAGGTAAAAATAGAGAAATTTCCATAGGATATAATAATTACAATAATGATACAAAGAAGATAGAAAAAATTAATGATTATGAAAAAAATAAAGAAGAATCTATAAATAAACAAATATGGATTTCTAATTTTATAAAGATAGCTTCTTTAATTTGGATTATAGGGATAATCGTTTTAAGCTTAACATTCATATTATCTTTAATGAGATTTAAAAGAAAAATTATACCTTTAGAAATATATAAAGATTTTAAAATTAAATCTATAATCAACAATTTAAAAGATAAGTTAAATATAAATTCAAAAATTCAAATTTTTATATATGATGGAATAAAAAGTCCTGGAATATTTGGAATTTTAAAGCCTAAAATTTATATACCACAATATGTTTTGAAAATGGAAGATTACAATAAACTATCCTATAGTCTATTACATGAGCTTATGCACTATAAAAGAAAAGACTTATATTATAACTTTCTTAGTATAGTAGCTCTTTGTATACATTGGTTTAATCCTTTAGTATGGATTGCTATAAATAAAATGAAGTTGTATAGAGAATATGCTTGTGATGCATGTGTTTTAGAGTGCCTTGAAGAAAAAGAAAGAATAGATTATGGTATGACGCTTATAGATTTTTCAAGAATGTTTTTTAATAAAAAAGAGCAATCTAGATTGCTAATTTGTTTTGAAAATAATAACCAAATAAAAAGGAGAATTAAAATGATAAAAGACTTTAAAAAAGGTTCATATAAAGTATCAACAGTTGCTATATTAAGTTGTTTAGTAGCGACAATAGCAATATTTACAAACAGTATTCAAGTAAAAGGATTTGATAATGATAATGTTTCAAAAATAATATCTAATAAAGAAGAAAATTCTAAATTTTTAATTGATGCACCTTTAAAATCTTATGATGATATTAAAAAAGCACAAGAAATAGCAGGATTTAAATTCAAAGTACCAGATTATATTTTAGATGGAAATGAAGTTGGAGCTGGATTTCAAGTCATAAAAGTGTCTGATAAAGAAAATGCAGTACAAATGTTTTTTGATAATAACAATGAAAGAAACAATGAATTTTCATTAATCACAGGAGTATCAGATCCAATAGAGATAATAAAAAAATCAGAAAGCTTACGTGCACTACAAGAAGAGTTTAAAGTAGAAAGTGAAAGAAATTTAGTAGACTTTAATGGAATTCATGGAGAAGAGGTTACTGTTACAATTACTTCTCCAGAAAGAAAAATAGAAGATATTGATATTGTGATCAAAGAAATGAAGGAAATAAATAGATATTTTGTGTGGAAAGATTCTGGTATATGTTATATCTTAAATTATAATAAGCAATGTAAAAATGAAGATGAAATTAATCAATGGACAAGTATTGATAAAGATAATATATTTAAAATAGCAAAATCTTTGAAGTATTCAGAAGATATAAAAAACGTAAATTACTATCCAACAAGAGAAGTTTCAACAGAAATAGGAGTAATGAGTATATATGATAAAGGAGACTTAGAGAAAGCTGAAAAAATTCTTGGATTTAATCCTAAATTTCCATTAAAAGTAGATAAAGATATAAAAATAACTGGGTCAGGAGTTGGGATAACAGGAGATTCTGATATAGAAAACAATATTATAAATTACGAAATGAATAATTTTTATGTTGGTAAAAATTTGAGAATTACTTTTACAGCTAAAAAAGATTTAAAGTTTTATGATGATATAAAGAAAAATGAATATTTTATTAATGAAAATACAGAAGATAATATACCTAAAAAGATTAATGTAAAAAAATTAAACATTAATAATAATGAGGTATTTAAATACGAAGAAAGCAATGAGTATAATTATTGTTTAGTATATATTTGGAAAGAAAATGATGTTTGTTATTCAATTGCTTTATTTAATGAAGTTGATAATCCAGATAAAATAGCTGAAGAATTTGTTAATTCTAAATCTATATATTAATTATCATAGTAATCAAAACTTATATAAATATATGTTATAGAATTAAGTTTTTGTAAACATATAAGATGATGATAAGTATAATATTTTCATATTAAATTATTTTAATAGAGATAATTTAAGAGAATATTATGCTTATTTTAGTGCTCTTTAATTATTAAAATCATATTATAAATGTAATCTATATTAAAAATTAATATAGTATTAAATTATGTGTGTTTACAATCTTATAAGATGTATCATTAAATTATTTTGAAGTTCATATAATTACTATAGCCACCATATCTAAATATATACATGGGGAAATATTTAGATATAATCATATACTAATGTAATTGGAATCTTAATGTAATAATAAATTTCCATTAAAATAAAATTTTGTATTGCAAATTAAGACAATAAAGTAAAGGAGTTGAAAGGAGTTGAAACAAAATTCAAATTATAAACATAATAACTCTCATAATAGTAGAAAATATAATGAATATATAAAAACTAATAACACAAAAAATTTCACTGAAGATGATATAGAATTATTAAGATTATTAGATACACAAAAATGTGCTCAAACAATATCTATATATGCAAACATACTTTCTTATATATCAACACTAGAAGGTATTGAGTTAATTTATAGTAAATATAATAAGGAAGTAAATTCAAATGAGTTACCTAATCCTGATATTCCAGCATTACAATCAGTTTATCTTGGTTTAATTTCAAGATCAATGACTACAGAAATAGGATTTATTAAATACAATAAATTATATAAAAAATATATTAATGGAGAAATTACTTATTCACTTAGACCTAATATAGATATTAATTTAGGAAATATTTTTGGCTTGATATCTTCATATTATACATTAAATGGTACAAAAGGTATTTATAAGAGAAATATTGATCAACCTATATTTGGAATTTAAGATTATCTATCTATAATATAGATTAATTATTAAAAACTTAACTATAAAAAATAGAAAATTATAATGATTGCAAAAATAAAAAACGAATAATGAGAAAGATAGATATATATTAATATTCGTATAAACATCATAAAAAGCGAAAATAAGTACTAAAATATCGTAAAATATTCACAAAAGTGTTGCAATATATCGAAAAATAACTTATTATAGTTCAGGTGGAAAAAAGATTTACGAAAGAGTGGTTTTATGAAGAAATTATTTGAAAAGAATGGAATGTTAGATAACTATTTCGGACTTACTGAAAAAAATACAAATGTTAAGACAGAAATTATAGCAGGTATTACTACCTTTATGACTATGGCGTACATATTAATAGTAAATCCAACTATATTATCAGCAGCTGGAATGGATAGTGGAGCAGTGTTTACTGCTACAGCACTATCAGCAGTAGTTGCAACTTTGATAATGGGTTTATATGCCAAATTACCATTTGCTCAAGCGCCAGGTATGGGTTTAAATGCATTTTTTGCATTTACAATAGTTCTTGGTATGGGATATTCATATCAATTTGCATTAACAGCAGTACTTTTAGAAGGTATTATATTTATTTTATTAACCTTATTCAATGTGCGTGAAGCTATTGTTGATTCAATACCAGAAAACATTAAAAAAGCAATTTCAGTTGGTATTGGTTTATTTATTGCACTAATAGGTTTTGAAGGGGCAGGAATTATAGTTCACCCTGAAGATAATTCAACAATTCTTGCACTTGGGAATATAACAAGTGGAACAGCACTACTTGCAATAATAGGTATCGTAATTACAGGTATTCTTTTAGCAAGGAATATTAAAGGTGCATTATTTATTGGAATGATTGCTACAGCTGTAATAGGAATTCCTTTTGGAATTACTCCAACACCTAATAGTATAATGAGTGTACCACCATCAATTAGTTCAGTTTTCTTTAAATTTGAGTGGAATAATATATTTTCTTTAGATATGGTAGTTGCTTTATTTACATTATTATTTATGGATATGTTTGATACAATAGGAACTTTAGTTGGAGTAACAACAAAAGCAAAAATGTTGGATGAAAATGGAAAAGTTCCAAATATAAAGAAAGCTCTTTTTGCAGATGCAATAGGAACTACGTTTGGAGCATGTGTTGGTACAAGTACAGTAAGTACATTTGTAGAAAGTGCCTCAGGAGTTGCGGAAGGTGGAAGAACAGGATTAACAGCAGTATCTACTGCTATAATGTTTGGATTATCATTATTCTTTGCACCTATATTTGCTTCAATTACTCCAGCAGTCACTTGTTCAGCATTAGTATTAGTTGGATTATTTATGATTGAGCCAATAAAACAAATAAATATTTCGGATTTTACAGAAGCTATACCAGCATTTTTAACTATAATTATGATGCCGTTATCTTATAGTATATCAGATGGTATCGTATTTGGAGTTGTTTCATACATACTATTAAAATTATTTACAGGAAAAATAAAGGATATAACTTTAGCTACAGTGGTAATAGGAATAATATTTGTATTAAAATTCTTAATCTAAAAATATTTAAATAACAAAAAACTTCCTTTTAATAAATTAATATTGAAGGGGAGTTTTTTTATAATAATAACATAATATGTCAAATATTGTTGAATTTTAATGTTTGATAATATATACTTAAAGTAATATTATTTAATACGGTTTCAATTACAGCTTATATCAAAATATTAAAAATGAATAATTTGATTATATATAATATTAACGAAAGCTGGGATATTAAAACTTAATTTTACAGATATGGAAGGAGAGTATATAATTATGAAAAAATATAGAAGTATACAAACTAGATTTTTACAACTATCAGTAGGAATGATTTGTTTGTTTTTGGTAATAATGATGACTTTTATTTCTTATAGAATAAGTGTACAAGCTAAAAGTGAATACATTAATAACTCCAATGAACAAATGAACATTGTATCAAGTGCAATTAATAATTTCTACAATCAAGTTGATGCTAATATTAATATGATGGCCACAAATCCTACTGTAATGAAAGGTGATGCAACTATTACTAAATATAAAGACAATAGTACTAAAGTTGACATGACACCTTCCATAAATGGAGGAATTGAACAGGAAATATATGAAGTTTTCGATCAATACGCTGCAAGTCATCCAGAAACTAAATATATTTATTTAGCTACAAAAGATGGTGGATATATTAATTGGCCAGAAACATATATACCGGAAAAATATGATCCTACAATAAGACAGTGGTATAAACTTGCTATTGATGGTAACGGAGAAATTAAAAGGACAGAACCGTACATAGATACTACTAATACAATGATTACAAGCAATGCCAGAATTGTTAAAGATACTGATGGAAACGTTATTGGTGCTGTGGGGATTGATGTTGAACAGTCTTCTATAAGTAACATATTAAATAATATGAAGACTGGAAAAACTGGATTTTTTATGATTGTTCATAAAAATGGAACAATTATGGCAGATGGAAACAATGAAGAAAATAATTTTAAAAACATAAAAGATGTCAATATAGAGAATTTAGATAATTTATTAAAAGGAGATTCTAAGCAATTTAATGTTAATATTGGTGGAGAAAAATATTTTGTAAATTCTAAGGGAGTTGAAGGTACAGAATGGAATCTGGCAGCTCTTATTTCAGAAAAAGAATTAAAACAAAATATGATACAAACTAACATTGTATTTTTATGTATAGCTGTAATTATGGTACTAGCTATAAGTGTGATAATTATTAAAAATGTAAAGAAAATTACTAATCCTATCAAAGAAGCTGCAAAATATTTAGCCGAAATTGGTAAAGGTAATTTTATGATAGAAGTAAATTCTAAGTATCTTAAAAGAGAAGATGAAATTGGAGTTATAATAAATGGCATTCAAGATATGAGAACTGCATTAGTAAACTTAATTTGTAAAATCAAAAGCGAATCAAACTCTATAGAAAATGAAGTTAATAATGTTATAGAAGATGTAAATGTATTAAATTCTAATTTAGAAGATATATCTGCAGCAACTGAAGAGTTAACAGCTAGTGTTGAAGAAACAGCAGCTACTACAGATGAGATGACTACAACTTCAAAAGAAATAGAAAAAGCAATTATATCTATTGCAGATAAGTCAAAAGAAGGTGCAAATAATGCAAAAGAAATTAGTAATAGAGCTAATATAACAAAAGAAAATGTTATAGCATCTCAAAAGAAGGCAAATGATATTTTTATTAATACTAAAGAAAAACTTGAAGAAGCTATTGAATCTTCAGGGGTGGTTAATCAAATTAATATTTTATCTGACGCTATTATGAAAATTACAGAACAAACTAATTTGCTTGCATTAAATGCAGCAATAGAGGCTGCAAGAGCTGGAGATGCAGGAAAAGGATTTTCAGTAGTAGCTGAAGAAATTAGAAAGCTTGCTGAACAATCAAAACATACTGTTTTAGAAATACAAGAAGTAACTAGTAAAGTTACTGGTAGCGTAAATAATCTTTCAAGTAGTGCTAATGAAGTTTTAAAATTTGTATCTATAGATATAGATAAAGATTATAAAACTATGTTAAATGTGGCTAATGTATACAATGAAGATGCTAAAACAATAGGTGATATAATTACTAAATTTAGTATTATTGCTGAAGAACTGATGTGTTCTATGGGAAATATTATGCAGTCAATTGAAGAAGTATCACAAGCATCGTCACAAGGTGCAACTGGAACTGCTGGAATAGCAAATAGAACTTGTGATGTTAATAATAAATCAGTAGAAGTTGTTGAAGAAGTTTCAAAAACAAAACAACATATTGATAAATTAAGAGAAGAAATTTCTAAGTTTAAGATTCAATAATTTAATTAATAGTCGCAATTTGATGAAAAAATTAAATAATAAAGAATAATAGGAATTTTCTTGATGAATTTAATCAAGAAAATTCCTATTTATTTTCTAAAAAAGCATATTTTTTCAAAAAATATGTTGAAATATAATGAAGTATATAGTAAAATAAAAGAGAATTAAGTAATACATAATGCTAATGAGATTTTAGCATATCGAATTATATGACTAATGTTGTATAATAGTGACATATTAGTAAAAATTATATAGTAAGATTTTTACCTGTTGAGACATAATAGAGAAAACACAGGAAAATATTTAAAGTTTTTATATATTTTCTAGTTGTGTTTTTGTTTATTATGTTTTTTTTATATTATTTATTATACCTATAATATCATAATATTGATTTACAAAAAAAGGATAATAAGAATTTTTGTAGAATTATATTTTTAGGAGGGTGAGGTATTATGAATGAAGTAGATGTAGTTGATTTAAATAACAAACAATATAGGAAATTAATTAAAGTGCAAAGAGATGCATATAAAAAAATATTGAGTTTTTGCATAAATAATATAAAAGATATAGAAAAAGCAAAAAAAATAGAAAGGTATATAGAATCAATGGATAAAGCTATAACCAATGAATTGGAGAATATTAGAATAGATAATGAAAAATATATGGATATTAAAATGTAGTTATTTTGTAAACGATTAAAAATATTTTAAAATAAGGCTAACAAATAACTTAAAATATATTCACAATTAAAATAACTTAATGCATTTGTAAAAAAATAAATGTGTTAGGTTATTTTTTTATTTGTCTATGTTTTAGCAGCGTACTGATATATGCATAAGAAAAGTGGACTGAATAATTGGATATATCAACACATATTTAAAACATAGTCTTTTATTTTAAATTATTAATATTTAATATTAAACATAACTGTGATAAAATAGTTTGAAAAGAATTATGTGGAATTAATATTTTGTATTAAATTTAAAACATAGTCTAAAAATATTAAAAGATTAAGGTGGTTTACTGTTATGTCAAAGTTTAAAGAAAACAACTTTTTAAATACAGTTTTTTCTTTCTTAAAATCAAAAGAAGATAAAGTTGATCAAATCGAATTAAATGATAGTGTTGATAGCATAAATTGTCCTATAAAAAACACTAAAACATTAAACCGAGTATGGAAAAAGGATTATAATCCTTTAAGAAGCATAGTTTTATGGGGATGGGATAATAACAATAATCCAAGTTTTCTTATACTTTATGGAAAACATGAGTTTAAAAATACTCAAAGTGATGGAGAATCTGTAACTAGTATTCTTGAAGACGAAGTTAAATATTCTAGTTATGCTATATTTAATGGATGTGAAGGACATTTACCATCTTTTGAATCAGTAAAAATTATACAAGAAGATGGATATTATAATAGGAATAAAGATGAAGAATTTCCTAGAATGTATTATAAAAATGGAGTTGATTATAGTTGGTATTGGAAAAGAGATGAAAATTATTTAGTTAATGAATTCAAAAACTTAGAAGAGGAAAATAAAATAGTATTACCTTACTTTAAAGAAATATCATATGAAGACTGCGTGAAAAATGTACAAGCTAAAAATATAAGTTTTCTTAATTTTAGATTAGCTAATCATCCTAATGAAGTTTTAAATTTGGATGAAGAATATCATAAATACTATTTAGTTATTTATGATATGTTTAGCAATAAAAATATTTATATGAGAAAAAAAAGATTATCTCAATTAATTGAAAGCAATCCACCAAAGGAAATTTACAACTTACTTTTAAAACTTGGAAGTACTGAAATGATATCAGGTTTATTCTTAGAGTTTGCAAGATATAATAATTCATTATTGATAGAAGAAGCAAAAAATATTTTAAAATCAAATATAAATTGGGGCGGCGAAAATTATACAAAAGGTGTAAAACGATGTGTAACAATATATGTAAATATAATAACAGAAGAATTAAGACAAAAAAGAGAAAGCTTTATACGTACACATTTATCAGAAATGGATTTACATCTTATTCATATTAATGGTAAAGATATTCCTTCTAATAAAGTACTTGAAGGAGCACATTATAGAAAGTATGCAGCTCAAGAGCTCTTAAAAGAATACTATGGAAGATATGATTATGAAAAGGGTGAGTGGGTAGAGTCTAGATCTCCTCAGCGTTATAAAGAAGGGATTTACACTGATGGAGTAATGTTAAATACAATTGAATTTAAAAATACAATTCAAGAAGCAGAAGCATATGGATTAGCAGATGTTATTGGTAAAATAGCTTATTATTTAGATTCACCAAGATTAACATATTATTTTAAAGGTACTGGTAAAGGAAAAGAACTAAAATACTTTAAGCGATATGTAAGAAAAATTATGGATTCTTATGCAAAAAATGATGAAGAGAAATTTATAATAGCTATGAAATCTCTTCTAACAAGTTATACAAAGCATGATTATGTATGTAAATTTAAAGGGAATTTTCAATTCAATGATTTTATAAAATATTATTTATATAATGATTTTAAAGAAAAACCTCCAATAGGCTGGGATAATTGGCAAGCTAGAAGTGAGTGGATGCAAAATGATCAATTAATGAAACTTCAAGGGCGATATGAATTTGTTAAGGAAATATGGGACAATCACTTAGATGATGTATTATACATAGCTATAAATTCAAATATTAATCCAATATTTAAGGCATGTTATTATATTTTAAAAGACTCAGAAAGAACCAATGAACTTATAAATAATATGTCATATAAAGAGTTAAGTGATTTAACATTAGTTTCTTATGAACCACTTGCCAACATGTTTATGAACATTCTTACAGAAAAGTTAAATAAACTAGATGAATTTGATTCAAAATTAATGATAGATTTAATCAATAGTAAAAATGAAAATGTTCATGAGCTTGCTATTAGTTTTTTTGAAAGGACTAATGGAAAATTTAAATCTAGTGATATAGTGAATTTCATGTTTTTAAATGATCTTGATAATTGGATAAACTTATTTAAGGAAAGCATTTTATCGTTAAATGAAAAAGAGTATTTAAACTTTGTGAAAGAAATTATAGATAATTCTGATAGATTTAGAAAGACCAATGTTACTTTATCTAAAGAAATTAGAGACTTGCTTTCACTTTCAGTTAATAAACTTAAAGGCATATCTAATAATGAAAAGATGAATTTAATATCATATGTTATTTCATCAATTTTTGAAAAATCTAGTATGCCAGAGTGGACTGAGATATTTGTAGAGGAAGCAATTTTTTCACTTTCATATAAGGAATTAGAGAACCTACTTAATGGAGTTAATATAAAAGATACACAAAAAGCAATTTCAGAAAGAAATAGACAAGTTGTTTCTCTATTAGAATCAATAAAAAATAATGAGATACCTAAGGATTCTCAATTAGTAAGTATATTAGAATCTGCTACAGCGCAAATGATTAAGATATTGTTTGGCATTATTGAAAGAAATAGTGAAGCATTAAGTAAAAGATTTTCTACCCTATTAATTATGTTTGAATCTGATATAACTATACTTAATAAAAAAGCAGAAGAAATTTTTGAGAATATGATTAATGAGGAACAAAAGAAGTTACATGGAATAATAATCGATTCTCCAGTAAACAAAGTTTATCTATTTGGAATTAAAAAATTAAAAGAGATATATGGCGACTTAATTCCTAAAGAATTTATAATTCAAATGTTAGAACATACTTCAAGTGAAGTAAAAGAATATATTTCTAATAAAACAACTGAGATACTTGCAAACTTAGGTGATGGAGATGAGGAACTTTTTATGTATTATGTAAAAACATTGATATTTCTTCCTAATAGAATTTCTAAGAGCAAAGACAGTATATATGAGGTTATACCTAAATTTGCAACTAAATATAAAAATAAATTAAATGAAATCGAAGATATGTTACTAGATATCGGAGGTTCAAATATTATAGTAGATTCAGAACGTGCACTTATGGCATTAGCTAAAATAAGAAAGGGGGCAATGTCTCTTGAAGGTTAAGTATGAATATGCAAGTCCATCTATGTGTCTAAATAAAGGAAATGAAACAGTTTTGGGACTTAGTCCAGATCTTTCAAGAAATGAAAAAGTATCTTTTTTAGGGAAGTTAAAGCATCCACTTATTTTTAGAGATGCAATGCTTATGCTTCGTGAAATTGTTATTTCTGATATGAGTCAAAAAAAGAAAGAAAGAGTTGAATTCTTTGAGTGGCTTGACAAAGAAATTGAAAGAAGAATATTAAAACATGATGAGTATTTGCCAGAAATAAGAAATAGCCTTAATAATGATATGAATACATTATTAAATTCCATTGAGGATAAAAATAAAGAAATATTTAATTTAATTGATATTAAAAACAATCTAAAAAAAGAAATTGATAAACATGATATATGGAAAGATTATTATAAGATTGAAAAAGACTTTTGGAAATTTATAAAGGATAGAGATATGGACCTGTGGTTTGTTTTAGATCCTGTAATAACAGTTCATCCTGATCAAGTATCTTTTGAAGCATTTTCTGTAGATGAGTCTACATATGGATGTTTATCAATTGATATGGAAGAATTTGAGTTACTACAAAAACCATCTTTAGGAACAACTAATATAGATTTTTCAGCTAAATTAGCTAAAGAAATTGATAGATTTAGAACCTATAGTGATGTAAATCTATCTGTTAATCCAGAGGGTTTTGGAGTAGATAGCGGAGTAATGCCTGAACATATGGAAAAGAAAATAGAGCTTCCTGAGACATGGATAAAGGGGTTTAATCAAGTTTCTTCAGCTGCCAGTTTAGGTGGAGTGGATGTTGAGTTATCACCAATGGATATGTATGATATATGTTCATTTTTAAGAAGACATAAAGCAAAAGAAAGTCCAAGATATATGAAGTGGATATTAGAACCTGATAAGCCAATTAAAATTATTTTTGAACCTTTTGGAAAGACTCTTACTCTTAATTCAATTTATAATGGAGAAAAGAAAAGAGAAGAAAAAATATGGGGAAGAAGACGTTGGCTTGTTTTAGAAAAGATAATTCCTTTAGTTAAGTCTTTTAAAGTAAGACTTCTTGGATTTGGAATGCCACAATTTATTATAGGAGATATGGGAGCGATGAAGATGACTATAGGTTTCTCATCATGGTCTTCTAACGATTGGGTAAAAGGGACAGCATTTAACATATTAGGTGGATTTATTGGAGAAGGAAATTACGATAAAGTTTATGAATTATTAAAAGAAAAACGTTTTGCTTCAATAGATAAAATTTATGAAGATTTAACTGAAAGTTCAAAGAGTGAAAACAAAGCAGGAATAGGTATGCTTTTAAGACGTGGAGAAGGTTATTATGATGCAATAAATGACTCTGTAAGATTTAGACGATTATGCAATGAAGAAATTCCAAAAGAATTATATGAAACAACACCTATGGAATTAAAGGTCCAAGAACATATAGATGAAGGCATGGATAACTTTAGGGTGACAATGACAGAAGATAATGAGTTTATTTTTACACATTCGCTAAAGACGCCAAATCCTAAATATAAAAAGTGGAAATATTATAGGACAGATGATTTTAATAGAGAATTTGATTTTACAGAAACTTTAATAAAAATAGATGAAGAAGGTCAGCTTTCAAAAGTTAAATGTGACTGTAGAGATTTTAATAAAGGACCTAGAAATATTTCAGCTCCTTGTTCACATATTTTAGCTTTATATTTAATTTCTACAAAATTTTTAAAGCTAAAATTAGAACCAAATAAAGAATATAAAATTAATGATATTATGGAGACGGTACTATGATGGAGAACCAAGAAAATAATAGAAAAGATTATAGAGAAGCTGTAAATGCAATGGGTAAAAAGGAATTTACCCTTGTAAAGATGCAGGAATATGGGTTTTGGCCACAGAATCTACCTACCCCTTATGAAAGACAAGAAAATGAAACAAGTGAACAGTATGAGAATAGAAAAAATCTATTAGAAAAATATGAAAAAGTAATTGATGAAATTGCTAATTTATATGAAGAAAAAGATAAAATAAATTCAAAGCTAATAGAACTTCAAAAAAAGTACGATGAAACATGGGATTATGAGAAAATAAGATTGGATGTATCTAAGACTATTATGGAGGAATCTATTGCAAGGCGTGCTGAAAGAAAAAAACAAAGAGAACTTGAAAAAAGACAGCGCTCAGAGGAATGGAAGAAAGAAAAAGAAGATAAAATTGTATTTATAGGAAAAGGATATTCTAGTTTACTTAAAGATAAAGAAACTCATAAGGAAAAGTTATTAGCACAAGATTTACCTATTATAAATGATGACAAAGAACTAGCTAGTTTTCTAGGAATAGAATATAAAAAGCTGAGATTTTTAGTTTATCATAGAGATGTAGTATCTGTTGATCATTATTATAGATACACTATTCCTAAAAAAAGAGGAGGAGTTCGTAATATTGCAGCTCCGAAATCAGTATTAAAGAATTCACAAAGAAAAATTTTAGATGACATTCTATTAAAAATTCCTACTAGTGATGAAGCTCATGGATTTTTAAAGGGAAAATCTGTAGTTTCGGCGGCAGAAAGTCATTTTAAACAACCTGAATTGCTTATTAATATAGATCTTGAAGATTTCTTTCCAACAATTACATTTGAAAGAGTAAGAGGAATGTTTAAATCCTTTGGATATTCTGGATATATTGCATCTATGTTAGCAATGATTTGTACATATTGCGAACGTATGAAAATAGAGGTTAGAGGAGAAGAAAAATATATAAAGACATCAAATAGAATTCTTCCACAAGGTTCACCAGCAAGTCCAATGATTACAAATATAATTTGTATAAAATTAGACAAAAGATTAAAAGGACTTTCCTCTAAATATAATTTTACTTATACAAGGTATGCCGATGATATGAGTTTTAGCTTTAATGGGGATGATGATGAATTAAATATTGGCAGATTTATAGGATTAGTTTCAAAGATTGTTAAAGAAGAGGGTTTTAATATAAACAAGGATAAAACAAAATTCTTAAGAAAAAATAATTGTCAATGTATAACAGGTATTGTAATAAATAACGAAGAAATTGGAGTACCTAAAAAATGGATTAAAAAATTAAGGGCTGCTATTTACAATGCTAATAAAGATAAAAATAATGGTGAAGTATTATCTAGTAAAGTTATAAATGAAATATCAGGAATGACATCATGGATAAAAAGTGTTAATGAAAAAAGATACAAAGCTATCATTGATTCTGCAATGGAGTTGATTAATAGTTAGTTATAAAGTTGTTTTAAAAATTATAATATATTAGGTTAATCACATTAGGGGTGATTTTGCTTTTATTAAAGGCTATGTTTTAAAACAGTGTTGATATTGTAGTATAAAGCTCATGGACAGAGGAATTTACTTTAAGAACTCTAAAATAAAGCTTAGTCCAATTAATGCATGTTCCCAATCAAAGATTGTTGACAAGCAATTAATTGTACAAATCTTCATTAAGAGTTCTAAAAAGCAAATTCCAATGCCAGTTCGCCCTTATACTAAAATATCAACATTCACTTAAAACATAGCCTTATTAAAAGTTCAAAATTTGCTCAATGAATAAAATTTAATTTATATTTTAAATAACCGTATAATACCTATACACGCTTAAGAAAATTAATAAACTGTGTAATTTTAAATTTAAATATGAACTAGACTAAATTTTATAGAAATAATAATAAGCTAACAGCCATTAGTATCATACCGCCTACTAGTCCATATATTGAAAGATGATGTTCCCCATATTCTCTTGCAGAGGGAAGAAGTTCATCAAGTGATATAAAAACCATTATACCAGCTACTGCTCCAAAAATAATACCTAATACCGCATTACTAATAAAAGGCATTAAGATTAAATATCCGATAATAGCTCCTAAAGGTTCAGATAATCCAGAAAGAAAAGAATATACAAAAGCTTTTTTCTTATTACCAGTAGCATAATAAACAGGAACTGATACTGCGATACCTTCTGGTATATTATGAATTGCAATAGCTACGGCTATTGGAACTGCTATAGATGGAGATTGAAGGCCAGAAATAAATGTTGCAAGCCCTTCAGGAAAATTATGAATTGCAATAGCTATTGCAGTAAATAATCCTGTTCTTAAAAGTTTGTTATTTGAATTAACTTTATTTGCATTTAAGTCTTCAACTTTATATATATCATGTGGATTTTCTCCAACTGGAATAACTTTATCAATAAGTGCTATAGTAAGCATTCCTCCAAAAAATGATACTACAGTAAGCCAAGAACCAGTCTTTATTCCAAATTGTTCTGTAAGAGCATCTTTAGCTTTAAAAAATATTTCAATCATTGATACATAAATCATAACACCTGCTGAAAAACCAAGACTTATAGAAAGAAATTTAGTATTAGTTTTTTTAGCGAAAAAAGCAAAAGCACTTCCTATGCCTGTACATAATCCTGAAAAAAGAGTTAATGAGAAAGCAAATAAAATATTATTCAATATAATCCCTCCTTTGTAAAAACAATATGTATAATTCAATTGATATTCAATATCAATTGAATTATATTTTATATTATAACTAATTAAAGAATTTTAATCAATAAGATTATTTTATTAAAAAAGTTAAAAAATGTTGAAATTTGGTTTTGTATATGGTATAATTCAATAAATAAGAAAATTAAAAAACATAGATTTTTTGGCCTTTATACTGTGGTGTTGCGCCATGGTGGAGATTTGTCAGACACACATCATTAGGTTGCGCGCAATTCGCTACGCTACCAATACTGTGCACATTAAAAATCGATCCTTCGGTTATGTGACAGTATTGGTGCTACGCTGAAGTGTCACAACCGAATATAAGAATTGTTAGCAAGAAATCTATGTGGTTGTAAAGAGACTATCTTTTATTTTTATAATAAAGATGGTCTTTTTTTTTATAAAGTACAGATACTATATATTAAAGAATGATAAAACAAAGTTGATAATAATTTAATAAATGAATTTTTAAAACAAGCTGAAAAGAGGATATTGCTATGAAGGTAATGACTTTTAATTTGAGATGTGATTTTATTTTAGATTTTAATAATAGATGGGCTGAGAGAAAAAACTTAGTGTTTGATATAGTAAATAAATATGATTGTGATATTATAGGTACTCAAGAAATAACTGAGAAAATGTTTAAAGATATATACAATAATATCAATACATATACTATTGTAGGCAATCCAAGAAGTAAAAAGTTGTTTTCAGAGAGAAATGATATTTTGATTTCCAAAAAACATAAGATAGATAATTATAAAACATTTTGGCTATGTGATAATCCAGAAAAGATAGGAAGATCAAGATGGTATTCAATGTTTCCAAGAATCTGCACAACAGCCATAATTGAATTAGAAAATGGGAAAAGAATACGAGTTTGTAATTCGCATTTAGATTGTCTTTTGCCACAAGCAAGAGCATATGAACTTAAAAAGATTGCAGAGTTTATAAAGAAAGAACAAGAAAAAGAAGAACTTCCATTAATAATTATGGGAGATTTTAACGCTAGTCCTAATAGTAAATTAATTAAGAATTTTATAAATGGAGATATTTTCAATAAAAGACTTGTAGCTGTACAAGATATGAATAAGTCATTATATAATAAAGCTACTATGGGTCATTTTAAAAATAAAGAAAAGGGATCACATATAGATTATATATTTGTATCAGAAGAGTTTGAAATAATTGATGTAGAAATAGTAAAATATAATATTAATGGTAAATATCCATCAGATCATTATCCTTTGATGGCTGAGATAAATATTAAATAAAAAATAACAGTAGGTAAATTTATAATAAGTACAAATTTACCTACTGCTATCTTTATTCGCCTTTTGTATCTTTAGCTAGTACAATAGTTGCAGTTAATATTAATGCAGCTCCAATTACTAATTCAAAAGATAAATTTTCATCAAGAAGTAATACACCAAAAATTATGCTGACTATTGGTTCAAAAGTTCCTAAAATAGATGTTGATGAAGTTCCAATTAATTCAATAGCTTTAAGTAATAAAATTATAGATACTATAGTGGAGATTAATGATATTCCTATGTATGATCCTACTATTTTAGTATTAAAACTCAATACTATTGATTTTGTAAATAGACCATATGTAACCATACCTAGAGTAGCCCCTACACACATATATAAAGTTGAAATTTTATTATCTACTGATTTTATACAGTCAAGTCCTAATACAATTAAATTAATTGCATAAGCTACTCCGGAAAATAATGCTAAAAATATTCCTAATGTACTTAATGATTTACTTTCAAAAGCAACAAGAGAATAAACGCCTATGCCTGAAAGAAATAATGATATTATTTTTCTTTTACTAATCTTCTCTTTAAGAAAGACAAAACCAATAATACATACAATTGCTGGATATATAAAATGAAGAGTAGTAGCTAGTCCAGCACCTAAATAATTATAAGACATAAATAAAGTTTGTGTTGTAATAGTGTATGCAATAATCCCAATTGCTAATAAGATTAACATGGGTTTTCTTTCAATTTTAATTTTAACTTTTTTATATAAAAGATATATAAATATACTTATTGATGATAATAAAAATCTAAATATTATGACCGTTGTCGGATTAGATCCGTTTTTGTAAGCTATTGATGCAAATATAGGCATGAGCCCAAATGCTACAGATGATAAAATAGCATATAATAGTCCTCTATATGTATTCAAAAAAAGTCCCCCTCTTGATTTTGATAAAACTAATTAAAGATTATGTTTTTAAAGTAAATGTTAACATCATACTTTATAGATTATAATTAATTTTATTTTTATAATCAACAAAAATCGTAATACTATTAAAGTTAATATTAAGATTATTGTATAAATATTAATTTATAGCTTAGAATTATGTAGTACTAAAAGAAATTTTCTTTTCATATTATATAATATAAGATTTGAGGAGGAAAATTTTATGAATGATGCTTATGTCTTTAAAGAGGAAAATAGATATGAGAAGTATTGTGAGACAGTAAATATAGGAGACATAAATGCTAACTTTAAACCAAAAGAGTTTATAGAAAAATTTATAAAAAGCAATTACAACATTAAGAAGATAAATCTGAATTACACAGTATTTCTTGGAACAAATACCTTGGAAAATGGGAAGAAAATAGATTATTATTACAAACCATATATAATTTTAGAAAAAGATTTAGAAGAAAATTATGAAAATTCAGTTCAAAAAATATCCATGGCTGATATGAAGATAGCATCTGAAGAAGCACAAATAAGAAAAAATGACTTTATAGCTGATTATACTTATACTAGAGCAAAAAGTGATATAAGGCGTAGTGTTGTTGAATATGAAGAAAATCCATTGTTAGTTAAAATTATAGATAATGTTATTTATAATTATGAAAGAAAATTTATGAGAGAGCTAAAAATAATATCTATTGAATCATTTTTTAATAAAATAGTTCAAGAAGGTGAAATAGAAGTTAAGAATATATATAACACGTATGTAAAAATACACAATACATCGTATTATAAAGAGAAGTTTAGAAAAATACCTTCATTTAAAATAAGTAGAATAGGAATGGAGTATTTTTATAGTAAATATTAGCTTTTAAAAGACTATTAGATTAAATCTAGTAGTCTTTTAAAAGCTATTACACTTATTTTGAAAAATAAATGTAAAGAGATGTATAATATTTACGATAGATACATTATAAGTAGATTTAGCTATTAAGAATAATAATTTTAAAGAATTTATGGAATGTTTTTTGGGAGTTACTCATAATTGTGGAATATAAAAATAAGTAAATAAATTTAGATAGTTATATTTAAAAGTATAATTATATAAATTAAAAACTCATAATATATTTAATCAAGAAATAAACTATTTAATTCAAAGATACAATAATAAGGGGATATTAACATATGAGTAAAGTTGTTAAAAGAGGATATGTAGCTACTGATGAAAAAGAGTTTAATGAAAAATCACTTTTAAAATTACATAAGGCTGGACAGGATTTATATTATCTTTTAAATCAAGGATATAACATAAAAAGTGCCTCGGTGTTTATAGGAAATCATTATCTATTATCTGAACGTCAAAGATTAGCTTTAGTAAGAGCTGTTTCTGCAAAAAATAGAATTTTAATCAGAAAAGCTAAAGAAATTAAAGGCAATTTAGATGGATGTGTTGTAAATATAGATGGATTTAACACCATAATAACATTGGAAGTTGCATTATCTAATTCATCTTTATTAAAATGCATGGATGAAACAATTAGAGATTTGGCAGGATTGAGAGGCACATATCGTATAATAGATAAAACTGAAACAGCAATTACACTAATTGGAAAAATATTAGAAGAAAATAAAGTGAGAAAAGCTATTTTTTATTTAGATGCGCCAGTATCTAATTCAGGAAAGTTAAAAGAAAAAATATTAGAATTATTAAGTGAGTTTAATTTTGATTTGCAAGTTGAAAATATCAACAATGTTGATTCAATATTAGAAACTTTAGATAATGTTATAACAAGTGATGCAATTATTCTTGATAAATGTAAAAGTTGGCTTAATTTAAATAAAAAAATTATAGATAATAACATTAATGACTATACATGTATTGACTTTTCTTTATTAAATGATTGTAATAAAGAAATGTAAAATTATAAGTGTTACTCTATAGATATTAAAACATATCTATAGAGTGTTTTTTTCTTATAATATTTTTTTCTTAATATTATTTTTATTACATGGGCATAATATATGTGAAGCAAATTATCATTATAAGGAGGAATATTTATGGAACATAAAAGAAAAACTTCAGATAGTAATAGTGCTTTGAATTGGTTAACAAGATTAGCACTAGTTGTAATCATTTTAGGAATAACATCATTTTTAACACCAGGATTTAGTATTAATGGATTATGGTCATTTTTATTGGCAGCGGTTGTAATAACGGTATCAGATTATGTAGTAGAAATGTTTATGGGAATTGATGCATCACCTATTGGAAAAGGTGTAAAGGGATTTATAATTGCTGCTTTAATAATATATTTAGCACAATTTGTAGTTCCTAATATGAGAGTATCTATGATTGGAGCATTATTAGCATCTGTAGTTATTGGGATTTTAGATGCAGTATTGCCTGGAAGGGTAATGTGAAAATAAATATTAATTTACAAAATTAATTAGGACTCTAAAAATAGAGTCCTTTTAACTGTTTAATTAAAATAAATTCATTAATAGTAACATTTGTTACATAATTAATTGAGTAAAAAATGTATACTTAAATTACAGCAAAACATTAATATAATAAATTATTCAATATTGGAGGAAAAGATATGAGTTTATTTTTAGGAAAAATTCATTTTTGGTTATTTAATAAGATTTTATGGTTTGAAGGATTAGAAAATGAAATAATTGATGTTGCAAAAAGCCAAGGATTAGATATTTCAAAATTACAAAGAGAAATTGAAGGTAAGTATGGAGATAAGCTACCGAATAAACCTCTTGATGAAATTATAGATACAAGTAATATTCATGGATGGTTACAAGAAAAGATACATTCATCAGAAGGAAGAGTAGCGGCTTGGACGACTATCATAATAGATAATAATATAGAAGCTAAAACAAAACTAGAACAAGTGTATATTAATCAAGGGATCATGGCAGCAAAAGAAGTTAAAGAAGAGGGATTTATCTTAGATAGTGCAGAAGATATATTTAACAAAGTAAATGATTATATATTAGATGGAATGCCATGTGACAGAGTAAATGAAATTATAAATAGTAATGAAAATTTTGTGGAATGGACTAGAAGGAATTGCGTACATAAAGAAATTTGGGATAAAGAAAATGGTGATGTAGACTACTTTTACTTTTTAAGAAGTTTATGGATTAAAGCTTTTGTAAATGAAATAAATCCTGAATTTGAGTATATAGAAGAGATCACTGGTATAAAATCTATAAAAAGAAAATAAGAATTTTTGTAAAAAGGTAGATGACTTATGTAAAAGTTATCTACCTTTTTGAAGCATGTTATATTTAAATGTCAATTTTACTTATTTGTTTATATTATTAACCAATTTATTTTTAATCTAAATCCAACATCTTTAATATGCAAAGTACAATAATAGCATATATTTTTACCAGGTGATTATTATATTAAAATTGCTGCAGAGCTAGGTAAATACAAGAGTTATATAGGTTGAGGAATGAGAATAATAATATTTAAAAATCACTTGGTAAAATTTTTATAATGTGTTACTATTACTGTATTAGAGGAATTTTAACATTTTAAGAATGGCTTATTTTCAATGGATTAACATTAACATGAGATGTATTTAAATCTGTTAATTCTAATGAAGTTGAATTTACTAATGAAAGATTAACATTAACATGAGATGTATTTAAATTTAACAGCATCTTCTCCCGTAAGCCATAACTCATTTGGATTAACATTAACATGAGATGTATTTAAATATTATATCCATTATATTTACTCCCTCTTTGCTAAGATTAACATTAACATGAGATGTATTTAAATCTATTTGCTTACTGGCTTAGAATCTTTAATATTTAGATTAACATTAACATGAGATGTATTTAAATACTGATTCTTTTGGTTTTTGGCTCTCAAATTCCATGATTAACATTAACATGAGATGTATTTAAATTAGGACTTACTTTGTTAATACTTAATTTTACTTTATGATTAACATTAACATGAGATGTATTTAAATTAGCTCCATTAGAGTCTAAGTAATACCATCTACCATGATTAACATTAACATGAGATGTATTTAAATGAAAGAAATTAATAAAAGTATAGATAAAAAATTATCGATTAACATTAACATGAGATGTATTTAAATCCTAAGAAGATACAAAGAATGATAGGGTGCTCAGAGATTAACATTAACATGAGATGTATTTAAATAAGAAAAAGTCTACCATATGAATTAAAGTTGCTATGATTAACATTAACATGAGATGTATTTAAATTGATATTTATTTTGATGAAAAGCTAGATAAGGATTGATTAACATTAACATGAGATGTATTTAAATAATTGATAGAATTATTGCTAATATGGGTGGAATTGAGATTAACATTAACATGAGATGTATTTAAATTTAAAGGGCAAAAGAAACATAGGCGATAAAGGCAAGATTAACATTAACATGAGATGTATTTAAATTATCTAGTTATCTTCCAAACAATAGTACTCCTAGGATTAACATTAACATGAGATGTATTTAAATAGAAAAGTATTTTTATTTAACTGAAAAAAAGTATAGATTAACATTAACATGAGATGTATTTAAATACAATATATTGATGCTTTTAAAGGTTTTAATGAAGGGATTAACATTAACATGAGATGTATTTAAATTTATCCCAAACATTCTCTGAAAAATGTCTACCTTTGATTAACATTAACATGAGATGTATTTAAATATACATTCAACTATGCAATCTAGTTTTAAATTTTGTAGATTAACATTAACATGAGATGTATTTAAATGAAATCTTATATCTTTGTACTGGATCAGTTTTTGGATTAACATTAACATGAGATGTATTTAAATTTTCTAAAACATTCTTTTATATCTAAATTGCTATAAGATTAACATTAACATGAGATGTATTTAAATTATTGTTTTCCAACATTCGTAAGCGGAATATAATTTGATTAACATTAACATGAGATGTATTTAAATCTCCTTATAATTTCCTATCCTCTTTCTATAAGGTATGATTAACATTAACATGAGATGTATTTAAATTTGATCCACGTACCGACCTCAACTTTATTGTTTTGGATTAACATTAACATGAGATGTATTTAAATAGTTCTAATATATATCCAGTTGCAACTCCACTTTTAGATTAACATTAACATGAGATGTATTTAAATATTTGAATATCAATTATTTCTTGATTAGCATTTTCGATTAACATTAACATGAGATGTATTTAAATTCTCTTGCTAGTCTTAGCTTGTATGATGGACATTGGATTAACATTAACATGAGATGTATTTAAATACTTTATATAGGAAGAGATTATAAAGGACAACCATAGATTAACATTAACATGAGATGTATTTAAATGAAATATCACGACATTCTGGAATATAAGTAAGTTTGATTAACATTAACATGAGATGTATTTAAATAAGCAATGCGACTAAGTATTTGAATATGTATGATTCGATTAACATTAACATGAGATGTATTTAAATGCTATATCGAGAGAATAGATAATTTTGTGTAAGTATCATTTTTATTATTTAAATATCACTGGAAATTAAAATTTCCAGTGATATTTTTTTATTTGAGAAATACTAATAATGTTTTTTATTACCTTTTTTAGTATCTCAATTATTTCCATAGTAGCCTAGATAGACACACTTGTTTAAAGACTCATCTGTTGGGAAAATGATTCTAAATTTGGTAAAGTTATGTATTTGACAATTAAATCCTTCAAGCGTATTGGTAGTGTATATGTTGCTTATAATAAAAAATTATATATGATTAATAATAACATATGATGTAATAATACTACAATTATTTACAAATAAATCAATTAATAGTAAAATTGTTACAAGGAGGTATGATTATGAATGTATTTCAAATAAAATTAAAAGTTTTTCTTTTAGAAGATATAATTTTAGAAAATTTGCAATCAAATTTAAGTGCGTTTATTGATAAAGGATTATCCAAGAATGAAGAACTTTTAAAGTTTCATAAAAGTAATAAATTTAAATATTATTGTTTTGATTCGTTATATCCAATAGAAAAAGATAAAGTTTATAAAAAGAATAATGTATATACATTAACTATTAGGACAATAGATAAAAATTTAGCAAAATTTTTTAATAATGTATTGGTAAATGAATTTGATAATTATATAAAAGCACTAACTTCTGAAATAAGAATAATTCCTAAAAAGCATATTGATAAGATTTATTCTATAACTCCAGCTATTATGAAAAGTAATAATGGTTACTGGAAGAGTAAAATGACTCTAGACGATTTTGAACGTAGATTAAAAGAAAATCTTATTAAAAAATATAATTCTATATTAGATACCAAAATAAATGAAGATTTTGATTTGTATACTACAATAGAATTTAAAAATAAAAAACCAATTGCCACATCTTATAAAGAAATAAAACTTTTAGGAGATAAAATTTCTTTAAATATAGCTGAAAATGAAATGGCTCAAAATTTAGCATATATGAGTATTGGGACAGGCATACTTGAGAATAATGGAAGGGGTTTTGGATTTATAAATTATAGATGGCTTTAAGGAGGTGAATATAATTTGTTAAAAGAATGTTTAGAAGTATTTCAACATGAGTTAGAAAAAAAAGGCGATAAAATAATACTAGATACATATGTGCCAGCAGACGGAACTTATGTCATAGTAGAACCTAAAGATGACTCGTTTGGAATTAAGGAAGTAGTTAACATAAAGCAAAATAAGAAAACTAAAGAAATAGATAGAAGTAATAAATACTTTGATGATATTTGTGTGTGGGATTACAATAGCAAAATAATTAATACTAATAAGCCAATGGCAAGCAAAAAATATGTTACAAAAAAAATAATACTAAGCAATAATTATATGTCTTTTATATCAAAAAAAGAAAACATTAAAAATGGAAAATTAACAATAGATATTATTGATAATTATTATGACACATTAACTAATCCATATTTGAAGTATGAGAAAGAAAAAAATAAAGAAATTTATAAAAAAGTAGAAGAGGAAATAGGAAGTGTCGATAAAGATAAAATTCAGAAAATAAGATGTTGGATAAAAAATAATCTTTATAAAATAGATATTGATTATGATCAAAAGGACTATATAAAAATATTTTTTAAATATGATATTGAGGAATATATAAGAGAAGGAAAAAGATACTTAATTCCTAATATTTATAATAAAAACGAATTGAATATAGAAGTAAATAAAGTTTTGTATGGATTATCAGATAATAATATGGGCTTTAATACAAAAAAAACTTATTTAGAAAATAAAAGCAGAAAACTTATTCAACCTTATTTAATAGATAAAAATGAGGCTATATTACAGAAAAAATTTTTTGATTATTTATATAATTTAGTTTCATTAGGAAAATGCAATATTTTTATAGATAATGTTAATATGAAAATTTTATCTTTTGAAAATGGTAAATCACCAAAAGGTAAGTTTAGTGGAATATTTTTGAGAATATTAAAAGGGAAAAATGAAGCTGAAATACATGATTATGACATTATAACTAAATATAAATACAACCTAATTAAAAAGTTTGAATTTAAGAATATTTTAAATATAGATTTAGCTTCAAAAAATGTATCAATTCAAAAATATGGAGTGTGTACAACAATAAAAGATATTGAAAGTATATTAAGTGAAGTATTTTTCAAAAATATTTTAATTAAAAACTATTTCACAGATCCAGGAGATTTAAAAATAAATGATGGATGTTTGAAAAGCAATTTATTATTAGCTAGAGAATCATTATTTAATTGGATCTATAAAGGAATAGATAATGGAGTTTTCAAAATTTTAAATAGGATTTCTTTAAGTTTAGTAAAGGGGTCTATTGTAAACGGATATATTATTAAGTCATCTCATCAGTTTAATTTGAGATGGTCACTTATTGAATATTTTGAGAAAGGAAATGATGATATGGCAGATATAATATTTAATTTAAAGGAAACTTTAAGAAATAAGATAAATTCACCTACAACAGATAAATTTGAAAATGATGATGAATATTATTTTGCAGTGGGACAATTGGTAAGCTATTTATTAGCTAAAAATAAAGGGAATAAAAAAATGCATTCTTTAGCGAATCCATTTATTAATGCTAAAAATAATGAATTGATAAAAGAGAAACTTAGAAATTTTTATAAGAAATATAATTATGATATTAATATGAATGGAAGAAGATTTAAAAATTTATATGCAATGATTTTAGGATACAAACCTGAAAGTAGTGTGAATCAAGATATGATTATTGCAGGATATTTAAATAGCAGTTTAATTTATGAAAGTAATAATAAGGAGGAGATATAAATGAATAAGAGAGTTTATGGAGTAATCGGAATTTCATCTGTTATGGGGAATTGGAATGCAGATTTTACTGGATATCCAAAGACAACTTCAGGTGGAGATACATTTGGAAGTGATAAAGCTTTAAAATATCCTATGAAGAAGATGTGGGATAACAACGGGGAAAAAGTTTTATATATTAAATCTATGAGGTTTTCTGAAAAAAAAGATGAGGTTCAATTAGTTCCAAGAGCTTTAAAAGAAAGATATGAGCAAATTTTTAATGTTGAAGACTTAAAAAAATGTAAAAATACTAAAGATGTTTTGGTGAATTTATTTAGTGCTATTGATGTTAAAAATTTTGGAGCAACCTTTGCTGAGGCAGGTAATAATATATCTATAACTGGAGCTGTTCAAATCGGTCAAGGATTTAATAAATATGAAGATACAAATCCAGAAGAACAACAAATACTTTCTCCTTTTAGAGATGGTTCAAAAGATAGCAGTGATTCTGATGAAGCTAAAAACTCAACTCTTGGAACTAAAATTGTAAGTAATGAAGCTCATTATTTTTATCCATTTACAATAAATCCACTTGCATATAAGGAATTTGTAGAACTTGGTGTAACTGATGGATATACTGAAGAAGATTATGAAAAATTTAAGAAAGCTTCTCTAGTAAGTGCAACCTCATTTGCAACTAATTCAAAGGTTGGATGCGAAAATGAATTTGCTTTATTTGTAGAAACTGAAGGAGATTTGTATCTTCCTAATTTATCAGAGTTTGTAATTTTTAATAAAGATAAAGGTAAGAACATTATAAAATTAGAGTGTTCAGATTTGATTAATTCTGTTTCTGATAAAGTTAAAAATATTCAAATTTATTATAATCCATATACAACTATCCTTGAATCTGAAATAAAAGGAGCTAAAGTTTATAATATATTTACACAAGAAGAGGTGTAAAATATGAAGGTTTTAAAGTTTAAATTGAGTGGAAAAACAGCATTTTTTAAGAAACCAGATGTAAATACTTATCTCTATTTTACTTATGGAAATATTCATAAAGTAGCTTTATTAGGGTTATTTGGCTCCGTGCTTGGATATGGTGGATATAATCAAATGAAGCTTACGGAAGAATTAAGCGAAAAAAAGAAAAAAGATGAAGTTAAAATTAAATTTCCAGAGTTTTATGAAAAACTAAAAGATCTAAAGGTATCTATAGCACCTAGTAATGAAAAGGGATTTATACCTAAGAAAGTGCAGTGCTTTAATAATTCTGTTGGATATGCATCAAAAGAACAAGGAGGCAATTTAATAGTTAAGGAACAATGGCTTGAAAATCCTTCTTGGGATATATATGTTTTAATTGAAAATGAAGAAAGTCAAAAAATTGCAGATAATTTAATTAATCATAAAGCTGTATATTCACCATACCTAGGTAAAAATGATCATTATGCTGACATATCTAATGTAGAATTGCTGGATACAGAGTCTATATTAGATGGAAGTAATGTTAATAAAATTAATTGTCTTTTTACTAAAGAATCTTTCAAAGTAGTTTTGGATGAAGAAGATGAGTATGAAGATGATATTTATGAAGAAACTTTTAAGTATGAAGAGAAATTGCCTATTAGCTTAAATGAAGATACTAATATGTATGAGTTAAAAAGCTTTTTATATACAAATATCAAAGTATGCAGTGATAGCAAATGTAGTGTATATAAGATTAAAAATAATAATATTGTATTTTATTAATTAAATAAGACTAGTAGAAATTTATTAATATTAATAGAACAAATCTATTAGGATGTGAACTTCAGGAGGGGGAACCCTCCTTTAAATTTAGGAGGATTTAGTTTGTATTTTGATGAAATTAATGTAATTGATACAAAAGAATTAATAAGTAGTAAATATGATTTCTATGCTCATTTAAAAGAAGGAACAAATAAGAATGAATTTGAAAAATATAAAAAAGAGTGTATTGAAAAAGAAACATTAAAAGAACATACAGATCTATGTAAAGAGTATTTTAATAAAATAATTAAATCAAAAGGATTAGATAAAATATTTTTAAATTTTGAAAATATATATTTTAAAGATTTAAGTAATGATGGAAGAAAAGTTTTTAGAGAGCTTTTAATAAACACAATTGCATTTCATGATATTGGCAAGATAAATCCATACTTTCAAATCAAAAATATGGATAATCCTTTAAAAGAAGATGTAGAAAGCTTTAGTCAAATTGGTACAAGGCATTCAATAATATCAGCTGTATTATATATAGATTATTATCTTAATAAAGTATTAAGTTTAGAATTAGCAGAAAAAAAGCAAGTGAGAACAATATTGTTTTTAAATGCGTACATTATATCTAAGCATCATGGAAATTTAGATGATTTTTTAGGATTTTTAGATATGTTTTATGAGGGTGGAGATGGAGCCAAAGTAATCAATATATTTGAAAATAATTATAGAAAGATCTATACAAAAGAATTTGTTTTGTCAGAGAATAAAATAAAAAAGCAATGTGACAATACAAAGAAATATATTAAAAGAACAAGTGAAGAGAATACAATTGTTTTATATACATATAGCAAATTATTATATTCGTTGCTTGTAGCTTGTGACTTTTATTCTACTAGTGAATTTATGAGTGGCACTAAGATAAAGACTTTTGGTGAATTAGAAGAAATAGATGAATTTTACCATGTATATAAAGATACAGAAGTATATAAGAGTATAAGAAAATATGAATCTAATGATTATACAAATGAAAATAAAGATTTGAAAAATGAAAAAGATATTAATATATTAAGAAATGAGATGTTTTTAGATGCAGAAAGAGAATTATCTAAAAATAAGGATGAGAACATATTCTTCTTAGAAGCACCAACAGGTAGTGGTAAAAGCAATGTATCTATGAATTTAAGTTTTAAACTAATAGAAGATAATACGGAGCTTAAAAAGATATTTTATGTATATCCTTTTAATACATTGGTGGAACAAAACTTAGAAACTTTAAATAAAATTTTTGGGAAAGATAAAGAAATACTAAATAAGATAGCTATTATAAATTCTATATTTCCTATAAAGATGGATAAAAAAGATAAAGGATTAGAAGAGGAAGAAGCAGATTATAAGTATTATGCTAAAGCATTATTAAATAGACAATTTTTAAATTATCCAATGATTTTAACAACTCATGTAAGTTTATTTAATACAATGTTTGGTTTTTCAAAAGAGTGTGAATTTGGATTTCATCAATTAGCTAATTCAATAATAGTTTTAGATGAAATTCAAAGTTATAAGAATATTATTTGGAGTGAAATAATATCATTCTTAAATAATTTTGCTAAAGTCTTGAATATGAAAGTAATAATAATGTCAGCAACTTTGCCAAATCTTAATGCTCTAATTAATGATGAATATAATTTTATAGATACTAAGTTACAAGAATCGAAAGAAGGTAAAAATAATTTTGATAGTGCAAATTTAATTAAGAATAGAGAAAAATATTTTTCTAATTCACTATTTAAAGATAGAGTAAAAGTAAGCTATGAGCTTATGGATTTAGATGATACATTAGATACACTTTATGAACATGTAAAAGAAAATAGTAAAAGAAAAAAGAAGATACTTATTGAGTTTATAAAAAAGCAAAGCGCATATGATTTCTATAATAATATTAAGGAAAATATAGAGAATGATGAACTAAATCCAATTATAGAGCTTATGACAGGTGATGATAATGCTATAGAGAGAAAAAGAATTTTAGATTTAATAAGTAGTGAAGAAACTAAGAAAAGAGGAATAATATTAATTTCTACTCAAGTTATTGAAGCAGGTGTAGATATTGATATGGATATAGGATATAAGGATGTTTCTAAGTTAGATAGTGACGAACAATTTATGGGGAGAATCAATAGATCATGCAAAAGCAAGGGAGAAGTATACTTTTTTAATTTAGATAAGACGGATTTAATATATAAAAATGATGTTAGAGTTAATAGTGATTTAAGTTTATTAAATGATGAAATGAGAAAAGTTTTAGTGAATAAAGATTTTAATAAGTATTATGAACCTGTACTTAATATGATAAAGGTTAAATACAATGATTCTTTTAATGAAAGTAATTTGAAAAATTTCTTTAAAGAAGTAGTTGGGAAGCTTAATTTTGTAGATGTTGAAAGAAGAATGAAACTTATAGAAGAGAATAATTGGAACATGTCTATTTATTTAGGTAGAACTATAAAAAAGAATGAAAATAATAAAATCATAGAAATTGATGGAAGAGAAGTTTGGAAAGAATATAAAAGTCTTTTAAATAACAATTCTATGGATTATTCAGAAAAGCAAGTTAAGTTATCTGTAGCCAAAAGTAAAATGAATTACTTTATTTATGAGATTAAAAAGAATGTTGACTTGCCTTATACTGATAAAATTGGAGAACTTTATTATATAGAAAATGGAGAACAATATTTTCAAGGTGAAAAACTTAATAAAGAGAAATTTGTAAATGAAATAGGGTTGTTTTTAGATATTTAATGAAAGGAGATATTATAGTTTGAGAGTAAATGGTACTTTAATTAATTATTATTTTCACTGTAAAAGGCAGTGTTATCTACACGGAAATAGACTTAATTTAGAAGACAATAGTGAAATTGTTAAGATCGGAAAAGCAATTCATGAAGAAAAGGCAGCAAAGTCTAATAACACTGAAATAACAATTGATAATATCAAATTAGATAAGCTTACATCTGAATATTTAACAGAAGTTAAAAAATCAGATGCAGATATGGAAGCTGGCAAGTGGCAGCTATTGTATTATTTAAAAGTGCTAAAGAGTAAGGGCATAATAAGAAAAGGAAAATTAGAATGTGTAGAAAAAAATAAATCTGATAAAAAAATTGTCTATATTGATTTAAATGAAGAGTTAGAAAAACAACTTGATAAATATGTAGTGGAAATTAAAAAATTAATTTCAGACAATGAAATACCTAAAGTATTAAATAAACCAACCTGCAAGAAATGTGCATATTATGAGTATTGCTATATTTAATAAAATTTTAGTACTTAAAATATGCGAAATGTAAAAAAATATAAGTTAGGATGTATGGAGGATTTATATGGGAAGTACAAGATATATATCATCTATGGGAGAATTGACTAGAAAAGATAACTCATTATGTTTTAGAAGAGATGGAAAAAATGTATATATTCCAATTGAAAATACCAAAGAAATTTACTGCCTAAATGAGGTAAGTATAAACACAAAATTATTAGATTTCTTATCAAAGAATAATGTGGTGGTTCATTTCTTTAATTACTTTGAAGGCTATAGTGGAACATTTTATCCTAAAGATCAATACAATAGTGGAAGATTATTAGTAAAACAAGTTGAAAAAAATAATACATCTAGATTAATTATTGCAAAAGCCATAGTAAAAGGTATAGGACTTAATATAAGTGAAGTTTTATATCATTACTATAAACATAATAAAAAAGAAGTAAAGAATACTATAGATTGGATTAAAGATGAGTTTTTTAATAGAGTAGAAAATTCACAAAATATAAAAGAGCTTATGGCTGCTGAAGGGGAAGTATGGCAAAGATTTTATAGTGAATTTAAAAATTTTTTACCAGAGGACTTTATTATTAATAAGAGAGTAAAAAGACCACCTGATAATCCAATAAATGCACTTATTTCTTTTGGAAATTCGCTTTTATATACAAAAACAATTTCGGCAATTTATAGAACACATTTAGATCAAAGAATAAGTTACTTGCATGAACCCTCAGAGGGGAGGTTTTCCTTGAGTTTAGATATAAGCGAAGTTTTTAAGCCCGTAATAGTATATAAGACAATATTTGATTTAGTTAATAATAAAAAATTGCAAGTAAGTAAGCATTTTGATAAGAAAGTAAATTACTGTTTATTAAATGAAGAAGGTAAAAAGATATTTATTGCGGCATTTGAAGATAGGCTAGAAACTGTCTTTAATCATCCTAAATTAAAAAGAAGAGTCAGTTATAGAACTGCGATGAAGCTTGATTGTTATAAACTTATAAAATATATAATGGAAGAAAAAGAGTTTATACCATTTAGATTGAAAGAAGGATTTTGATTTTTATAGAGTAGTTATGAATTAGGCTTTTTAACAGTAATAAGAGAACGCAAAATGTATTTATTTTATATGGAGGATTTTTAATGAGTAAAATTAGTAATTATAATTATGCTTTTGTTTTTTATGATGTAAATGAAAAACGTGTAAATAAAGTATTTAAAGTATGTAAAAAATACCTATCACATTTTCAAAAATCTGTATTTAGAGGAGAAATGTCTCCATCTAAATTAATAAGGTTCAAAAAAGATATAAACTCAGTAATAGATAAAAGTGAAGATTTTATTTGTATAATAAAATTAATGAATGACAATGTTTTTGGAGAAGAAATACTAGGGGAAACTTCAAATGCAACAGGCGAAGATTTAATAATATAAGATAGAAAAAGCATTAAAAAATACTATATTTTTACCAGGTGATTATTCAAAAAGACTCGCATCCCGTGAAACTGGCTTTGCTAGGAAATGGTATAAAATCTATAAAAAGAAAATAAGAATTTTATAAATTTGTTATTAAAATATTACTGGAAATTTTGTTTTGCAGTAATATTTTTTTGTTTTTAGTAGAGTTTTAAAAAAATTTAATCACTCAGGGATAAAAATTGTATTGAAAAATCTTTTTTACAACAATATAATGATATTAAACAAAAAATAACAATTAATTAAGAAACTAGCTATTAAAACACCGAAAATGTAGAAAGGAAGGGAGACAACTGAAGGAATTATTGAACTTAAATGATATTTTAGACATAGAAGTATTTCAAAAAATACAAGATGATATAGCTGAAGCTACAGAAATGTCAATAATTACTGTGGATTACAAAGGTAAGCCAGCTACAAAACATAGTAAATGTAGTGACTTTTGTAAATTTATGAGATCTAGCAAATCTTATTTTGAATTATGTGAGAGATGTGATTCAAGAGGGGGACTAGAGGCCCTTAGAATTGAAAAACCATACATATATAAATGTCATAAAGGATTAGTTGATTTTGCTACACCTATAATAATAAATGGTCAACATTTGGGTTCGGTTATGGCAGGGCAAGTTCTGATAGATGATGAAGATATAGATTTAGAGGAAATAGTGGCAATAAAAAATGATTTTAATGACTTAAGTAAAACTGATAGGGAAGAAGTTTTAAACCTTTACAAAGAATTGCCAAGAGTTAGTTTTAGTAAAATACAATCAGTTGCTCAAATGATGTTTCATATAAGTAATTATATTGTTGAAGAGGCTGTGCTAAAAATGGCACAAAAAGAGCTAAATGAAAAAAATATGAAATTTATAGAAGCAAAAAAAGCTAAAGTAGAGCTTGAAAAAGAATTTAAGTCTTGTCAATTAAAAGCATTGCAATCTCAAATAAATCCTCATTTTTTATTTAATGTTTTAAATAGTATTTCATCACTTGCAATAATAGAAGAGGCTCCAAAAACTCAAGAAGTTATTTATGATTTATCTAAAATGCTAAGATATACATTAAAAAAAGCTAACAAGATAGTTACTCTGGAAGAAGAGTTAGACTATATAACAGCATATTTAAATCTTCAAAAAGTTAGATTTGTAGATAGGCTAAATTATGATATTAATATAAAATCAGAGTTTAAAAATATTAAAATACCATTTATGGTTGTTCAGGTATTTGTTGAAAATTCAGTGGTTCATGGATTAGAAACTAAGGAAAGTGGAGGTT
The DNA here is from genome assembly GCF_023845585.1 of Clostridium sp. CMCC3677. Lineage (GTDB taxonomy): Bacteria > Bacillota > Clostridia > Clostridiales > Clostridiaceae > Clostridium > Clostridium aquiflavi. The sequence goes on from NZ_JAMQHS010000002.1 coordinate 121,496, forward strand.
GTATAAAAATTTATACAGAAGAAAATAATGCTCATTTGAATATATACATAGAAGACAATGGAACGGGTATATCAAGACAAAAACTTAATGAAATAAGAGAACAATTAAGTTTTAAATTTGATAATAACATAGATAAAATAGGTATAAATAATGCAAATAAGAGAATGGGCTATTGCTATGGTGAAGATTATGAGATACATATAGATAGTAAGATAAGAAATGGTACAGTAATAAAGATTACTATACCAAAAGAAGTATGATTAGGAGTTTTATAATGCTTAAAATAATGATAGTAGATGATGAAGCACTAGAAAGACAAGCGTTAAAAATGGTTATTGGTAATACAGAATACGCAAATGTTATAGCAGAAGCTAGTAATGGAAGGGAAGCTATTGAGTTTAATAAAAAATTTAATCCAGATGTAATAATAATGGATGTAAAGATGCCTGGAATAGATGGAATAAAGGCTTCTCAAATAATAAAAGAAGAATACCCTAATAAAATTATAATAATGGTTACTGCTTATGATGATTTTGAACTTATGCGTAAAGCATTGGTTTTAGGGGTCAATGATTATATATTGAAGCCATTTAAACCTGATGAAATTTCAGCAATAATGAAAGAGCTATTCGTTAATTTAAAAATTAACGAAGATTGCGAAGAAGAAATAAATAAAGATACAATAATTTTTTCGGAAAGTGAATCTATTATTAATCCATCTATAGAATATATAGAAAAAAGTTTAAATGAAAATATAACTTTAGAAAAAATGGCTAATTTATGTAATTTAAGTACTTGTTATTTTAGTAAACTCTTCAAAAGAGAAATGGGAGTAAATTTCACGGTTTACGTTAATGAAAAGAAAGTTGGAAAAGCAAAGGAAATGCTCGAAAATACAAATACGCCAATTTTAAATATATCATTAGATTTGGGATTTGAAGATTGCGGATATTTTATTAGAGTTTTTAAAAAATATGAAGGAATTACTCCTAAAAAATATAGAGAAATTATTAAAACAAAATAGATTGTTAAAAAATATAATGAATATTATTAAGTTTTTACTATATTCATAAAAAAATAGTCCTATAACTTTAAGGTTTAGGACTATTTTTTTATAGTTAAAGGTTTCAAAAAAGAAAGTGAGCAAAAAAATGACATTTTAAAACTAAAAAGTTAACAATAAAATGCAAGAAAAAAGCAAAAAAATGCAATGAGTTTTGTCAGAAAATTTAGTACAATCAAATCATGATAAAAAAATAACAAAGCAAACATAACTTAAAGTCAAAATATAAAATGTTATGTTCAGGGGAGGAAATGCAAGTGAAATCAAAAAGATTCCAGGTTTTAGCTAAGCGTCCTGTAAATCAAGATGGTCTTATTGGAGAATGGCCAGAAGAAGGGTTAGTAGCAATGAATAGCGCTAACGATCCAAAATCTTCAATAAAAATTGAAAATGGAACAGTAGTAGAGCTAGATAACAAAAAAAGAGAAGACTTTGATATGATAGATAGATTTATAGCTGACTATGCAATCAATTTAGAAAATGCAGAAAAAGCTATGAGTTTAGATTCAGTAGAAATAGCAAGAAAACTTGTAGATATAAATGTTAGTAGAGATGAGATAGTTGACATAACAACATCTATAACTCCAGCTAAGGTAGTAGAAGTTGTGTCACACATGAATGTTGTTGAAATGATGATGGCTCTTCAAAAAATGAGAGCAAGAAAAACACCTTCAAATCAATGTCACGTTACAAACTTAAAAGATAACCCAGTTCAAATTGCAGCAGATGCAGCAGAAGCAGGGATAAGAGGATTTTCAGAACAAGAAACTACAGTTGGTATAGTTAGATATGCTCCATTTAATGCATTAGCTATATTAATAGGTTCACAAGTAGGTCGTGGAGGAGTTTTAACTCAATGTTCAGTTGAAGAAGCTACAGAACTTGACCTTGGTATGAGAGGACTTACAAGTTATGCAGAAACAGTTTCAGTATATGGAACTGAAGCAGTATTTACAGATGGAGATGATACTCCATGGTCAAAGGCATTCTTAGCATCAGCTTATGCTTCAAGAGGTCTTAAAATGAGATATACATCAGGTACAGGTTCAGAAGCATTAATGGGATATTCAGAAGGAAAATCAATGCTTTACCTAGAGTCAAGATGTATATATATAACTAAGGGTGCTGGAGTTCAAGGACTTCAAAATGGTGCAGTTAGTTGTATAGGTATGACAGGAGCAGTTCCATCAGGAATAAGAGCAGTACTTGCTGAAAACTTAATAGCAGCAATGCTTGATATAGAAGTTGCGTCAGCAAATGACCAAACTTTCTCACATTCAGATATAAGAAGAACAGCAAGAACATTAATGCAAATGCTACCAGGAACAGACTTCATATTCTCAGGATATAGTGCAGTTCCAAACTATGATAACATGTTTGCAGGTTCAAACTTTGATGCTGAAGACTTTGATGATTACAACGTTCTTCAAAGAGACTTAATGGTAGATGGTGGATTAAGACCAGTATCAGAAGAAGAAACAATTGCAATTAGAAATAAAGCAGCAAAAGCAATACAAGCAGTATTTAGAGAATTAGGCTTCCCTGCTATAACCGATGAAGAAGTTGAAGCAGCAACTTATGCTCATGGAAGTAAAGATATGCCTGAAAGAAATATAGTTGAAGACTTAAAGGCAGCAGAAGAAATGCTTAAGAAGAGAGTAAGTGGATTAGATATAGTTAAAGCATTAAGCACTGGTGGATTTGATGATGTTGCAGGTAACATATTAAACATGCTTAAGCAAAGAGTAACTGGAGACTATTTACAAACATCAGCTATATTAGATAATGATTTTGATGTTATAAGTGCAGTTAATGATAAAAATGACTATATGGGACCAGGAACTGGTTATAGAATTAGTCCAGAGAGATGGGAAGAAATAAAGAACATCCCTAACGTAATAAAACCAGAAGATATAGAGTAAGGGTAGAGGTGAGCAATATGGAAAATACAACAAATCAATATGTTATACCAAAGCTTCAGCTTACTGAAGTAGGAGAAGCAAAAGTTGGAACTAAGGTAGATGAAGTTGTTATAGGATTAGCACCAGCTTTCCTTAAGTTTCAAAGCAAGACATTAGTTAATGTATCACACAATGATATATTAACAGAAATTATAGCTGGAATAGAAGAAGAAGGACTAAAGGCTCGTGTTGTTAGAGTAATAAGAACATCTGACGTTTCATTTATATCAAATGATGCAGCAAAACTAAGTGGATCAGGAATAGGTATAGGAATACAATCAAAAGGAACAACAGTTATCCATCAAAAAGATTTACTTCCTTTAAATAACTTAGAATTATTCCCACAAGCACCACTATTAACACTAGAAACTTATAGATTAATAGGAAAGAATGCAGCAAAATATGCTAAGGGAGAATCACCAACACCAGTTCCTACAAAGAATGATCAAATGGTTAGACCTAAGTTTATGGCAATAGCTGCCCTATTTCACATAAAAGAAACTAAACATGTAGAAATTGGAGCAAAACCAATAGAAATTGAAGTTAAATTTTAATTTGAAGGGAGAATAACTTTTATGGAACAAAGAAAAATGAATCCACAAGATTATCCTTTGGCTACAAAAAGACCTGAAAGCATAAAGACACCAACAGGAAAAAATCTACAAGATATAACTCTAGAGAATGTATTAAAAGGAGATATTAAAGCAGAAGACGTTAGAATATCACCAGAAACTTTAGAAATGCAAGCTCAAATTGCTGAAGGTATGAAGAGAGATGCTATAGCTAGAAACTTTAGAAGAGCAGCAGAACTTATAAAAGTTCCAGATGATAGAATTCTTGAAATATATAATGCATTAAGACCAAATCGTTCAACAAAAGAAGAACTTTTTGCAATAGCTGAAGAACTTGAAACAGTTTATGGAGCAAAAGTTAATGCTGATTTCGTAAGAGAAGCTATTGAAGTTTATGAGGCAAGACAAAAGTTAAGACAAGAATAATTGGCTTTGAATTAAGGAGGAAATTTAATGAAAATAATTGCAGGTGTAGACATTGGTAATGCTACAACGGAAGTGGCGTTATCAAAGGTTGAAAATGGAAACGTAGAGTTTCTTTCAAGTGGCATAGTTCCAACAACAGGAATAAAAGGCACTGAAGAAAACATAGATGGAGTATTTTCCTCTTTAAAAGGAGCTTTAAAAAAAGTAAATTTAGAACTTAAAGATTTGAACTTGGTTAGAATCAATGAAGCAGCCCCTGTTATAGGTGATGTTGCTATGGAAACTATTACTGAAACTATAATAACAGAATCTACAATGATTGGACATAATCCATCTACTCCAGGTGGTGTAGGTACTGGAATAGGAAAAACTATATATATTGAAGATTTAGACAACTTAGAAGTAGATAAAATTGAAGAAAATCAATTTATTCCGTTAATTTTAAATAGAGTTAACTTCTTAGAGGCTGCAGCTAGAATTAATGCTGCAACTCAAAGAGGTATAAACATAACATCAGCAATAGTTCAAAGAGATGATGGAGTTCTAATTAATAATAGATTAGAAAAGAAAATACCTATAGTAGATGAAGTAATGTTTTTAGAAAAAGTTCCAGTAGGAATGAAAGCTGCAGTAGAGGTTGCTGCACAAGGTGATGTTGTTGAAACTTTATCTAATCCATACGGTATTGCTACAGTGTTTAATTTAACATCAGAAGAAACAAAAATGATAGTACCAATATCTAGAGCTTTAATAGGAAATAGATCTGCAGTAGTAATAAAAACACCTAAAGGTGATGTTCAAGAAAAAAGTATACCTGCAGGTAAAATCCATATAAATGGATTAAAAAGAAAAGAAGTTGTAGATGTAGAGCATGGTGCAGAAAAAATAATGGATGCAGTTAACTTATGTGTTCCAATTCAAGATGTTAAAGGCGAAGCTGGTACAAATGCTGGTGGAATGTTAGAAAGAGTAAGACAAGTAATGGCAAATCTTACAAAGCAAAAAATATCAGATATCACAATTCAAGACTTATTAGCAGTTGATACTTTTATACCTCAAATGGTAAAAGGTGGTCTTGCAGCAGAATTCTCAATGGAAAATGCAGTAGGAATAGCTGCTATGGTTAAAGCTGATAAACTTCAAATGCAGATGATTGCAGATAAATTACAAGGACAATTAAATGTTCCTGTTGAAGTTGGCGGAGTAGAAGCTGATATGGCTATAAGAGGAGCATTAACAACTCCAGGGAGTAGTACACCACTTGCAATCTTAGATATGGGAGCAGGATCTACTGATGCATCAATAATAAATAAGCAAGGAGAAATTTGTTCAATCCATTTGGCTGGAGCAGGTAACATGGTAACTATGCTTATAAAGTCAGAACTTGGATTAGAGGATTTCAATTTAGCTGAAGATATTAAAAAACATCCATTAGCAAAGGTAGAAAGCTTATTCCATATAAGACATGAAGATGGAACAGTAGAGTTTTTCGAAAAGCCATTAGAACCAGAAGTTTTTGCTAAGGTTGTAATCTTAAAAGATGGAATGCTTGTGCCAATAGATGGACAAAATTCTTTAGAAAAAATTAGGAACATAAGAAAATGTGCTAAAGAAAAGGTGTTTGTAACTAACTGCTTAAGAGCATTAAAAATAGTATCACCTACAGGAAATATAAGAGACATTGAATTTGTTGTATTAGTAGGTGGATCTTCATTAGATTTCGAAGTTCCTCAAGTAGTAACTAATGCTTTATCACAATATGGAGTAGTAGCTGGAAGAGGAAATATCAGAGGAACAGAAGGTCCAAGAAATGCTGTAGCTACAGGACTTGTATTAGCTTTTAATGGAAATGGAGAAATTAAGTAATGATGATGAGACATTTTAAATATGACATGCCAACCATATGTCTTTATCATTGTTCAACATTAGAAGACTTAACTATATTCAATGAAATTTTATGGGGATTAGAAGAAGAAGGAATACCTTGTAAGGTATCAAGTAAAGAAGATTCCTTAAGTTCAGAAGAGCTTAGTCATATAGCTTCACAAGATTCAAAATTAGCAGTAGGTATAGGTATCGATAAAAGTGGAAAAGTAACATTAACTTTAAATAAACTTAAAAAATATGAACCGTTGTTTACTGTTAGTCTAGATGATGGTGATAAAGTTTTAAGAGCTTTAGGAGCTAATGCAGGAAGATTAGTTAAGGGAATTGCTTTTAAGTAGAGTATAAGGAGTAGTTGTATTATGAAAATTTATACTAAAACAGGTGATAAAGGAACTACCGCTTTATATGGTGGCAGTAGAGTAGATAAAGATAGTTTAAGAGTTGAAGCATATGGAACTGTTGATGAAGTTATTTCATTCATTGGCTTAGCTTATGCTGAGAGTGAAGATAAAGAAGAAAAAAATGCACTCCAAGAAATACAAAAGAAATTATTTGTATTAGGTGCAGAACTTGCTAGTGATGAAAAGGGATTAACATATTTAAAAGAAGTAATAACAGATGAAGATATAGAAAAACTAGAAGTTCTAATAGATAAATATATGGAGCTTGCAGGACCTTTTAATGGATTTGTAACTCCAGGAAAAAATAAAATATCAGCAGCTTTACATGTAGCAAGAACTGTAACTAGAAGAGCAGAAAGAATAATTGCTACACTTAGTAAAGAGGAACATGTTAATGAGCCAGTTAAAATGTATATAAATAGACTATCAGACGTTTTATATGCATTTGCTAGATATAATGAAGAAAAATAGTTTAGGGGGATTAATTTATGAAAAAGTTAAATGAAATAAAACAATTAAGCTTAGAAATAGTAAAAGAAATGGCTAAAGCAGCAGAAGAAAAAGCAGCTAGCATGAATGTACCAGTAATTTTTGCAGCAGTAGATGCTGGAGCAAACTTAATGTTAATGCACAGAATGGAAGATGCTTTCATAACAAGCATTGACATAGCAATAAACAAAGCTTATACAGCAGCATGTTTAAAGCAAGGAAGCCATGGAATAGCTGAATGTGTACAACCAGGACAAAGTCTTTATGGACTTCAACTTACAAACAATTGCAGAATAGTTCCATTTGGCGGTGGACTACCAATAATAGTTGATGGTCAAGTTGTAGGAGCTGTTGGAGTAAGTGGTGGAACTGTAGAAGAAGATATGGCTATAGCTCAAGCTGCAGTAGATGCTTTTAACAAGTAAAAATATCTATAGTATTAACAATGCAAATATATTTTAAATTAATATATAAAAGATTAAATATATGATTAACTAATAGGAGGAATTTACAATGAGAATGTACGATTATTTAGTACCAAGTGTTAACTTTATGGGAGCTGGATGTGTAAAATTAGTAGGAGAAAGATGTCAAATATTAGGCGGAAAAAAAGCTCTAATAGTAACAGATAAATTTTTAAGAAGCATGGAAGGTGGAGCAGTAGAATTAACTGTTAAATCATTACAAGAAGCTGGAATAGAAGTTGCATATTATGATGCAGTTGAACCAAATCCAAAAGATACTAATGTTGCTGATGGATTAAAAATATTCCAAGAAGAAAAATGTGATATGATAGTTACAGTTGGAGGCGGAAGTGCTCATGACTGTGGTAAAGGTATTGGTATAGTTGCTACTCATGAAGGAGATCTTTATGAATATGCTGGAATAGAAACTTTAACTAAAGCTCTTCCACCAATAGTTGCAGTTAACACTACAGCTGGAACAGCAAGTGAAGTTACAAGACACTGTGTTATAACTAACACTAAAACTAAAGTTAAATATGTTATAGTTAGCTGGAGAAACTTACCATTAGCTTCATTCAACGATCCAGAATTAATGGTTAAAAAACCTGCAGGTTTAACAGCTGCTACAGGAATGGATGCATTAACTCATGCTATCGAAGCTTATGTATCAAAAGATGCAAACCCTGTAACTGATGCTGCTGCTATACAAGCAATAAAATTAATATCAAACAACTTAAGACAAGCAGTTGCTTTAGGTGAAAACTTAGTAGCAAGAGAAAACATGGCATACGGTTCATTATTAGCTGGTATGGCATTCAACAATGCTAACTTAGGATATGTTCATGCTATGGCTCACCAACTAGGTGGATTATACGACATGCCACATGGAGTAGCTAATGCTATGCTTCTTCCACATGTTGAAAAATACAACTTAATCTCAAACCCACAAAAATTTGCTGATATAGCAGAATTCATGGGAGAAAACATACAAGGATTATCAGTTATGGAAGCAGCAGAAAAAGCTATAGATGCTATGTTCAGACTTTCAACTGATATCGGAATTCCTACAAGCTTAAAAGAAATGGGAATAAAAGAAGAAGATTTCGAATACATGGCTGAAATGGCATTAAAAGATGGTAATGCATTCAGTAACCCAAGAAAAGGAAACGAAAAAGATATAGTTGCAATATTTAAAGCTGCATTTTAAGATAATTAAAAAGTAGATAATACATAACTATTATGAGAACCCCTTTACTTTTAAAGGGGTTCTTTAAATGAAATTATATAAATTCATAAGATAAATTAATAGAAAAACATAAGATTTTAGGAGGACTAATATAATGAACATGGCAACATTTTTTGCAGAAATGTTTGGAACTTTAATATTAGTATTATTAGGAGATGCTGTTGTAGCTAACGTAATACTTAAGAAAACAAAGGGTCAAAATTCAGGATGGATGGTTATATCAAGCGGATGGGCTGTAGCTGTTGCAATTCCAGTATATATGTTTGGAAATATTAGTGGAGCGCATTTTAACCCTGCAGTTACAATAGCATTAGCTACTGTTGGAAAATTTGCATGGGCTGATGTTCCAATGTATATAGCAGCACAACTTATAGGAGCATTTATAGGAGCAGCTTTAGTTCTTGTTTCTTACTATAATCATTTTCAAGAAACTGAAGATCAAGCTACAAAATTAGGAGTGTTTTGTACAGCTCCAGAAATAAGAAAACCTGTATTCAACTTTATAACTGAGTTTGTAGGAACATTCATATTAATTTTTGCAATAATGGGAGCAACAGCTCAACCATTTGTAAGTGGAACTCAGCCAGTAGCTATAGGTGTAATAATATTAGCAATGGGATTATGTTTAGGTGGTCCAACAGGATATGCTATAAACCCAGCTAGAGATTTAGCACCAAGACTTGCTCACTTTTTATTGCCAGTACCAAATAAAGGTACTTCAGATTGGGGCTATGCATGGATACCAGTAGTAGCACCAATATTAGGAGCAATAGCAGGAGCTTTAATTTACGTAAGTATATTCTAAGATTAGTGTATTTTTAAAATAAGATCTATCTTAGCAAAGTGTTCATGTATACATAAGTAAAGTGAACTGAGTAATTGAACTTAACTTATTGAATATACGAATACATATTTAGTACAGAGCTTAAAAATTAATATGAGATACGAATGAGAGTCTATGTAATGTAGGCTCTTATTCTTTTATAATTAAATATTCACAGGAAATAAAATACACAAAAGAATAATCAAATTGAAGAATTTTATAAGATGATAAATGATGTAGATAACATTTTCAAATCACTTGGTAAAATTTTTGTAATGTGTTACTATTACTGTATTAGAAGAAGGAAGGTGCATACATTGAAAAAAACATAAGTGTAGGATTATCAGATTTTAAAGAATTAATAGAAAATGATAATTACTTTGTAGATAAGAAAAAATATTATGATATATTGAGTAAAAGTGCTTCATTTACAGATACTTGTGATGGAGTTAATTTTTTGATTAAATGTATGCATAAGCATTATGATAATAGAGTTATGTTATTTATAGATGAATATGATGTGCCGATCCAAGAAGGATATTTAAAAGGTTATTATGAAATAGAAGTATAAGAAATTTCATTAAAATAATAAAAAGAGGTGTATCTAATATAAATAAAATTCTTATTTTAAATCATGATAATATTTTTATAAGTGAAATAGTTAATAGAGCTTTAGCAGATTATTTAAATAATTATTTGTAGAATTTAAGAAAATATAGAAAGTGAGAAAGGAAATGCCAGTATGGATTCAATTTCAAGTAGTACTTTTTCTAGTTTTGACAGGAATGTCTTTTGTTACACCTAAGAAAGTTTTTGAAGGGATAATAATATTAGCAATTATATTTACAACAATAGCTGTATTTACAAAATTCTTACTTATTATTCAGTTTTTAAATATTGGTTTATGTTATAAAATAGGAATGAGCATTATCAATGGTAGAAATAAAATATTTGATGTATATGAAGAAGAAATTAAAATAAATAAATATCAAATGTTTATGAGAAATCATCCTATCGTACTTGCGATTTCAAACGTAGCAATATTAATGATTGTAAGTATAATAGTTACTGCTATTGGTATTTTTTTAAATAACATTGTATAAGAAATATTACAATATTTAAGAAATATAGATAACATAACAAAATAATAGTAAAATTATAGACAAGTTAAAAAATAAATAAAAAAAGTCCTTCATCATATTTCAAAGACGGCAATCAATCTTACTATAAGTGAGTCTATTTATAATACCATTATTTATAGTATCTAAAAAAAGGAGTTAATCTAGATTAATTAAAAATATTTTTATCAAACATTTCTATAAAATTACGTGAAATATTTGATAGAGGTTTATTTTTAGTCCATATTAATCTTAAATATGACTCAATTGATGGTTCTATTATCTTTTTTATTTTTAGATTAACATTGGGTAAGATATTAGAAGCTGTAAGTGGTAAAATAGAAATTCCAATTCCAGCTTCGGCCCAACTTAAAGATGTAATAATATCATCATTTTTACATATTATCTGTGGTTCAAAGCCTGCTTTATTACAAGCACTTTTTATAACATCATCGTATCTTCGATTAATTATTAATGGCTTATCTTTTAATTCTTTAATGAGAATAGTGTTACTTTCTATGGAATCATAGAATTTAGATTTTGCAATTGTAACAAAATAGTCATTTAAGTTATTTTCAAGATTATCTTTAATTACAAATGAATTATATAGTGATAGATTAAATGGTTCTCTCACAAATCCAACATCAATTAGTCCATTATTTAATAGTTCCATTATTTTAAAACTATTGCCCTCATATATTTCATAATCTATTTTAGGATGTTGTTTACAAAATTCCTTTATTTTTTGTGGCAAAATATTAATCCCTGAAGAACAAACTGTTCCTATACCTAGTGTTCCTTCTATTCCATCATTAAAATTCTTTATTTCATTAACAGTTGATTTATACAACTCAAGGAGTTGTGAAGATTTATTTTGAAGCAAAATACCAGCATCTGTTAATTCTAAACTTCTACTCGTTCTATTGAACAATGTTACTCCAAGTTCTTCTTCTAGTAATTTAAGCTGTTTGCTTAAAGGGGGTTGAGAAATATTAAGTTTTTTAGCTGCTGCTGTTATATGACCTTCTTCAGCTATGGTTAAAAAATATCTAAGCTGTCTTATATCCATTATCATTCACCTATCTATTCATATCTTTTAAGTATAGATCTATTCCTAATATGTATTTTAAATATAGATTTTCTCTTGATATAATAATAAGGAATAAATTATATTTTTACAAGTAAAGATAAATAATACAAAATTACTTAAAAATATAAACTTACATGAAAAGAAGGTTTAATATGAACAAAAAATTTATAAGACTATTTGCAGCTGGACATTTAGTAACAGACATTTATCAAGGAGCATTACCAGCAATGTTACCATTTCTTATATCAGAGAAAAACTTAAGTTATGCAGCAGCAGCATTCTTAATTTTTGCAGCCAATGCAAGCTCATCAATAATACAACCTCTATTTGGAATTTATGCAGATAAAATTTCGCTTCCTTGGGCACTTGGAACAGGTGTATTGCTAGGTGGTATAGGAATTGGAGTATCAGGAGTTACAAGTAGTTATAATATAATATTTGCTTTAGTAGCTTTAAGTGGAGTAGGAATAGCATTATATCATCCAGAAGGTGCTAGGCTTACAAATAAATTTTCAGGTGAAAATAAAACAACTGCAGTGAGTCAATTTGCAGCAGGTGGAAATATTGGTTTTGCAGTAGGGCCAATAATAACAACAGTAATTTTATCAATCTGGGGCTTAAAGGGAACTATAATATTGTGTATTCCTGCAATAATAATGGGACTAATACTTTTATACGAATCAAGATATTTTTCTAAAAATGAAAATGAATTAGTTAAGGAAGGCAATTGTATAAGAAATGAAGAAGTAGTAAAAGTTGATCAGTGGGGTGCTTTTGGAAGATTAACACTTACACTTCTTTGCAGATCCACAGTATTTTTCGGACTTAATACATTTTTAGCACTTTATTTTGTACATGTATTAAATCAATCAGAAGTACATGGAAGTATAGCATTATCTACATTAATTGTTGTTGGAGCAGTTGGAACATTATTTTCAGGAAAACTTGCTGATAAGGCTGGAAATAAAAAGGTGATAATAATGGGTTATTCTTGTTTATTACCACTATTAATAGCTTTTCTAAGTGTAAAAAATCCAATAATAGTTACTATAATATTGATTCCATTAGGATTTTTCTTATATATGCCATATAGCCCAATGATAGCACTTGGACAAAAGTATTTGCCTAATCATGTTGGACTAGCTTCAGGGGTAACAATGGGATTAGGAGTTACCATGGGTGGTGTTGTATCACCGATACTTGGATGGGTTTCGGATAACTATGGTATACACACAGCACTATGTACTTTAATAGTAATGCCTATTTTTGCAGTGATTTTGGCAAGAAAATTATCTGTATCTAATGAAGATATAGAAAAGGATGAAATACAAAAAGATGTGCAATCAAACACTAAAAAATTATCAAATAAGAGTTTAAATTTACAAAAATAATAAAACTTTCAAATAATATAAAGAATATGAGTTAAATAATGTGCTTTTGGGATTTTTAATAATTTGATATTCATAGATATGTTATAATCAATAGTAAGATAAACGGAATTTGGTTAAAGGAGTAATATTATATGAATAAAAAACAATTAAAGTTAAAAAGTATTGGAATAGAACATCTTGAGCAATATAACCAGTTATTAAGATATGTTTTTCAAGTCACTGAACACGAACTGAATCAAATTGGTTGGCAAGATAAAGAAATTATTCGTGCTAAATCACCAACATTGAAACAGGCAGATGTATTAGGGTGGTTTGATGGAGATAATCTGATTTCACAGGTGGCTGTTTATCCTATGAAAGTTCGTATTTTTAATTGCACATATGATATGGGTGGTCTTACTGGTGTTGGAACTTATCCGGAGTACTCAAATCAAGGGCTAATGCATAAACTATTGTATCAATCATTATACAATATGAAAGAACGTAAACAATTTATATCTTATTTATATCCATATTCTATTCCTTATTATCGCAGGAAGGGATGGGAAATAATATCTGATAAAATCACATATGAAATTAATGATTATCAGTTGCCAAAAAATCGGCAAGTAGCTGGAGATGTGAGACGTGTTCATATAGATAGTGACCAAGTGAAAGAAGCTTATAATAGATTTGCTTATTTGACACACGGTGCGCTATTGAGAGATAGTCTGGCTTGGAATGAATATTGGTTGTGGGATACAGATGATATAATGGCTGCAGTATATTACAATGAAGATGATAAACCAGATGGATATGTAATATATTGGATAGCTGATGATGTTTTTCATATTAAAGATATGATATTTGTTAATGAAGATGCAAGAATAGGATTATGGAACTTTGTAAGTGCTCATTTTTCTATGATTTCAAAGGTCGTAGGAAATACATTTACAGATGAGCCATTAGCATTTTTATTGGAGGATGCTGATATAAAAGAAATTATTTCACCATATTTTATGGCTAGAATTGTTGATTTTGAACATTTTATTGAAGAATATCCTTTTAAGGCTGATACTATAGAGCGTGAATGGACATTTACACTTAGTGATCCATTACTTGCTTGGAATCAAGGAACATTTACATTGAAAATTTCAAATGATGGAAAAGGTAAGGTAGTTCATTCAGTAGAAAAAACTACAGATAGAATCGATATTCAAACTATGACAACTATGTTATTAGGATATAAACGCCCAGATTATCTGCATAGAATTGGACGTATTGTGTGTAGTTCTAAGACTGTAGATATGTTGGAAGATGCAATAGAGCAGCAGTCACCATATTTTTCAGATTATTTTTAAAATTTAAGTTAAATTAATTGATTTCAATTTATAAATAATAACTTAATAATATATACCAAGATTGTATTATTAAAAAATATATGCTCTCCTTAAAGTAGAAAGATTAAAAATCTATAACTTTGAAAGGAGAGTATTTTTATGCAATCAATAACTAAGTATAAACTAGAGTGAAAATATAAAATCCCACATGATATGTTTAAGTATTTTAGTTGTAATTGCATACTGTAAAATAAAATGTATAATATAAGTTAGTATATTCTCTGAAATCTTATTCATAAGATAAAAAATATGTACTAAAAACGTTAATTTGGAGGAGTTATTGTGCAGGAAAAGAAAACTTTTAATTCTTTAAGAGGCAATACTCAAAGTATTGAAGAAGAGATTCCAATAAATACTTTATCAAAGAAGACAAAAAAAAGTCGGATTAAGATAAATAATTTAGATGAATTTAAAGATGCATTGAAAAAAGAAGGATATGAGATAAATAAGTTTGATGAAGAAAAATTTAAAGCGGATATTGTGAAAATTTTTCAAGTAGATAATAGTGTAATAGAGATTCTACATACATATATTAATAATCCTGAAATTACTTATAAAGTTTATGATACTAGCGATTTAATTGATTATATAAAAAAGATGATATTATTTGAAAATGAGCATAATAGGTTATGTGAAAAAATAAGTGCAATAAAAAAATTAAATATAGATAGAGTTGAATATGAACGAGAATCTAGCATTCAAGATAATGTTGAAGATATAATAAAGGCTATAGAAGAAATAAAAGATGATATATCTGGAATAATAAGTAGAGAAGGTAAGATTAGATTAGAAAATTTAGAAAAAGAAATAAATAAGGAATATCTTTATACAAAAGATATTGAATTATTGAAAAAAATGGTTCTTATTAAAAATGAAAATGTGAAACAAAAGTATAATAGTCAGTCTAAGATTAAAACAATATCTATAGAAATACCTAAAAAAATAAAGTATGAACATATTATAGCTAAGGAAGGTTCTGTAGAATATCATGATTATTTAAGTAGTAACATACCAAGAATACAACGTTTAATAAAGAATATACATAAATATATGAAAGTTGATGAAAAAGAAAAATCAACTTTTAACATAAATCAAAGTATGGCTTTACAGGATTCTATAAATATAGCTGTGGCAACATATGATAATAAAGAGTTTAAAGCAATAAGCGGAAGTAATGATATAAAGAACTATTGCAAGGTAACTTTATTAGAAAATGCAACTTTTAAAAGTAGTAAAGTTAATAAGCTTGGTAATTTAGGAATAGGATATAACAGAGTTAATGATAGTGAAAAAAAGATATTTGAAGAAATACATAGACAAATAGAGAAGAAAGCCTTGAAAGATGAAGGTACTCTTATTTTATATACTAAATTAGAGCCGTGTCCAAGCTGCTATTATGTAATTAGCCAGTTTTGTAAAAAGTATCCTAATATAAAAGTTGAAGTCAAATACAGCAAAAAATATGGAGAGTAGAAATTAGATGTATTTATAGAAATTAATTTTCTATATTTACCTCTTTATTTTTTTATAAAAATAATACATAATATAGTAAAAGTGTTATATATAGGAGATGGAGAGATGAGAGGAAAACATGCAATTGGAAATAGACCATTTGGTAATATACATTTAGACTATGTTAAATACAAAGACAGTGATAAAGATATTAGACAAATGTATGAAAGAGTAAAGAATGATTATTTAAAAAATAAAAATTTGGACATAGATTTAGAAAAGGCATATTTAAATGAGAGATTTATATCTTGTAGGGCATATTCAGAAAAATATTACTTAAATATATTTATGATAGCTGTAGTTGCTTTTTTGGGAGGAATTTCCACACAATATTCTAACAGACCAATTATGACATTAGCTATATTGCTTGCATTTATTATTATAGTAGTAAAGTCTTTTTCAAACATACATACAAAAGTAATGCTTAATAAAGAGAAATATGAACATAAGTATTATATTATATGTATTGAAGCTTTAAAAGAAATTGAACATGAACAAAACAGCATAATTGAAGTAGAAATCTAGATTAGAATAAAGAAATTATTTTAGAATATTAATTAGGTTTTAAATAAAAAATGGATTCAGATTACTTGAATCCATTTTTGTGATTTTATTTATGCCTTAGTTTAATTAGTTGTACATTCCATGTTGACTCATATAATTGTATAGTTGTTCACCATGTTCTTGTTCTTCTTTTTGAATATGATTTAACACTTGCCTCATATTTTTATCTTTAAATTCAAATATAGTTGTATTATAGGTAGAAGATACATATTTTTCAGTAGATAATGAATCTTGACATAACATTTTATCATTACTAATATCATTTTGAGTTAATTGAGAATTAGTAGCATTATTCATATTCATGTTTTGCATAGAAGTTTGATTTTGGTTAGCAGTTTGATTTTGATTAGATTGTTGACCTTGATTTACACTTGGAACACTTCCACTTAACATTTGATTAATAGTATCTAAATGTTGTTGTTCCTTTTGAGCTAATGTTGAAAATAAATTTTTTAATTCTACATCGCAAGCTTTATCAGAATATCTATTGTATTTTTCAACACATAATTCTTCATGACTTTTTTCATCTTGCAACAACATTCTTTCTTTCATACTTAGATTTACCATAAGAACACCTCCAAGTATAGTTTTACTAAAAAGTAAAATAATATTCATTTTCTTTTATTTATAATATATTCACTAAAAATTTCACTTTTATGTTAAAATGTAATTAAAAATTAAATACCAAAGTAGGTGTAGATGAAATGAAAGAAAACTTAAAAGATAAAATAGATAATTTTTTAAAGGAAAACAAGATAAATATAACAGGCGGAATTATAAAAACAGAAGAGGAACTTTCATTAGTTCTAAACAACATTGCTATGAGTGATTTAAAAAAAGGAAAACTTCAAAAGTCATTATATTTTGCGAGTAAAGCATTAGAATTTGATTCTAAGAATTATTATGCAATGTTTATAAAAGGACTTATTTACAGAGCTTCAAGAAATTTTAATGAGGCAATTAAATTATTTGATGAATATTATGAACTTAGCAAGGAGTCGTTGAGTCTTATTCACATAGGGTTTTGCTATGCAGAGTTAGGTGATATTGATAATGCATTAGATTATTTTAGAAAAGGTGAACAAGAATTTACAGAAGAAGAAAAGCATAATTATAGTAGTTTAATGTGTACTGTATATGAGTGTATCGGAAATATCTATATGAATAGAGAAAATGTTTTAGAGTTTAAAGAAAATGACAAGTTTAGTCTTAACTATAAGTTAGCTATTAAGTACTACAAAATGTCACTAAAAATAAACAAGAACAATCATTTATTACTTAATAAATTAGCAGCTTGTTATCATCATTTTGATGATGAGAAGAAAGCATTATATTGTTATGAAGAAGCAGTTAAGATTGCACCACAAATAGAAGAATATAAAGGTGCAATTGAGGAAATGAAGGAACAAGGAATTGTATCTGAGATTATAGAATTTTAATTTAATTATGAAAGTTTTTAAAGTTAGAAGTATATAATTTTCTACTTATATGTTTTGTTTTAATTTAAATATTGAGATTTTCAAATATAATAAAATCTTTGACAATGTTCATTTAGAGTATTGTTAAAGATTTTTTTTATAAAAATAGAAATAAGTACATATTAATTATTATTAAGTGAAACAATTAAGATAGACTAATTTTAATAGGAGTGATATGTTATGGAAGAAAATCCAATGTTTTGTTATCAATGCGAACAAACAGCAGGGGGAAAAGGTTGTACTAAATTAGGTGTATGTGGAAAGACACCTGAAGTAGCTAATCTTCAAGATTTACTTATATACCAATGTAAAGGTATAAGTGTTTATGCAATGGAACTTATAGAAAAGGGAGAAAACATAGATAAGAGTATTGTTAGATTCGTAGAAAATTCATTATTTACGACACTTACTAATGTTAATTTTGATGCAGAAGTTCATGTTGAAATGCTTAGAGATTCTCAAAAAATCAAAGAAGAATTGAGAAATAAAGTAGGGAATGATAAGGAATATCCAGAAGAAGCAACTTATGATTTAACTAAAACCAAGGAAGAAATGCTTAAAGACTCTAAAAAAGCTGGAATTATGTTTGATCAAAATATAGATGCAGATGTAAGATCACTTAGGCAAACAATTATTTATGGATTAAAAGGTATAAGTGCTTATGGTCATCAAGCTAGATTTTTAGGTTATTATGATGATCAAGTTGATAACTTTTATTTTAGAGGACTAGAGTGTACAACAAATGGTAATTTAAGTGTTGAAGAACTAATTAGAATGACAATGAGAACTGGAGATATGAGTGTAGCAGTTATGAAAAAATTAGATGAAGCTAATACTGAAACTTATAAAAATCCAACGCCACACAAGGTTAATGTACATATTAAGAAAGGACCATTTATAATTGTTTCTGGTCATGATTTAAGAGATTTAGAAATGCTACTTAAGCAAACAGAAGGAAAAGGAATTAACATATATACTCATGGGGAAATGATACCTAGCCATGGATATCCAGGACTTAAGAAATATAAACATCTTGTTGGTAATTATGGTGGAGCTTGGCAGGATCAACAAAAGGAATTCGATGGTATTCCAGGATGTATTCTTATGACTACAAATTGTCTTATGAGACCTAGGGAAACATATAAGGATAGAATATTTACTACAAGTGTAGTTGGCTGGGATGGAGTAAAGTATATAAAGGCAGAGAAGGATGGTTACAAAGATTTTACAGAGATAATAGAAAAGGCATTAGAACTTGGTGGATTTAAAGAATCAGAAGAACCACATGAAATATTAGTGGGTTTTGGGCATCATGCAACTTTAAGTAATGCAGAAACAATAGTAAATGCAGTTAAGGATGGGAAAGTTAGACACTTCTTCTTAATTGGAGGATGTGATGGGGCAAGGCCAGGAAGAAATTATTATACTGAATTTGCAGAGAAAGTTCCAAAGGATTGTATAATTCTTACTCTTGCATGTGGAAAATATAGATTTAATAAGCTAGATTTTGGAGAAGTTGCAGGACTTCCAAGATTGTTAGATGTTGGTCAATGTAACGATGCATATTCAGCAGTTAGAATTGCAACAGCACTTGCAGATGCTTTTGATACAGATGTAAATGGATTACCACTTTCAATAATTTTATCTTGGTATGAACAAAAAGCAGTTGCTGACCTTTTAGCATTACTTTCATTAGGCATAAAAGGAATATTTGTTGGACCAACTTTACCTGCGTTCTTTAGCCCTAATGTACTACAATATTTAGTTGATACATTTAATCTACAATTAATAAGTGAACCTGATGATGATTTAAGGACTTGTATGCAACAAGGAATTTAAATTATTAAAGTATAGTATGAGTTTTTAGAGATATATACAATAAAAAATAAGGATTGTTTTATGAAAATAATCCTTATTTTCATATGTAAGCTTAGAATATAATAAGTCGTAGCAATAAGATTATAAGTAACACTTATTTAAGTGTTGTTAAAAAAGTAACTTTCAAATATTAATAGGTAAAAAATTCTAATTATGTTATAATTAATAAAAGAAATAGAAAAGGGTGTGTGAAGTTATGAAGGCATTTATATTTGATATGGATGGTGTAATAATAGATAGTGAACCAATACATCGTCAGGTGCATGGCGAAATTATGAATACCTTGGGTATAAATATATCTAAGAGAGAATTAGCATTATATGCAGGTGCTACAAATGAATATATTTTTACAAAATTAAAAGAAAGATATGGAATAAAGAAATCTGTTAGTGAGCTTATGGAGTATAAATCTAAACTTATTATTAACAAAGTAAAAGAAGAGTCACTAGAACCTATAAATGGAATTAGAGAATTATTAAATGCTTTAAGAAAAAATAATATAAAGACAGCTATAGGATCATCTTCTCCTAGAAGTTTAATAGAAGCTGTTATAGATAAGTTTAATTTACATGGTGCTTTTGATTGTATAGTAAGTGGAGAAGAAGTTGAAAGAAGTAAACCATATCCTGATGTTTACATAGAAGTAAGCAAAAAGTTAGGTATAAGTCCAAAAAATTGTATAGTAGTTGAAGATTCTCATAATGGTGTACAAGCTGCTAAAAGAGCTGGAATGAAATGTATAGGTTTTGATAATGTAAATTCAGGTAATCAAGATTTATCAAAAGATGATGTGATGGTAGATACTATAAGAAAAATAGATATATTTAATTTATGTAAATACTTTGAGTAGAATAAAGATTATTATTTTAAAATTTATTATTGACAAACTATAAGTTTTAAAATAATATAAAAATATATAGATTTCAGAAAAAGGAAGGTATTTTTGTGAGTGTAGTAAGTATTTAATTATAACTAATTTAATATTCATCAAAAAATGGGTTATAGAACCTTTATTTGTTGATGGAAAAATTAATTATTATAGATACACTACGAGTCATGAAATAACTTTACTTTAAAAGATATAAATAACTATATCTTTTATTAATGTTGATTTTTTAGCCGTGGAGATATCCATGGCTTTATTTATTTTGTAATTATATTTATAGGCTTAAAAACAATAATATTACTAAAATAATATAATTTAAATCTTGAAATCTATATAGATTTTCGTGACTTGAATTTAAAAAAAGAAGGACGAAAAGAATGAATAATATAACAATAGAAAAATTAAATTATGAAAATTTAAAAGAAATTGTAAAATCATATTGTATAAGCAATTTAGGTAAAAATTTAATAGATAAACTTATGCCAAGTAAGAATTTAAAGCAAGTAAATAGAATGTTAAATGAAACTTCAGAAGGAAGAAGACTTATAGATGCATCTTATCATATGCCTCTTGAAGGAATATTTGATATAAATCCATTATTGAATAAAATGGAAAAAGGGGCAGTGCTTGAACCCTCAGAATTAATAACTATTGGTGATTTTTTAAGAGGATGTAGAAAAGTAAAATTATTTATTAAAGACAAAGAAGGATATGCGCCTACATTAAGCAGCTATGGAGAAAATATAACTGAACTTCAATATATAGAAGAGGAAATTTCAATATCAATTAAAGGTACGATAATTGATTCTAATGCAACAAAAGAATTGAAAAAAATAAGAAAGCACATTGATTTATGTGAAGGAAAGATAAATGAAAAACTTGAAAAATTTATAAAAAGTCCATCTAATCGAGAATATTTGCAAGAAGTTTTTGTAAGTCAAAGAAATGGAAGATATACTGTTCCAATAAAAGTTTCATATAAAAATCAAGTTAGTGGCAGTATTGTGGAAGTATCTTCAAAAGGAAACACTGTATTTATGGAGCCAAACATAATATCTAAATATACAGTTGAACTAGCTTCTTTAAGGGGTGAAGAAAGCATTGAAGAATATAAGATACTATCAACTTTAACAGAAATGATTTTTTCAAGAATTAGAGAATTAAAAGTTAATGTTGAAGTTATATCTGAATATGACATGATATTAGCTAAAGCAAAATATAGTAAGGATATTAAAGGCGTTAAACCTAAATTAAATAATCACGGCTTTATTAATATAGTAGATGGAAGATATCCATTGATTAAAAATTCAATACCTTTAAATTTAAAAATAGGAGAGGAATATAGAAGTTTAATAATTACTGGTCCTAATGCTGGAGGAAAAACAGTAGTATTAAAAACAGTGGGAATTCTTACAATGGCAATCCAAAGTGGATTTCATATAAGTGCAAATGAAAACTCTGAAATGGCTGTGTTTGATAATATATTTGTTGATATTGGTGATGATCAAAGCGTTGAAAATTCATTAAGTACATTTTCATCACATGTTGGTAATTTATCAAGAATTTTAAGAGAAAGCACTAAAAATACATTGCTTTTATTTGATGAAATAGGAAGTGGTACAGAACCTAATGAAGGAGCAGCATTAGCTATTGCGATATTAGAGGAGTTTTATAAAAAAGGATGTATAACAGTTGCATCCACTCATTATGGTGAAATTAAAAATTTTTCTTATAATCATCCACATTTTGAAAATGCTGCAATGGAATTTAAAAAAGATACTTTAGAACCTATGTATAGGCTTAATATAGGAAAAAGTGGGGAAAGTAACGCCTTATATATTGCAAAAAAAATGGGCATTGATGATGTTATACTTGATAGAAGTAAGAGATATTTTAAGAGCAAAGAATATAATTATGAGATTATAGATTCAAGAAAATTATTAAAGAATAAAACTGAAAATGAAAACTTAGAATATGAAGATATAATTAATGAGTATGACTATAAAATAGGTGATAAAGTTTTATTATTAGATAAAAAGGTTAGTGCAGTAGTCTATAAAACAAAAGATAGATTTAATAATGTAGTTGTATTTTTAAATAATGAATTTGTAGAAGTGAATTTTAAAAGATTAAAGTTGGAATTTACAGCAGAAGAATTGTATCCAAAAGATTATGATTTGAATCAATTATTTGTAAGTTTTAAAGAAAGAAAATTAGACAAAGATTTAAAAAGAGGCTCAAAGAAAGCAATCAAAAAGTTTAGAAAAGAAATTAACACAGTAAATGTATAACTAAATAGTATAAGTATCTATCTATAAAATGAACTTAATTTAAGGTGGTTTTATAGGTAGTTATTTTAAAGATATGAATTCAGTAGATATAGCTAAAATAATATCAGAAGGTGCAATAATGACAATTGAATTTTTGGATTTAAAAGCTGATATGACTGTAGTTGACAAAGAAGATAGAATAGTTGGAATAATTACAGCATTTATCCCTATGCTTATGGATACTGGTGGCAATGCAGGATCACAATCATTTACTTTAATAATTAAGGATTAGTGTTAGGTGATATAAGTATTAAAGATACAAATACTATTTTAATTAATTTAAATTAATGCTATAATACGGACAGGAATTAATAGGATATTTTATATAAACATATATAAATATGGAATTTATTTCAATATATATGTACTGAATTAATATCTCAATGTTGTTAATAAATTTATATATGAGTATGTGTTTTATATAAACAGAAAGAAAATACTTAACTTATTTAACAGGGGGGACTTTTAAAGTGCTGACGGAAGGGATAAAGGGGATTAACAAAAAGTTAATATTGCTTATAATAACAAATGTAATTAGCTTTTATATTATATTTAAATTGAATATTTTTATGGTTAATAATGTAGATTTAGCTGAATTAACTCTTGTTAAAGATATAAAAGGTATAAATTATATAATAGGATTTATATCAGTGTTTTGTTGTTTTTTATATTATTATTTATACGAAGAAAATTATTTTTTTATGTTTTCACTAATCTATCTATCTATATATTCTGAATTTTTAATAGTTGATTTTTTAACAAAACATATAAATATAAGTGTTCTTATGCATTCTAACTCATCATTTGTAGGTTTTGCATCAATATTTAGAACGCTATTATTATATTTAACTATATTCAATCAAAACAAAGTAACCAAAGGTATTTGTAAAAATAGATTTGCTACAGTAATATTTGTTTTGATTTCTAATGTATTATTTATATTAATGGAGTTAAATATAATGCAGTACTATTCACATGCAATTAATATAAATATTCTTATGATTATTAAGTGTATAATAAATTTAGCGACGTACTTATTAATATTAGAAGTATGTATAAAATACTTTAAAGAAAAAGAATTTAATTATTTTATAACTTTTGCTAGTTTAAGTGTTATGTTTTTGAGCAGAATTTTACTAGTTAAAAGTTTATATAAAGACGAAAAGATGATGTATGTATTAAATCGCTGTCTATTGGCATTAGGTTTTTTCATAATAATAATCAGTGTATTTATAGAAATAATAACTAAGTCTAAAGAAAACAAGGAGTTAAGTTATGAAGTGGTTAATCAAAAAAATGAAATGTATAAATTGAAGGAAGAAGAGGAAATGAGGAGTCAATTTTTTGCAAACATATCTCATGAACTTAGAACACCACTTAATATAATCATTTCATCTTTTCAACTTTTAAGAATGTACAATTATAATGAAGAAGAATTTTTAAAATATTACAATAAATATGAAAACACAATTTCACAAAATTGTTCTAGGATGTTAAGACTTATTAATAACATTATTGATGTTACTAAGTTTGATGCTGGATGTTTTAAAATGAATTTTGTTAATTGTGAAATTATTAGTTTGGTTGAAAATATAACTCTATCAATAGCAGAATATGAGAAAGCTAGAAAAAGGAATATAATTTTCGATACAGATTGTGAGTTCCTTGAAATAAAGTGTGATCCAGAAAATATGGAAAGAGCAATTTTAAATCTTCTTTCTAATGCTATTAAATTTACAAGTGATAATGGAAATATATTTGTGAATATTGAAAGTCAAAATAATGATGAGTATTTAAGCATAACTATAAAAGATGATGGAATAGGAATTCCAAAAGATTTTAGAAAAAGCGTTTTTGAAAGATTTGTACAAGTTGATAAGTCTTTTAGAAGAAATGTAGAGGGAAGTGGAATAGGCTTATCTTTAGTTAAATATATAGTAAATTCTCATAACGGAGAGATCAATCTAAAAGATAATGAAGAAAAAGGCTGTGAATTTATAATCAATTTACCTAATGTAAAGATAGAGGAAGAGTTAGATGATATTGAATTCAATTTGCATAAAAAAGATGAAATTGATAGTAAAATACTTATTGAACTTTCAGATATTAAATAAAAAATATAAAACCTTGTAGTTTTAGAATTACAAGGTTTTCTGTTATTAAAAATTTTCTATTCTATCAATAAGACTTTTTTTATAGGTATTTTTGTATATAATTCTTGGAAGTATAATTGAAATAACAATTAAAATTGAAGATGCTATGAAAATAGGGGTAAGTTTAAAACAATAATTAATATAAGTTATATTATTAGTTAATGATTTAATTATAGTAGAAGAAAAATATATACCTATAGTGATTTCAAATATTATAGTTAAAATTGCATAATATAATCCTTCATATGTTAAAAGTTTTAATATTTGTTTTTTGGTCATTCCTATACTTTCAAGGATTGCAAATTCTTTTTCATAAGAAATTATTTCTGTAATAAAAGAATTTATAAAATTGAGTATTCCAATTAAACCAATAATAAGTACTAAAACATATCCAACTATACTGTAGGAGCGTTGTATTGATTTTAGTTCAGAAATATATGTGGCAGTAGATTTATATTTTATGTTGGAATCAATATTCATAGTATAATTTTCAAGAAAATTTTGCATTTCATTTATTTTATTATTATCTACATTAAAGTAATAACTTGCTAACAAAGGATTATCAAATTGATTTTTGAATTCATTATCTGGTAAAATACATTCAATATTAAAATCTGAATTTTTATCTCCATGAAATCCATTAGAATTTGAATGTAATTGATCAGGTATAGTGCAAAATCCTATAACCTCATAAGTTTTAGTTTTAAAATCATCATATTTTATAGTAATTTTGTCTCCTATTTTATAGTAACTTATTGTGTTATTATAATTAGATGTAGTAGGACAAATAAGAATATAATTACCTTCTTTAAATTTTTCTAAATTAAGATCTCCTTGAATTATTAGTAATTTTTGTAAAAGAAAATCATTCATTCCATATAATTTAATATTACATTTTCCAATTTTTTTAAATTCATCAAATTTTTCATTTAAGTAATATTTACTTTTAGGATAAGTTAAATTTAGTGTATTATTAATATTATTTAATGCGTCGATACTTACGGTATGAGGAACACCATCAAAATATAAATAGCCTCTCTCTTTAATATAATCATTGCCATTTATTAAACTTATAAGGCTATTTGGAAGTATATCCTCATTATCATATTGAAAAGTCAAATAGCTAAAAAAGTTCTTATTACTAACTTGAAAATCACATAATGAATTTTCTTGTAAATATATATTTATATTATAATTATTTACAATGTTGAATACAGCATTAAACAATATTAAACTAAGGGATAATGAAATTACTATAATTATAGATTTTTTTATATCTCTAAATAAATTTAAAAAAGCCATTTTATATATTTTACCGTTTGTATTTATGTTTCTTTTTAGGAAAATATTATTTTTACTAACATGAGAATACTTTATAGCTTCAATAGGTGTTATGTATGCAGCTACTTTACTAGGTTTAATGCAAGCGATAAAAACTGTAATAAGAGAAAAAATTGTTGTTAAAATAAATATATTTGGGTGCAAGGAAAAATGAATATTTTGATAAGCAAGTAAATTATTCATTAAAGTTTTATTAATTATAGGTAAAAGAATAATACTAATCATATAACCTAAAAATATGCCTATGGGTATACCTATAATTGAAAGAAAAAGAGCTTGTATAAAAAGAATTTTCTTTATTTGTTTTGATGTTGTCCCTAGAGTTTTTAAAAGACCCCAAAATTGAATATCTTTAACTATTGATATATGAAAAATATTATAAATAATTAAATATCCTGTAAAAGTTATAAATAAAATTACAAGAGATAAAGAAAAAATTATTTCGGGACTACAAATAAAATCATATGACCAATTAATACGTAGATTTATATCAGATTCTATATTACAATCGTTTAATATTCTATTAATTTTTTTGTTAACATTAAAATTATTTTTTAATATTATATCAGCAACAATTATTTTATCAGAATTTAATTCATTGTAATGTATGAAATTATTTTTTAAGAACTCTTCTGAAACATAAATTTTATTATTACTTTCAACATAAGAATTATCATAAAATCCTGTTAATACAAAATCTTTACCATTTAAAGATAAATATGCACCTATATTATGAGGAATATTAAACATATCTAAAACTTTTGTACTAGTCATTATTTCATTTGATTTTATGGGCATAGTTCCAATTTTAGGATAGGAAAAATTGCATTTGGCATAAATTTCATTACAATATAACATTTGAATATTTGAATTAATAAATTCTTTATTTGTAATTTTAGATATAGGTATAGAAATACCTATATCTTTTACTAAAGGATGCTCCTTCATTTTGTTAAAATCATATTTTGTTATATATTGTAAAGTGAAATTTGATGAATTACCTTGTTCAAGCATTGTTGAAATTTCAGCAGATTTGCATATACTAAAAGCTAGAGTAAATAAGCTTGTAAATAACACAGTAGTTAATATTATAGAGAAAATTGCAAGTACATTTCTGATTTTATTAGCTTTAAAGCTTTTTTTACAAAGCATAAAAATAACTTTTTTATTGTCATTTTCAAATATAATTACCCCTCCTTTTTTATTTAGTCTATGTTTTAATATTTAGATTATAGTTCTAATTTATTATTTTTCCATCTTCAAGACGAATTATAGAATTAGCAAGTTGAGCTATTTCTTCATTATGTGTAATCATAACAATTGTTTGATGAAAAAGTTCACTTGAAATTTTTAGTAATCCTAAAACTTCTTGACTTGTTTTACTATCAAGATTTCCTGTGGGTTCATCAGCAAGTATAATTGTTGGTTTAGTAATTAATGCTCGTGCAATGGCAACCTTTTGTTGTTGTCCACCTGATAGCTGGTTAGGAAGACAAGAAAGTTTTTCTTTTAACTTTAATATAGTAACAATTTTGTTGAAAAAATCAGTATCGATATTATTCCCATCAAGTTGAAGAGGAAGTAATATATTTTCACAAACGCTCAACATAGGAATTAAATTATAATTTTGAAATATAAAACCAATATTGCGACGGCGAAAAATAGTAAGAGCATCCTCAGTAAACTTAGAAATATCTTTATTATTAACAAAAACTTGCCCAGAAGTAGGTCTATCAAGACCACTTAACATATGAAGTAAAGTAGATTTTCCACTGCCGGATGTACCTACTATAGCAATAAAGTTTCCTTTCTCTATTTTTAAATTTATATTGTTTAAAGCTTTAACAATATTTAGACCTTGTTCATATTGTTTACTTAAATTAATAGTTTCTAATAATGACATATTAAAACCCCTTATTAAGTTTAGTATATTTATTGCAATAAATATTGAGAAAATCTTATGTCTATAATTTTAAAGTCCTGAAGATTTTTATTTATTACATCAAGTAATTCTTGTTTAATTTTCTTTTCATTATTTAAATCATTTAAATAATCATAATCTCTATTTCTAAAATAATTATTTACTATATCTTTTACAATAGGAAGTTTATTCTCTTTTGTTAATTGATTTTTAGCAATACTATCTTTTTTATTATAACCTACAGAAAGTTTACCTTTAAAATATCTATTTTTAGAAGTATCGTTTAAACCAACAGTAAATTCTCCTAAATCAACATATACTTCATGTATTTTACTTTCTTTAAAAATTATCATATTATTACTATGAAGATACCATATACTAGTCAAGATTATAACTAAGAACATTATTAAAATTAAAGAAATTACTTTAGTTTTTGATTTTTTATTAGATTTAGACGAATTTTCATTACTCATATAATTACCTCTTTCTAAAATGTATTTTCAATATATATTTTAGAAACTAAATGTAACAAAAATCTCACAGTTTAAAAATATAATGTTACAAATTTGAGATAATTTGCTTATGATTTATATTAAAATATAAATACTACTTTTAAATCACATCTCTATCCAGTTTTATTTATGCATATATCAATATTCTGATAAAAAATTGACTAAATCAAAAAATAGCTATTGATTTAATAAGAATATTGAAAAAGTAGATCCGTTACCTTTACTTGAACTTACTTTAATATAGCCACCTTCTTTTGAAATGATTTCACGAGAAAGATAAAGACCGATGCCAATACCAGAAATGTCATAAACATCTTCTTCTCGATAAAAACGATTAAAAATTTTACATATATTTTTAGAATTTATACCAATGCCATCATCGCTTATATCTATTTTAGTAAAGATCTCTAAAGGAGTAACACTTATAGAAATATTACCTTCACAGTGAGTATATTTTACTGCATTATCTAAAATATTAAAAATAGCTTCACTTGTCCATTTGGCATCATGTTTTACAATTAATGAAGAATCACAAGATACATTAATATTTAAATTTTTCTTTTCTGCTGTAAATATTATATTGCCTAAAGAAGATGCAATCGTATTACAGAGAAGAGAAGACTTTATATTTAAAGATATTAAACCAGTTTCAAGTCTAGACATTTTTATTATTGACTGCATTAAAAAGTCTAATTTATTTAATTGATTGTTTATTAATAATAAAAATTCATTAACTTTTTCTTTAGAAAGTTCTCTTTCAATTAAGGTAGAATTATATAATTTTAAATTTGCAATAGGAGTTTTAACTTGATGAGAAATATCAGAAATTAAACTTTGAATTTCTATTTTTTCTATTTCACTTTTATTTCTACTCTCAAGCATTAAGTTATATAATTTTTTTAATTTATTTTGAAATTTAGATACCAAAGTTTCATCTTCAAGATTAAAAGCAATATTATCCTTTCCAGAGATCATATCATCGATGCAATTATCTATAGTTTTAAATGTATAGATAATTCTTTCTCTTATTAAAATAATAAAAATTAATCCAAGAAAAATATAAGATAAAGCAAATAAAAGAGTTAAAATTTTCACGTTGAAATTTTCTATTTTGATAAAAATAAAAGCTGTAAAACTTATAAAAAGCAAAATTAACAGTGATATAGTTAAGTTATAAATTTTATTGAATGATAAATTAATTTTCATTGTATTTTCCACCTACCCACATATACCCCATACCATAGATGGTTTTTATGTATTTAACATTTTTAGTTTCAATTTTATTTCTTAGACGATTTATATTAACAGTTAAAGTATGTTCATCTACAAAGTTTCTATCACAATCCCAGAGCTTTTCAAGAAGAACTTGTCTAGTAAGAACTTGTCCTTTATTGGAAATTAAGATCTTTAGCATTTTAAATTCTGTTGGAGTAAATGAAATAGCTTTATTATTAACAGTTGCTGTCATTTCATTGAAATCCATTGTAAGATTAGAATCTTTATAAATACAAGAAAATAAATTTTTATTACATCTACGAAGTATTGCAGCTATTTTTTGTCTAAATATATTTATACTAAAGGGTTTTGTTATGTAATCATCAGCGCCAAGTTTAAATCCAGAAAGTATATCATCTTCTAAATCACAAGCAGTTAAAAAAATTATAGGAGTATCTTGAATTTGTTTTATGCTTTTACATAAATCAAAACCATTACCATCAGGTAAATTTACATCCAGAATGATTAAATCAAAATTTTCTATATTTAGAATTTTTAATGTTGAATTTATGTTATATTTTGGTGTAACAACATAGCCATCTAATTGGAGATTATAGCATAATCCAGAATTTAAGATAATGTCATCTTCTACTATTAGTATTTTTTTCATCTTTTCTCCTTATGTAACATATTTATTATTTACCTTTATTAGAATACATTTCTATATATTTGTATAATATCAAATTGAAATGTTAAAGTCTAATTTTAATAGAAGAAAAGTTATGTTGTTAAGAAGAATTTATAGTAGCTGTTTTAAATAAAGGAAATATACTAAACAATATTAAAACTAATTTTATATTTGTGTGATAAAGTCACAGATTCTAATAAGCTTATTATGGTATAACTTTATTAAAATATAAGAAACAAAGACTTGTAGCATTTAAATAAATACAGAAAGCAATATTAGAGAATACTATTTCATAGAAATGTTTATGTTAAAAATAATAAAGTAAGGAGAGATAAAATGTCTAAAAAAGTTATCATTGTTGGTGGAGTTGCAGGTGGAGCATCTACTGCGGCTAGACTTAGAAGGCTAGATGAAAATTTAGATATAATTATGTTTGAAAAAGGTGAATATATATCATTTGCTAATTGCGGACTTCCATATTATATAGGAGGGACCATTAATGATAGAGAAAAACTTATAGTTCAAACTGTAGAAGAAATGAGTAAAAAATTCAATTTAGATATAAGAAATTTAAGTGAAGTTATAAAAATAGACAAGGAAAATAAAAAAGTTAGTATAAAAGATTACAAGAGTAATGAAGTTTATGAAGAAGACTATGATATTTTAGTATTATCTCCAGGAGCAAGTCCTTTAAAACCTAAAATATCAGGAATTGATAAATGTGATAATTTATTTACACTTAGAAATATACCAGATACGGATAAAATAAAAGAATTTGTTGATAATAAAAATCCTAAAAAAGCAGTTGTAATAGGTGGAGGATTTATAGGACTTGAAATGGCTGAAAATCTAAAGGAAAGAGGCATTGATGTAACTTTAGTAGAAGCTAGTGATCAAGTAATGGCTCCAATTGATATAGAAATGGCAAGTATAGTACATGATCATTTAATTGATAAGAATGTAGAATTAATTTTAAAAGACGGTGTAGAGTCTTTTGAAGACGAAGGAAAGAAAATCGTTTTAAAAAGTGGAAGAAAAATTAATACTGATATGATAATTTTATCAATTGGTGTTAAACCAGAAACTAGAATAGCTAAAGAAGCAGGCATTGAGTTAAATGAAAGAGGAGCTATTGTAGTAGATAAGCATATGAAAACTTCTGATTTAAACATTTTTGCACTAGGAGATGCAATTGAAGTTATGGATTTTGTAAATAAGAAGCCTACAATGATTCCTCTAGCTTGGCCTGCAAATCGTCAAGGTAGATTAGTTGCTAATAATATAATTGGAAAAAATGAGGAGTATAAAGGAAGCCTTGGTTCATCAGTTGCCAAAGTATTTGACTATACAGTAGCTGCAACTGGTAATAATGAAAAAACGCTTAAAAGACTAGGGATTGATTATAAAGCAATTCATATACATCCAGGTTCTAATGCAGGATATTATCCAGGGTCTTTTCCAATAGCAATTAAAATGTTGTTTGATCCTAAGGATGGGAAAATATTTGGAGCTCAAGCTGTAGGAATGAGTGGAGTTGAAAAACGTATTGATATATTAGCTACAGCAATTAAAGGGAATTTTAGTGTTTTTGATTTACAAGACATTGAGGTGTGTTATGCACCACCATACAATTCAGCAAAAGATCCAGTTAATATGTTAGGATACTATGCAGCAAATATTATAGAAGGAATAGTTGATACAATTCAATGGGATGAAATAGATAATATAGATAAAAGTAATTCTATAATTTTAGATGTAAGAGAAGAGTTTGAATTAGTTACTGGGAAATTTGATAATTCAATTAACATTCCTCTTGGTGATTTGAGAAATAGATTAAATGAGATAACAAAAGATAAACATATATATGTTACATGCCAAGTAGGGTTACGTGGATATGTAGCTTGTAGAATATTAAAACAAAAAGGAATAAATTGCACTAACATAGATGGTGGTTTAAAGACTTATATGTATGTAAAAAGAGCAGAAGAAAACTTAAAGAATCAACATGAAAAACTTAACGAGATAAAAGAAGAGGTAGCAGCTATGAGTTTAGAAGATTTAGATATAACAGAAATAAATGCAAAAGTTACGTTAGATGCTTGTGGACTTCAATGTCCAGGACCGATAAGAAGAGTATTTGAAGAAATTAATAAAATGGAAGAAGGTCAAATTTTAGAGGCAAAAGCAAGTGATGTTGGATTTAGTAAGGATATAAAAGCATGGTGTGAAAAAACTAATAATACTTTACTTAAATCAGAATTTAATAAAAGTAAAAATGCTTTTGTAGCTTATATACAAAAAGGAACAAAGAAAGAGGAAGTACTATCTTCAAATGCGGCTGTAGATAAAAATGGAGCAACTTTAGTAGTATTTAGTGGAGATTTTGATAAAGCTATAGCATCATTTATAATAGCTACTGGAGCAGCTTCTATGGGAAAGGAAGTTACTATGTTCTTTACTTTCTGGGGTCTTAATATATTAAAAAGTAAAAATAAGCCAAAAGTAAATAAGGATACTATGGAGAAGATGTTTGATATTATGTTGCCAGGACATCCAGAAAAATTACCATTATCTAAAATGAACATGATGGGAATGGGACCTGCAATGATAAAACAAATAATGAAAAAGCATAATGTTGACGATTTAGAAAGTTTGATAACTAACGCAATAAATATGGGGGTTAAGGTTGTTGCATGTGCTATGAGCATGGATCTTATGGGAATAAAAAAAGAAGAATTCATTGATGGCGTTGAAATAGGAGGAGTTGCATCTTATCTAGGTGCTACTGAAGATTCAGGATTAAATTTATTTATATAATTTATATGAAAATTATTTCAAAGAAACGCATATAGGACTAGGAGAAATGTATGTATACGATGAACGATTTAACAAATTTTATACTGAAAATGTTGGCTGTGGTACAGCTGAGCTTTTAAAAGATGAAATTATTGAATTTTATAGTTAAAAAACAAAATAGATAATGTAAAATAACAGTATAGAAATTTTAAATTTCTATACTGTTATCTTTATATATTTAAATTAATTATCATTTATATCAAGTCCAGGAGAAAGAGGCATTTCCCATAAGTTGTGATTAGTATGCAAAAGCTTATGAGAGACATTAGATAAAGGTTTTTCTAAAAATTCTTTATATACATTTAAAATTGATGGATTTTCATGAGAAAATCTGATGTCAGATAATTCATCAAGCTCATAAAGCTTCTTTGATCTAGTTTCTGCAAGTTCTATACCATCTTTAATTGGTTGTCCGCCACCACCAGAGCAACCACCAGGACAGGCCATTACTTCTATAAAGTCATAATAAACATTTCCTTTTCTTAAATTTTTAATTAAATTTCTAGCATTACCCAAACCACTTATCACAGCTACTTTTAATTTAGTATTATTAATTTCAAAAGTGGCTTCCTTAATTCCATTCATACCTCGAATTTCTTTAAAGGCATTTGGATCAGGATTTTTACCACATGTTAAAAAGTAAGCAGTTCTAAGAGCAGCCTCCATAACACCACCAGTAGAACCAAAAATAATACCAGCACCAGAACCTATTCCTAAAGGTGTATCAAAGTCAGATTCGTTTAAATCTTTAGCTATAATATGTTCTGATCTTATCATTCTCTCTACTTCACGAGTAGTAAGACACAAGTCTATATCTTGACCGTATCCAGCATCATTCATAATAGGAATTTCAGCTTCATGTTTTTTAGCAATACAAGGCATTATAGAGATACAATATATCTTTGATGGATCTACATTTAAAAGTTTTGCATAATAGCT
Organism: Clostridium sp. CMCC3677; assembly: GCF_023845585.1. GTDB lineage: Bacteria > Bacillota > Clostridia > Clostridiales > Clostridiaceae > Clostridium > Clostridium aquiflavi. Next base: position 156,079 of record NZ_JAMQHS010000002.1, read on the forward strand.
TTTTGCAATAGCTCCAAACATTTGTTGAGGAGATTTTGCAGTAGAAAGCATTTTAGTCATATCAGGATATTGAGATTTTAAGAATCGAACCCAAGCTGGACAACATGATGTAAACATAGGCAAATTTGTATTATTTTTTAATCTTTCTAAAAATTCACTACATTCTTCCATTATAGTTAAATCAGCAGCAAAGTTAGTATCAAAGATATAATCAAAGCCAATTTTTCTAAGTGCAGAAACAAGTCTTTTTACTGTTGCTTCTTCTTTTGTAAGTCCAAGAGATTCACCCCAAGACGCTCTAACAGCAGGAGCGATTTGAAGTATTGTGATTTTATCTTTATTTGAAAGAATATCAAATGCTTTCTGGGTATTATCCCTTTCTCTTAAAGCTCCAGTAGGGCAGTGAGTTATGCATTGTCCACATAATGAACAATCTGAATCTTGAATTTTTCTATTGAGTGAAACGTCAACAGTTGTTCTAGTACCTGTATTTGAAACATCCCATATATTAAGATTTTGTATTTTAGTGCAAACCTGAATACATCTCATACATTTAATACATTTTCTTGCATCACGTATTAATGGGAATTGCTCATCCCATAAATAAGGCTCGATCATTCTTTTATATTGAATTGTAATAACTCCTAAATCATTAGCTATATTTTGTAGATTGCAGTTACCACTTCTTACACAAGTTGCACAATGACAATCATGCTGTGAAAGTATAAGTTTTATATTAGTTCTTCTAGTTTCTCTAACTCTAGGACTATTTGTGAAAATTTCCATACCTTCTTCAACTACATTATTGCAAGCAGGTAATAATTTATCTTTTCCTTTTACTTCAACAATACAAACACGACAAGCGCCTATTTCATTAATATCTTTTAAATAACATAAACTCGGAATTTGAATTTTAAAAGATTTAGCTGCATCTAAGATGGTAGTTCCTTTTTTTACTTCAATATCTATATTATCAATTTTAAGTTTTACCATTTGTTAATTCTACCTCCTTTAAATACTCCATATCCAAAGTGATCACATCTTAAACATCTATAAGATTCTTGATGAGCTTCTTCACATGTCATTCCATATTCAATAATTTCAAAATCATTTTTACGTATATCAGCATCTCTTTCAGAAGTATTAACTCGTCCACAAAGAGGTCTATCATCTAGTCTTGCACTTGGAATTTCAACATCAGAACTTATAATGTGGTTATACCCAAGATAAGTATCTATATTAGCTGCAGCTACTTTGCCAGCAGCTATTGCTCTAATCACAGTAGCAGGACCAGTTACACAATCACCACCTGCAAAAATTCCAGGACTATTTTCAACACCACTAGAGCTCATAGCTTCAATAACACCTCTTTTAACAGGAACTCCAGATTCAGCAAAATGATTAGACTCTATGCCTTGTCCAATTGCTACAATTAATATATCACAAGGGATTCTTTGATCTTCTTGGCATGATGATGTAGGACGTGGACGTCTAGAATCGTCAATTTTACCAATTATTTGAGGCTTAACAAAAAGGGCTGTTACATTACCATTTTTATCACTTTCAATTCTAAGAGGTGCTTTGAGCGTTATAATTTCACAACCTTCTGCAATTGCACCTTCAATTTCATCAGGTAGAGCAGTCATATCTACTTTTCTACGCCTATATACATTACATACTTTTTTTGCACCAAGTCTTATAGCAGATCTAGCAGCATCCATTGCTACATTACCACCACCAATTACTACAACTGTTTTACCTGAAAAATCTGGTGGATTATCTTCACCTATTGCGCGTAACATTTCTACTGCTGAAATAACACCTGTACTTTCTTCTCCATCAATACCTATTTTTTTATCAATATGTGCTCCAATTGCAATATAAACAGCATCATGTGAATTTTCAATATCAAGTAAAGATATATCAGTACCAATAGATATATTGTTTTTTACTTCAATGCCTGTTGATAATATATCTGAAATATCATTTTCTAAGTGTTCTATAGGAAGTCTATAATTAGGAATTCCATATCTAAGCATACCTCCTAATTTTTCACGTTTTTCATAAATTACAACCTTGTGTCCCATTAATGATAAAAAATAAGCTGCACTTAAACCACCTGGTCCACCACCAATTACTGCTATTTTTTTACCAGTAGGAGAAGCACATTTGGGTATTGGAACTTTACCAGCATTATCAACAGCAAAACGCTTAAGACCTCTAATATTTATAGAGTCATCAAGCATATTACGTCTGCATCTAGCTTCGCAAGGGTGTTCACATATAAAGGCGCATGCTGTTGGGAAAGGATTATCTTTTCTTATTAATCTAACAGCATCAGAATATCTCTTCTGCGAAATTAAAGCAATATATCCAGGAATGTCTACACCAGCAGGGCATAGGGCAACGCATGGAACAGGCTGATTTAAGTTACATATACATCTATTGTTGACTATGTGTTCAATATAGTCTGATTTAAAACCTATTACTCCTTTTAAAACCATATTAGCTGCTTCATATCCTATAGCACAATCAGCAGAATCAATAACTACCTTTGCTGTTTTTTCAATTAAATCAATAGTTTCTAAAGTTGCTTTACGATTTAAAACATCATCAATCAAATTTTCTAATTGAGCAAGTCCAATTCTACAAGGTACGCATTTTCCACAAGTTTGTGCTTGACATAATTTTAAAAAAGAAGATGCCATATCTACAGGGCACAAACCAGGAGGACTTGCAATGATTCTACGTTCTAAGTCTTTATAAAGTCCTTCTACAACAGTTTGAGCTCCATTAGGCGTTGTAATCTCTAGTCTACTCATTTTTCTCCTTTCTGTATGTTTTAACATACTTAACAAATGTTTAATTTAAATCTTTTCATAAGTATATTTAGATTAAGTAAAATTATTCTTAAATTTAAAATTTTATTATGTATTTTAGAGTGAATTTGTAGTTTTATTGTAAAAACCCTAAATAATTTCTTATTATAAGTTATAATAAAAAGTAATATAGAATATACTGAAAAATTAAATATCAAAATCAAATATAATTGTTAAAAATTTAGCAATTAATGATGATAAAGACTGAAAAAATATAATATTAAAATTATATAAATAGAATAAAAACAACTAATAAGAAAAGAGTGATTTTTTATGAAAAGTACATTAAACAGAATAAAAAAATTTAGAAGTGATAGGGACTGGGATAAGTTTCATACACCAGCTAATCTTTCAAAAGCTATTTCAATAGAATCTGGGGAATTACTAGAAAATTTTTTATGGGATGAAGAAAACTATGATAAAGAACATGTCCTTGAGGAGTTAGCAGACGTAATGATTTATTGCATACATATGAGTGATTGTTTAAAGGTTGATTTAACAGAAATAATAAATAATAAGATGAATAAGAATGAAAAGAAATATCCAGTAGAAAAGTGTAAAGGAAGTAGCAAAAAGTATACGGAATTATAATTAAATATTAATCTCTAGAATAAAAAAAGTGTATGTAACATTTGTTACATACACTTTTTAACTTAATAAGTATAATTAAAATATAGAAATTATACTTAATAATGTAAAAAGGATGGATTGATATGGATTTAAAAAACTTTAAAAGACAACATATAGAAATATGCGATATAATCAAAAAAATTGAGGAAATTATAATTAAAGATGATATAAGTGATTATTTTGATGAATTAGCAAGTAATATAAACAAACTTTCTGGTAAATTACAAATTCATTTAAACACAGAAGATAAATTTTTATACCCCAATTTATTAAAGGATGATAATGTAAAACATATAGCTCAAAAATATGTAGATGAAATGGGTGGGATATTGATACAATTTATAAGTTATAAAGACAAGTTTAACACTAAGATTAAACTTAAAGAAAACAAAAATCATATTGTTTCAGAAACAAATAGTATTCTTTTAAAAATAACAAGAAGAATGAACAAGGAAGAAAATGAGCTTTATAAATTGATATAATAAAAAGACGTGGTAATGAGGTCCATTAGTTTAAAGTTAAAATTAAAACACAAAATTTATTATATTTTTTTGATTTGAATCAGTTTAATATTTATGAAAATTACAAAAATAAACGATGTAGTAAATATACAATTTAACTACATCGTTTATTTTAAATATATTTATTTTATTTTAAATTTATTTACACCATCTTCAAGTTTTTCAGAAAGTTTTCTTAAATTATCTACGTAATTTTCCATCTCTTGCATTGTTGCAGTTATTTCTTCAGCAGAAGCAGAAACTTCTTCTGTGGCAGAAGCGGTTTCTTCTGAAATAGAAGATATGTTTTCTATTTGAAGAACAACTTTATCCTTTTTAGAATCAATAATTGAAGTATCATCTTTAACATCATTGATTTTTTCAGCAAGAATTTTTATATTCTCTATTATGTCAATAAATATTTTATGAGTATCATTTACTACTTTTTCTTGATCATTTACTGTAATTTCTGTTTCTTTCATAGCTGACACAGCAGTCAAAGATTTACTTTTTATTACATCTATTATTTTTTTTATTTCTTCTGTTGAATTTTTTGATTGATCTGCAAGTTTTCTTATTTCTTCTGCAACAACAGCAAATCCTTTCCCCGCTTCACCAGCTCTTGCAGCTTCTATAGAAGCATTTAAAGCTAATAGATTAGTTTGTTCTGTAATTTCAGCTATAGAATCAGACATAGCATTAATTTTTTCAGTACTTAAATTCATATCATTAACAATTTCACTAACTTGTAAAGTTGAATCTTTAGTTTTAGTAGATTTTTCAACTAAAATTTTCACCATATCTAAACCTTGTGAACTTAAATTTTCAGATCCTTCAGAAATATTTACAATATGATTATTAGCATCTGTTATTTTATTTATTCCATAAGATAAATCAAGAATTTCTACTGATCCATCTTGAGAATTTTGAGCGGTTTGTGTAGCACCTTGAGCTATTTCATCTATAGCATGAGAAACTTGTTCTACTGATAATGTTGTTTCTTGTGCCATTATTGCAAGACTTGAAGAAGTTTCAAGTATAACTTTAGATGAATTTTCTACTTCTAGCATAAGTTCTGATATATTTGTTAACATAGAATTAAAATTGTCTCCAAGGCTTCCAAATTCATCTTTACTTTTTATATTAACCTTAGCAGTTAAATCACCATCTGATGCTTTACTAAATGCAATATTTAATTTATTAGCATTATCTGATATAGATTTACTTAAAATATAAGCAACAATAATTGATAAAATAAATGCAATAAATGAAACAATAAAGATTAAATTTCTTATTGCACTGACATCATCACTTATTTCTGAATCATCCATAGTGGCTATAAGTTTCCATCCAGTAAGATGATTAGAAGTGAAACTTGCAAATTTATTAGTACCTTTATATAAATATTTTGAAAAACCCTTATTGTTAGAATTAATCATATTCCAAATTTCTAATTGAACAACATCAGTTGAACCTATAAGTTCACTATTTGGATGAAATAACATTATACCATTAGAATCACAAACATATACATATCCTGCGTTTCCTATAGTAATTTCTGATAAAGATTTAGAAATATTTTCAAGAGAAATATTCATAGACACAACACCAATAATATTAGAATCTCTTTCAACTGTTTTAGAAACAGAAATAACTAGTTTTCCAGTTCGTGCATCATTAAAAGGTTCTGATATAACAACTTGACCTTTGTTTTCTAATGCTTTCTTATACCATGATCTTTCTTTAGGATTAAAATTTTCACCCATATCTCCTTCAGGATAAATGGTAAATTTACCATTCTCAGTACCGTAGTAAGCACTAAAAATATTATTGTCACTTTGCACTACATCATTAAGTGTTTCTTGTGCAAAAGCAATTCTTTCATCGGATAAATCACCTTCATTAAAGTTAATATTATTAGACATCATTTCAATTGGATTTATAAAAACTTTAAGTTGAGTATTAAGAGATTCATCAACTTGTTGAAGCGTTTGAGCACTATTAACTTCGAAATTCTTTTCTAAAATTGACTTGGATTTAGAATAAGATGAAATTCCTAGGAATAAAATAGGTATTAAACAAATCAATATAAAGCTAATAATAAGCTTAAAACGAATACTTGTAAATTTAAATTTTGTTTCCATAATTTAATTAACCCTCCTAATATTTTTTCATATTTGCTAAGAAATATTGAGATTCTCTTTGTATGTTAGTAAAAAACTACGTTCATTAGTGAAAAAGCTACTTTATAATTAAGAGATTATACTAATATATAATGTTAAAGACTATATTACTTAACAGTAGATAAATATATTATAATTATCGTTATTTTTCAATTAATCTTTAGAAAAAACATACAAACTACAAAAAATATTCGGTGAATATAACAAATTTAATTATTAAATGACATTATATTTTTAAAAATGATAAATAAAGAAGACTAAAAGTGTATTCATATAAAATAATATTATATAAAAAATATATAAATATTATTTTATAAAAGAAATAAAAAAATAAAATCTACTTTTGTCGAATACGTATACAAACATATAAAGTTAAGTTATTATTTTAATATAAATATTAAAATAATTAATAAAAGTAAGGGGAAAGTTATGTCAGAAAAGAAAGATAAACAGATTATGTGGTATACATTAGCATTTATGGCATTCTCAGCTGTATGGGGATTTGGAAATGTTATTAATGGATTTTCAGAATATGATGGTCTTAAAGCGATTGTATCATGGATTATAATTTTTGCTATTTATTTCATACCATATGCTTTAATGGTAGGGGAATTAGGTTCAGCGTTTAAAGATTATGGTGGCGGAGTTAGTTCATGGATTAACGAAACTATAGGACCTAAGCTTGCATATTATGCAGGATGGACATACTGGGTAGTACACATGCCTTATATTTCACAAAAGCCATCAGGATTTATAATTGCTTCAAGTTGGGCTATTTTTCAAGATAATAGAATTAGTGCAATGAATCCCAAAGTATTACAATTAGCTTGTTTAGTAGTTTTTTTAGTTGGAATGTATATTGCATCTAAAGGATTAAATCCATTAAAAAAATTATCTGCACTTGCTGGTACATCAATGTTTGTAATGTCAATTTTATTTATAGTGTTAATGGTAGCAGCACCAGCAATTACAGATGCAAAGCTAAATACGATTGATTGGTCTTTTAAAACATTTATGCCTACTTTTGATACTAAATTTTTTACTAATTTAGCTATCTTAGTATTTGCAGTTGGTGGATGTGAGAAAATTTCACCTTATGTTAATGAAATGAAAGATCCAGAAAAAGGATTTTCTAAAGGTATGATTGCTCTTGCAATTATGGTAGCTGTATGTGCAATTTTAGGAACAGTTTCACTTGGTATGATGTTTGATTCAAATAATGTACCTAATGATTTAATGACAAATGGTGCATATTATGCATTCCAAAAGTTAGGTGAATATTATCATCTAGGAAATTTCTTCGTAATTATATATGCTATTACAAATCTTATTGGACAATTTGCAGTATTAATTATATCAATTGATGCACCTTTACGTATGTTACTTGATAGTGCAGATAAGAATTTCATTCCAGAAAAAATGTTCATAAAAAATAAAAATGGGGCTTATACAAATGGTCACAAACTTATATTAATAATAGTATCTATATTAATAATAGTTCCAGCTATTGGAATTAAAAATGTTGACGATCTAGTTAAATGGCTAGTAAAGCTAAATGCAGTGTGTATGCCACTTCGTTATTTATGGGTATTTATTGCTTATATTGCTTTAAAGAAAGCTGGAGAAAAGTTTAATAGAGAGTACTACTTTGTTAAGAATAATACTATAGGTATTATTTTAGGAGCATGGTGCTTTGTATTTACTGCTTTTGCATGTATTAGTGGTATGTACTCTACAGATATATTTAAATTAATACTTAATATTATAACACCATTCATATTAATTGGATTAGGTATTATAATGCCTTATATTGCTAAAAAAAATAATAGGCAAGAATTATAAAAATATAAAAATGTACTATACACTAAGTTATTAGTGTATAGTACATTTTTTATGATAAAATATTAATTTTGTAATACATTAATTAATGTATTATAAGAAAAATCCACTATTTCACCACAACTAATTTTATTTGCTTTCAATTCTCTACACATTTCTGTAGAATATTTTTCTTTGATTTTTGTTACAAACTCCCTAGAGTAATCTCTAGCCATATTGATTTCGTTATTATTATGTCTTCCTTTTAAGAAGCCTATAATTACAATTCCAGCATTTATAGCGCCGCAAAGACTTCCAATTCCAACGCCAGCCCCCATACCACTACCTAATCCAAGTGGAATACTTTCATTATATTCATCATTATAAAATTTAATTAATGATTCAGCACAATTATAACCTTGGCTAAGATATTTTGATGCACACGTCATTTACTTTGTCCCCCTAAAAATATTTTACTATATTGATATTATCATATTTTTCTATAGTGAAAAATGTTTTTTTATTCTTTAGGAATTTATATTATTAAAAAATTTGTGGATAACTTTTAAAATAATGTATTTTGAAGGTATTATGAGTACCCCTAAAGAATAAAAAATAATCATATGCCGCACCATTATTTCTGCACTGCGTTTGGAAAGGGCGCATGGCTAAAAAAATCGACGGCTCCAAAGTCGCCTTAGCGATTTTGTTCTAAGTATAAATTATTATTTAGTAATTAACATGATAACATATCATAATATAATTTTTATTTTTGGCAGTAAATTTAAATTATTGTTTTTTGTTTTTATAGTTAATTACGATAAAATGTAAAATTTTTAGAAAATACACATATAATTTACAAAAAATACATTTTAAAACATATTTTTCCATTTATAATAAAAAATATGACAAAAATAAAATAAAATTTCGCTATATAAGTCATATATGGTAAAATAAGTTATAGGGTTATTGTAATTTAATAATAAATTAGGAGAAGATATATGGTTAATAAAGATGAGAAAGAAAAACGACAATATACAATAGAAGATTTAGAAAACTTATTAGATAATATTCCATATATAATATGGATTAAAGATGAGGAAGGAAGGTATAAGTATGCTAATAAATTAGCAACTGAGAAATTAGATTTAGAACAAAAGAATCTTTTAGGGAAAAAGAATTCAGATTTTAAAGATAATGAGATATTGAAAAACTGGCCAGACAATGAAAGAAAAATATTAGAAGAAAAAAGTTGTGCTTATTTTAAGAGAAAAATTAAAAGTGATGGAGAAGATATATGTGTTGAAACTTATAATATGCCATTTTTGAGTAGTAAAAAAACAAATTTAATAGGTGGAGTTGTAAGAAAAATTACAACAGAGAAGAAGGTAGTTTCACATATAAAAGACGCATCAATTAATATTTGTAATAAAAACAAATATGATGAATTAAAAAATAAAGAGAGATTGAAACAAATAATAAGTGATTTTAAAAAAATAATAGGTGCGCAAGGAATGAGCGTATATATATATAATTCTGAAAAAGAAATATTTGAAAATTATGTAAAAAGCGGAGTGATGAATAAGAGTAATGAAGTGATATCAAAAGATGATATTAATAATACTCCTGTAAATAAATTTTATTGTATAAGATGTGAACGTGAATTAGTTGGAGTATTAAATGTACAATACAGAGAAGAAGATATTCATAAATATAATAATGAAGATTTTATAAAATCAATTTGTGATGTTATAGGAATAATTATTAATAATAAATTTTTATATTCAACACTTAATAAAGAATTGAATAAGCGTGTAGAAAGTGAAAAAGAATTAGAATTGTTTTTAGAAACAGCTACTGACTTATGCGGAATAGCAAAAAACGATGGATCTTTTATAAAAGTAACTAATAATTGGACAAAAGTATTAGGGTGGTCTAAGGAAGAACTTATGAATATGAATTGTACTGATTTGATACATAAGGATGATTTACCTAGGATATATGAGTTGTTAAATTTAGCTTACAATTATAATAAATGGAAATATGTTGGCTTTATAGATAGATGTATTTGTAAAAATGGAGAATATAGGACTCTAGAATGGAATTGGAGTTATATAAATGGTGGGAAAACTTTTATAATGACAGGTAAAGATATAACTAATTATAATAAATTAGCCTTAGAAAATAAACGTTTACAAAATGCAATTGCATTAGAAAGTTTAAAAACACAGTTTTTTGCAAATTTATCTCATGAATTTAAGACACCATTAAATATAATTTTAACAACAGCGCAACTTATGGAGTCTTATATAAAAAAATTTGACGATATATTAGAAAAACAAAACATGTGTAAGTATATAAAGGGATTAAAACAAAATTCGTATAGACTATTAAAACTTGTAAACAATTTAATTGATATCACTAAGATAGATGGTGGTCATTATAAAGTTAATATGGTGAATAAAAACATAGTTAATGTTATTGAAGAAATTGTTTTATCTGTAGCAGAATATACTAAAAATAAAGAGCGAGATATAATATTTGATACTGATGAAGAAGAAATAATACTTGCTTGCGATCCAGAAAAAATAGAGCGGATAATTTTAAATTTAGTATCTAATGCATTAAAATATACAGAAAAAGATGGAATAATAAAAGTAAATATTTCTACTAATTTAGATGATAATGAAGTAATAATATCAGTAAAGGATAATGGAATAGGAATTCCAAAAGAATATAAGGAAAAAATATTTGAAAGATTTAAACAAGTTGAAAATTCTTTGCATAAAAATTATGAGGGAAGTGGAATAGGATTATCTTTAGTGAAATCAATTGTTGAAATGCATGGAGGAGAAATATGGATAAATAGTAACCCAGAAGAAGGTACAGAAGTAATTTTTACTTTGCCTATTAGAAAAATTGATGAAGAAAAACTAGACGAATATAATAATAAAAAAATTTCTTCCAAGATAGAAGTGTTTGATATAGAATTTTCTGATATATACTCCATGTAATTATATAAATTATAGAGTGATTAGTTGAAGAGAATAAATTAAATTATTTTATTTGTGTAATTTATATGAAGGGGAATATGAGTAATGGAAGGCTGTACTATAAATAAAAAATATAGCGTAGATGACTTAGAAAGAATATTAGATAACTTTCCGTATCTAATATGGATTAAAGATCAAAAAAATAGATACAGATATGTAAATAAATATTTTTTGACTACATTTAAAAAAACAGAAAAAGAGATTATAGGAAAAACAGAACTAAATAATTATAACGGTGAATATGTATTAGTAACTGAAGAAAATCTAATAAAAGAAGTAGAATTTAATGAAAACAAGAGGTACTTCTCAGTTTATAAAACAGTATTACCTACTGGTACTAAGTATAATTGGGAATTAGCAGTTGCAAGAGATGTGACTTTATTAAAAAAAGAGATGACCAAACGTTCAAAAATACAAAGGCGTTTAGAATCGTTCTTGGAGATTTCGACAGATTTATGGGGAATATTGCAAGCAAATTATCATTTTAAAGATGTAAGTGATAATTGTATTAAAACTTTTGGATGGACATCAGAAGAATTTAAGAATTTAAATGCAGTTAATTTAACCCATCCAGATGATAGAGAAAATATATTAAAAAAAATGGAATTTTCATTTAATAAAGATAAAAGAACATTTTTACTTAATAGATTTCTATGTAAAAATGGTAAATATAAATTAATAGAATGGAATTGGTGCTGTTTAGAAGAGGGAAAAACAGTGCTTTTGACTGGCAGAGATATTACTGAAAAGAAAGAATTAGAAGAAGAGAAGAGAAGATTAGAAGAAGCAATAGCTATGGAAAGTCTAAAAACTGAATTTTTTTCAACAGTATCACATGAATTTAAAACACCATTAAATGTTATTTTAAGTACAGTTCAGTTATTATCTGATAAATTAAAAAATAATAAATTAAGTGAAGAAGTAAAAGTAAATCTTAAGTATATAAATGGAATAAAACAAAATTCATATAGATTATTAAAACTGGTGAACAATTTAATAGATATAACTCAAATAGATGGTGGAATTTATAAATTAAGCCTTGAAAATTGTAATATTGTAAGTATTATTGAAAATATAGTACTATCTGTTAGCAAATATATACATGAAAAAAATCGTAATATAATATTTGATACCACTAGAGAAGAAATTATACTTGCAATAGATTGTGATAAAATTGAAAGAATAATATTAAACTTATTATCTAATGCAGTTAAATATACAAATAATGGTGGTAATATTTATGTTAGTTTAAGTATGGATATAAATAATAATAATGTTATTGTAAAGATAAAAGATGATGGCATTGGAATACCTGAAAAAGATGTAGAAAACATATTTAGAAGATTTAAGCAATCAGGAGATGTTTTTACGAGAAGATGTGAAGGGACTGGAATTGGGTTATCCATAGTAAGATCTTTAATAGAGATGCATGGTGGAGCAATAAAAGTTAATAAGGAAATAAAAAAAGGGGCTGAATTTGTATTTTATCTTCCTATAATTAAAATGGAAGATAAAGACGTTTGTGATCTTTATGATAAAAGACTAGATTCAAGGTTTGAAAAATACAATATAGAATTTTCTGATATATACTAGAAAGCCATGGATACTATAATAAGGGGATAAGAAAATGAGTAAAGAAGAAAATGAGGTATATATTTTTAAAGATTTAAAGGATTTGTTAAAATTAAAACCATCAAAAGAACTTATAAATAATAAATATATTAATGAGTGTATCAAAGAAGAAACTGAGAATTTTAAAAATATATTAATAAATTTAAATAGCGAAACGCAGTCTGATGGAATTGCTTTGTTTTTATATGATGAAGAATATAATATGTTAAGATTAAAATTTAAATTAGGAAATGTGTCTGTAATAGGAGAGGATTACACTACACAATTAAATGAACAATCTAAAGAAAAGTTACTTACAAGTAAATATGATCACAGGGCTATAGATATAAAAGAAACGTATTGGTTTAAAAAACATATAGAAAACAATAATATTGACACAAATAAAAACTACGGATATATTAGAATGTATTCAATAAAAGATACAAATAAATTGATAGGTATTTTAAGTATTTTTTATACTGAAAATACTAATTTAGATAATATGAATGATAGTGTTATCGATTACGAATGTGAGAAATTAGAATTATTAATTAAGAATAAAATTTTAACCAATAAATTAAGAGAAGAACTTGTAAAAAGAACATTAAATGAAAGTAAATTAAAATCTTTTTTAGAAATTGCAACAGATTTATGGGCAATAATGGATTATAAACAACGTTTTAAGTGTGTATCTCCAAGTGTTATTGATGTTACAGGATGGAGTAATGAAAAAATATCAACAATGAATGTATTTGATATGGTACATCCAGATGATAGAGAGCGAGCAAGAAAATATATAAAATTTATAAAAGATGCAAAAGGTGAAAATTCTATTGCTAAAGTATTATGTGAAAATGGTGAATATAAGATATTTCAATGGAATTGGAGCTGTATTGAAGAGGAAAGATATGTATTTTTAGCAGCTAAAGATATTACAGAACAAAAAAAATTAGAGCAAGAAAAAAAAGAACTAGAAGAAGCTGTTATGATTGAAAATTTTAAAAATAAATTTCTGGCAAATATATCACATGAATTTAAGACACCTTTAAATGTAATACTTGCAACTGTACAGCTTATAGATAAAAATAATAATTTCAAAAATGCTGAAATAGATTTAATTAAATACATAGATGGAATTAAGAAAAATTCTTATAGGCTGTTAAGACTTATAAATAATCTAATAGATATAACTAAAATAGATTCTGGTCATTGTAATTTCCAACTACAAAATTGTAATGCAGTTGAAATAATTGAAGACATAGTAATGTCAGTAAGAGAATATATAAAAGAAAATACTAGAAATATAATTTTTGACACAAGTGAAGAGGAAATAATAACGGCTTTGGATAAAAATAAAATTGAAACTGTAATGTTAAATTTACTTTCTAATGCTATAAAATATACAAATGATGATGGAATTATAGAAATAAGAATAAAATACAGTAAAGATAGAAAAAATATACTCATTAGTATAAAAGATAATGGTATAGGTATAGCTAGTAAAGATATAAACAATATTTTTCAAAGATTTAAATATTCAGATAATATACTTAATAGGAGATGCGAGGGGACAGGAATAGGTTTATCTCTTGTGAAATCTTTGGTAGAATGCATGGTGGAAAGATAATTGCTAAGAATAATCCACTTAAAGGAACAGAGTTTATCTTTTCAATTCCAGTGAGATTAACAGATGATAATGTTAATAATAAAAAAAATTTAGATAGTACTATAGAAAAATGCAATATAGAATTTTCAGATATATATTTTATATAAACGAAATATTTATTTTACTTATGGTATTTAAGAAAACTATCATTTTGAAAACTATATGAATATAAATTATACTAAGTAAAGCAATTAGAATATAAATTTACTTTAATATTTATGTTTAGTTGATATATAATAGTAACTAACAATATTAGATTAAATAAATAAGGTGAATAAATTGGAAACAAAAAAAATGACAGAAGCAGGAGTTCTTACAGCTGTATTTGTAGTAATAAGCATTATAGCAATTGGTACAGGAATAGGATATTTAGGATATTTAGATTTTATGGTTCCAATAATTACCATACTTATATACCTAAGATGTGGTTTTAAATATACATTATTATCTAGTGTATCTTCAATTCTAATAATAGCATTAACTATAGGAGATGTGGTTTCAGGAATCTGTATAAGTCAAAGTATGGTATTAGGATTTATATGTGGAATATTTGTTGAAAAGAAAGAAACAATTTTAGATGATTTATTTTATTGTTCAATACTGTCATGTGTTGTTATGGTTATGATTGATATAAACTTTTCTAATATATTAGGATATAGCCTACTTAAAGAATCTCAAATATATGTGGATAAATTATTATTTTTAAATAAAACATTAAAAAATGTTTTATATTACATTTTAATAATATCACTTCCAGTAGGAACTACATTTATAACATACATCGCATCGTTATTTTTAGGAAAAAAGTTAAATCTACTAAGTTGTGTGTCAAATAAAAAATTTTTAGTTATAAGAAATTTTAAGAAATACGGAATAGTAATTTGTTGTTCTAAGAAAATCATAAACATTGGAATAGTATATTTGTCAAGTATGTATATATTATATTTAAATATAGAAATAAGTAAATTTGTGCATTTAAATATAATATTAAATTCAATAAAATATATAGTTATATACTTTTTGTTACAAGATAGTTACAAGTATATAAACAGAATGATTTATACGTTAACTAAATCTAAGCTTTCACTAATTTTAATGGAGATTTTAACTTTGTATATGCTTCTAAATTATTTTATAAAAACAGCAATAGTATTAATTAGTATTTCATTTATTATGGATAATATTTTAAATTTAAGAGAAAAGCAAATAGTCTTTTTAGATAAGATTTTAATATAATAAATTAGAATAAAAATACAAGAAATACATATGTACGTTCTTGTATTTTTATTTGTTTTTAACATGCGTAGCATCTACAATGTAATTTTTTCTCAGACATAAGAGTAAAATAATCATAACCGTGAATCCAATAACTAAGAAGATCAGGCTTATAATCTAAAAGGTTCTTTAAAAAATTATCAAATAAGTTTAATTTTACTAAAGTTTTTATAATGTCCTTAGGATAGGGCGTAAATTTACTATAAGGATTTCGAGGGTCTATGACTTTAATTTTACTGTTTTTATCTACAAATATATGTGCATTTCTAATATTTAATCTTTTGAAATCTAAGACTTTAAAATCTTCAATTAAATCTATAATCTCTACAGATAAAGAATAGGTTAATCCATTTTTACATAAAAACTCATAAAGATTATCACCTTCTATGAATTCTCGTAACACCATATTTTCAGCCATAAACAGTACATTAGGAAAAAATCTACTCTTTTTTGTTTTTTCAAGAATTTCTACTTCTTTTTCTGCCTTCTTTTTATTATAGAATATTTTTAAAGCAAATCCTTCGGGAGTTAAATAAACCTTTCCTTCATGTCCTTTACCTAAAAATTCACATTGTTTAACATTTAGAAGGTATCTCATTTTATCACTACTATATATTGATTTATAATATTATATGACTATATTACGTTATTGATACGATACTTGAGATTTTTGCTAATTTATAGTGTGAAATAAAACCTTTATTATTAAATTATGTGAATTAAAGTTAAAATAAGGCTATGTTTTAGCAGAGTGTTGATATATGCATAAGCAAAGTGAGCGGAATAATTGAACTTAGGAATGCTAAAATGAGTATAGTCCCATTTTAGCTTGCTCCCAATATAAAATTGAGACAAGCAGTAAATGTGACAATACTCATTGAGAATTCTCAAAGTCCAATTACAATGCCACTTTACCTATTGCATATATCAACACTCATTTAAAACAGAGCCTAAAATAAAAATATATAAAATGGAAAAACATATTGTTTTTAAATAGTGTATAATAATATTGAATCAAATTTATATGCAAATTAAATTTTAATTTGTAATAAATGGGGGATGAAGCAGTGGGTGGAATAATAACAATAAAGAACATTATAGATAATTATAAAAATGCAGATATAGATTTTGAAAGTTTAAGCTTAGAAAAAATAAGAAAATATGCAGATAGAGAAAACAAAAAAGCACAAAATGTTTTAGGTGATAGATATTATACTGGTGAGGAGATTACGCAGGATTATGAAGAGGCTGTTAAATGGTATATAAAATCTGCTAAGCAAGGCTATGATGTTGCACAATATAATTTAGGAGATATGTACTATTGTGGAAATGGAGTAAAGCAAGATTATGAAAAAGCTATAGAATATTTTAAATATTCAGCTAATCAAGGAAATCCAGATGCACAATGTAATTTAGCATGTATGTATGAAGAGGGATTAGGAACTGAAGTAAACTATGAAGAAGCTATTAAATGGTATGAAAAAGCCGCATTACAAGAAGATTTTTATGCACAATATAACTTAGGTAATTTATATATGTATGGAAAAGGCGTTGATACAGATTATAAAAAGGCATTTAAATGGCACATGCGAGCTTCAATTTTAGGCTATGAGAAGTCTCAAAATACATTAGGTTATATGTATGAACAGGGTATTGGAATAGAAAAAAACTATGAAGAAGCTGTTAAGTATTATAAAAAAGCTGCATATCAAGAATACTCATATGCAGAATATAATTTAGCTACTATGTATTATTTGGGAAATGGAATAGCTCAAGATCGTAAAACTGCATATATATGGTATAAAAAAGCTGCAAATCAAGGATTAAAAAAAGCAATGATAGCTTTAAAAACTAAATATAAAGAAACAAATATATAATTTAAAATAAAGTATAAAAAGTAAATAAAAAAATAATACTATAAAGATAACTTAAAATCTTTATAGTATTATTTTTTATTTTCCGATAAGTTTATCGCTATATAATATATGTTCAGTTAACCAAGTATTTAAAAATTCTAGTATTTTTTTTATACCTTCATCTTGGTTTTCATCCACAATTTTTAAATCCACATTATTAAGTTCTTCAATGAATTTTTCATGTGCGATTTTTTGAGAGAATCTTCGCTTGTAATTTATACTATCCATGTATTCTTCTTCAGATTTAAAATGAAATGTTGTATAGTCTTTTAATTCTTCAATAATATTTACAACAGAATCATATTTATCTAATGTGAAATTATTGGTTAGTAAATTATATGCCTTATCAGCTATCTCAAAGAGTTTTTTATGTTGTTCATCAATAAATTCAATGCCTGTTTTAAATTCTTCTTTCATTTTATACATTTATAATAAACCTCAACTTTCTTTAGATAAATAATATATTATAATTATACATTGAAAACTTATATTTTTCTATAAAATTAAGTTAATATATATTATTAATTATAATGCAATATATTACATTAAATAATAAACAGTGTTATAACAAAAATATAATTATATGTACATAGCAAACAATAACAGTATGTATGGTTATATGCATAAAATATAATTGAAAGGAATTTATTGTATGGGATATAATGGAATTGATATCATTGATAAAGCTATAAATATTGAAGAAAGAAGAAAAATAATAATTAATAGTGTTGTAAATGAAAATACTAATAATCCTGCTGTAAAAGTAATAGCAAAAGTATTATCTAATCAATTAGATGCAATGATAAAACATTATGAAGAATTAAGAAATGAAGTGAGTAATACAGAACTTGAAGAAATAGACATTATGACTTATGATAAAATGTCTTTTTTAATAAATGAATTTAACAATAAGTTATATAATCCAAAAGTGAATAATGTTAGGGAATATTTAGAATTCTCACTTAATTTAGCTAAAGATAAATATTCTTTATTTGTTGATATACAAGGTAGACTTGTAAATAATACAAAAGACACTCAGCCAAAAACTTATGAAATATTAAGCAATATAATAAAAACTATAAGTAAACAAATAAGAACTATTGAAAAAACATTAATATAATAAATTTAAAGAGGAATAATTTGAAACAAAAGCTTATAATCCATTATTTACATGATACAATATATAATGGTTATGTAGATTATTGATTTAGGCAAATTTTACATAGCTAATAATAATGAAGTAGAGGTAAAGAGAATGGAATTAAATTGGAGTTTAAAAGAAATATATTCATCATTTAATAGTGAGGAATTTAAAGGTGATTTAGAATCGCTTAACTATATGATAGAGAATATTAATGAGTGGAGTAAAGAGATAACTTTAGATAAAGAAAACTTAAAAATTAAATTAGAAGAATATATAAAGAAGTTTACTAAATTTACTGATTTAGCAAGTAAATTATCAATATATATAAATTTGGTTTTAAGTGTTGACACTACAGATAAAGAAGGTTTAAAATATTCAGATGTTATAGAGAAAAAGTTAACAGAAATTGTTGAAAGCAGTACTAAATTAGAAAGATGGATTAGTAGCATAGAAAATATAGATGAAGTTATAAGTAATTCAAGATTACTTAAAGACCATGAGTTTATATTAAAAAATATAATTGAAAATAGTAAATATTTACTTAGTGACAAAGAGGAAAATATAATTGCTAGTATGAAAAATACGGGATCTAATGCTTGGCTTAAACTTAAGGATAAACTAATTTCTAACTTAAAAGTAGAAATTGAAGAAAATGGAGAAATTAAATCTATACCACTAACTTTAGTCTTAAATATGGCATATGATAAAGATTCAACTGTTAGAAAAAAAGCATATGATGCTGAAATAGCTTCTTATAAAAAGGTTGAGGAAGGGGTAGCAGCAGCTCTTAATGGAATAAAAGGAGAAGTTTTAACTGTATGTGATTTAAGGGGATATAAATCTCCATTAGAACAAACACTTAAAGATTCAAGAATGGATGAGGAATCCTTAGATGCTATGATTTCTGCAATGAAAGAAAGTTTACCTATTTTTAGAAAGTATTTAAGAAGAAAAGCCGAAATTTTAGGATATAATAATGGATTGCCATTTTATGAATTATATGCACCGATTAATGATGCTGATATGAAGTTCAGTTATGAAGAAGGAACTAAATTTGTTATTAAAAATTTCAATACTTTTAGTAATAACTTAGCTGATTTTGCTAAGAAAGCTATAGATAATGCATGGATAGATGTAATGCCAAAGTCTGGTAAGGTAGGAGGAGCATTTTGTGAAAATCTACATTTTATAGGTGAAAGTAGATTCTTACTTAATTATGGTGAAAGTTTTGGTGATGTTGTAACACTTGCTCATGAATTAGGTCATGGATTTCATGGTGAGTGTTTAAATAATGAAACAACATTAAATTCTGATTATCCTATGCCAATAGCAGAAGCTGCATCGACTTTCTGTGAAACTATAATAAAAAAAGCAGCTATAAAAGAAGCTACTAAAGATGAGGCCTTATCAATATTAGAAACTGAAATAAGTGATTGTACTCAAGTAATAGTTGATATATATTCAAGATTTTTATTCGAAAAATCATTTTTTGAAGTAAGAAAAGAAAGCGCTCTAAGTGTAGATAAAATTAAAGAATTAATGTTAAATTCTCAAAGAGAAGCTTATGGTGATGGATTAGATCAAACTTACTTACATCCATATATGTGGACTTGGAAGCCACATTATTATTATGCAGATAGTAATTTTTACAATTTTCCATATGCGTTTGGGTTATTATTTGCTAAAGGGCTATATGCTGAATACTTAAAAAGAGGAGAGTCATTCCCTAATGAATATGAAAAATTACTTTCAATTACAGGTAAAAATAAAATAGCAGATGTAACAAAAGTTATGGGAATAGATATACATGATAAAGAATTTTGGAAAAACTCTTTAAAGACAATAGAAGAAGACATAGAAGAGTTTATGAAACTTAGTGATAAATTATTATAAATTAGATGTAAAATAAAGTCAGCTATTGATCAATTAAGCATATAAATTTAAATATTAATCATAGAAGTATAACATTTACAACGCTATTTTACCATAAGGTTCAAATTTTGTAGTAAAATAGCGTTATATTTATGTTAAATAATATATTAATTGGTCATTAATGATAAAAAATATATTATAATATATGAATACTATATTATGTGGAGTGATCGTTATGTCAATAATAAATAATAAATTTAAATTAAATCCTGTGCAGATACTAGCAATAGGTTTTGTCATACTAATTTTTATAGGAGGATTATTATTATCTTTACCAATGTCATCAGCTTCGGGAGAATCAACTAATTTTTTGGATGCGTTATTTACGTCTACATCTGCAAGTTGCGTAACTGGTTTAGTTGTAAAAGATACAGGTACATATTGGAGTAGCACTGGACAAGTAATAATTTTAATACTTATTGAAATAGGTGGCTTAGGATTTATGTCGTTTGCTACATTTATAGCTATGCTATTTGGTAAAAAAATCACACTGAAAAATAGATTAGTTATGCAAGAAGCTATGAATACATTAAGCATACAAGGTCTTGTAAAGATGTTAAGGTATGTTATGGGAATTACTTTCTCAATACAGATATTAGGCGCATGCATTTTATCAACACAATTTGTACCTGAATTTGGATTGAAAAAGGGTAGCTTTTATAGCATTTTTCATTCAGTATCTTTTTTTTGTAATGCTGGATTTGATGTAATAGGGAATTTTGAAAGTTTAACAAGATATTATAATAAGCCTGTTGTATTATTAACAGTTAGTAGTTTAATTATTATTGGTGGATTAGGATTTACTGTTTTACTTGAAATATATAATTTCAAAGGTATAAAAAAATTATCTAGTCACACTAAGTTGGTTCTTTTAGTTACTGCTGCATTAATAGTATTTGGAGGTGTTTTCATATTTGCATTAGAATATACTAATTTAAATACAATTGGTAATATGAATTTAAAAGATAAAATATTTAATTCATTGTTAGCATCAGTATCGCCAAGAACAGCAGGGGTTAATAGTATACCAATAGATGAAATGCATACTGCAAGCAAGTTTTTTACCATTATACTGATGTTTATTGGTGGATCGCCAGGATCAACTGCTGGAGGACTTAAGACTACTACTTTTGGCGTGATAATTCTTACTGTTCTTTGTGTTATAAAAGGGAAAGAAGATACTGAACTTTTTGGTAGGAGATTTCCAAAAGAATTGGTATACAAAGCTTTTTCATTGTTATTTATTGGTATGACTTTAGTTATTGTTGTTACTATGATATTAACAATAACTGATCCTAATGAATCTCTTATTTCACTTTTATATGAAGCTACATCAGCTTTTGGTACCGTGGGGTTAACTACAGGAGTTACTCAAAGGTTAAGTAGTATGGGTAAAGGTATGATAATTATAATGATGTATTTAGGAAGAGTAGGACCTTTAACAGTTGCATTAGCATTAACTAAGAGAAGAAAAAGGACTTTATATAAATATCCAGAAGCTAAAATACTAATAGGATAAATATGAGCATTAAATTTTCAGTTAAGTGAAGACGATATTATAAGAATCACTGAATTAGATGAAAATATTAGATGTTGATCAGATCCAGACAGTATTTATTCACAAGGTCATAAATAATTAAACAGCAAAAAATAAATTAGTATTAATATACTAATTTATTTTTTGTGATTTTTGTTAAAAAACTAATTTGGATATTTTATATTATAACGTTAATGTAACATACCTTCAAAACATAACTCCACAATAAAATAAAAGATAAAAAAACAAAAGAAAACACAAAAAAGTAAAAAACCATCAAATTCTTGACAGCATAAATTAATATGGGATAATATTATTAGAATTAGCTGTGGAATAAAAAAGATTAAATGTAAAAAATATACTAACCAAAAGGTGGTTAATTTAAATGATTGGTAATAGAAATTTAAATGATATAATTGATATTAATTTATTAAAATCAATACAAGATAGATTAGCTGAAATTACTGGACTTGCATATAATATAGTTGATTTTAAGGGTAATCCAATTAATAATTATTCAAACTTTTGTGATTTTTGTAGTAAAGTTAGAAATACTAAAGAAGGTATGAAAATATGTTATGATACAAATGCGCATGCAGGATTAGAAGCGGCTATAAGACAAAAACCATATGTTTTTAAATGTCCAGCAGGTTTAGTAGATGTTGCTATTCCTATTATTGTAAATGGTAATTATCTTGGCGCAGTTTTTTTTGGACAAGTTAGAACTAATAAAGATAAGCTTGAACCAATTAGAAAATCAAATTATTATTCTAAAATGTGTAGAAATGATAATGAATTATTAAATGACTTCAATAGCACAAAATTTATAGATTATTCTAAGATTGAATCAATATATTCTTTAATTAATATAATTGTAAATTTATTGGTTGAAAAATCTGAACTTAGTTCAATTCAGGAAGAATTAAGCTTTAATAATATAAAGCTTATTAGAGAAAAACAGGAAAGAAAAGAATTAGAAGAAAAACTTAAGTTTTGTGAATTGGATTCTTTGGAGACACCTATAAGTTTTGAATTTATTCTTAATACATTAAACACAATATCTAGTCTTGCACTAATAGAAGATGCTCCTAAAACTCAAGAAATGATATATTCTTTAACAAAACTATTTAGATATAACTTTAAAAATATTGGTAACTTAGTTTCTATGGAGAAAGCTATAGAAAACATCAAAACATATTTAAAGATACAATCAACTAGATTTGGTGAGAGAATAAGATATGAAATTAATATAGATGAAAAAATTAATCACATTAAAATACCAACTATGATTTTTTTACCATTTATAGAATATTCAATATTAAATGGACTATGCCCTAAAAAAGATGGAGGAACTATTTTTATTAAAGGAGACTGCTGTGAAAATAATGCTACTATTTTAATTCAAGATAATGGCATAGGAATTTCTGAAGATGAATTATTTTCAATATTAAATGGTAAATGCAAAAAAGGCTCTTTAGGAGCAGGCATATATAATGCTAATAATGTTCTCGTTAAATATTATGGAAAAGAATATAAAGTTAATATAAAAAGCGAACTAAATATAGGGACTAATGTGAGTTTTAAACTACCATTATAGATTTTTTTAGTAAAACGTTGATATATGTATAAGTGTATAGGCAAAATAAGGACTTAGTAATTGGAATTAGGAATACTAAAATGTATAGTCTAATTACAAGAAAACTTTACCTAAACAATATATCAACACACATTAAAAATAGAGTCTAAAATTAAAAAAATCAGGGAAATGTAAAGGGGGGGGAGAGCATTAGTATGTGTAAAGTATTAATAGCTTCTGATGACATTTTAGAACTTGAAGCTTTAAAAATAATTATATATAAAAAGATAAAAAATATTAGTATTGTTGGATTAGCTTGTAATAGTGATGAAGTAATTAGCATGAATAATAATTTAAATCCAGATATAATTTTTTTAGATACTATGCTTCCAGGAAAAGATGGATTTGAAGTAACTAAAATTATAAAGAAAAATTATAAAGAGAAAATAATTGTATTAATGAGTATTTATGATAACTTTGAATCTTTACAAAGGGCTTTAAAAGTAAAGGCAGATGACTATTTATTAAAACCAGTCAAACCAGAAAAGGTTATAGAGATACTAAATGAATACATGAAAAATAATGAGTGTATGCTTTTAGATGAAAATCTATCTAATGAATATAAGTTAAATCAAACTTTAAATTATATAGAAAAAAACTTCAAAAAAAATATAACACTTAAAGAAGTAGCAGAGTATATGAATTATAGTACAGCATATTTTAGTAAGAGCTTTAAAAAATATGTGGGTGTTAATTTTAATAAATATATAACACAAATAAGAGTACAAGAAGCAAAACGTGTATTAAAAGAAACTAATATTAGCATAAATGATTTGGCATTTGATATGGGGTACAATGAGCCTAATTATTTTTGTAAAGTATTTAAAAAAGAAGAAGGCATTACCCCATCTGAATATAGAGAAAAAGTATGACATAAAAATATAGCTTATAGTTAAATAATTACTTAAATTTAATAAAAAACAGCGATTATAATATTTACTGGAAAAATATTATAATCGATTGGACACATAAGTATTAAAAAATATCTAAGTCAACCTGTATTATAGTATATAAGAAATAAATTATTTGAGCTAAAATAAGTAAACGTATTCTTATAAAAATTACCTTGATTAGCTTACAAATAAAATATCTTGTAATAAGAGGGGGAGAACTATGGATATATTAGCAAAAGGATTTATAAATCCTACTAAAAGAGTAGAAAAATTAAAAGAAGAGATATTTTCAGCAATTCCATGTATTGAAGCTGATAGAGCAATAATATTAACTGAATCATTTAAAGAAACAGAAAATGAACCTATAATTATTCGAAAGGCTAAATCTCTTGAGAAGATACTAAGTGAAATACCTATAGTAATTAGAGATAATGAACTTATTGTAGGAAGCTTAACTAAGAATCCTAGATCATGTCAAGTTTTTCCTGAATTTTCAAACCAATGGTTAGTAGATGAATTTGATAAATTTGAGAAAAGAACTTCAGATTTATTCAAAATTCCAGAAGAAACAAAATCTAAGCTTAAAGAAGTTTTTAAGTATTGGCAAGGAAAAACAGTAAGTGAATTAGCTACATCTTATATGTCTAATGAAACTAAAGATGCTATGAATACAAAAGTATTTACAGTGGCTAATTATCATTTTAATGGTTTAGGTCATATTTCTGTAGATTATCCTAAAGTACTAGAAAAAGGATTTTTAGGAATTATAAATGAAACAGAGAATGCTATAATTAATGCTGATAAAAGCAATCCTGAATATGTTAAAAAGAAAGTATTCTGGGATTCTATAATAATTTCATGTAAGGCAGCAATAAAATATGCAAATAGGTATAGTGAATTAGCTAAAAAATTAGCAGGCGAAACACTAGATATAGATAGAAAAAATGAATTGTTAAAAATTGCTGAAATCTGTAGCAAAGTTCCAGCTAATCCAGCAGAAACATTTTATGAAGCATGTCAATCATTTTGGTTTGTACAAGCTATAATTAGCTTAGAATCTAACGGACATGCTATATCTCCAGCACGTTTTGACCAATATATGTATCCTTATTATAAGAATGATATTGATAATAAATTTGCAACTAAAGAAATAAATACAGAAATTCTTCATTGTTTGTGGGTTAAATTTAATGATCTTACTAAAGTTCGTGATGAAACAACAACTAAAGCTTTTAGTGGCTATTCTATGTTCCAAAACTTAATTGTGGGTGGACAAACTCCAGATGGAAAGGAGGCAACAAATGAATTATCTTATATGTGCCTTGAAGCTACTGGAAGTTTAAAATTACCACAACCATCTCTTTGTGTTAGAATATGGAGCAAAAC
This sequence comes from Clostridium sp. CMCC3677, assembly GCF_023845585.1. GTDB lineage: Bacteria > Bacillota > Clostridia > Clostridiales > Clostridiaceae > Clostridium > Clostridium aquiflavi. The sequence goes on from NZ_JAMQHS010000002.1 coordinate 182,138, forward strand.
TCCTGATGAATTTTTAATTAGAACTTGTGAATTAACTCGTTTAGGAACTGGTCTGCCAGCATTTTATAATGATGAAGTGGTTATTCCAACCTTGATTAATCAAGGTTTAACAATAGAAGATGCTAGAGATTATGCAATTGTAGGATGCGTTGAACCTCAAAAGCCTGGAAAAACTGATGGTTGGTATGATGCTGCATTCTTTAACTTAGCAAAGATATTAGAACTATCTATGAATAATGGTAGACTTAATGGCAAGCAAGTTGGTCCTGAAACTGGTGAGTTTACTTCATTTAAAAATATAGATAATTTTATAAATGCATATAAAAAACAAATAGAATATTTTGTATTCCATATGGTTGCAGCAGATAATTGTGTTGATATAGCACATGCTGAAAGGGCACCACTTCCATTTTTATCATCTATGCTTGATGATTGTATTGGCACAGGAAAGTCAATTCAAGAAGGTGGAGGACACTATCGTTTTTCAGGACCTTTAGGTGTTGGAATTGCAAATGTTGGTGATTCATTCATGGCTATAAAGAAGCTTATATTTGATGAAAACAAAATTACTTTATTAAAATTAAAAGCTGCTGTTGATAGTAACTTTGGTGAAAATGAAGATGATCCAATTAAAAAAGCAGAATATGAAGATATAAAACAATTAATTTTAAATAGAGTTCCTAAGTTTGGTAATGATATAGATGAAGTAGATGAATTTACACGTGATGGTGCACTTATTTATTGTAAAGAAGTATTAAAATATACAAATCAACGTGGAGGAAAATTCATTCCAGGATTATATCCGGTTTCAAATAATGTATATTTAGGCAGTCTTGTTGGTGCAACACCTGATGGTAGAAGTGCATTTAAACCTTTAGCAGATGGAGTATCTCCAACTAGAGGTGCAGACGTTAATGGACCAACAGCTGCTGCAAATTCAGTATCTAAATTAGAACATTTTGCAGCTCCAAGTGGAACATTATTTAATCAAAAGTTCAATCCAAATTCTCTACAAGGAGATAATGGGTTGAAAAACTTAGGATCTTTAATAAGAAGCTATTTTGATAGAAAAGGTATGCATATACAATTTAATGTAATAGATAAAAAAATTCTTCTTGAAGCTCAAGAACATCCTGAACAATATAGAGATTTAATAGTACGTGTTGCTGGTTATAGTGCTCAATTTATTTGTTTAGATAAGGGCGTACAAGATGATATTATAAAGAGAACAGAACAAAATTTATAAATAAGTTACTATAAGTAAATTTTAAATATAGAAATAAATATAAATACTCTTATGAAAGGAAAAAGCTATGCTAAAAAACGAAGTGGATTTAAACAAAATAGGTACTGTTTTTAATATACAAAGATTTTCAGTAAATGATGGACCAGGCATACGCACTATAGTATTTTTAAAAGGATGTCCATTATCTTGCCATTGGTGTAGCAATCCTGAATCTCAAAATGTAAATAAACAATTACTTTTTAATATAAAGAATTGTACAGGATGCCATAAGTGCGAAACTATATGTGAATATAATGCTATTGATTTTAATAATCTTAATAGAATAGATAGAGATAAATGTATTAGTTGTGGAAAATGTGCAGAAAACTGTTATCCAGGAGCTCTTGTTGTTTCAGGAAAAGAAATGAGCGTTAAAGAAGTTTTAGATGAGTTAAATAAAGATTCCTCTCAATTTAGAAGATCTAATGGTGGAGTTACACTTTCAGGTGGAGAGCCATTATTACAACATGAGTTTGCGCTAGAAATATTAAAAGGATGTAAAAGCATAGGAATTCATACAACGATAGAAACCACAGGGCATGTAGATAAAGAGGTTTTTAAAAAAATAGCACCTTGGGTTGATTTAGTACTTTTAGATATAAAGACACTTAATGAAGATAAGCATATAAAATATGTTGGAGCAAGCAATAAGATAATACTAGAAAATGCAAAGTTAATATCAGAATTGGTAACTAGTACTATTATTAGAGTTCCTGTTATACCTCAGTTTAATTGTGATGAAAAAAGCATACAAGATATTGCTAAATTTACAAAAAGCTTAAACAATATAACAGAGATTCATTTATTACCTTATCATAAATTAGGTTTAAATAAATATGATTGCTTAGGTAAAGAATATTTAATGCAAAATGATATTAATACCCCAAGTGAAGAAGTAATGTTAAATTTCAAAAAAATTGTTGAAGATATAGGACTAACATGTAACATTGGAGCCAATTAACCCCATTTAATATAATAGGACTATGTTAAAAGAATTATTTTAAGATAGTCCTATACTTTTATAAATTATTGTGTTATTGGAATTAGAATTTTTAAGTAATAACAATAATAAAGTCGCAAACATTTCTTACTAAAGATGGATATGTTACAATAAAAACAGATGGATAATCTATAAGTATAGACCCAAATAATATATATAAGGGGAAGATTTTAATGAATTGGATTAGAGAAATAGAGAATTATAATCCATATAATAAGCAGGAAGCTAGTGATAAAAAATTTATATTAGACTGTATAAATCAATATGATAATTTGCTTACTAGAGAAAATTCATTGGCTCATATGACCAGCTCTGGATACATAGTAAATAAAAACAGAGATAAAGTATTAATGATTCATCATAATATATATAATACATGGGCATGGACTGGTGGTCATACTGATGGTGATAGTGATTTTCTACATGTTGCAATAAAAGAAGCTCAAGAGGAAACTGGTGTTAAAAATTTTAATGTAGTTACTAATGAGATTTTATCATTAGATGTATTACCTGTTAAAGGACATTTTAAAAAAGAAAATTATATATCTGCACATTTACATTTATCAGTGGCTTATGTTTTAGAATGTGATGAAAATGAAGAACTTATAATAAAGAAAGATGAAAATAGTGGTGTTAAATGGATTCCTATAAGTGAAATTAATTTATATTCAAATGAACCTGATATGATTGAACTTTATAATAAATTTAATGAAAAAATTAAAAAGCTTTATTAAAGAAAAGTGTGCTATATATTAAAAATACTAAATATATAGTACACTTTATATTATTTCTATCTTTTATTTAAATTTTCGTTAAAGATAGCTCCTTCTTTTATAGCCCAAGCTTGATGTGCCAAAAACATTTTACTATATGCTTCTTCAATATTAAGCCAAACTAACTCATGATCTTTTTCTATTGGATTTGCTACTTTTTTTAATGAATCTGCTAAATAAAAATTACCAATGCTATGAATATAACCATTAAATCTACGTCCCCAATGATAAGAAGAACCTATACATACAAATTTTTTTATGTTTATTGTGCAACCTAATTCTTCCATACATTCTCTTCTTAAGCATTCTTCATTACTTTCATTTTGTTCTATACCACCACCAGGTAAGAAATATCCACCTGGCAATTTTATAACAGCTACTTTATTTTCTTTAAAGATTAGTGCATATGCACCAATTCTTTGCCTGTATTCTTTATCTTTAAGTTTTTCTCCAAATGTCATTTGTTTCATATTTATAAACCTCTTTTTATTTAATTTACCCAAATATTAAGAAATTATAATTCTATAGATTATAATAGTTGAAATTAATTTATTATTAAATAATTATATGAAGTGTGGAATAGAAAGTAAACAATAATATTAAAATTTATATATTTTATTAAATGAAAATAGAGTAATTTTATAACTAAAATCAATTTTTAGAATATTAATATAATATAACCAAAATATTGTTGTTGAAAGGGGAAACACATGTTTGATAAAATAAAATTACCATATGAATATAATGCATTAGAACCATATATAGATGCTGAAACACTAAATATACACTACAATAAACATCTTCAGACTTATGTTAATAACTTAAATAAAATATTAGAAAAACATACAGATCTGGTTGAAGGGAAAACCTTAGAGCAAATACTATTAAATGTAGAATCTTTTCCAAAAGAGATAAGGCAAGATATAATAAATCAAGGTGGAGGAGTTGCTAATCATAACTTATATTTTTATAATTTATCTCCAAATCCTAAATTAAAACCAGAAGGAACTTTATTATATGAGATAAATAGCAAGTTTGCAGATATAGAGAATTTGAAAATTCAATTAACTAATTTGGCCATAAGTCAGTTTGGATCAGGTTATGGATTTTTAGTAAAAGATAATAATGGAAATTTATCAATTTTAAAAACCTTAAATCAAAATAGTCCAATTAGTAATGGGTTAACTCCAATTCTTTGTATAGATGTTTGGGAGCATGCTTATTATTTACAATATAAAAACTTAAGAGCAGATTATGTCAAAAATATATGGAATATAATTGATTGGAATAAAGTTCAAGACTTATACGAAAATTACATTATTTAAAAAAGTAGGCTATGTTTTAACGTAGCCTACTTTTTTATCTAATAGTGAACCCTAATTAGCCAAAATTTCATTTTTTTATCGCTCCAGCCTAAATCCCAAGGGACATTATTTCTATCTGTATTGTGACAAGTAACTAGACTATAACCTTTAGAGTCAGCACCAGTAACAACAGAGACATGCGTTATATGACCTTTTTTTTCATAAGCTATAAAATCTCCAGGTAGTAATTTATAAGAGGCTTTGTAAACTCTCTCATAATTACCAGTAGCTATAACAGAAGCTCTACCACTGTTTAACATATAACGAGTAAATTTATCAGCATTTACCCATGGACCAGTAGCACTACCTTTATCATAATTCCAAACAGAATTTTTTTTAAATTTACCCCCTTCATGAAGCACTTGGGAAGCAAAATTTGCACAATCTCCACCTTCACAATTAAAATTTTTATATTTTTTATTGTATTTAAATTTATGTTCATCTAATGAAGATACACCACAATGTTTTTCAGCATATTCTAATGCATTCTTTCGTTTCTCATCTAAAGAAGAAAAATCTCTTGAAGTCTGATTTTTAATATGTTCTTTAATATCATCTACTTTAATGTTTTCTAAACTTAATGAATCAGCAAAGGGATCATTGTACCATTCTTTTGTTATTATCCATTCATCATCATATTTAGTGAGTCTCATTGAATGTGAAGTCCCAATTCTAGAACTGTTAATTATATTAGGTTTGTCTAAATATTCATACTTATACTCAGTGTCACATAACACATAAAAAGAACATATTTTATCACCAATATTACATTTGGTAATTTTTATTTTTGGTATTATATCTAAAAACTTAACTCCTTGCTTTTCTGCCCAGTTATTTATATATTTAACTTTCTTTTCTTCATATTCATAGGCCCATTGAGCAATTTTTGTATTATCACAATATAGACTTCTTAGACAATCTAAATCTTGAGTTAATACAGCTCTACTCTTTATTAAAAAAATATTTTCTATATGTTTTTTTAACTCATCTTCTGTGTCACTAGCAAAAGCATTTTTAAATGAAAATATATTAAATAATGTTAAAATTATAGTAAATAATATAATTGCTTTTTTTAGAGATAATTTAGTGAATTTAAATATGTACATATATTACTACCTCTTTCTAAATAGTATTTTAAGTTAATGCTTTTTCAATAATATCAATATAATTTTTTGTAGTTTCATCTTCTAAAAGAACTCCATAAAACCAATTCTCTTCATTATTCCAATTAGTAAAATACTTAGCTTTTAAAATAATTTCAGGCCTATATTCAAAGTGTAATATATCGAAATGCCCCCATTTTCCACCCCAAACAAAGTTATTATTTTCAAATGTTTCTACTAAATCTTTAGGATATTCAGAAAGCCTTTTTTGTGCATCTTTTTCAGAACCCCATTTCCAATAATCTCTTTTATCACTTTTTAAGTCAATTGCTATTCCATAAGAATGAGGACTTAACCTACCAGTACCAGATATTACTCTATAATTGTAAGTTCCACTAGCAGGATAAAGTATACTAGCTATATCATTTCTAGTTTTGCATAAAGGAACAAGGTCTTTTAAGGCATTATCTAAAGAGGCGTTAGCATTATTTTGTTTATTAAATTGGTAATTTGTATATCCATATTTTAAGTTCTTTAAATTTTTTTCTATGGCATTTCTTGAACTACCGTATACTTCATTTAATAATTCATAATTTCTACCTCTTCCAGGATCAATGCTTTTATCCATAATTACATCATTTTTATCAAGGGGATAGTACTGTTCTAACATATCTTGAAGGTCTGGATTTGCTAATTTTTCTTCATGACTTTTTTGAATTTTATCATCATATAAGATTTTTTTTCCAGATTTCATAACAATATAAACTTTATCATCGCTTTTTTCAATTCCTACAATGTCGTTAGGATATGATAACATTAAGACCAATAAATCTTGTTTCATTTGTACTTCATAATCTCTAATTTCTTCAGCCTTTGATATTATAGGTATATTAAAAAGTATAATAAAGCATATAAAAAAAATGCTCAATTTTCTCATAAATTTTCACCACCATTTAAAATTAATATGAATGTAGTTTATCCAAATAAGAGTATGTTTATGTGTTAAAGAAATTCTACTTATCTTAATATTTAAAGTAAAACTATAATATAAATAAACTTATATAAATAGACTTAAGATATATTTTCACTCTATTTATATAAATCACAGATTCTATCACTACAAATTTTAGAAGATTTAATAACCATGGACACTCCATTACCTGGATGAGTAGAAGCACCTGTAAAGAATAGATTATTAATATTTTTGATTTCACATTGAGGTCTAAATATATTAGTCTGATTTAGTGTATGACTTAAACCAAATGCAGTTCCACCATATGTATTGAATGCGTACTTAAAATCAAGTGGCGTTAAATATTTTTCAAGTATTATATGTTCCTTTATATCACTAAGGGTATCTATTGATGATAATATATCTAAAAGTTCTTTCTTTATCATATTTTTGGTTTTTAAATTCCAAGTAATATTATTGTAAAGTAAATTAGGAACTCTAATCATAACATTAATACATTCATATCCATTTGGACAAATAGTGGTATCTACTGAACTAGGGCAATAAATATATATTGATGGATCTTTTGAAAGTATTCCTTTAAAAGGAGCTTTTAAGTTTTTCTTGAAATTTTTATTTATATAGATATTATTTACGTTAAGCATAGGATATTTCTTATCTAAGCCTAAATATAAAATAAATGTTGAACAAGAATATTTTAATTGTTCTACTGGTTTAACTGAATCTTTTATATCCTTATCCTGTATAAGATTATCAATTGTATAAGAGTAATCACTACTGCAAATTACTGCATCTGCATTTAATTTTTGATTATTAACTATTACCCCTATAGCTTTCTTATCTTCAAATAATATTTTCTTTACATTACAATTAGTATTTATAATTCCACCTTGATTTAATATTAAATTTTCTAATGCTTTTATGTAAGAATATATTCCTCCTTGCATATGATATAACCCTTCTATTTGAGTTACAGCTGGAATTGAATTATATATGTTTGATAAAGTGTATGGTGATCCTCCTATATACATAGTTTGAAACATAAAATAATTTATAAGCTTTTCATTTTTAATATATTTCTTACAATCCTTATAAGATGAATGAAGTATTTTCAAATCAAGATGTGTATTACTAATTATAGATTTAAAAAAATTATTATTATTAGAAAAATTTTGGTTTAAAAAATACTTGTTTACAATTTGATATTTTTCATAATTAGAAGATAAAAAGTTAAAATAACCGTATATGTCCTCTATATTTCCATTTGTAATTTGGTTGATATTTGAAGAAAGTGATGAAAATTTATTTGAAAAATCATAAATGCTATTATCAGAATAAAACACTCTATAGAGTGTTTCTATAGGAATAAGAGAAAAATAGTCCTTATAATTTTTATTACAATACTCAAAAACCTCAATATAGTCTCTAAAAAACATGATTAATGATGCTGTTAAATTAAATTTAAATCCATTAACTTCAAAAAAGTTAGTTTTCCCTCCTATTGTTAAATTTTTTTCTAATACTGTAACATTAAAACCCCTTGATAAAAGGCGTGCAGCTACAGATAGTCCACCAATACCGCTTCCAATTACTATGATTTTTTTATTCATATCTAATACCTCATACAAAAATTAAATAAGTAGAAAAACCAATATTTTATTGATTTATTCTTTAATTTTATTGTTATTATTGTCAAATAATCAACAAATAATCTTGGTAAAATTATACACACTGAAAAGGTGATCGATAAAGCATAATACAAGTTAATTAAAATAAAATTATTAGTTAATTAAAATAAAATTATTAATTAATTTGAAGGAATGAAAAATAGTGTTATAATGAGGTATCATAGTTATGAAACAAAGCTATGTTTTATAATTGATATTTTAAAACATAGCAAATAAAAAAAGAAAAGTGAGAAGATTAAATGAAATTTGAGAAATTAGAAAAAACAATAAATAAACTAGATGCTGATATTGAGGCATTAAGGAGAGTTAAACACTATTTGTCAAACATAGATGAAATTAATGAAATTTCTGATCTTTTAAATAAGGAAAGACAAGTATATTCAGATGAGTTATATTTAGAAGATCCAATGGCTTACAACAAATGTTGTGAAAAAATAAGAGACTTATTAGATCAAAAAATTGAAAAAAATGAACAAATAGAATTATTAGAATTTATAAAAGAAGTTCATGGAAGAAAATCGCCTAATGTTAGTAAAAAAAGTCATGGACTTAATGCTTGGCTTAAATTTCTTGATATTGAATGTAAGTGGATTCAAAATCCAGAAACTGATTGGTCAGTGTTAATAATAATTGATATTGGAGCACACAATCAAAAATAATACATATTAATCCTTATGCATATATCAACACTCTGCTAAAACAAAGCCAATAAAAAAATAAAAGTAAGAATAGAGTCAGTGTTTCTTTTATAAGAAATGTTGACTCTATTTGCTATAATCATAGATATATAATTATTTAAATTCTATTGGATCTTTCTTTTATAAGGTGGAATTTTTAAAAATGTGTTAAAATAAGAGGTAGATTATTATTATGAAGAAATACATGAAGGAGTTTTAATTTTAATGAATATAATTACTTTAGAAAATATATATAAAAGTTACAGTGAAAAAATATTATTAAACAATATATCGTTAGGAATTAACGATGGTGATAAAATTGGACTTATAGGCATTAATGGAGCTGGAAAATCAACATTTTTAAAAGTTGTAGGGGGAAAAGATGAATTTTTTGATGGCTCTATAACAAAAGGAAAAAATGTTAGAATAGAATATCTTTCTCAAAACCCAGATTTTAAAAGTGGAGCCACAGTTTTAGAACAAATATTTAGAGGTGACACTAAAGAAATGAAACTTCTTATGGAATATGAAGATATATTAGTAAAGATAAACGCTTGCAACGGTGAAGAATTTAATAAATTAAATGATAAACTCATAAAACTTCAAGGTCAAATTGATTCTTTTAATTTATGGGACTTAGAAAGTGAAGCTAAAAGTATTTTAAATAAGCTAGGAATATCTAACTATAATGAAATAATGGATAATTTATCTGGTGGACAAAAAAAGAGAGTTGCCCTTGCATCAGCTCTTATAACACCTTGTGAATTACTTATATTAGATGAGCCTACAAATCATCTTGACGCTGAATCTATAGAATGGCTTGAAGAATTCTTAAATACAAGAAAAGGTGCACTTTTAATGATTACTCATGATAGGTATTTTCTTGATAGAGTTACTAATAGAATAATTGAATTAGATAGAGGAAACCTTTATACATACCCTGGAAATTATACTGCATTTCTAGAAAAGAAGGTTGAAAGACTTGAAACAGAACAAGTTAAAGAAGAAAAGAGAGATGCATTAATTAGAAATGAATTAAAATGGGTAAGAAGAGGTGCTAAAGCTAGAACAACTAAGCAAAAAGCAAGATTACAAAGGTTTGATGAATTAGTAAATACAAAATCTATTGAAATAAAAGACAATGTTGATATATCTTTTGTAGGAAGTAGATTAGGTAAAAAAATAGTTGAGTTATATGATGTAAATAAATCTTTTGATGAGAAACAAATTATAAAAAATTTTAATTATCTATTTTTAAGAGATGATAGAATAGGTATAGTTGGAGAAAATGGAGCAGGAAAAACAACTTTAGTTAACTTAATTAGAGGTTTAATACCACTAGATAGTGGTAGAATTGAAATAGGTGACACTGTAAAGATAGGTTGTTTTGCACAAGACAATGCTCATATTGATCATAATTTAAGAGTTATAGATTATGTAAAAGAAGGTGGAGAGTATATTCCAACTGAAGATGGAACTAAAATAACAGCCTCTTCTATGTGTGAAAGATTTTTATTTGATAGCACAATGCAATATACTCCAATTGAAAAATTATCTGGTGGAGAAAAAAGAAGATTACATCTTTTAAGAGTATTAATGGAATCGCCTAATTTCTTGATATTAGATGAGCCTACAAATGATTTGGACATTGAAACTTTAAAAATTCTAGAATCATTTTTAGATGAATTTATGGGTATTGTAATTGTTGTATCACATGATAGATATTTTTTAGATAGAATCTGTAATAAAATATTCTCTTATGAAGGCGATGGATTAATTAAAGAATATAATGGTAATTATAGTGATTTCTTAATAGCAAAAGAGATAGAAAAAAATAATAAATCTTTAGAAAATGAAAAGTCTACTAATAAAGTGAAAAAAGAAAGAATTAAAAATAAAGAAGATAAACCTAAGTTTACCTTTAAGGAACAAAAAGAATTTGAAACTATAGATGCAGATATATCTACTTTAGAGGGTAAGATAGAACAGCTTGATAAAGATTTAGAGAAAAATGCTACTAATTATGGAAAGCTTAATGAATTGATGAAGGAAAAAGAATCTCTTGAGCAAGAATTAGAGCAGAAGTATGAGAGATGGGAATATTTAAATGAAATTGCAGCTTCAATAGAAGAATATAATTTAAAGAAAAAACAATAATGGAGGATTTATAGTGGAACTACAAGTTTACTTAAAAGGAAAGAAAGAACCTCTAATATTTAAAGGTGATAGAATCGATGTTTTAGATATGGAGCTTCAAGGGAAAAAGTATAAGCAGATAAGATATTTTAGAAAAGGATTTTCTAAATCTGAGTATATAGAATCTTCTTTAATAACAAGAATGAGAGAAATAAATAAGTAATTTATAAATATGGTGATAATTTATGATAAAACAAGTATTAATGGAAGGATTCAATAATAGCATAAGCGGACGAAATAGAGTTAAAGCTGAGGTAATACTTAAAAATGATTTAGTAAAAGATATAAAAGTTAATGTAGATAATCATATGATAGATATTATCTCTTCTGTAATATCAGAAAGTCTTTTTAATGAATATTCCTGTAAAATAGAAATTGATAGTAAAACAAAAGAGGTTATAGGTACATATTGTAGTTGTACAGATTTTGAGAAAAAAGAATTTTCAAAGGATAATTACTGTTGTAAGCATTTAATAGCATCTTTTTACTATTTTTTAAATAGTTTAGATAATGATAAAGAGTTAAAAGAAAAGTTATTATTTTTGCAAGAGAGCAAAGATGATGATAAGAGTTTTTTTTCTAAAGCAGCAAAATCTCAAGATTTATTAAGTTCACTATTAGAACATAATAAAGAAAATGTTAAATTTGAGATAACCTTAAATAGAAATACATGGTCTTCAAAACTTCAAGCTGAGTTTAAAATCGGTTTAAAAAGTTGTAATAATAAAATGTATGTGTTAAAAGATATAAATCAATTTTTAACATGTATGTACAATAAAATGCCCATCAAATATGGAAAAGATTTTATTTTTGATATAAGGAAGCAGAATTTATCATTTGATGATAGAAGACTTATTAAGTTTATTTATAGATTGAGTGAAAAAGAAAATTTACAAAGCTCATTTAAAAGAAGTCAAGATAAAATTATAAATGGAAAAACTTTAACTATACCTGATATCTTAGTTAAAACTTTTTTAGATATAATAAAGAATCACAGAATATATTTAGGCGATGGGTTTTTCTGTAGAATAATCGATTCAGAAATACTTTATGAAGATATACCAATTCCTTTTTCTTTATGTGACAGTGGAAATAATATAATATTAGAAGTTCCTAATGGTATGCCAGAAGCACTTACACAAGATGAAGATGTATTTCTTTATGGTACTTCAATATATGTTCCATCTACAGAACAAAGTGAAAGATTAGTTCCTTATCTTAAAGTATTTAATAATACACAGAGTATAGCATTTGGGCAAAATGATGAAAAAAGAGTGTTAAAAGAGCTTATACCATCAATACAAAATGTAAGTAATGGATTAAATTTATCTAAAAAACTTAAAAATAAGGTTGTAATAGCACCTGTTATCTTCAAATTTTACTTTGATAAAGACAGGGAAAATGTTTATTTAACATTAAAGGTTTCATATGGTGGTTATGAATTTAATTACTTTGAAGAATTCAAAGAAAAAGTTATATATAGAGATTCTCAAAAAGAAAAAGAAGTATATAAATTGGTGAAAAAATTTGGATTTGAAGATGTAAATAATAAATTTATCTTTTTAAAAGATGATGATTATATATTTAGATTCTTCAAATATGATATAGAAAGATTTCAGGATTATGGTGAAGTTTTTTATTCAGAGAATTTTAAAGGAATAAGAAATATATCAAAAGCTGACTTTAAAGGCGATGTTAGAAAAGGTAAATTTGATTATTTTGAATTTGAATTTATATTATCAGACCTATCTAAAGAAGAAACCACTAATATATTAAGAAGCTTTAGAAGTAATTTAAAGTACTATAAATTAGAAAATGGTGAGTTCTTAGATTTAGAAGATAAAGACCTAAAAGAAATACTAACTCTTTTAGATAATTTACTTTTAGAAGAGACTTTAAATAATAACACAATTGCTTTATATAAAAATAAAGGGATTTACTTAGAACAATATTTAGAAGATAAAGATTTTAGATTTATAACTGGTAGAGAAAAAATCACTGATATAAGAGATAAACTTAAAAACATTAAGAATAAATCATTTCAACCACCATATGGTATTCAAGCAGAACTTAGAGAATATCAAAGAGATGGTTATAATTGGTTTAGAACATTAGATTATTTAGGATTTGGTGGGATATTAGGTGATGAAATGGGGCTTGGGAAAACACTTCAAGCCATAGTATTTTTATTATCAAAAGAAAATTCACATTCACTTATAGTAGCACCAACTTCTCTTATATATAATTGGTTTAATGAATTTAAAAAATTTGCTCCTTCAATGAAAGTATGTATAGTAAATTCGAATAAAGAGGAACGTGAAGAGCTTATTAAAGCATATAATAACTATGATGTTATTATAACAACATATAATCTTTTGAGAAGAGATTTAGATTTATATGACATGATATTTGATTATTGTATTTTAGATGAAGCTCAAAACATAAAGAATGCTTCATCACAAAATGCAAAAGCTGTTAAAAGTATTAAATCAAAATCAAGATTTGCATTAACAGGTACACCTATAGAAAATTCATTAATGGAACTTTGGTCTATTTTTGACTTTATAATGCCTGGGTATCTTTATGATGAAAAAAGATTTACAAGTAGATATTATAGAAGGCTTGAAGAAGAAAAAGAAATATTAGAAGAAATAAATAGACTTGTAAAGCCATTTATATTAAGAAGATATAAGAAAAATGTAATTAAAGAATTACCTGATAAAATTGAAAAAAGATTAGTTATTCCTTTAAGTGATGAGCAAAAATTAGTATATAAAACTTATTCTGAATATGCTAGAGATTTAATACAAAAGAAAGTTGAAGATGATGAATTTAAGAATAGCAAAATAGAAATTTTATCATATATAACAAAGTTAAGACAGATTTGCTTAGATCCATCAGTTATTATGGAAAATTACTTAGGTACAAGTGGGAAAATTGATGCACTTTTAGAGATACTAGATCATAGCATAAGTTCAGGACATAAAATATTAGTGTTTTCTCAATTTACATCTGTGCTTAAAAATATAGGTAACTTACTTAAAGAAAATAATATATTATTTTCTTATTTGGATGGTTCAGTATCATCTATTAATAGAATGAGAATGGTTGATGATTTTAATGATGGAGAGAATAATGTGTTCTTGGTATCCTTAAAGGCTGGAGGAACTGGTCTTAATTTAACTAGTGCAGACATAGTAATACATTTCGATCCATGGTGGAATCCAGCAGTAGAAGATCAAGCAACTGACAGAGCACATAGAATCGGTCAAGAAAACACTGTTGAAGTAATTAAACTTATAGCACAAGGCACAATAGAAGAAAAGATAGTAGAACTTCAAGATAGTAAACGAAAGCTTATAGATACAATCCTAGGTGATGATTTAAACATAGGTTCATTTATAAATACTTTAAATGAAGAACAAATTATTAATTTATTCAATTAATATTTATGAAGCTATGTTTTAAAGGCAAGTTCAATTGTTTACTCCAGCTTTGTTTATGAATATATAAACTTTTTGCAAAACATAACTTTAAACTTAAATAGAATAAATTAAAACATACAATGTCTATTGAGGCAATGTAGTCAAAATTTTGGTTACATTGTCTCTCTTCTTATATAAAACTTTAAATAAGATTAGGCATTTATAAAATCTCTGTTATTTAAATTAGAAATACAAAAGATTTTTATTAAGAGTTTAAAAGTAGGTGATGATATGCAAAGTTTAGATTTAATAAATTATTTAAGAGAGGTTAATACAGTATCAATAATAGTTAGACTTACTTTAGCAACTATTTGTGCTGGAATTATTGGAGCTGAGAGAGGAAGAAGAAACAGACCAGCAGGATTTAGGACACATATTTTAGTGTGTATTGGGGCTACAATTATAATGATTACAAATCAGTATATGACTGATGTATTAAATTTACCAGGTGATGCAAGTAGGATGGGTGCTCAAGTTATTAGTGGGATAGGCTTTTTAGGTGCAGGTACAATAATAGTAGTTGGAAAAAATCAAGTTAAGGGACTTACAACAGCAGCTGGACTTTGGGCATGTGCTTGTATGGGACTAGCTATTGGAATAGGTTTTTATGAAGGTGCTATTATAACATGTATATTTTTAATGGGTGTAGTCACTGGACTTCATAAACTTGATGAATATATGCAAACACATTCTAAAACTATTGATATTTATGTTGAACTTGAGGATATTAAAGGAGTTATGAACTTTATGACCTGCGTTAAAAAAGATGGAACTAAAATATTTAATGTTGAAATTAAGAATAAAAATAGTGATGTAAAAGTTATTGCACTAGCCATGACATTAAAGCTTAATCAAAGCTGTGATCATATGGAATATATTTTACAACTTCATCATATAGAAGGAGTTTGTATGGTTGAAGAAATGATATAGATTCAAATAAAATAGTCCATTTTATTTGAATTAAAATTTAATAGTAAGAAATAATATATTAAGAGTAGAATATTCTATTAATCCAATTATTGCTACTCTTTAATAATAATATTTATTTTGTTATTATAATCATATAGAATCTATTTTAAAATTTTATTAGATAAAAATAAATAATTAGTATAAAAAACTAGAATAGATTTATGTTTAGTTATTACTTGAAAAGTAGATTGACTTAGGGGGAAACTATAAATGAAAAAAATAGTAAATATTGCTCATAGAGGATTTAGTGGAGTATATCCAGAAAATACAATGCTAGCTTTTGAAAAAGCTATAGAAGTTGGCTGTGATGGAATAGAAACTGATGTTCAATTAACTAAGGATGGATATGCAGTAATATGCCATGATGAACAACTTGATAGAACTACAACTGGCACAGGCTTAATTAAAGATTATACATTAGAAGAATTAATGAATTTTGATGCTGGAATAAAATTTGGTGAGGAATTTAAAGGATTAAAAATTCCAACATTAGAAGAATTCTTAAAGTATATTAGTGATAAGAATATTATTATAAATATAGAAATTAAAAATAGCATAATTGATTATGAAAATATAGAAAAAACAACTTATGATTTAATCAAAAAATATAAGCTAGAAGAAAGAGTCATAGTATCTACATTTAATCATTACTCTGTAAGAAGATGTATAGGACTAGATAGAACAATAAAAACAGGAGTATTATACTATGATTGTATATTTGAACCTCATAATTATGTACAAATGGTTGGTGGAAATGCTCTTCATCCAGAATATCATAGCGTAAATAAAGAAATTGTTGAAAAAGCACATGATAATGATTTAAAAGTAAATGTCTATACTGTTAATGATAAAAATGATATGCAAAATATGATTGATTTAGGAGTAGATGCAATAATAACTAACTATCCAAATGTACTAAAAGAATTATTTATTTGATGATTCAAAGGAAGAAGAATATCGTATACTATAGATTGAAATAAAAAGTTTACATTAATATCTAAGGCGTAAAATCTTAATATTATAGTGTTATAATTATATTAAATATACAAAGGTGGGTGATTAAAAGTCAGCTAATGTAAAATTAGGTTGATTAATAGCGTATGAATGATTTTATTTTATACTTAAGAGAAATTAATACAGTATCAATAATTGTAAGGCTTGCTTTAGCAACTATTTGTGCAGGAATTATTGGTGCGGAAAGAGGAAGAAAAAATAGACCTGCAGGATTTAGGACACATATTTTAGTATGCATTGGTGCCACATTAATTATGATAACAAGTCAATATATGAGAGATGTTCTTCATAGTACTGGAGATATAACTAGACTGGGTGCACAAGTTATTAGTGGAATAGGATTTTTAGGCGCAGGAACAATCATAGTAGTTGGGAAAAATCAAGTTACAGGTCTTACAACAGCAGCTGGTCTTTGGGCATGTGCATGCATGGGATTAGCTATTGGAATAGGTTTTTACGAGGGTGCAATTATAGCATGTGTGTTTATGCTTGCTGTAGTTACAGGACTTCATAGACTAGATTTATATTCAAGAACTCATTCTAGAGTTATGGATGTTTATACAGAACTTCGAGATATAAGAGGCGTTGCTAATTTTATGAAAACTGTACAAGCTGACGGAACTAAAATATCTAATATTGAAGTGAAAAAAGCTACTACGAATAAGGATGATCGTATAATTGCTTTAACAATGACATTAAAACTCTCTCAAAAATGGAATCATTCTGACTACACTCTTCAACTTCATAATATTGAAGATGTCTGTTGTGTAGAGGAAATAATATAATCATTTAAATTACGATTAAATAAAAAAATCACTTAAGATTTAGTTATCTTAGGTGATTTTTACCTTGGCGATTAAAAGAAAGATTCTAATTGAAGAAAATAAACGTGTTTTTATATCTTAGTTATATTTTTAAACATAAAAATACCTTTATTTACAAAATGTTTCATTTAATAACAATAATTGACTATGATATATAAAAATATTATAATTTTTATAAGTTGAATTTAACTAAGGAGGAAATTAAATGAATCACAGTGAAATGTTAAAGCTCAAAAATATAGTTATGTTACTTGGGCTTTTGGTTTCTTTGATTGGAAGAATAAGTTTTGATTTATTTTTTAAATCTGGAATCCATGTTATAATGCCAATAATAGTAATTGGTGGAATTTGTATTTTTATTTTAGGATGTTTAATTAAGAAAGATCATATGATTGGTGCTATGTATTATTCAGTAACAATATTTCCTATATTAAATATTTTAATAATGAATTTAAAGCCAGGTTTAGCTGCTTTTGTACTTATCTACTATGGAATTATCTTAACAAGTATTTATCAAGAAGAGAAAGTTGTTATATACAATTCTATTATAAATATTGGAGTAGTTATATACTTTTTCTTCAAATATAGAATTGAAGTATTTAATAATGCTAATTATGAACAACTTGGACTTTTTATAGCTTATATTGTTGTTATGACTGGTATATTGGTGTTCTTATCTATATTAACTAAAAAGGCATATAAAAAATCTGAAGAGAATGCTAAAGCAATAATAGAATCAAATTCTAAGTCTAATGAATTATTATCTGAAATTAATCAGACTGTTAATCATTTAACTGATGCAAATATTATGATTAAATCTGGAATTGATAACACCGGAGAAATTTTCAATCAAATTACCAAGTCATCAAATGCTGTAGCAGCAAAAACTACTGAAGAAGTCCTAATTATAAATAAAGTTATTGAATTGATGAAAAATGGTGCAAAAAATCTTAACGAAGTTACAACTTCAATTAAAAAAATGGAGAATTTATCTTTAAAAACTGAAAATGTTGTAACTAACGGTATTAATAGTTTTAATGAATTTTCTATAGAGATGAATAAAGTGAATTCTAACATTATAAATGTGGTTGATCTAATTAAAGAGCTTAGCAATGAAAACAAAAAAATTGTACAAATAATTGATTCAATAGGTGAAATATCAAATCAAACAAATCTTTTAGCACTTAATGCATCAATTGAAGCAGCAAGAGCTGGAGAACATGGAAAAGGTTTTGCAGTAGTTGCAGAAGAGGTTAGAAAACTTGCAGAAAATTCAAGAGATGCAACGGAAAAAATATCATTAATACTAAATAATATATCAGGTAAAACTATAATTGTTTCAGATGAAATATTAAATGAGCAAAAATCAATTGAAGTATGCAATAAGCATGCTGAAGCTGTAAAGGACTTATTTAATAATATAAACAACAATACTTCAAATGTATTGCACAATTCAAAAAACATAAATTGCAATTGTAGTATTCTAGAAAAAGAATTTAATGATACATTAAAAGAAGTTAATTATGTAAGTAAAAATATTGAAAATATTGCTTCTTCAATGGAAGAAGTATCATCAAGTATTGATGACTTAAATAACAATATTAACAGTATATCTAAAAGCTACGATGATATTAATAAAATTTGTATTAAATTATCTGAGTTACAATATATACAGGATATATAATGAAATAAATCACAAATTATCAATCTAATGAATAAAATAAAATTATAAAGTTAAAATATATAATAGGTCTTAAAACCACCTGTAATTTATATGGATAATTAACCAAAATAACTGCTTGTTTTATTAAATAAGCAGTTATTTTTATTTAGTAATCATATGCACATTAATAGTATGTAGTTAATTATATGCATTAAAAGATCATAGTTAGTGTTTATACATATAAAATAATTTTCAATATGTATAAATATCTAAATTTAACTAAAAATAAAAATTAGATTATGTTAGATTTCTATACTTAAGATTTTCAAATATTAAAAAATATGTTTGAAAACAATTATTGAAAAATGTTAACTATTGATTTAATGGTAATTTTACAAAATAAAATCTATAAAATCAACTTTTTGAGAGGAGAAAATTATATATGTTTATTCCTAAAAGAATATTATTTGAAAAGGGAAGTTTAGATTATGAGATTGGTCAAAGTATATATAATACATTTAAAGATAATAAAAATGTTGATATTATAAATATAAGTGGAAATAGGGTAAAACAGCATATTCCAGGAGATGATACTTATAGTTATTATAGAGAAGGTAAAAATACGTTAGTAGTTGGAATTAAAAAGGGTTTTAAGTTCCAGTCATGTAAGCCTTCAGCACATTATCAATTGCCTCTTCTTTCTGGATGTACAGGACATTGTGAGTATTGCTATCTTAATACTAACTTAAGTACTAAACCATTTATTAAAGTTAATGTAAATATAGATGATATATTAAATCAAGCAAAAAAGCATATTATTGAGAGAAGTCCTGAGATAACAATATTTGAAGGTGCTGCTACATCAGATCCTATACCAGTAGAACCATATACTCATTCTTTACAAAAAGCTATTGAATTTTTTGCAAATGAAGAAAAAGGTAAATTTAGATTTGTAACTAAATATAATGATGTAGATACGCTTTTGAATATAGATCATAAAGGAAAGACAGAAATTAGATTTACTCTAAATACGAATAAAGTAATAAATGATTTTGAAAATAGAACATCTTCTTATGATTTAAGACTTGAAGCCTGTGAAAAAGTTGCAAAAGCACAGTATCCAATTGGATTTATAATAGCCCCAGTATTTTTATATGAAAATTGGAAAGAAGACTACAATGAGCTTCTGATAAGATTACATGATAAGATGCCTAAGGATTTAAAATATCCATTATCATTTGAAGTTATAACCCATAGATATACTACAAGAGCAAAAAATGTTATAAATGAAGTATTTCCAGATAATACTTTACCAATGAATGATGAAGAACGTAAATATAAGTACGGTCAATTTGGATATGGAAAATATGTTTATACTAAAGAACAGCTAGAAGAGGTTAAATCATTTTTTACAATTAAAATAAATGAATTGTTTGAAAATAGTGTTATAAAGTATATTATTTAAAAGAAAGTCTTCCATTTTATTTTGGAAGGCTTTTTTATATTTTGTTTAAAATTTTTATAAATTATATTATTCAGTTATATGGGTAGTAATTATTATTTTAGCCTTGCTTGTGGTTTTTAATGTTTTAAATAACGGACTATTATTAACAATGGTGATAATATTTTGTTTTTTAGTTATATAGTAAAATTAATATTATTTGAATAAAGTAATTTTTAAGTTAATTTTGATTACTGGTTCCCCCTATGATAAAATAAGACTTGATTTTAAGTTTAAAATTAGGTAAGAATATTAAATGTTATTATACCTAATTAAAAGGAGGAAATTATTATGGCTTTAACGCCAATGATGGTAGAGTACATGAAAACAAAAGAAGAATATAATGATTGTATTCTATTTTATAGATTAGGTGACTTTTATGAGATGTTCTTTGATGATGCACTAACTGTATCTAGAGAGCTTGAACTTGTTTTAACAGGCAAAAATTGTGGACTTGAAGAAAGAGCACCAATGTGTGGTATTCCACATCATGCAGCTGCTGCATACATCCCAAGACTTGTTACTAAAGGATATAAGGTTGCTATATGTGAACAACTTGAAGATCCCAAGCAAAGCAAAGGAATAGTAAAAAGAGGAGTTGTAAAAGTAATAACTCCAGGAACATTTATAGATAGTAATTCTAATTTAGAAAATGATAATACATATTTAATGGTGATATATGGATATGAAGATAAATTTGGAATAGCAATGTCTGATATAAGTACTGGTGAATTTAAAACTACATCTTTTAATAATATTAAGATGAGCTTATTAGATGAGATTTCAAAGGTTTCTCCAAAAGAAATACTAGTTGACAATAATATAAGCGAAGAATTGTTAGAAGAAATAAACAATGTACTTCCTGTTCTTATAACGAAAAAAGATTTTAATGAGTTTTTAGTTTCAAAAGAAGAACTTATAGAGCAGTTTTCAGACTTAGAAGTAAGTGGATTAACAATAGAAAGAGAGATTCCAAGTAAAGTACTTCTTAAATATATAAATGAAACTCAAAAGATGAGTTTAACGAATATCAATTTATTAGAACAATATGAAATTATAAATTATATGACCATAGATGGAAATTCAAGAAGAAACTTAGAGCTTACAGAAAGTATAAGAGAAAAAACTAAAAAAGGATCTCTTCTTTGGGTTCTTGATAAAAGTGCAACATCTATGGGGGGAAGAACTTTAAGAAAATGGATAGATGAACCTCTTATAGTTAAAGATGAAATAGAAAAAAGATTAAGTGGAGTTGAAGAAGTATTTAATTCAATAGGTTTCAATGAAGACTTAAGAAGCGCTTTAAAAGAAATTTATGATATAGAACGAATTGTTGGTAAAATATCCAATAAAAATGTCAATGCTAAAGATTTATTATCTCTTAAATCATCTTTAGATAAACTTCCATGTATTAAGGAACTTTTAAAAGATACTAGTTCTGAATTGTTAAAAGGATACTATGAAAATTTAGATGAATTGATTGATGTAAGAGATTTATTAAATGACTCTATTAAAGAAGATCCTGGTTTAAGTTTAAAAGAAGGAAACATAATAAAAGATGGATATAATACTTTAGTAGATGAATTACGTCAAAGTAAACTTCATGGAAAAGAGTGGATTGCTGCTCTTGAAAATAGAGAACGTGAATTTACAGGTATTAAGTCTTTAAAGGTTGGTTATAATAAGGTATTTGGATACTATATAGAAATAAGTAAATCAAATTATAATTCTATCCCAGAAGGTAGATATATAAGAAAGCAAACATTAGCTAATGCTGAAAGATTTATAACTGAAGAACTTAAAGTTATGGAAGATAAAATTTTAGGTTCTGAAGAAAAACTTATTAACTTAGAATATTCTATATTTGTTGAAATAAGAGATAAAATTGAAAAAGAAATAAGCAGATTAAAAAAGAGCGCTAGGATAATATCAGATTTAGATGGTATTTCAACTTTAGCTTTAGTTGCTTTAGAAAATGATTATATTAAACCTGAAATAAATACAGATGGATTAATTAAAATAACTGATGGAAGACACCCTGTAGTTGAAAAAGTAATTGGAAAGGGAGACTTTGTATCAAATAATACTGCATTAAATCAAACTGATAAGGAATTACTTCTTATTACAGGACCTAACATGGCTGGTAAATCTACGTATATGAGACAGGTAGCCCTTATAACATTGATGGCTCAAATAGGTTCATTTGTACCTGCAACTAGTGCAAACATATCTATCTGTGATAAGATCTTTACAAGAATAGGAGCATCTGATGATTTAGCAGGTGGAAAGTCTACATTTATGGTTGAAATGTGGGAAGTTTCTAATATTTTAAAAAATGCTACAAGTAATAGTTTAGTTTTACTTGATGAAGTGGGAAGAGGAACTTCAACTTATGATGGACTTTCAATTGCTTGGTCTGTTATTGAATATATAACTAAGAATAAGGATTTAAGATGCAAAACTTTATTTGCAACTCACTATCATGAACTTGTTAAACTTGAAGGGATTTTACCTGGAGTTAAAAATTACTCTGTAGCAGTTAAAAAATTAAAAGATAACGTAGTCTTTTTAAGAAAAATAGTAGAGGGCGGTGCAGATGAATCTTACGGTATAGAAGTTGCAAAGCTTGCAGGACTTCCTGAGAATGTTATTAATCGTGCTAGAGAAATTCTTGAGGATTTAGAAGGCAAAAATGCCTTTGATATAAATAAAGTATCAGCATGTTCAATGGATTCAGATGAAGAAAAAGAAATTGCTATTGATTCTACTAAAAATGAAGAGGATAAAATTATTTCTAATGCACAAAATAATCTAGATCAAAATATAGATATAAATGAAACTAGTTGTAACTATACTGAAGAGAGAATCTTAAGAGTTGAAACTCAAAATGCAGAGTATGAAGAAACTATAAAATCTTTAAAATCTGAAATAAAAGAGTTAAAAGAATCAAACAATAATAAACACACCAAGAAGCATAAAGATGTTTCTAATGACAATATGCAAATTAACTTTGAATTTATAGAAAAAGAAAGTTTTATAAAAGAACTTAGTGAAGTAGATATATTAAACCTTAATCCTATGGAAGCTATGAATACTTTATATAAATTAGTTACAGATGCAAAAAAACTTTAATAAAAATGATAAATAGGAGATAAATTTATGAATTGTGGTTGTAGTATTCCTTTAGAATGTCCAAAATGCAGTAAAAATCTACTTAGAAAACGTAAAATAGATGGAGCATATATAATAATAGAGAGAGCTTGTCCAAATCCCCAATGTAATTATGTAATTAGAGAAGCTAAGATTTTTAATGATGATGTAAATTAAATTTAAGATACCTTAAAACATTCTAATCTAATAGTTTGTTTTAAGGTATTTTTTACTAAATAAAAAAGTTTAATGTAAACATTGACAATACATATACGTATAGGTTATTATTTAATCACAACATATACGTATATGTATTGAGAGGGAGGGAAAAATAATGTCTAAGTATAATAAGGAAGTTAAAGAGTTATTAGAATTCATTGGTGGAAAAGAAAATATAAGTGCTGTATCACATTGTGCAACAAGAATGAGATTTGTTTTAAATGATACATCTATTGCAGATGAAGAAAAAATTAAAAAAATAAAATCTGTTAAGGGTACATTTACTCAAGCAGGGCAGTTTCAAGTTATTATTGGAAACGATGTAGCGGAATTTTATAATGATTTTACTGCATTAGCTGGAATTGATGGAGTAAGCAAGGACAACTTAAAAAGTTCAGCTAAATCAAATATGAATATTGTTCAAAGAATGATGGCTAATATAGCAGAAATATTTTCACCCTTAATACCTGCAATTATAGTAGGAGGACTTATATTAGGTTTTAGAAATATCATAGGTGATATTAAGATGTTTGAAAACAGTACAAAAACTCTTATTGAAATATCACAGTTTTGGGCAGGAACGCATAGCTTTCTATGGTTAATAGGTGAAGCGATATTCCACTTCTTACCTGTTGGAATTACATGGGCCGTAACCAAGAAAATGGGAACAACTCAAATACTTGGTATAGTACTAGGTATTACATTAGTATCACCTCAACTTTTAAATGCTTATGCTGTTGCAGAAGCTGACATAATTCCATTTTGGGATTTTGGTTTTGCAAAAATAGATATGATTGGTTATCAAGCACAAGTTATACCTGCTATTTTAGCTGGATTTGTACTAGCATATCTTGAAAAAGGAGTTAGAAAAATAGTTCCTTCTTCAATTTCAATGATATTTGTACCATTCTTTGCTTTAGTACCAACGGTATTAATAGCACATACTGTTCTTGGACCTATAGGTTGGACAATTGGATCTTGGGTTTCAGCAGTAGTTTATGGTGGATTAACATCAGCATTTGGTAGTATATTTGCTGCAATCTTTGGATTCCTTTATGCACCGCTTGTTATAACTGGATTACATCACATGACTAATGCAATAGACTTACAATTAATGGCTCAATTCAAAGGAACATCTTTATGGCCAATGATAGCTTTATCAAATATAGCTCAAGGATCAGCAGTTTTAGCCATGATTTATCTTCAAAGAAAAAATGAAGAAGAAAAACAAATAGCCATTCCAGCATGTATATCAGCTTACTTAGGTGTAACTGAACCTGCATTATTTGGTATAAATATAAAATATAGATTCCCATTTGTATGTGGAATGGTAGGATCAGCTATAGCCGCTGTAATATCTGTATCAACTGGAGTAATGGCAAACTCTGTAGGAATTGGTGGATTACCTGGTATTCTATCAATTAAACCACAACATATGCTTATGTTTGCAGTAGCAATGGTAATAGCTATAGTAGTGCCATTTATGTTAACTTTAATAATTGGAAAGAAAAAACTAAGCTAATAAATAATAATTTTAAATTGGAGGAATTAGCAGTATGAAAGACTTTAAAAAAAGTACTGTTTATCAAATATATCCTAAATCATTTAATGATTCAAATGGAGATGGAATAGGCGATTTAAATGGAGTAATAAACAAACTAGATTATTTAAAGGAATTAGGGATTGATTATATTTGGCTTACTCCTTTTTATGTATCACCACAAAAGGATAATGGTTATGACGTAGCTGATTATTATAATATAGACCCTTTGTTTGGAACCAATGAAGATTTTGATAAACTTGTTAAAGAAGCTAAAAAAAGAAATATTAATATAATGCTTGATATGGTATTTAACCATACTTCAACAGAGCATAAGTGGTTTAAGAGTGCTCTAAATGGAGAGGAAAAGTTTAAAGACTTCTATATATTTAAAGAAGGTAAAGAAGATAAACCACCAACTAATTGGCAATCAAAATTTGGAGGGAGTGCTTGGGAATATATAGATAAATTTGATGAATACTATTTGCATTTATTTGATAAGACACAAGGAGACTTAGATTGGACCAATTCAGAAGTTAAAAACGAAATATACAAAATAGTAAACCATTGGATAAACAAAGGTGTTAAAGGATTTAGATTTGATGTTATAAATTTAATTTCAAAACCAGAAAAATTTGAAGATGATACTATGGGCGATGGAAGAAGATTTTATACAGATGGTCCTAATATACATAAATATTTAAAGGAATTAAATAAAAATACTTTCGGTAAATATAACGATATAATAACAGTTGGAGAAATGTCCTCTACAACTATAGATAATTGTATTAAATATTCAAATCCGGATGAAAAAGAGTTATCTATGGTATTTAACTTTCATCATTTAAAAGTCGATTATGATAATGGTGATAAATGGACACTTATGAACTTTGATTTTAAATTACTAAAATCTATCTTCAAAGAATGGCAAGAAGGTATGGAACAAGGGAATGGTTGGAATGCAGTATTTTGGTGTAACCATGATCAGCCAAGAATAATTTCTAGATTTGGAAATACTGATAAATATCATAAAGAAAGTGGAAAAATGCTTGGAACTTGTATTCATATGATGAGAGGAACACCATATATTTATCAAGGTGAAGAATTTGGAATGACAAATCCTAATTTTAATTCAATAGATGAATATAGAGATATTGAATCTAAGAATTATTATGATATTTTAAAAGCAAATGGTGTTAATGAAGAAGAAATATATAAGATATTAGCATCAAAATCAAGAGACAATTCAAGAACCCCTATGCAATGGAATGATAAAAATAATAGTGGATTTTCAACTAGCGTACCTTGGATACCAGTAGGTAAATCTTATAAAGAAATAAATGCAGAAAATGCATTAAAAGATAGTGATTCTATATTCTATCATTATAAAAATCTTATAAAGATTAGAAAGGAATATGATGTTGTTTCAAATGGATCATTTAATATGATACTTGAAGAACATGAAAAAGTTTTAGCATATACTAGAGAATATAACAATGAGAAATTAATAGTTTTAAATAACTTTTATGCTGAAAAGACTGAGGTATTATTACCACATAATCTTTTATTTAAAAATTGTAGAATATTAATTTCAAATTATAAAGATAGTATAGATTTAAATGATAAAATTTTACTTAGACCATATGAATCTGTTGTTTATATTGTTGAGAATTAAGTATATATTATGTTAAAATGTTTATGGTGATAAATTATGGCGAGTAAATATTTTAATATATATAGTGAAATTGCAAATAAAATAGAAAATGGGATATTTAAAGCAAATGATGAAATTTCTTCAGAAAGTGATCTTATGAAAGAATATAAAGTTTCTAGAGATACTGCAAGAAAAGCATTAACTTTGCTTGAGGAAAATGGATATATACAAAAGATAAAAGGTAGACGGTCTTTTGTGTTAGATATAAATAAATTTGATTTTCCTGTATCAGGTGTAGTTAGTTTTAAAGAAATTGCAGATAAACTAGGACCAAATTCTAAAACTAAAGTTGAAGTTTTAGAATGTGTTCATCCAAATGAAAGTATTAGTAGAAAACTAGAATTAAGCTCTAAGGATAAGGTTTGGAAAATAATAAGATCTAGAAGCATCGCAGATGAAAGAATAATCTTAGATAAAGATTATTTAGTAAAAAAATATGTTGAAAATATCACTGAAGAAATATGTGAAGAATCTATTTATAAGTATATTGAAGATGAACTTGGATTAAAAATAGCTTATGCAAAAAAAGAAATAACTGTTCAATTTGCAACAGAAGAAGACAAAAAGTATTTAAATATGAAAAACTTTAATATGATTGTTGTTGTTAAAAGTTATACTTACTTAGATGATACAAGTCTGTTTCAATATACTGAGTCTAGACATAGACCAGATAAGTTTAAATTTGTAGATTTTGCAAGAAGACGTAAATAAAAATTATAATGATTTATTAAATAATTAAAAACTCTTAGGTGTTATTTTCAGAAATATAACCTAAGAGTTTTTAATTTGTATTTGTAAATATAATTTAGATTTGTTATTAGCAATTAAATTGGATATAATACATTTGAAGAAACTTATAAATGGGAATTAAATATCTAAATATACATGCAATATGTTATATTAGATTTACTTATAAAGTAGAGACTTACAAGGGGGTGCAAAATGTGAAAAGAATTAATATATTAAATGAAGATACAGCTAATAAAATTGCAGCAGGTGAAGTAGTAGAAAGACCTGCATCAGTAGTAAAGGAATTAGTCGAAAATGCTATAGATGCAAATTCTAAGAATATATTAATAGAAATAGAAGAGGGTGGAAGTTCTTTAATAAGAATTATTGATGATGGAGATGGCATTTATAAAGAGGATATAGAGAAAGCTTTTTTGCCACATGCCACAAGCAAGATAAAAGAGTCTGAAGATATATATAGTATTAACACATTAGGTTTTAGGGGGGAAGCTCTTCCATCTATTGCATCAGTAGCTAGAGTTAATTTAAAAACAAAACAAGAAACTGAAGAATGTGGATATGAAATTACAATAGAAGGTGGAAAATTTTCAGAAGTTACAGAATGTGGAGTTAATAAAGGAACTATAATGGAAGTAAGGGATTTATTTTTCAATGTTCCAGCAAGAAAAAAGTTTCTTAAAACAATATCTAAAGAATCATCTTTAATTAATGATATTATAACTAGAATAGCTTTATCTAACCCTAACATTAGTTTTAAACTATTTAATAATGGGAAAAAGATTGTTCATACATATGGTAATGGCAACATGAAAGATGTTATAAGAACTATATATGGTAAAAGTATAGTTGAAAATGTATTATATTTTGAAGATACATCTGATATTGCTACTATTTATGGTTACGTAGGAAAAGAGGATATCGCTAGAGGTTCTAGGAATAATCAAAGTATTTTTGTAAATAGCAGATATATAAAGAATAGAAGTTTAGGAATTGCAGTAGAGCAAGCATTTAAATCATTTTCTACTGTAAGTAAGTTTCCCTTCTTTATATTATTTATAGATATATACCCTGAATATATAGATGTGAATATTCATCCAACTAAATCAGAAGTAAAATTCAATGATGAACGTTTTATTTTTAAAAAGATATTTGGTGCTGTTCATACATCTTTAAAGGAAGAAGTTTTTAGTACATTTTCAATACCAGAAGAAGAAAACGAAGCTACTCGTAAGAATCCTAATTTAAATATTGAGGAAATAACATTTAAAATTGAAGAAGAACAAGAAAAAGTTAAGCTTAATACTAATCATTTGTCACAAAAGAACATATGTTCTATATACGAGGATAATAGCATAAATAATCATATTTATGATGAAAAATACAAAAAAGACACTGATATTCATAATAAGATTCCTTTAAATGTTAATATTCCAGTTGATTTAAAAAGTGATCACATTAAATTAGAAGATGATGCTAATAGTTGTTCTAATAAAGAAGTGATTTGTGACAATAATGAAGTAAATTATGAAACCTCTTATACATCTAACTCTAATAAGTATGAAGATAGCTGTAAAGGTGAGAAATATAAGGAAAGTAAATCAAAAACAGTAGGAACATCAGAATTATTAAAAGAAAAAATTCCAAAGTTTCCTGCTATAAAAATTATTGGTCAATATAATAAAACGTATATATTAGGGGAATATGCAGGAACTCTTTATATGATAGATCAACACGCAGCTCATGAAAAAATAATGTTTGAAAAGTATTTAAATGATATAAATTGTGGAGATATAATAATACAGCCCCTTATGATACCAACAGTAATTGATTTAAGCATGGATGATTACTCGTATTTTGAAGAAAACAAAGATATATTTAAAGAAGCTGGTTTTACTATTGAAGAATTTGGTGGCACATCTATAGCATTAAAAGAAGTACCTTATTTTCTAGGTAAGCTAAAACCTAAGAATTTGTTTTTAGAAATATTAGATAATCTTAAAAATTTAGGATCAGGTAAAACTACTGAAGTTAAATATAATGCTATAGCAACTAAAGCATGCAAATCAGCAGTAAAAGGAAATGATTCTTTAGATGAGTTAGAGATGGTTAAATTAATAGAAGAGTTACGGTATATAGATGATCCTTTCCATTGTCCTCACGGAAGACCAACTATTATTCAATTTACTAGTACAGATATAGATAAAAAATTTAGGAGGATTGTTTAAATAATGAAACAAAAGATTTTAGTTCTTGGAGGTCCTACAGCTGTTGGGAAAACAGAACTTTCAATAAAACTTGCAGAAAAATTAAATGGAGAGATACTATCAGCAGATTCAATGCAAATATATAAGAACATGGATATAGGTTCAGCTAAAGTTACAAAAGAAGAGATGAAAGATATAAATCATTATATGATAGATATTGTTTCTCCAGAAGAGGAATTTTCAGTTGCAGATTTTAAAAATATAGGTGAAAAAGCAATAAAAGAAATTATAGCTAAGGAAAAGCTTCCTATGATAGTTGGAGGAACAGGACTTTATATAAATTCTTTAACTTGTAATGTTACTTTTACAGAATCTGAAAAAGATGATGAGTATAGAGCTTATCTAGAATCACTTGCAGAAGCTAATGGTAATACCTATGTCCATGAAATGCTTAAAGAAATAGATGAAATAAGTTATAGAGAGATACATCCTAACAATAGAAAAAGAGTAATAAGAGCTCTTGAAGTTTATAAAATTACTGGAAAGCCATTTAGTTCATATAATGTAGGTGATGATTTTTATAAAACAGATTATGATGTATTTTATTATGTATTAACTATGGATAGAGAAAAGTTATATAATAGGATTAATAAGCGAGTAGAAATCATGATTGAAAATGGACTTATTGATGAATGCATAGAATTAAAAAAACTTGGATATACTTCTGATATGCAATCTATGCAAGGAATAGGATATAAAGAAATATTTTATTACTTAGATAAAAAAATTTCATTAGATGAAGCTATTAATTTGATAAAGCAGGGTTCAAGAAATTATGCTAAGAGACAATTAACTTGGTTTAGAAGAGATCCTAGATGTACTTTTTTAGATAAAGATGTATTGTCTGATGAGGAAATATTAAGCAAAATTGTTGATGACATAACAAATAACTAGGTTTATAATGGTATAAAGAGAATTAATAAAATGGAGGTAAATATGGTTTTATGAATAAGCAACAGAATAATCTACAAGACATATTTTTAAACAGTGCAAGAAAAAACAAAATACCTGTAACAATATATCTTTCAACTGGTTTTAAACTAAATGGAACTGTAAAAGGGTTTGACAGTTTTACTGTTATTTTAGATAGTGAGGGTAAACAAATGCTTATATATAAACATGCAATAACCACTGTAACTCCAGAAAAACCAATTTTATTTGTAGATAATGAAAACTAAAATAAATAGGCAATTATTTGCCTATTTATTTTTGAGGAAATATACTTGTAATACCTAGGAGGAGAATATACAAAAATGTTAAAGAAAACAGAAGAATTTTTAATTAATAATTACAATATTAGTGAAGAAGCATTTAAATTATATAAAAAAGCTTTAAAAGAGACTGAAGATATATTTGTACAGTACGATGAAATAAGAGAATTTAATCAACTTAAAGTATTAAAAGCCTTTCAAGAAGAAAGAATAAGTGAATCACATTTTACTAATACAACAGGATATGGTCTTGATGATTTTGGAAGAGATACTTTAGATAGAGTTTATGCTAGAATATTTAAAGCTGAAGCAGGTTTAGTTAGACCTAATTTCGTAAGCGGAACTCATGCTATTGGTGCTGCTATGATGGGAAATGTAAGACCTGGTGATAAAATACTTTGTGTTTCTGGAATGCCTTATGATACTCTTTTAGGAGTATTAGGACTTGCTGACAAAAAAACTAAAGGTTCATTAGATGAATACAATATAAAAACAGATGTTATTGAATTAGATGAGAATGGAAAATTTAAATTCGATAAAATTAAAGAGACATTAAAAAATGATAAAGCTATAAAACTAATACATATACAAAGAAGTACAGGATATGCTTCTAGAAAATCTTTCTTAGTTTCAGAAATTGAAGAAGTAATAAAATGCATAAAAGAAGTAAGAGAAGATGTTGTGATTTTTGTAGATAATTGCTACGGAGAATTTATTGAAGCTATTGAACCAACAGAAGTTGGAGCAGATCTTATGGCAGGATCTCTTATGAAAAACATAGGTGGAGGTATTGCTCCAGGTGGTGGATATATAGTTGGTAAAAAAGAATATGTTGAACAAGCCTCTTATAGATTCACTGTTCCAGGAATAGGGGGCGAGTATGGCGCAACTTATGGACTTATGAGAAGTTTATATCAAGGATTATTTTCAGCACCACACATTTCTATGGAAGCTGTAAAAACAGCAATATTTTGTGCTAAAACAATGGAACTTGCTGGCTTTAAGGGATTCCCAGCATCTACTGATAAGAGAACTGACATAATACAAGCTATAGAATTTGGTGATCCTAAAAAATTAATTCAATTTTGTAACGGAATTCAAGCAGCTTCACCAATTGATGCATTTGCTGTGTGTGAACCATGGGCAATGCCAGGATATGATAGTGAAATAATAATGGCAGCTGGCGCATTTATATCTGGATCAACAATTGAATTGTCTGCAGATGGTCCAATAAGAGAACCTTATATAGCTTATATGCAAGGTGGGTTAAACTTTGATCATGGTAAAATAGGAATCTTAATAGGATTAAGTAAAGTACTTGAAGTAAAATAACTAAAAATTTAATTAGTACTAAACATTAAAAAAGCTGAAATACTAAATTATAACTTAGTATTTCAGCTCATAACTTTTCAGCACTAATTAAAGCATAGTAATTAATTTAATTCACTAATTTAAATTTAATAAAGACTAAATTATATTGTTTTAAATTTAATTGATTAAGTTAGTAAGATCTAAATATTCCAACTAATTTACCTAAAACAGAACAATTATCAACTATTATCGGGTCCATAGA
This sequence comes from Clostridium sp. CMCC3677, assembly GCF_023845585.1. Classification (GTDB taxonomy): domain Bacteria; phylum Bacillota; class Clostridia; order Clostridiales; family Clostridiaceae; genus Clostridium; species Clostridium aquiflavi. The sequence continues at coordinate 215,074 of NZ_JAMQHS010000002.1, forward strand.
ATCATTTTCAGGCTGTAATCTTATATGATCTTTTTCTTTAAAAAATCGTTTAATTGTTGCTTCTTCATCTATTAAAGCAACAACAATATCTCCATTTAATGCAGTCTTACAGCTTTCAATAATTGCTAAATCATTATCTCTTATGCCAGCATTAACCATACTTTCACCAGATACTCTTAACATAAATAATTCATTATCATGTTTTATATAATCAAGAGGTATCGGAAACGAGTCTTCTATATTTTCAGTTGCAAGTATCGGAATACCTGCAGTAATTTTACCAACTATAGGTATGTTTACCATTTCTTTTTTATCTCTATTATTTTTAACTATTTCTAATGCTCTTGGTTTCGTTGGATCTCTTCTAATTAATCCTTTTTTTTCTAATCTTTTTAAATGACCATGTACAGTAGATGTAGATCTTAATGAAACAGCTTCGCATATTTCTCTTACTGAAGGTGGATATCCCTTGTTTTCTATATATAATTTTAAAAATTCATAAATTTCCGTTTGTCTGTCCTTACTCTCGATCATTAATATTACACCTCTCTATCTTATTGTTATTATAACATAGGTTTTATAATATAACAAACTTATGTTCTGTATGTTTCAAAGATTAAAGTTAATATTTTATTTGATTTAAATTTATGGTTTTGATATAATAGAATGACAATTTCATTATAGAAATGAGGGTACTTAATAATGACAAATAAATATAATGATGATGATTATTGCGATATATATGAAAATAAAATATGTGATAATTGTGGTAAATGCTTAGAAATAGATGGTGTTGATATTAAAGCTATAAAAATAGAAGAAATTTCAAAAACTAAAGATGAAAATAAGATTTTAGAAGAAGAATTTTTTAATAACTTAAAATCATCTCTTGATGAAGATCAAATAGAAGAATTAGAACAAAATAATTTAAACTTAAAAGATATTTATTCTAAATTCATTGAATCTAAAGGATTAAATAGTGATGAATTTAAACTTACTGAAGAAACAGAATATGAAGATGCATTCGATCATATTGAATATTTAGATGATAATGAATTATTTAATGATGATAATATAGAAGAACTTACAGAAGAAGTATATCCTGGCGTAAGAAAATTCAAAAATAAAGCATAAAAAAATATATCCTTTTTTAACACAACTATTATTGAAATAGTTGTGAAAAAGAAAGATAATTTTTATGAAAAAATTAATTTTATTATTAGCAATATTGTTTATATAAGTCTATGAATAATAAAAACATGTAATAGCATTAAAAGTGCTGCAAGAGTATCACTTTAATAAATTGTTTGGAAATTTATTCATTTAAAATCGTACCGGATGAAATAGCTTTGTATTATGAGTTATTTCATCTTTTTATTTATATTAGTTTACATAATGTTTATTATGTTTAAAAAAATAGCGGTTTTAACGAATGTGAATATATTAAGTGTTTTTTGGCAAACTAAATTAGAAGATTAATTAGAAATGAGGTGTAAGATTTATGAAAAGAAAATCAATTTTAGCCTTACTATTGGCTACATTGCTATCATGTTCAATGTTTATAGGATGTGGATCTAATAATTCTGATGATTCTAAAACAAACATGAAAGAAGCAGGAGAAAATGTTAAAGAAGATGTTAAGGATTTAGGTAATAACGTTAAAGATGCAACAAAAGATGCTGGGGAAACCATAAAATATACAGCAATAAACTTTAAAGATGATGTAGTAAATGCTGGTAATGAACTTAAAGATGCAGTAAATGGAAGTAAAAAAGATTATTTTAGTGGAGCAGAAACTGACTACATGGTCGGAAATGATTATGTTAGAGTTTATGAATATGATGATTCTAATAAAATTGATGAAGATATAAAAAGGATATCTGATGATGGAATGAAAATAGAAGGGGCCACTGTAGATTACAAAACTAAACCTAATTATTATAAAAAAGGGAATACTTTGGTTGTATATGAAGGTAATGATCCAACCTATGTTGCTCAATTTAAAGAAACCTTAGGAAATCCTATAAGATAATAAATATAAATTACAGTATAAATATTATGTAAAGTAATTTACTTATATTTTTAAAATCTCTATTATTATATTTTTAGACTATAATAATAGAGATTTTTTATAAAGTAGGAGAGAATTCTTTATAATTTTGATAGTGGATTTGATTTTACGGCATCTCTTAATGTATCATCATCTACATGAGTGTAAATTTGAGTAGTGGAAATATTTTCATGGCCTAATATATTTTGAAGACTTCTTATATCCACATCTCCATACTTATACATAAGTGTAGCAGCAGTATGTCTCAATTTATGAGGAGTATATTTTTCATCTGTTAACCCTGCATTTTTTACATGTTTTTTAATCATTATCTCAACTGTTCTTTGATTTATTGGTTTATTGTGAGAAGATAAGAATAAAAACTTTTTGTATTCTGGCAAAGCTTTAGAATCATCCCTAACCACCATATAATTTTCAATTGCTTTTAAGCAAGCATCATTTAAATAAACTGTACGTTCTTTATTACCTTTACCTATAATAGTTAAAATATCATTTCTAATTTTTTCAATTAATATTCCACACAATTCTGAAAGACGCATTCCACAATTTAAAAATAAAGTTAATATACAATAATCTCGAGCGTAATTTTTATCATTTTTATCTAAAGATCCAAGTAAATGTATGCTTTGATCTAATGTAAGATATACAGGGTGTCGTTTATTTATCTTAGGGGATTCTAGCTCTGTTGTAGGGTTGTCCACAATTATTTTAGCTTTTCCTTGTAAAAACTTAAAAAAAGATTTTAAAGTAGCAACTTTTCTAGCTCTTGCATAAGCGCTATTATTTCTATATTTTTCAATGAAAGACATAAAGGCATATAGATCTCTAAGCTTTATACCTTTTAAAAAATCATCATCAATATCTCTAATATCTATTTCTTCGAATTCTATATTTTTATCTTTAATAAGTCCTCGATATAATTTCATGAATTTAAAAAAGATAGTTAAATCTTTTTTGTATGCAGCAATTGTATTTGTAGATTTATTTTTTATGGTTTCTAAGTAATTTAAAAAATCTATTACCGAATTAGGTAAGTCGTTGTTTTGAAAAAAATCAATATCATAATTCATATATTTTATCACCATCATTTATTATAATTTAAATCTATTTTCATAAGATTTAAATATATTATACCAATAAATGAATTTTTAATCAATTATTTCGGGAAATGTATATTTCCCGAAATAAAATTAAGCGATTTTTAGCATTAAAATTGATTTATTTGAAATTTTAATCTTGGTTTTAGATTTAATGCTTATTAAAATATAAATTTAATTTTGCAATTTAATTATCCATCTAACTTAAATTATTAACCAATAAGCTAAATTATATACTTTTAATTTTATGGATATTTATCAGTCTTGTATTTTCATTTAGATAAGAATTATTATCCATGAATAATTTTATTCCTTAAATTGTAAAAATAATTAAATTTTTAATGATTGTTATTTAGTAAACTAATCACTAGAATTCTCTTTGATTTTCCTTAAAATATAAAGTTTTACACATATTATAATATTGAATTTGTATCAAAAATTGAATTTGAATTTTCCTTTATTCTAGGAATTACACTTTTTGTTGTTTTTCAAATTCTATTTTAAAAATAGAAGTAGAATGAAAAATTGGACAAAAATACAATATAATATATAATATATATGTATTTACTTAGAATTTTTTATATAAAATTAATAGGTAGATGAATTAAATAAAAATTGATAGATATGGTCTAATGATTTTTATTCAGTAATATTTTATTTATATAACAGGAGGAAAAAATTATGGCAAAAGAAAGTAAAACTAATGCTATGAGAATTTTAGACAGCAGTAAAATAGAATATACCACTTATAACTATCAAAATAAAGATGGAAAAATAGATGGTGTAGCTGTTGCTCATAAAATAAATAAGGATGAAAATGAAGTTTTTAAAACTTTGGTCACTCAAGGACATTCTAAAGAATTTTATGTATATGTTATTCCAGTTGCACAAGAATTAGATATGAAAAAAGCTGCAAAAGCCGCATCTGAAAAAAGTATTGAAATGATACATGTTAAAGATATTAATAAAATTACAGGATATATAAGAGGAGGATGCTCTCCTATCGGAATGAAGAAAGCATTTAAAACTTTTATTCATAATACCGCTTTGAATTGTGGAACAATAGTATTTAGTGGTGGTAAAATTGGATCTCAAATTGAAATGAATCCAAAACAATTAGAAAATATACTGAATTGTACATTTATAGATTTAATTAAATAAATTATATTAATAGATAAGATGATCCTGTTAATTATATATTGATAATTATCAATATTTGAGGTTTATTGTGTTTATTTAATGTAAATCTATTATAAAAATGCCATTTTCACGATTATAGAACACATGTTCTGTAGCTATGAAAATGGCACCTTTATAAAAAATCGACAAAATGATTATTGTGGAACTGTAATTTTTTTTACACATATCTATCTTTTGACCACATGCTAAAAAAAATCTACTAAGCAATTAAATAATCTTTTATTGTTTTATGAGTACTTATAGAATCTTTTAGATTATTATATTACCAAAAATAATAATAAACTGCATTAAGATAAATATCTATTAATCCTAATACAGTTTATATAACAACTCTACTTTCCTACTCTACAACTTCTCCTACTAAAGAAAATGACTTAGCTTCAATTATTTTCACATTAACAAGCTTTCCTATCATTTCTTTACAACCATCAAAGTTTACAAGCTTAGCATTTCTTGTTCTACCAGTTAATTTGTTTTCATTGTTCTTACTAGTTCCTTCAACTAAAACTTCATATATCTTTCCTTCTGCTGCCTTGTTTCCAGCAACAATACCTTCATTAACAGTTGCCACAAGTCTATTGAATCTATCATGTTTAATATCATCAGGAATTTGATTTTCCATCTTATCCGCTGGTGTATGATTTCTTCTTGAGTATATGAATGTAAATGCAGCATCATATTTAACTTCTTTTACTAAATTAAGTGTTTCTTGAAAATCTTCTTCAGTTTCTCCAGGAAATCCAACTATTATATCTGTTGAGAATGTTACATCTGGAATTTCTTTTCTTATTTTTTTAGCTAATTCTAAATACTGTTCTTTATTATAATGTCTATTCATTTTTTGTAATATTTCATTACTACCACTTTGTACAGGTAAATGTATTTGCTCACAAAGTTTATCACAATCTCTTATGGCATAAACTACATCTAAAGTTAAATCTTTAGGGTGAGATGTCATAAATCTTAATCTCTCAAGTCCATCTATTTCATTAATTCTTCTTAAAAGCTGTGCAAAAGTAATTTCTTCTTCAAGACCTTTACCATAAGAGTTTACATTTTGTCCAAGTAGAGTAATTTCTTTATATCCATTAGACACTAATTCTTTTATTTCCTTTTCTATATCTTCTGGCTTTCTACTTCTTTCTCTTCCCCTAACATAAGGAACTACACAATATGTACAAAAATTATTACATCCATACATTATAGTAACAAAAGCTTTTACGTCACTTTTTCTGTCTATTGGAACACCTTCTACAATTTCAGTTTCTTTATCAAAAATCTCTTTAACTTGAACTCCTTCAACTTGAACTCTATGCAAATATTCTGGGAACTTGTATGCATTATGAGTTCCAAATATGATGTCAACATAAGGGAATCTACTTAAAATTTCATCTGCCATCCCCTTTTGTTGCATCATACAACCACATAAAGCTATTATTAAATTAGGATTTTTCTCTTTTTGATTTTTTAGTCTGCCAAGATTTCCAAAAACTTTATTTTCTGCATTTTCTCTTACACAACAAGTATTGAAAATTACAATTGAAGCTTCATCTCTATTTTCTGTTTCTTCATATCCTTGAGATTTAAGCATTCCTGAAAGTTTCTCAGAATCTTCTTCATTCATTTGGCACCCCCAAGTTTCAATAAAGAAGAATTCTTTTTTATCTATTTTATTTGTCTTTAAAGCGTCTATATTAAAATTCATTAGTATTCCTCCAAGTTTAAAAAATTATACCTCTGTATTATAACAAATAATTATATTAATTAAAAGACCATGATCTAATATATGATTCTTTAATCAAATACTTAATTAATTACCACTTAATCCTTCCATAGTATAAAAATTTCCACAATACATTGTTTCTATATTTATATCTGTATTTGAAATTGGAATAAAAGTATTTTTTTCTAGTCCTTCTTCAGTAATAATATAAACTTTCAATGTTATATTATCTACGTAGCAGTCATATCTAGTCATTTTCTTATGTTCATATTTAACTGTATTAAGAAAATCTAATTGACTTTTAAAATCACTTTTTCTTCCATAAACTATTTTCTCATGGTTTTTCCAAATTAATTTGTTATCCACTAAAATCATCCCCCATAAATTTAAAAATTGTTTGCATTTTTTATTTATAACCTATTGCTCCATGTTGTTATTTTTCCGTATTCTTCGAACCCCATTTTTTTATACAAATTAAAAGCTTTATAATTATTCACATCAACATTTATTGTAACCTGTGAAATATGTTTTTTGTAGCATAAATATATTAAATATTTTATAAGCATTTCGCCATACCCTTTATTTCTATATTCATCTAGTATACCAACATTAACTATTGTATAAAGGTCTTTTTTTGAAATAACTTGTCCATAGCCTATCGTTACATTTCCAATCATTATAAAAACGCATAAATCATTTATATAATAATCCTCCTCTTCTTCTAGCTTTATATCGTAAGGAACTAAGGGAATTCTATCATTATCTTTAAACACAGAATTCTGAATAAAACATCTTAAACCTTCATCTTCTCTTTTAGTGAAAATTTTAAAGTTTATATTTTTCTTAAAATCAAATTTACAATTGGATGTCCTTATTTTCATTAAAGATGTAGCTCTTATTGGACTGAATTTTAATTTAGTCATTATATCATAAGTTATGTTGCTATCTGCTACGTCAAAATTTAAAGTTTTATTTTTAAACATATTAATTAATTCTTTTGAAATAAGATTAATATAAGCTTCACTTGCATATAAAGATAAAATTTTTATAACTTCTGTTATTGGATATTGAATCCATAAATAACCTATATATTTGTTGTCATATTTAAATAACCTAATTTCTCTTCTTTTCATATACTTAGCAATAAATGATTGCTCATTATATAATTCAAAAAAATCTTTATTATTAATATACTTATCATTAGCTTCTTCTTGTAGTATTTTAAAGTATTTTAGATTTTTTAATGATAACTTTTCTATTATAAACATAAAACTCCTCACTTCTAATAAATAAAGTATAGTATTAAAAAAATACTTAGTCAATTAAGTACCGTTAGTTAACAGAAGTTAATTTTTTTAAGTTAATTTTTTCAAAGTAAAAAGAACCCCTATATAAATTATATTGAGGTTCTTTTTATTTATACATATTTTGTTAAATATCTTTTATGCTTAAGCTTACTCTTTTATTTTCTTCATCAACTTCTAATATCTTTGCCTTGACTTCTTCGCCAACACTAAGTACTTCTGATGGATGTGATATTCTATTAAATGAAATTTTCGAAATATGAACTAATCCATCAACTCCAGGTTCTAATTCTACAAAAGCACCAAAATCATTTATTCTTACAACTTTACCTAAAACTATTGAACCTTCTGGATACTTTTCTTTTACATTTTCCCATGGTTTTGGAAGTAACTCTTTTCTACTTAAAGATAATTTCTTATTTTCTTTATCTATAGCTATAATCTTAACTTCAAGCATTTCACCTTTTTTCAATATATCTTCTATATTTTTAACATGATTCCATGAAATTTGAGATAAATGTAATAACCCATCTATTCCATTAACATCTAAAAATGCACCAAAATTAGTAAATCTCTTAACTTCAGCTTTAATTACATCCCCAACATTTAAACTTTCCCAAATTTTCTCTTCTTCTGTTTCCTTAAGAACTTCTAATAAAACTCTTCTAGATGCAATAACTTTTTTATGTTCTTCAGCAGAATAATCAATTAATTTAACTTCTAATACTTGATTAATATATTTAGATTTATCTTTAGTAAATCTAACATCTATTTGAGAAGCTGGAATAAATATTCTTATTCCTTTATAATAAGCAACTAGTCCATTTTCTGAAGCCTCTTTAATTTTAACTTCAAAAGTTTTGCTTTCATTAAATAATATATCAAGTTCTTTATAGGCCTCTTCTTTTTCATATTCAAGTCTTGATAAAACAACATATCCATCAGAATTTTGTAATTTTATAACTTTAGATTTTATACTATCACCTATATTAAGACTTTCTACCATACTCTCAATATCTTCATTTGAAGTTAATTCATTGAAAGGAATAACCCCATCTATTTTATATCCTACAAGTGAAACTATAATAGTGTCTCTTGTTTTTAAAAGTATTTCTCCTTCTACCTCATCACCAATCACAAACTTTCTATCAAGTTGATTCATTAATGATAATTGATCATCGTTTTTAATATTTTCTGTATTACTCATAATTCCAATTACCTCCTTAATAATCCAATCTGGTGTAGACGCACCAGCTGTAATTCCTACTTTATTTATATTATTATTTATAAAATCTTTAGGTAACTCATTAACATTTTCTATGTGTATAGTATTATCACAATTTTGTTTAGCAATTTGATATAGCTTAGTTGTATTAGAGCTATTTTTCCCACCAATTACGACCATAGTTTCTACTTCTTTTGATAATTTATTAGTACTTCTTTGTCTCACATCTGTAGCTGCACATATGGTGTTAAAAGCTAAAACTTCTTTAGCCTGTGCAGAAATATTTTTGATTAAAGTTTCCCAATTAGCTGCTTTTTCTGTTGTTTGTGATACTACACATACCTTAGCAGGTACATCCCCTTCAATTTTACCATTTTTAGAAATTATAGCTTTATTATTGCACCAACCATTAATTCCTATTACTTCTGGATGGTTAGCGTCACCAAGTATTACTATATTATATCCTAATTTATAATATTTATTTACCTTTTTTTGTATCTTAGTTACAAACGGACAAGTAGCATCCTTAACGTTTAACTTATTTTCTTGCAAAAGTTTTAGTATTTCTTCTGATACTCCATGAGATCTTATAACAATAACATCATCTTTATTTAAAGTATCTATATTTTCTAAGTTTATAGAATAGATATTATTCTTTTCTAAAAATTTTACAACATCATTATTATGTATCAATGGACCTAAAGTATATATTCTTCTGCCCTCTTGTTTTTGTATTTTTATAGCTTCATCAACTGCTCTTTTTACTCCAAAACAAAAACCAGCATTTTGTGCTAAAATTACTTCTCTCATTAGTGTATTCTCCTAAAGCTTTAAATATTTTAAATTGACTTTCTGATATAAGAATTAATTTTTTCTGTGACCTCAGATATATTTAAACCAGTAGTGTCTATTTCAATAGCATCATCAGCTTTTCTTAATGGGTCTATTTCTCTATGAGTATCTTTGTAATCTCTATCTATAATATCCTTTAAGATATTATCATATGAACATTCAATATTTCTATTCTTAAGTTCTTTAAATCTTCTATTTGCTCTTTCTTCAGGTGTAGCAGTTAAGAAAAATTTAAAATTAGCATCTTTAAGTACAACTGTGCCAATATCCCTTCCGTCCATTATAACATCAAATTTACTTGACATGTATCTTTGAAGTTTAACCAATTTACTTCTTACTTCAGATATAGATGCATAAGATGATACTATACTACTTATTTCTGGTAGAGTTATTTTATCTTGAATATTTTCATTATTCAAAATTAAATCATCATCTTCAAAATGCATTTCCATAGTATCTATTAATGAACATATCTTTTCTATATTATTTTCAGATATATTATTTTCTTTACATTTTAATGCTACAGCTCTATACATAGCACCAGTATTTATATACATAAGATTAAACTCTTTACCTACTAATTTTGCTATTGTACTTTTTCCAGCACCTGCTGGACCATCTATTGCTACTGCTATTTTCAAAACTTACTCCTCTTTTCTAAAAATCTTAAATTAGTTTAAAAACCTTTAATAAGATTATATAATTTTTTATTACTTCAAACAAGAAGATATTTAGTTCTTATTCAATATGACTTCCAGCAATTACTCCAGTTGCAAATGCAATTTGTACATTATAACCACCAGTAAAAGCATCTACATCCATAACTTCACCACAAAAAGAAAGATTATCTATAATCTTAGATCTCATAGTAGATGGATCAATTTCTTTAACATCTATTCCGCCTTTTGTTACAATTCCTTCAGCAAGTGGTCTTAGCCCATTTAGATCGAATGAAAAATCTTTAAGAAGGTTAACTAAATTTCTTCTTTCTTCTTTGGTGATTTCATTAACTTTCTTTTCTTCAGGTATATTAGACATTTCTATTATCATTGGAATTAGTTTTTGTGGTAATAATTCATTTAATGAATTTTTAAAATCTTTATTTAAGTATTTATTAAAATCTCTTTGTATTCTTTTATCTAATTCACCTAAGTTTAATGATGGTTTAAGATCTATATGTAATTTATAGTTTTTGTTATTCTCTATAAATCTACTTCCACTTAAAATAAGTGGACCTGATACACCAAAATGTGTAAATAACATTTCACCAAAATTTTTATATACAACTTTCTTATCATTTTCTTTTATTGTAACTTCTACATTTTTTAATGATAATCCCATAAGCTCTTTAGTTTTTGCATCTTTTACAACCATAGGTACAAGTGCTGGCTTTAATGGAATTACTTTATGTCCTAATTTTTTAGAAAATTCTTGTCCTTCACCTCTTGAACCAGTAAGAGGATAAGAAGCTCCACCAGTTGCTATAATATAATGATCTGCTTTTAAAATCTCGTCATTATTTATTTCAATACCAGTTATGTTGTTATCCTTATATTTTATATCAGTAACCTTTGAATTTAATTTTATTTTAACATCTGTTCTACTTAATGCATTTGATAAACCCCTAATTATATCAGAAGATTTATCAGATTCAGGAAATACTCTATCTCCACGTTCTACTTTTAATTTAATTCCTTCATTAGAAAAGAAATTTATAGTATCTTCATTAGTAAATGTATATAATGCACTATATAAAAAATGCGGGTTACCAGGTATGTAATCAAAAAATTCAGAAATATCCTTAGCATTTGTAACATTACATCTACCCTTACCAGTAATAAACAGCTTTTTTCCTAGTCTTTCATTACCATCTAATAACGTTACTTTATGTTCTTTTGCAGCTGTTATTGCAGCCATCATTCCTGCTGGGCCTGCTCCAATAACAATAACTTTGCTCATTAAAAAATCAGCTCCTTAATTAAATAATATTTATAAATATCTTATTATAGTATTAATATTGTTAATTTAATTCAAAATTTGTCTAACTTCAATTATACAATATATCATGAATTTAATATATAGCTATAATTAACCACTGTTTTAGTCATGTATATATTCAAATCTATATTTTTGTTTTATATCTGGATATTTTTCTTTATCAACTTTGCTCATAAACATATCATAAGGCCTAATAAAAGTTTTAAAATCTCCATATAGCGCTTTATATACTACGAACTTTTCCCTTGTCTCACTATGAATTGCCATATCAATAACTTCATATTCTTTTCCTTTAAAGTGTCTGTATATTCCAATTTTAAATTCTCTCATTATAATTCTCCTTACAAATATTAAATATAATAGAAATACTTTCTAATATACATATATTTTTTAGTTCTACTTAATGATAATTCCAAGTATTTTAGATAATTCTAAAGCTTGAAGAGGTGATACTATAACATCCTTCAGCTCTTTTCCCGTCAATATAATTGATGATATATCACTATTAGTAAAATCTATTCCTTTTAGAAGGGTATTGGTAAATTCACCGAATATTAAATTAGAACTATTAAAAGCTACTTTGTTAAAATTACATTCTAAGAAAATTCCACTTTCCATATTACATTCATCAAAATTTATTAATTTCATCTTTGAATATGAAAAATTCGAATACTTACATAAACATTCTTTAAAAAGTACATTTTGCATATTAGATCCACCAAAATTACTTCCTGTTAATTTGCAATTTTTAAATTCCACTCTGTGTATGCTTCCATCAGAAAAATCTATATTAGATAGATCACAATTTTCAAATATAACGTCTAGCAAACTTATATTTCTAAAAGAACATTCATTAAATATAACATTTACAAACCTACATCCGTTTATTTCTACTCTTTCTTCATTTGTATAATCTAATTTACAATCCTGAATCAGATTATTTGAAAGATCTTTCTTATTAATTAGTTCATCTTCAATATTTATATCATTCTCTAGGCAGCTTAATAACTTAGGTTCTAATAACTTATTTAAAATAGACATGTTGTTTCCTCATTTTTCTATAAAGTTTTATTTTTATACTTATATTATCATATTTCTAATATAAGTATAAAACTTTGTATATTATTTATTATAATTTTACATAAAAAACAAATAAGGTAAAGTATTTTTTACCCTACCCTATTTGTTTTCGTATTATATAATTATTTAACGTTAAATCTATGTAACTTTTCTTTTAATATATTTACAACTATACATATAAAACTTATTATTATCATAACTGGTAAGGTATTTCCTACTACTATATTTATTTGCATAAACATTCTATAAATAATAAAACCAATTATCCATATAATTAAATTTAACACATTAAGTTTTGAATTTAATTCTCTGTTTTTTAGTATAAAGTAATCTGTTATAACTATTGCTATCATTGGTGCAAATACAGAACCTATTAAATATAAAAAGTTTTCAAACTGCTCTATTGGAGTAAACATAGCAATTAATATTCCAATTATACAAACAATAACAGATATATGCTTTGTGCTGATTTTTTCACTTATGTTTGTACAACTAACACCTGCTGAATAAACATCTAAAAAGGTTGTTGTCACAGTTGACATTAGAACGATTATCATAGCTATAATTCCAAGTCCCGCTTGCATAAGAATTTGTGCAATATCTGAAGTTCCTGCATATAAGCTTCCACCTAGACCTATTATATACATCCACACACTACCAAAAAAATAGCTTAAAACACTTATAGGTGTTATTAATTTACTATCTTTTATATTTCTAGTGTAATCAGCTATAAGTGGTAACCATGAAAGTGGCATTGCAACTGATAATTCAACTGCCATTCCAAAACTTAAACTATTATCATATAATTCAATACTTGTTCCTTTAAAAATAACTATTCCAAGAATAAGTGTTAAAATAAAAAGTCCACCAACAGCAATAACATTTAGATTGCCAAGATTTTCAAAGCCTATTAATATCCATATAATAATTAATATTCCTATTAAAATACACCATAATGCTTTATTTTCAAATCCAAATAAACTATTAGATACTGCATTTAATACATTTGCTGCACCAATAATCATTATAGCTGTCCATCCAACTAACTGTAAAATATTTAATGAAGAAAAAATATAAGAACCATGTTTCCCAAAAGATATTCTAGATGATTCCATTGAAGATAAACCACTATTAGTTCCTATAAGTCCTGCAAAATATAAAAGTGTACATCCTATAAGATGTCCTAAAAGTATTGCTAAAATACCTTTTTTTAGGCCAAGTGGGGCTATTAAACCACCTGTTAGTATTTCTGCAATGGATACAGAGGCTCCAAACCATAATAAGCCATTGTTTAATAAAGTTTTTTTCTTGTTCATAACAAATTCCTCCTAAAAATAAAATATGGGATATACCAATAAAGATATATCCCATTAAAAACATTTAATGTGTATTCCCTACGTTGGCATTATCCAAATCAGGTTAAGGGTCGAAGTTGCATTTAACTTCCTCTCAGCCTACTTGCGTAAGCTCCCCTAATATTAAGTTTATCTAATAATATTTTGTAATATCTATATCATTATATAACATATAATGAATAATGTCTTCTTTAATAACAAAAACCATATTAATAATTGAACAATATGGTTTTTTTCTCATTAATGAGAATTTTTAAAATCATATATTAAATTATCAGTAGCATTATCAATAACAACTGCTATTTGTTCACCCTCTGTTCCTAAACTTTTAAGTTTAAAGATTATATTTTCTTGATAAGCTTTAAATTTTGATAATGTATCATTTAATATTAATGTAGACTTACTTTCTTCACTTCTGATAAAATCATTCCAAAATACAAGAGGTGTACTTAAGCTCTGAAGTAAATTGTATGCTAAATTTATCTCTGCTTTTAAATTATAGTGTTTAGTATATCCTAATAATACCAACATTCCTTTTGCAATTTGTAATATACTACTGTCTAAATCTTTATCACATAAAATAAGTTCAATAATGTCAGTTAAACTATTTATAGCAAAACTTTTATGTGGTTCTGGCAATTCAGATATTAGTGATGTGGAAAAGTTATATATTATTTTTACAAATGAGCATTCATTAGTCTCTTTTCTAAGACGACCATTACCATCCAACATTATATTAGCTTTATGATAATATAATGGATTTTTTTGAAAGGATGTATTTATATATATTTTCTCTTCATTTACAGAATTAAGAAGACAATTTACATAATCATACTTAGCGCTAATAGATAACACTTTATCTTTATTGGCATTTATTTCATTATAATATCTGTTGATAAATTCATTTGAAAAACCTTGTCCATCAAAAGATATGCATCTATTTACTTTATCTGATAAAAGTGCAACATATTTAGCTTTATTACCACCTTTTGAATGACCTGTTACTGTAATGTTTTTATATTTAAGATTATTTATATAATTTAATGCTCTTATTTGTTCGGGTGTATCAGACATATAAGCTCCTTCACCATTATCACTCCACTCTTCTATAGTCTTAGTGCCCCTAAATACAACAAAAACATGATTATCATGCTTATCAACAAAGCAAGCAGCTTTCACTCCAGTATTATCAACTTCTATATTTTCGATCTTTAAGTTATTTAGTTTATCATTTTCTTGTATTTGCTTTAAAACTACTAACCATTCACTCTTCTTTACAACTTCTTTGCATTCACGTCTAGTTAAAATTGCTTTATTTAAGTTAGTCTTATATAACATAGATTTAACAAGTTTACCAACAGTATTCTCATTAAATACATTTAATTTAAGATATATTAAATTAGATAATAGTAATAATTCACTATTATTTAAATCAGACATGTTTATCCTCCATAAAAAGTCATTAAAAATATTATCATAATTTTAATATATTAATTACTAGTATAAATAACACACTTAATTTAAGTAATAATACTAATTTTCTAAATAAAAAAATATTACTGAAAATTAAAATCTCCAGTAATATTTTAATAGTAATCTATTTATAATATAACTACTGCTTTAATAAAGTCTTTTGGCTTGTCCTTCATTAATAAAAGAGCATCTTCTATATGTTCAAAACCATTATATACATGTGTAACTAATTTACTTAAATCAACACGATTATATATTACTAGATCTCTTAACATTTCTGCTCTAAGACGTCCGCCTGGGCAAAGACCTCCTCTTATAGTCTTATGAGCCATTCCACATCCCCAATCAACACGTGGTATTGGTAAAGTATCTCCACTTCCATGATAGTTAACATTTGAAACTACTCCACCAGGTTTAAGCATAGATATAGCTTGTCCTAATGTTTCAGGGCCACCGCCTGCCATAATGACACGATCAACACCTTTTCCATTAGTTAAATTCATGATTTGTTTAACTATATCACCATTTTTATAGTTTACAATATCTGTTGCTCCATAAAATTTAGCAGTTTCCACACAAATTGGTCTACTTCCTACACCAATAATTCTACCTGCTCCACGTAATTTAGAACCTGCTATACTCATTAATCCAACTGCTCCAATTCCTATTACTACAACACTAGAGCCCATTTTTATATCAGCTAATTCTGCACCATGAAAACCAGTAGTCATCATATCTGTTATCATAACAGCACTTTCTAAAGATATTTCTGATGGTAAAAGTGCTAAATTCATATCTGCATCATTCACATGAAAATATTCTGCAAAAACTCCATCTTTAAAGTTTGAAAATTTCCATCCAGCAAGCATACCATTTGAATGTTGTTGAAAACCAGCCTGAACTTCTAAAGATCTCCAGTCTGGAGTTGTACAAGGTACTATAACCCTATCTCCAACTTTGAATTCATTAACTTCACTTCCAATTTCAACAATTTCTCCCACAGCTTCATGACCTAAAATCATATTATGTCTATTTCCGAGTGCACCTTCAAAAACAGTATGAATATCTGATGTACATGGTGACACAGCTAATGGACGTACAATTGCATCATATGGACCTGCAACTGGCCTTTCCTTTTCAATCCATCCAACCTTATTAATGCCCAACATTGCAAAACCTTTCATAACTAAATCCCTCCTAGTTTAATTTTCACTAAAATGCGGTTTAAAAATACCATTTATAACTGCAAAAATATATTTATAATTCATTTTAGGTTTTATCATAATATATTATCAGCAATGATCATGCCAATTTTAATTTTAAAATTTCCTTAATCATAAGTTTTCTGTAAAAACTTATGTATCATGCCATTATTCTAATAAATATCTTTTAAACTTAAAGTTTATGCTGTATTCTATAAAATTTAAAGTAAAAAAAGTGTTGTAAAATACAACATTTTTTAAATAAATACTGTTGTATTTTGCAACACTGTTGTTTTTTTATACAATATAAAAATATATATTATAATTTGCTTTTCAGTAATTTTAATATATACATTAATTTTATCTAAACTTAATATTATATTTTTTGATTTTTGCATATAATGTGCTTCTATTTATACCTAAAATTTTGCAGGATTTAGTAATATTCCCCTTACAATTATTTAAGCAAACTCTTATTGCTCTTTCTTCTAATTCTTCTAATGAGAACATATCATATTGTAAATCTATATTGCTACAATTAGACTCTTCTTTAACTGGTTTTTTATTTTCAAAACTAAAAGAAGTATTTCCATCCATATTTATAATATTCTCAATACAATTTTCTAATTCTCTAATATTTCCTGGCCAATCATAATTTAATAGATTATTATATAGATTTTTGTCAATTGTTGGAATACATTTTTCTAATTTAATAGATTTTATTTCCACCTATTCTAGTAATACATCCTTCTTGCAAGACCCGTAAAAGATTTATCTGCATATCTAATGGCATTTCTCCTATTTCATCTAAAAATAGTGTTCCTCCATTTGCAAGTTCAAATTTCCCTGCGCATCCTCCTCTTTTAGCTCCAGTAAAAGCTCCTTCTTCATATCCAAATAACTCACTCTCTATTAAGCTTTTAGGTATTGCTCCACAATTTATTGCAACAAAACTACAGTCTCTTCTATTACTATTATTGTGAATAGATTGAGCTATAAGTTCTTTTCCTGTTCCGCTTTCTCCTTGAATGAGTACTGTAGAAGGACTATTAGCTATATTTTTCGCTTGTTCTTTTAACTTTAGGATTTGCTCACTTTTGCCAATTATATCATTAAACGTGTATTGGGCTGTTCTACCTGTATACTTATTAACTAAATTATATACATTTTTCATATCTTTAAATATACATACAATACCACTTATATTTCTTTCTTTATCTTTTATTGGATATACATTCAAATTAAACCTTTTCTTTTTATTCGAATATGTAATTTCTATATTTTCATATGCTCTTCCACTTTTAAGATGATCAAATATTTCTTCCCAATTATCTAAAATAGAATCTACATTCTTATTTATAACATCTTTTTCTTTTATATTTAACATATCACATGCACTGTTGTTTATAGCTTTCACTATACCTTCTATGTCTACAGCAAAAATCCCTAAATTTAACGAATTCATAACTTTATTTAAATATTGATGTGCTTTAAATAACTCTTTTTGAGTCTTTTCAACCTTCAATTGATTTTCAATTGATTTTACAGCTGCCACTACAAGTCCTAAAGTATGAGGGTGGGCTAATTGACGTCGACCAGTTAAATTTAAACAGCCAATTATATCTTTTTTTTCATTATGAATAACGGCAGAAGAGCATGTCCAAATGTGAAAAGCTTTTATAAAATGTTCTTCGCCCAGAATCTGAATTGAGGAATTTTCATAAAGGGCAGTTCCTATACCATTAGTTCCGGCACTTCTTTCACTCATATCTGTTCCTTCTATAATTCCAACTTTAATCTGATCTATTATTATATCTTCATCACCTATAATAGTAAGAACAACTCCATTTTTATCTGTAAGATATAATGAGAATCCTGATCCTCTTAAAAAGTCATAAAGTATTTCCATAAATGGTCTAGCTATATTTATTAACTCACAGTTTTTTCTTATCAATATATTAAGTTCTTTATTTTTAAGTATTCTTGAAGGATTATGAATATTGTTTCCCACGCCATATTTAATACACCTTTCATGTGATCTATTTAATATTTCTTGGTATGTATTTTCTTCAAACATTTAATCTTACCTCCACACTATTGATTTATAATATATTATCTATTTTTATAAATTTTAGCTTACATACATATTGTAACTCAATAATAATATTTCATCCAATAAATAGCATATCCACTTTTTAAAATTAAATTTAATCTTAGTAAAACTTATTTTAACTAGATATATAAATAAAAGTTGTTTTAAGGCAAGAACTCTTCAGATGTGTTAATTAACCCAAATGATTAAGATATATCTAAAAAATCTTATAAGTTGATAAATACTAATTTTCTAAACTGCAAAAAGAGCAAACATTTTACCAATGTTTGCTCTTTCCCAGTAACTGATTTTTAAGTTGTCCGCCAACTGGGTACGCCGTACGTCGTACATTGCTTCAGGGATTTTTACGTTGCCCATCACAACTGCATACCTATTTCTGATATGCTCCTCTGCCGGATTTAAGTGTCAGTTCACTTAAGATAAATTGTTTAACCTTTATCTTGAGTTCATTATACAGCAGCTTGTAATTGATTACAATACTTTTTTAAAAAATTTAAATTAAATTTTTATTATTCTATATTATGTCCTGTATGATAAATACAATTTCTAATTTTTGATGGTGTTGCAGGACTATTGTATATTATTTCAACACTTTCTCTTGCGGCATCAATACACACTTGATTTACACCTTCTATTTTTATTAATGCATTCTTAACTTGCGTTTTCATGTTAGAATTTGATAAACCTTGAATAATATAATGTTCTCTTTCCATACTAATCTCTCCTTACTATAAAAGTACTTATAAAAATAGTATGTACATAAAATATTAATTATATTTACTTGTATATAATTTAATTTTGATTCAATGCCAAATAAATTTATATCTAATCATTTTCATTATATATTTATCTTATTTTACTGTTTTATTCTATAATTCTATAAAATAAAAGGACTAAGTAGTCTTCCTTAATCCTTCATTTTAATCAAACTTATTACACTTTGAGTTGTTTAATAGAATTTTTCTAGGTTTGGGGCATTAAGACAGTTTATCTAAAAAATTTTTTAAAATATTTGCTGTAATTCCCCATATAACATAGTCTTTATATTTATAAAAAAGTGAAATATATTTACCTTCTTTAAATCTATAATCTTTTCCATTAAAAATTAAATCGTATGGGAAATCATCAGATCTAGTAACAGTTAATTTACCCATTGATTTTAATGGATTATATGAAAGTAAATATTGAAGAGGTATATAAAATACATGATCTACTTCACTTTCATTTATAGACAATTTATTAATATTATTTACTATTCCTAGAAAAGTATGAATTATCATTCCATCATGCCTTATAGTAAGATCTAATTCATTTATTATTTTAATGTCTTTAATTCCTAGTTCCTCATAAAATTCTCTAATACCTGCTTCTTTTGGTGTTTCATTATTATCTATTCTGCCACCTGGAAAACATATGTCTCCTGGTTGAGCATTTAATTTTTTTGATCTTAATTCAAATAATATATGTACTTCTCCATCTATTTCTACTAAAGGTATTATTACAGAAGCTCTCTTGTCTTTTTCCCATCCATTTATATAAGGGCTTAATTTTTCAATTCTATTTATTATTTTATTTATATTCATATTTATTCTCCATTTTTAATATTAGTTTTAAGAAAAACAATTATATTTTAATTATATGCAATTAATTCTAATTACATAAATTTAAAACAAAAATAATTTTATGCTAAGATTTATTTTAAACTATAGTATAAAAGTAATATATTTATATCTATTTTATATCTATAATTTTTTCTTATCAATAACAAAATAAAAGCATGGATAAAACTCAATTTATTAAGATCCATGCTTTTGAAATAAGTTGGATAAAATTATATTTAACTTATTACAACTTTAGTTGCTTCGGGAATATTATCCCAGATCCATTTTGCATTTATTTTATTTAGCCTAATACAACCATCAGATAAAGCCTTTCCTAATCTTCCATCTCTAATCGATCCATCTAAATTATATATTATAGAGTGAAATAAATAGTTTCCCTTAAATTGTGTATAATACCAACACTTATACCCCTTATTCACTCCAAAATATAAGCCTTTCACTCCAATTGTAAAAGTTCCGGTAGGAGTAGGTGTTTCTTTTTTACCAATTGTACATAAATAACTATGAACTATTTTCCATTTTCCTTTACTTCCATTAAATATATTTACTTTGAAATTTTTTAAATCTACCCATATAAAATATTGAGTTTTACTTGAAAAGTTATTTAGATTAACATAGTTAGTAACAATAGTTTCATAATTTGCTCCTGCACCATCAATAAAATTCTTCCTATTGTATATTAAAAGTTTATTAAAAAAATCCTTCATTACGATTATCCTTAACAATTATTCTTAAAATAGTATATGAATGATTTAAAAAATGTATAAAGCCTAATTAATCTTAATTATTTTTATTTACAGCTTTGTTTTGATAGTTTTATCTGTTTTTTTAAATAATTTTTTGTTATTTTAGAAGTGTATACTTTTAATTTTAAAGCTTTAGATATCTCTATTTTATATTTTTTATTTTTAATACATTGCTTTAATTCTTTTATTGTATGACATTCATTTTCAAAGCACGTCTTTACAGTACCAAGTTGTACCGGATAATGACTATCACTTCCTGTTACATAGGGTATATTTAAAATTTTTGATAAATTTGCTACTTCATTCTCTACAATCTCAAGACCTCTTTTATAAATATCTTTTGTATTTAAATCTAGTGCATCCAATCTTTCTAAATACTTTTTAGGATGTAAGTATAATTTGTGATTTTCTCTATAAGGATGGCTGCCTATAATTAAGCATTCATATTTTTCACCTAAATCTAGTAGTTTTCCAAACGGAATAAAATTATTTTTTTTAACATGAGGTTCAAGAGCAGTTCTAATTTTTAATATAGAATCTCTGTTTCCTGATACTATGACATGACCGCCATATCTTATATCTACTTCCATACCAATAAAAACTGAAAACCCATTAACAATATATCTATCTCCATCATATTCATAGTTATTTTCTAAATAAGAGTATGAAGACATTAGATCAACTGCATTAAAATGTTCACATAAAATAAATCCATCCAAGCCATTTTCTTTTGCATATTCTATTCCTAACAAAAATAATTCAGGATCAAAATTAAGTTTTTTACTAAGAATACCATGTACATGGAAATCTATATTCATGATTTATCTCCTTAATTTAGTACTTAAATACAGTTATTTAAATTAATACTATAATACATGAATATGTATTAAATTAATTATTGTCACACCATATTTTATGAAAACATAAAGTGACTATAGAAGGTTTATACCCTCAACTCTAAATCCAATTTCTTTATTAGCTAGCCTATAGCTCTCTCTTATTATTTCTTCCTCACTAGCTTCATTTCCTAATAAACTATCTATTGTAAGTTGAGCTCTATTGCTAAAGTATTTATCCAAAAGATTTTTTTCTATATCTTCTTGTGTTCCTATAGAATGATCATCCAATATATGTTTAACATTAAATCCTTTATCTCTTAAAGCTCTTCCAACAAGTATACTCCTGTGGCATCTTATTGGGTCTTGCATAGCTCCAAGTAATACTATTCTATAACCTTTATTTATTCCATTCTTTAGTCTATCTATACCTTTGAGAAAAGAAGATTCATTAACTACTCTTTCGAAATCTGCATATCCTTCCCCAGTATAAGATATTTTTAAACTTCGATTAGCAGCGAATTCTTCTGCCATATAAATATATATAAATCCTGCTTGTGTTAAAGCTTTTTGTATTGTCTCTTTGTTAAATTGAACATTATACTTAGAGTATGGAATCCCTCTTATATCAACAACAGTATCAATATCATAATGCTTTAGCATATAAATTAATCTTTCTAAAGAGTAGTTAGAATGTCCTATTGTGTATATTTTCATATTATTCCTCCTTTATTTTTGAACAATTTGACTTTTATGATTTTTTAGTTTTTCTCGATAACCATTTTCAACTTATCAACATACTTTTTTCTATAATGCTTTTATTAAATTCATCACTTATTTTTTACTCAATAACTCATATTAATTACTAATATCTCATAACATTTTATACTAAAATATATTAAATATATATAAAAAGTAAAGTTATGTTATATGCGTACGATAATAAGTAAGTAGAATTTGTTAAGCTATTATAAAAGGATCTCTTTATTTTTTATATAACTTAACAGATCATTTAATTACATAGGGGGATTAATAATGAAAAATTTTAAAAAACTTATTACAGTACTTTTATCTACTTTAATGTTAGTGACTATGATAGCAGGATGTGGTAAAAAGACTGAAACACCAGAAAAATTTGCTGAAGCATTTCACCACTTAACAATTTATGGAGATACAAGTGCTCTAACATCTCTAGGCCTTAATGATGAGGAAGCAAACACATTAAACACACAACTTGAACAAACATTTAAGGATGCAATTAAAAATAATCTAAATTCTGCTGGCTTATCATTTACAGATGATAACATAAATAATATTTTTGAAGCTCAATTAAATGCTCAAAAAAGAACAACTTGTACTATAGAACCAGTATCAAGTGATGCTGAAACTGCAGTTGTAAAAATAAAAACAACTCATGTTGATATAGTAGGTCTTGATGAAAAAGCTGCTAATGATGCAATGACTGAAGTACAAAATATGAATATTACAGATAGAAAAACAGCATTAAATAAATTATCTGAACTTTATATTTCAAAGTTAATAGAAAACTGTACTGGTGCAGAACCATCATCAGACACTGTAGAAAATACATTTGCGTTTAAAAAAGTAACTGATGATAAAAATAGAAAAGTATGGGTTCCTGATAACCCTGTTACATTTGGAAATAAATTAGCAACTATGGTAACTCGATAATATAAAAAAATATTTAAGTGGATGAATTGGGGCTGCTGCATTTTTGCAACAGCCCCTTAACATTAAATAATTATTATTTTTTTAATTATTCCAACTAAAATTATATGATCCTCCACCTATTGGAACAGTATAAGAATGATTACTTCCATTTTCCCAAATTACTTTTCCATTGCTATCCTTCTTTATAGCTTTAAATTCATAATTATTACCTTCAGCAAGATTTACAGTTACTACTGCTTTTCCATCTTTATAATCAAATTGTGATGGATATAATCCAGTAGTCCAATCAGCCATTTCCCATCCATCTCCTGTTAAATATAAACTTTCTCCATTTCTTAAGTTAACATTATCTACTGTAAATGTTACAGGAACAGGTTTTTTTACAACAATATTTGCAAAAGAATCAAGTTCAGCTTTTACTGTACCATCATTATTAAAAAGATTTCCAAATCTTAAAAGAGTAAATCCTGAAAAATTATAATTATATAACATTTCAGCGCAATTTTCATATGATTGATTATTATCTTTAATATCTAATGCATTTTCTCCAAAGATTTTCATACCTTTTTCTTTAGCTAAATTTGCAACATTTATAATCAGGCTTTTTGGTTCTGAATAAAATGGATCTTTATATGCATCTGAATCATTCATCTCAAGGCATGTAAAAGTTAAATCAAGATTTGATTCTTTAAATTCATCGAGCAAAGAGCTATAATTATAATAACCTGCACAATACTCTGTAGAACGTGGCATGCTTGGACTATTAATAAGCCAATGTACACCAGATACTTTTGCTCCTATTCTAACATTAAAAATTGGGTCAAAGTTTTCATGTGCAATTGAAGCTATTTTATCCAAATGTTTTTCAAGAACTCCTTGATACCATTTTAAAAAGTCTTTTCCGTAAGTTGTCTTATAACCATTCTCAAAAAAGTTATCTCCATCAGTAGGAGGAGTTATTTCTTCAAAACTTGTTAAATTTGTATTCCAAGCATCATTAACAGAAGAAATAGTTGTATACTTATTTTTTATTGAATTTTGAAAATCTGATACAGCTGCATCACTATAGCATTGCAAATATCCACGTTCTGGATACTTCCAGTTTAATGCTATATTATAAGATGGAAATCTTAATTCACCTGAAGGACCACCAGAAAGGTAAACTTTAGTTATAATATCTTTATAGTCACTAAAGTTTGATGCAAATGAAGCATAAAGTTCATCATATTGCTTTTCAATTCCAGACCACCAAGGACTAAGAGATTCTTTATCCCAACGTCCTATTTCATCTTTAAATTGCATATTATCAACTGTATCTTGTGTCCATAACCATGAAGGTAGCGGTCTATATGCTGAATCATTTACATTGCTACCACATTCATGCGTAGATATAATAGGAACCCATTTTAATCCTGATTCACGAACAACATTTGCATATGTTTTATAATAATTCCAGTCAAATTGATTATCACCTTGACATTCAACATCACCCCACCATACATCTGTGGTAAGAGCGTATATCCCCTTATTTTTAAGAGTTATTAGTTGTTCTTTAAACTTGTCCCAATCATTTATCTTATCTAATGGAGCCATTACATAAGCTTTGTAATTTGTGTTAATAGATGATGCATAAATGCAAGTATTAGAAGATAAATTTAACGTAACCGTTATCATTAAAACTAATACAAATCCTAAAATTTTTTTTAATTTTTTATTCATAAATTTCATTTTTTATTTCCCCCTTTATTTTTATTTAACTCTTTAAAATCAGTATTTAAACTATTTATTATTTATACCCCCTTCCCTAGTTATCTATTGATACAAGCTATATTGAGTAAATTTTAAAAAATATACTGGTTTCATAATTAAAACAAGATCATTAGTATTTTCTTTATTTAAATGGTTATTTTATTAAAAGAATACGCTAATTAATATGTTATTTATTATAAAATATTAACATTATTTTGCATTAATTAAGAATATTAAGTTTAAGCTTTATGCAAACGTTTGCTTTGATAATTAAAAAAATATACTATAATGATTATTTTAATTTTAAGACATTATAATATGTAAAGATAAATTAATTACAAATATAATTAATACCTATTATGGTAATTTATTGAATAATATAATGATACCTAAAAATGTAATAAAATTCAAGAGATAATTATATTTAATGTTCATTTTATAGATTAATACCTTATTCTCTATCTTTAACAAGTTTTTCAAGCAAAAGTATCTAGTAGTTTCCCTCTCTTCATATAAAGTAACATTTTTGCTTATATTATATATCTAGGTACTAATAATATTATTTATAGATACTAAGACATTTATTATATAAATTCTAAATATGAAATTGTGATACCCGATAATATAGCGAACAAAAAAAGTGTTCGCCTTAATGCTAATTGATGTTTTTACCTTCTAGCAGTTCTTTAAAAACCATGTTATGTTCTATATCTTTACTCAAAGCTTGAATAACTCTTATAATATCATTTTCTGTTATTTTATTATTAGAATTTATAGAAATTCCAATTATGTATGCTTTAATTATTCTATAACTATTTTTTAATATATTAATGCTTTGTAGTAAATTCTGTCCTTTATTAAAAGGTATTAGATCTTTGAAAATCTGGTTTACCATATAATTTTCAAAAATATAACTATACTCTTTTATAAAATTAAAAATGTTATTGTGATCTTCTAAATATTCAGATACATCCTTCACTTTCAAAATACCATTTTTATATTCATTTACACACTTTTTAAGTTTAAAACTTCTTATATTATTTATAAGTGTTTCATCCGCTAACATAGTAAAAAATATATTGTTTTCTCTCAGTTCTACTCCATTTAAACAATAGTAATTCATTGATTCTTCATTAAACTCTTCTAAAAGTTCTTCCAAAGCATCATAATTATTAGAATTGTATAGTTTTTGTATTTTTTCATAAAACTCAGTAAGAATATTTAATCGTTCATTTATAGAAAAATCTCTTAATTGCATAATATTTATAGAAATTACTCTTATATCCCAAAAATATTGAAGAAGACTTTCTGTTCCATCGAATGATTCACTATCAATAATTCGTCTTATTTCTATGGTATCTTCATCAAGCTCCTCTTCTGATTCAATAAACTCCATTTTATCTTTATTTAAAAATGCTTTAAAACATATTTCTTCACATGAAGGTAATCCACTCTTTTCATATACACCATCTACAATATTAAACACTCTAGGATATCTTTTGCAAGTTATACAAAGATTCTCTTCTCCAATTTCTCCATGTATATCGCAAAGCATATTAGAATTTAAAAAAGGACATGTACTTTTATCTTTAAGTATCATAAATCCATGATTAAAAGTATCATGTTCATTTTTATCTTTAATAAACTTTCCTTGTACTAAATCTTTAAGTTTCCCTTCACTGTTAATGTATTTATTATATGTATCTAAATCTATATTTATATCCCATCCTGCACAACATGTATCTGTACACTTTGGACCTATACATTTAAAATCATATATATATTTAGGTATAAAAGTATTTACTTTCATAATTAACTCCAATCTTTTACGTGAAATTTTAAGCGATTTATATTATAGCATATATCAAATTCATATATGTTGTTTTACAAATAATTATTTTATATTTTATTTAAGGTAATCTCAATACTTTCATTTAGGCAATTTAGCTTTTTTATTTGCTATAATTATAAATCTAATATCATTAAGCACTTATTATTACAATATAATAATATAAATAATAATTCTTAGGAGTTAAATATGAATGATAAATGATAAACGTCAATGTAATTTATACTTTGATCCAAATCCAGAAAACTACTTAATCGAATATAGAGGCAATTTTAAAGAAAAAATAGATAAAATCTCATATGCCTGTGGAGATATAATTAATGAAACTCTTGGAGTTATAGCAGTAAATTCTTCTGATTTACCTCGACTTTTAAAAGATGTATCTGAAATTATATTTGTAGATTTTAGAGCTATGTTTGTATTGCAAGATATTTCTCCAAATTCTGTTGATAATATAAATGTTATTAAAATTAATCCGTATTTAAATTTAACTGGAAAAAACGTATTAGTTGGAATAGTTGACACAGGTATAGATTATTTAAATGAAGAATTTATTAGAGAAGATGGTAC
Organism: Clostridium sp. CMCC3677; assembly: GCF_023845585.1. Lineage (GTDB taxonomy): Bacteria > Bacillota > Clostridia > Clostridiales > Clostridiaceae > Clostridium > Clostridium aquiflavi. The sequence goes on from NZ_JAMQHS010000002.1 coordinate 242,831, forward strand.
TTCAAGAATTATTAATATTTGGGATCAAAGCATTAGAGAAAAGTCCAATATTGATAATTCTTTATATATTGGTGAAAGTTATTCAAATGAGCAAATAAATAATGCAATTAATGCTTATAAAAATAATGAAGATCCATATAAAATTGTTCCTTCAAAAGATGAAATTGGGCATGGAACAAAAGTTGCTGGAATTATTGGTGCTAAAGGATATAATTCTAAATTTAAAGGAATAGCTGAAAATAGTGACTTTGTTGTTGTAAAATTATTTGAATCAACAAATTTTAAAAAAACATTAGTTGAAAATAGAATTAGTCCTATTCCCGTTTATAATGCATCAGAAGTTTTATATGCAATAGAATATCTAAAAAATTTTGCTCTACGAGTAAAAAAGCCAATGGTAATATACTTAGGTGTTGGAAGTACTGAAGGTAGCCATGATGGTATGAATTTAATTTCTAGATATGTATCGTCTATTTCAAGTATAAGAGGTATAGTTATAGTGACTGGTGTAGGAAATGAAGGCGACTCTCAATGCCATACATCTGGTTATATTAAAAATGTAAATGATGTGAAAACAGTTGAATTAAAGATATCTAAAGAACTTAAATATTTTTCATTTAAAATATGGGTACAAAAACCTAATAGAGCTTCTTTAACTATAATTTCTCCAACTGGAGAATCCTCTAAATTAATTAAATCAAAAATAGGTAAATCTCAAAAATTTAATTTTGTTTTTGTAAATACTACTGTAAATATTGACTACTATACTCCTGAATATTATACAGGTCATGAGGTTATCGATATCAGTTTTAATGCTATAAAACCCGGAATATGGAAATTCGAATTATTAGGAGAGTATATTACTAATGGAAGATTTGATATTTGGCTTCAACCTAAAATTACTTTGCCAGAAAATACAATATTTCTCGAACCAAATCCTCTTAATACATTAACAATACCAAGTACAGCTTTTAATACTGTTACTACATCTTACTACGGCAATGATAATGCTTTAATTGCTGCTTCAGGAAAAGGATTTAATACAAATAATGCAATTAATCCTGATGTTGCTACTATAGGAATAAATATTTTAACAACTCAAGTTTCTGGTGGCACTTCCTTGCTATCTGGAAGTTCTGCAGCTACTGCAATAGTAGCTGGTGTTTGTGCACTTTTATTAGAATGGGCAATTATAAATAAAAATGATCCAGCTATATATTCAAAAAAAGTTAGAAGTTATTTAATGCATGGAGCATATAGAAATAAGATATTTACATTTCCAAATGAAGAAACTGGTTATGGTGATTTAGATTTATTAGGAATTTTTAATTTTATTGGTGGATCATATAGAAACTCTATTAATACATTTGTTCGTAGATCATATAGGGACTCTATTAATACATATGATGAATTCATCGAATATTATGTAGATGATTTGTTTATACGAATTCCAAAAGATATTATAGGAGGTAAACTATGAAAAGGCAATTTAATATTCCTAGAAATATTTTTAATGATACAAATAATGATAATTATATTATTCAATATCAAGGTGATATTATGGGCGAAATTTCTAAAGAACCTAATTATTATGTATTATTAATTAATGATAAATATGCAATAATATCTGTACCCAAAGACACAGAGCTAACTGATATACTGTCAAAATTTCCTTCCATTGTATATGTAAAACCTGCTGAAATGTATACACTTCAATCTATTTCTCCACTTGAAGCCTCTCAAGCTAATTTTTTACAGATAGATTTACCTTTAAATTTAACAGGAAAAGGTGTTAATATCGGTATTATAGATACAGGAATTGATTATTTATGTGAAGAATTTATGGATTCAAATGGAAAAACAAGAATTGAGTGTATATGGGATCAAACAATAAATAATGATACTGATAGTGACCGTATACCTTTTGGTAGCATTTATTTAAAAGATAAAATAGATGAAGCTATTAAAGCATCTATAAATGGAAAATCACCATATGAAATAGTACCAACAAAAGATGATATAGGTCATGGTACAAATATGGCTGGACTAATTGGAGGAACTGGTAAAAATCCAAATCTAAAAGGTGTAGTACCATCGTCTGATTTTGTAGTGGTAAAATTAGTAGAGGATTATTCATTTAAAGAACAATTTAATGTAAATATACCTGTATTTAATATAACTTCTATCTTTGCAGCCTTAGAATTTTTATATAAATATTCTTTACGTGTTTCTAAACCAATAGTTATATATCTTCCTCTTGGAAGTAACTTAGGAAGTCATACTGGAAATGATATTTTAGAAAAATATTTAGAAACACTATCATCCAATAGTGGGATTGCAGTTGTTACGGGAACTGGAAACGAGAGAAACAAAAAAAATCATACTAGTAATGTATTGTCTTATACTAACTATATAAAAGCAATTGAAATGGATGTATCCCCTGAAGAAAAAAATCTTTGGGTTGAGATTTGGACAGAGTCTCCAAATGTAGTTTCTTTAGATATAGTTTCCCCATCTGGAGAAAATACAGGTACAATGCCTCCTTTGATTAATTCTACTGAACTTTATACATTTATATTTGAAAAAACGTCAATAAAAGTTAATTACTATTTGCCAGAAGAATTCACTGGTGATGAATTAATACGTATTAGATTTTATAACATACAACCAGGACTATGGAAACTTAGATTAATTGGAAACTATATTTTAGATGGAAAAGTTAATGCGTGGATGCCTCAAGAAGGTATTAAACATAAAGATACAGGATTTAGTTGGGCTGATCCTTATGGAACCATTACCAATCCAGGAACTTCTGAATATTTAATTACTGCTGCTGCTTACAATCAAAATAATAATAATATGGTAGATTATTCCGGTGTAGCATTTATGGAAAATTTTCAAAATAAAATAGATGTTGTTGCTGGTGGAGTAAATGCTTTAACTGTGGCACCAAATAATCAAACTGCAATTGTTAACGGGACAAGTGTATCAGCTGCTATATTAGCTGGAACTTGCGCTATGCTGTTTGAATGGGGAATTATTAATGGTAATTATCCTTATATGTATTCTCAAAGTATAAAAACTTTTCTTGCAAGAGGTACTACTAAAAGAATTGGTGATATTTATCCTAACCCTCAATGGGGATATGGAATTTTAAACATAGTAACTATGTTTCAAAATATGACATAATATATAACTTAAGATTATGTCATTAATAATAATAAATGGTACTATTAATTACAGTCTTTTAAATTATTAACTAATCTCACATTTTAAAATTATAAGCTAATTCATAGTAAGAAGTACCTAGAAATAGATTTAAATTATTTCTAGGTACTTTCTGTTAATATATTATCAGATATTTCTATGAATTATCTTAATTTTTTAATATTGTGTTATTCTAATTTATATCTTTTTTTATATTGAGATGAATTCTTTTCTTATTTCTGAATCTAGCAGTTCCTTTTTAACTAACCATAATTTTAGATATAAAAAGTCACCTATATACGTATTATAGGTGACTTTTAATTAATCTATAAAATTTTACTCCAATAACTCTTAGCTTCTTCTTCAAATTTTTTAAGCCTAGTATAATAATCTGGAAATTCTATTAAATGAGCCAATGCTATTTTACCTGTTAAAATTGGATCATTGTTAGTAACATTTGCATTGGGAAATCTTGTGCCATGTTCTAACTCTACATTTATGCCCATTGTAAATTCCTCTAAATTAAATTTTTCTCTTGAAAAGTCAATTTTCAAAGCATTAGCTATTTGTTTTGCTTCATCCACATTGAATGATATTTTATTAACATCTCCTCGAAATTTTAATATAGTCCAATGATTATGTCTCACAAATATACCTCAATCTTATAATTAATTACAACTATATATTATGAAATTAGTTTTATAATGTTACTTAAGTTCTCTTCCACAATGAGGACAATATTTGAAATTTCGTTCTAAATTAACATTACAATATGAGCATTTTTTTGTTGCAAAATTGGTTTTAGTACCTTCATAGCTACTACTTTGCAAATCCCAATAAGTTATTGATATATCTTCATTTCTTTCAATAGCCTTACCTTTTTCTTTTGAAATATCATAAATAGTATTGCAATTATCGCATACTAAATAATAACTTTCATTCCATTTAAAAAGAGGAATAAAGAAAAAATGAAAAAATTCAAAGTTCTTAATTAATGTTGCAGTAACATTTTTGTTACACTTTTCACAACTTATATTTTCTAGTTTTTTTATTTCCTTATCTTTATTTTCTATACCGAACACACCTATAAAAAACATGTTTTTCACACCCTTCATTTGAATGTATACTAGTTATTTCTTTAAAACTTATTTAACAAATTTATTATAATTTTTTATCTATTTTGTATTATTAGGTGAATCAATTAACATTCCACTTTCATTTAAATAATATCAATCAATAGTAATATTTGAAGCCATTGTTCCGTCTTCATTTAGGTAATACCAATTAGCTTGATCTTTAACCCAGCCAGTTCTCATTTTCCCATCATCCCCCAAATAATACCATTCATCATTATATTCAAACCATCCTAGTATGTTTTGACCATTTTCATAATAATACATATAGCCACTTTTTTCTTTCCAACCATTAACAAAAATATTTTTTAAATTAAAGTTTTTAGAATTTACAAATTTATATTGTACTTTAAATAAAATCATAGCACCAAAAAATGATATACAAATAACTAATACCCCCACCTATAATAGATGGTTTATCAACTTTCATTATCATCTCTTCCTAAGTATTATATAAATAACCCTATTTATATAATATCAAAATCAAGAACTTAGTGTATATATTTTCATTGATTTATATTAAAAATAGAATAGTTTACAAATAATTATGGAATATACACAATATTAGGTTTATTTGAGTTACTACTTTTAGAAACTATTGATTTAATATTAAATACATTTTTTATTATATTCATTATTTGAATTATTAATTAATTATTTATAATTTTTATTACACTTTTTAAATTTATTATATTTGTCTAGTACATCTTTATTATCCTCAAAAAACATATTCAGCATCTTTATATTTTCTACAGTTTCGCTGCTTATCACGTGTTCTATTAATTCAGTTTCTATAAGTACTTCATCTTTTCCACCTAGATATTTTAAAAATTTTTCTATTATTATATGTCTATCTAAAAGATATTTGCCCAAAGTTATACCATTTTCAGTAAGTTCAATTACTCCATACTTTTCATAATTTATAAGTGCTAAATCTCCTAGTTTTTTCATCATTTTAGATGCTGATGAATCCCTTACATTTAACATTTGTGCAATCTTATTTAATCTAATTGAACTTTCTTCAAGACTGCATCTATATATCATTTCTAAGTAATCTTCCATAGCAGGTGTAAGTAATTTTCTAGTTGAATTTATATTTTCATATCCCCTTACTGTATGAAAATTTTCTTTCATTTTATCACCACCAATATTTATTTATATATTTTTACTTTATGTGTGTCACTTTAGAATTATTTCTCATATCTTAGTTTAGAGAAAGATTTTTAGCCTTAAGAAACACTCTTTCTCTAAACTAAAAACATTATATAAAAGGAGATATACAAATTATGAATGATAATTCTTTAAGTAATACAATTTCACTTAACAAACTACCCTTAGGGAATAAATGTAAAGTAAGCAAATTGGATGCTGATGGAGTAATTAGACGAAGATTTTTAGATCTTGGATTAATAACGGGTACAGAAGTTGAATCTTTAGGACAAAGTCCATCTGGAGATCCTATTGCATATTTAATAAGAGGAGCTGTTATAGCTATTAGATCTGAAGATGCTTCTAAAATTTTAGTGGAAACACTTTAATATTAAGCTTATTTATGTCTAATCCATTAATTTTATAAATAAAATTTTAAGTAATGTATAAAGGAGCTTTTTAATGGGATTAACTAACCAGTCTACTGGCACTAATGCTTTAGATAAAGATTTAAACATTATTAGAACCTCTAAAGATGATAAAGTAATTGCACTTGCTGGTAATCCTAATGTTGGAAAGAGTACAGTTTTTAATAATTTAACTGGATTAAATCAGCATACAGGTAACTGGCCTGGTAAAACAGTAACTAATGCTACAGGCAAATACACTCATAAGAAAAAAGAATTCACCTTAGTTGATATTCCAGGCACATATTCTCTTATGGCTAATTCAGTTGAAGAAGAAGTTGCTAGAGATTTTATATGCTTTGGAAATCCTGATGCTACTGTGGTTATTGTTGATGCTACATGCCTTGAAAGAAACTTAAATCTAGTATTGCAAACACTTGAGATAACTGAAAATGTTTTAGTTTGTGTTAATTTAATGAATGAAGCTAAACGAAAAGGTATAGTGATAAATTTAGAAAAGCTTTCGTCTTTATTAGGTGTTCCAGTAGTAGGCACAAGTGCAAACATTGGCAAAGGACTGCAAGAATTAAAAGATGAAATTTATAATTTATCTTTTAATAGTGTAGAGAAAAACATTATAAGTATTAAATATAGTTCATTTATAGAAGATGCTATATTATTAATTGAAAAAGTATTTCCAGATAAATTAAAATCTAAACTAAATACTAGGTGGCTTTCTTTAAAGCTATTAGAGGGTGATTTAACATTATTGTCTTCAATAGATAATTATATTGGATTTAAATTACTAGATGATACTAGTATTGCGAAGGCTATTTATAATGCTAAAGAATATTTAAAAATTAATGGATTAGATGAAAATATGCTTAGAGATGAAATTGTAACAACATTAGTATGTATTGCTGAAAAAGTAAGTAAAGATGTAGTAGCTTTTAGCCTTGAAAAATATAATGATTTTGATAGGAAAATAGATAAAGTTTTAACTTCTAAAAAATTTGGTATTCCTATAATGATATTACTTTTAGCAGTAATATTTTGGATAACCATAACTGGAGCTAATGTTCCATCTGAAATTCTAGCTACTGGATTATTTTGGATTCAAGATAAACTTTCAGCATTCCTATTTTCTTTAGGGGCTCCTGTGTGGTTAGAGGGTGTATTAATTCAAGGCGTATACAGAACTCTTGCTTGGGTTGTTTCTGTAATGTTACCTCCTATGGCAATATTTTTTCCACTCTTTACTTTGCTTGAAGACTTAGGCTACTTACCTAGGATTGCTTATAATTTAGATAATTTCTTTAAAAAATCATGTGCTTGTGGAAAACAAGCTCTTACAATGTGTATGGGATTTGGTTGTAATGCAGCAGGCATAATTGGTTGTAGAATAATAGATTCTCCAAGAGAACGATTAATTGCTATTATTACAAATAACTTTGTACCTTGCAATGGACGATTTCCTACTTTAATTGCTATTATTACAATGTTTTTTGCTGGTATGTTTGTAGGACCATTTCAATCAATAGCATCTACTCTAATCTTAACTTGTGTAATACTTTTAGGGGTATTTATGACACTTACAATTTCTAAAATATTATCAAAAACTATTTTGAAGGGAATTCCTTCTTCATTTACTTTAGAATTACCTCCTTATCGTAAACCACAAGTTGGTAAGATCATAGTTAGATCAATTTTTGATAGAACCTTATTCGTTCTTGGAAGAGCTATAGTTGTTGCAGCGCCAGCTGGTTTGGTTATATGGTTAATGGCGAACTTAAATGTTAATGGACTTAGTATATTAACTCACTGTGCTAATTTTCTTAATCCATTTGCTCATCTTATAGGATTGGATGGATATATACTTATGGCTTTTATATTAGGATTTCCTGCCAATGAAATTGTAATTCCAATAATCATTATGAGTTATATGGCTGCAGGAAGCATGTTAGAATTAAGTAGTACAGCACAGCTTCATAGCTTGCTTGTTGAAAATGGGTGGACTTGGCTTACTGCCGTATGTGTAATGCTTTTTTCTTTAATGCATTGGCCTTGTAGTACCACATGTTTAACAATAAAGAAAGAAACTCAAAGTTTAAAATGGACAGCTATTTCATTTTTAGTTCCAACTATTACTGGAATTACTATATGTTTTATAGTTACATCAATAGTTAGAATTCTCGGGCTTGCTTAGAATAAACAAATATAAACTATTAATTCTATAAACAAAAAGAAAGTGATAATCCTTATAATATCACTTTCTTTTTGTTTAAGGTTTAATATAAAAATATACTTTAAACTTTACTAAATATTTTATATTACTATGTGTCTTGATAACATATATAATCATTTTCTTACACATGTTAACATTTTCATACAAATATTTTATTTGATTAATTATAAATATGATATAATAGTATGTATTTTATAATTTGGTAAATAAAACTACAAAAAACAAAAGAGAGGAAGGATTTTCAATGAAAAGTATAAAAACAAAAATATTAATACCAATTTTTTTAATTTCAATATTTTTCTTAAGTTTTATGTTTATTGAATTTACTCAAATAAAAAGTAACTTAAGTTTAGTTAATGAAATGGAATCTACTTATTTTACTACAGCATTAAAAGCAGATGAATTAAAACTTAATGTAGTACAAGTTCAGCAATGGCTTACTGATATAAGTGCTACAAGAGCTGCTGAAGGTTTTGATGATGGATTTGACGAAGCTGAGAAGTATGCTAAAAATATTGAGTTACTTATAGATGATCTTAAAAAACTAAATTCTAATAATATACAAGAAATTGAAGAGATAAAGAAAGACTTTAAACCATATTATGAAGTAGGCAAGGTAATGGCTAGTGCATATATTACTGGTGGTCCTAATGAAGGAAATAACTATATGGAAAGTTTTGATACAACTGCTGAATCTATAAATAATAAAGTTGATAAATTTAAAGACACTTCATATAACAATGTACAAGTATCAATTAAAAATATACAAAAGTCAATTCAACAAACATTAATATTGATAGCAGTTGCAGTTATTATTTTAATAGTTATAATAGTATTTTCATCTATATATATAACTAAAAATATTGTTAATCCAATAAATAAGATATTAGCTAAATTAAAATTAATGGCTAATAACAGTGGAGATTTAACTCAAAACATTGATTTTGTTAGTAATGATGAAATTGGTGAATTAGCTAAAAATTTTAATTTAATGCAAAATTCTTTTAGGAATATAATAAAGATCATTATGGAAGAATCTAATAACGTTGAAATTAAAGTAAAAGAAACCAATTCAGATATTAACACTTTATCTACTTTAATAGAAGATGTTTATGCAACTACAGAACAACTAGCTAGTGGCATTGAAGAAACTTCAGCTTCTACAGAAGAAATTAATGCTGTTGTTACTGAAATTAATTCAAATATTGAATCAATTGCGATAAAAGCTAAAGATGAAGCTAGTGATTCATTATTAATCAAAGAAAGAGCAAATAAACTAAAAATGATAGCTATATCGTCTAAAGAAATAGCTGAAAAGATTAATATACAAACTCAGCAAAAGGTCTTAGATGCTATTGAAAAATCTAAAGAAGTCGAAAAGATTAATGTATTATCAGAATCTATTCTACAAATAACTTCTCAAACTAATCTTTTAGCCTTAAATGCAGCCATTGAAGCTGCACGTGCTGGAGAAGCTGGAAAAGGTTTTTCAGTAGTAGCTGAAGAAATACGAAAACTTGCTGAAGACTCAAAAAGTACAGCATCAGAAATTAAAAATATTAATGATGTAATTATAAATGCAGTAGAAAACTTAGCTAATACTTCAAAAGAAATACTAGAATTTATAAACACCAATGTTATAAACGATTATGAAATGATTGTTAAAACTGGTGAACAATACAGTGAAGATGCAATAAAAATTAATAATATTACAACGGATTTTAGTAATATATCTAATAAAATAACTATTTCTATGAATGAGGTAGTTAAATCAATGGATGATATAAGTGCGTCTAGTACAGAATTAGCTAGTGGTACAAATAGTATTACTGAAAATATGCATATCATTTCTGATAATTCAGACACTGTAGTTAAAACAGTTAAAGATGTTACCACTAATACTAATAGATTAATTGAAACTGTTAGTAATTTTAAAATCTAAATATATAAAAAAGATATATCAAAATGTTATTAATAACAAATTTGATATATCTTTTTTATACTTTATTTTATTAATAAAATTCCTAATATATATAATAGATAAACATGTACGGGATAATATACATAAAATAAGTATTTCATTCCTTTACCCTTTTGACCATTATATAATAACATAAGTGGTAATGCTCCTATCATGATCCATTGATAATTAATTAAAAAGCTATTGCTTAAACTATAATCTCCATTAGCTCCGGATACAAATATAAATGCAGTGAATACTGTATATAAGATACTTAAAGCCACCTTTTTGCCTCTACATGAATATAATATTATTCCTAAAACTATCCAAGCAATTCCACCTTCTACTAAAAATGGTGTAGGTACAAAAATCATAGCTATTCGCATTAAAATCATAGGTAAAAAATCAAAAGTCAATAAAATTATTATGCCTATTAGTAGTGGCCCAATAATTAATGCTAAACCATAAAACATAAATTTAGATTCTTTTTCCACTCTATATCTTTTTATAAATTCTATTCCTTGCAAAAATATTGTAATTAAAAACATTGTTGCAAATATGTTATTCATTATAGCAATTTCACTGGGATGTGGCATAATCTTTTGAATAAGAGTATTTCCTAGTATCATAATGACAGACCAAATATATAATCTTCCAATATATTTTTTTCTATCATGAGTATGATAAAATCCTTCTACAACCATAAATATAAATAGTGGTGCTACTATTCTACCTAGCCAATGAAACCATACAGGAATATTCATTGAATAAGGCATAAATTCTCCTATATGATCAAATGTCATTAATATAAGTGCCAATATTTTGATAGTAAATCCATCAATTCCTTTTTTTATATCTTCCATAAATAATTCTCCTAATCTTTTTTAATTTACAGTATAATACAAGATATTCTTGCAATTTACTATTTAAAATGTTAATTTATCACTTGTTTTTATAATTATAAATTTATAACACTATTGTAATTTCAGTTCCATATCCTAATTTGCTATTAATTTTAATGTCTCCACCATGATTATTTATTATTTCTTTTGATATAGCCATTCCGAGTCCTGACCCCTTATGATGTTCTCCTGTATTAGTTCCTCTATAATATCTATCAAAAATATGATTTAAATCTTTTGTGCTTATTCCATTGCCATTATCTTTTATTAAGATTGTTATTCTATCTACTTTTTTTAGTTCTATCTTTATTGAAACATCTTCTTTATTATGAACTATTGCATTGAAAATCAAATTAGTTAATGCCCTTTTTAAAAGTATAATATCTACTTCCTTTTCAATAACATCTATATTACTATTAAATTCTATGTCTCTATTTTCATATCTACTGTCATTTAATATATCAATTATTATGTTTCTAACTAAAGACACCAAATTAGTATTTTGCTTATTTAAAGTTAAAGCATTATTCTTTAACCTTGTAGATAAATTAAGTTCATCCACAAGCTCTTTTATATACTTAGATTTACTATATATTATTTCTGTATAATCTTGAATTTCTTCTCTTGAAAATTCATATTCTTTATCACTAATAATTTCAGCATATCCTTGAATAGAAGCTAATGGAGTCTTTATATCATGCGTAATGTTAGCCAGCCACTCTTCTCTCATTGAATCTAATTCTTTTCTTTCTATTTCATTTTGCCTTAATGCACTTGCTAAATCATTTATATTTGCAAAAACATCTTTATAAATTCCTTTTTCTTTAGTACATATTTCATAGTTACCTTTTGCTAACACATCTACATTATTTATTATTTCTCCCATAGGTTTAGTTAATTTTCTACTAAATAAATATCCAAATATTAAAGCTATTATTGCATCTACAATAAGTGTTAAAATTATTATTATCTTTACTTGATTTATTGCTGTATCCATAGAATAATTTAGTGTTATTCTATCTGCATATGTAGTTGGTAATGCAAGAATTATATTTACATGAGCATTACTTAAATCCTTTTCTAATAAAAAATTTACAAATGGACCTATTTTATACTTATAATTATGAACCATATCAAAAGGCGTATAATTTTTAGGAACATCCTGTGGCCTATTTATATTAGATATCTCTTCTCCATAATCATTTAAAACCTGTATCCAAGCCCCAGACTTTTCTAATAATATAATTCCTTCTTCTGTTATCTTTAATTCTCCATTATCTTCATACATATACTCTGAAAAGTCTCTTGCAAAACTCTCAGGATCTTTTGAATCATTGTTTTTATAGTTAATATTAACATCTAAAGTATACCAGCTAAATATAGTTAAGATATTCATTATAACTACTAATATGACAACTGCAACAATAGTAGCTATGAAGTTCCCCGTTATTTTCCATTTTGTCTTCATTCTAATCTTCCTTTACAGATAATTTATACCCAAGTCCCCTAACTGTAAGAATATATTTAGGATTAGATGAGTCATCTTCTATTTTTTCTCTTAATTTTCGTATATGAACCATTATTGTATTATCAAATCCAAAGTAGTCTTCTCCCCATACCTTATCCCATAGTTTTTCTTTACTTATTATTTGATTTTGATTGTGTGCTAATAAAGATAATATTTTAAGCTCCTTAGCTGTTAATTCTATTACTTTATCATTTTTCATTAGTTCTGCTCTGCTCTCATTTAAAACATACGGTCCAAATTTTATTATTTTTTCTTCATTATTAAGCTCATTTGAATTTTCATTAACATAACTGGCTCTTCTTAAATGAGCTTTTACTCTAAAAGCAACTTCCTTAGGACTAAATGGTTTAGTTATATAATCATCTCCGCCTATTGCAAAACCTAATATTTTATCTAATTCTTCTGTTTTAGCGGATAAGAATAATATGGGAACATTAGATGTACTTCTTATATCTTTGCATATTTCATATCCATCACCATCAGGCAACATTATATCTAATATAACTAATTCTGGTTTTACTCTTTTAAACTCTGCTAAACCTTCCTTTAAAGTTTTCGCTGTATATATATTATTAAATCCTTCTTTCTTCAACACTGTTTCTAACAATTTCAAAATTTCAATCTCATCATCTACTATTAATACCCTATTATTCATAACATTGTCCTCTCTTTCATTTGTTTTTATTCTTCGACAAAATTTTCATAATTTAATTTTACATTAATAGTAGATATAATAAAAGGAATTTATAATTAAAGTCGTTTACTATTTGTAAAATTCTTATATGCAATTAAAGGTAGTACAAATATTAATACTATTGATATTACTACTGCTAAACCTCTATACATAACTGGTATTTGATGTCTAACCATTAATTGACTCATCATAACCCAATTTGGTGTTAATGCTATAAAGTTAAGTAGTGATTTTGAAACAAGTCCTTGAGTGAAAAATGGAATTCCCATAACTGCGCCACCTAATATAAATGGTATTGCTGCTGACTTAAATGCTGATGATAAAGTTAATCCTATTTGTGCAAATAAAAATGAACCTAAAGTAACAGATAACACAACAATTATATACATTTGTAATACTGTAATTTCTGATTCACTATTTCCAAAATACCATAGATTTTTAATAGGATCATTTAAACTTTTAAATCCTTCAAGCGCAAATCCTCTTAATCCAACAAGTAAGGTAAATGAAACATTAATTAATGATAGTGCTATTCCAGCTGATATTGCTTTTGCTACTGTTATGTATTTTTTTCCATTTTTGGTGGTGTTTATTAATCCTACCATATTAGATTCATACTCTTTAGTATAATTTCCTGAGATTGCTATAAACATAACTAAGCCTATAAGTGGGATTGAACCTTCTATTTTATAAAATATATCTGCATAAGTTTCTGACATTCCAAAATCTCTAATTAAAATAAATCCAAACCCTAAAAGTAACGCCCAAAGCACTAGAAGACTCTTCTTACTTAATATTTTTCTTAATTCTGCTTTTATTAAATTCATCATATTAATTACACCTCTTTTGCATTTTCTAAATCAAAGTAAAACATATATACATCTTCAAATCTTGCTGATGTGGGCTCTACGTTTATTTCCTTTGGCATTGTATCTGAAACTACTCTTAATATAGTTGAATTAATATCACTTTGAATACTTACAACCTTGTATTTATCTTGAATTCTATTAATTTCACTTTCATCATTAACACTTATGTTGTAAACCCTGTTAGTCATATCAGATAATATTTCTTTATGAGTTCCTTTCATAAGAAGCTTTCCTTTTTTTATCATTATAGTTTCTTTTGCTACTGATTCTATATCTGATATTATATGAGTTGAAAGTATTATTATCTTATCTCTTGATATTTTAGCTATTAGATTTCTAAATCTTGTTCTTTCTTGCGGATCAAGTCCTGCTGTTGGTTCATCTAAAACTATTATCTTAGGATCATTTAGTAAAACTTGTGCTATACCAACTCTTCTTTTCATTCCACCTGAAAACTTTCCTATTGCTTTATTTCTAACATCATAAAGACCAACTAATTCTAATAATTCATCAACTTTAGAATTCAAACGTCTACCACTCATTCCTTTTAATGCACCAACATATTGTAAAAATTGTTTTGCAGTAAAATTCTTATATACTCCAAATTCTTGTGGAAGATATCCTATAACATCTCTATATTTATCATCTATCTTAAATATATCTTCACCATTATATAAGATTTCACCTTTGTCTGGTCTTATAAGTGTAGTTATTTGTTTCATTAAAGTTGTTTTTCCTGCTCCATTTGGTCCCAATAATCCATAAACACCATTTTCTAATGTAATTGTAATACCATCATTTGCTCTTTTTCTACCATATATTTTTGTTAAATCTTTTATTTCTAATTTATTCATTATTAATTCCTCCAATTATCTATTGATATATTTTGTTCTGCTTATTACAAAGCACAATATAGTTGAAATTATAAAAAGTACTACTAAAATAATTTTTACTAAACTTATAACTCCAATTTCATTTCCTAATAAATTAACACTTCCCATATAACTTCCAATCAAACTGTTAAAATTAAATATTAAATCATAGTAATTACCATATGAGAATACTGAAAGTATAATTGCTGGCATAAACTTTAAAGTTGATACTACTTTACTTAATACAATAAATACTCCAAACATGCTTATTGAACTTATAGATGACATGCTTATAAATGAAAATAACATTGATGCCATAGCCCAGCCCTCAAACATTAAAAATGCTATTTTAATGTTGCTTAATATGTACGAAATTATAGTTGGATTCCCATTTAGTATTGTTATATTATCAACTATTCTAAATGCTTCTAATTCTCCATTAATAGGTGCTCCTTGCTGAATATAAGTTATAACAAATATTCCTAATAAATAAACACTATAAACTGCTATTGGTATTAAAAGTGCTATTATTATTTTAGAATTTAATGCTTTCTTCTTTTGCTTTGATGAAAGTATAATATCTTTTACTGAAGATATTATTTCATCGGTATAAAGGTTAGATATAATTATCATTATAATTACAAGCATTGATATATTTATAAGTGGATTAGTTGCCCTGTAGTTAAACACTTGCCAAAATCCTACCTCTTCATATTTTGAGCTTTTCATATTACTTATTTTTTGTTTTGATATTGAAGCTATTGTTTTAGAAAATTTATCTTCATTATTTTCTTGCTTACTTAATTCTTCCAAAACTGATACTTTCATATTAAATTTTTCATTTGCTATTTCAGACTTTTCTCTACTATCTTCAATGTATCCTTTTTCAGCATCTATATAAGAATTTTTAGTTTCTAATGCTGGATCAATAAAGGATACAATTAGCAACGTAAAAGTTAAAACTGCTAATGAAATTATCATACCTTTAGATTTAATTAATTTTTTAAATTCCCATCCTATCATTTTTATCCTCCATATTTCATTTGTTCTCTTTCGCTATGTCTATATATTAGTACCTGAATCTTATATAAAAATATTATTAACCTTAAATAAAGCTTAATTAATTTAAATTATGTTGGTATTTTAAAGTATGACTTAAAAATGAACGCATAAAAAATGCCCGTTAAACACCTTATATAGGTATTTAACGGGCATCAAAATTTATTAGATTGAATAGTTCAGATATAATCCTTCTACTTTAGCCCAATCAATTATGTTCCAAATATTTTTAACATAATCAGCTCTTAGATTTTTGTATTTTAAATAATATGCATGTTCCCAGACATCTATACACAATATAGGAATAAGACCATTACTAATAGGATTATTTTGATTTAGTACATTTGTTACAGATAATTTTCCATTTGCATCTTTAACTAAAAAGCCATATCCAGATCCAAATTGTCCTATTGCTGCATTACTTATTTCATTTTTTAAATTTTCTAAATTTCCAAAGGTCTTATTTATCTCATCTAATAACTTTCCTTCTGGAGCTTTTTTAGGTGTTGGAGAAAGAATAGCAAAATATAAATTATGATTAAATACTCCACCACCTTGATTTATAACTCCTTGTCTAATTTCTTCAGGTATAGAATTTACATCAGATAATATTTTCCCTAGTGATTTTCCATTTGCAAATTCTTCATGACCTTTTAAAATATTATTTAAATTATTTACATAAGTTTGAAGATGTTTATTATAATGTATATCTACTGTCTCCTTATCTATATACGGTTCTAAAGCATCATAATTATATGGTAATTCAATTTTATTAAACATACGTATCTCTCCTTAAATTAAAATATTTTATTTCTATATTAATAGTATCTCTAATTAATGTTACTTTTATAATAAAAATAAACCGGCTTATATTTGTATGATAAATTGCTACGATTCTTTTGCATAATTATACCACAAATACGTTTTAATTGAAATAGCCTATTATAAAATAATTGATTTCATTAAATATTAATTATTAATATCTTGCTAATATATTGAAATTCACAAAAATCATTTGAATAAAATACCAGCATTCCTCATCTCCACACATATTTATTCATAAAAATTTACTTATATTAGACATAATAATTTTAGTTTATCAACAATGTAATTATACTTTTCAAATATCTCTAAACTCTCTTTGGATACTACCTTGCTCATTTTATTTAAATCAAAAATTAATCCATCTAAATTACTTATATCACACTCAAAACATAATTTTAATTTTTCATTCAATGCTTTGAAAGCCTTTTGATTGTTGCAAAATTCATCTATAATATTATTACTAAACCTTATCAAAACGTTTTCTTTTTGATTAAAAGAAGTTTCACTCTTTAATTTCATCTTAATCGATAATAACTTTTTAATAATACTATTAATCTCATTCATTATATCTTTACTCCAGCTTATTTCACTCCAACCTGTAATTCCGTATTCACTTATTTCAATACCACTAGAAATATTATTTACTGTAAACATATTTTCTGAAGAAATATATTCTTCTTCAATATATTCATGTAACTTCAAGGAATTTTCATATAGTTCTTTTACTTGTAATCTTGCATCATAAAATTCTTCGGATAAATCTACCTTTTTAAAATTTTCTTTATACGTTTTCATTTTTTCGCCCATATTTTCAACCCCTTAAATCTCTTGTTAATTTCATTATATACCATAATATACTTATTTATATAGTTGTATATAAAATTTATTATTTTAGAAAAAAAGCAGATATATTTTAAATATATCTGCTTTTTTATACATTTTTTTTATTAGATATTTTTCAATTTAAAAATATCAATAATTAATATTATTTAATATCTTGCAAAAGCTTTTTTAACTTATTTTGAACAAGCCATAGTTTTTTCTGTTTTCTATTATAAGATACCATCATATTCTTATTATTTTTATTTTTATCAAGTAATTTTATGTACTCCTCATCAGCTATCTTTAATGCATCTTCAATTACTAAAAGTTCATCCCTTGTAAACATACTACTCTTTCTCCCTTATTTTTAATTTATATCTTATATTTTATATAAATTTTATAGTAAATTCAAATTTTATAGTATTAAATACTTAAATTAAAAATCTTAATGAATAATAATTACTATACAATGAATTTTTATAAAAAAATAACTTTCTTCTACATTTTATAATAAAACTTATATTTTTTATTATAAATATAAAAATCCTCTCTAAGTTTATAAATTTCTATCATATTTCGTTTTATATGTTTTAATATTTTATTAATAAAATTAATTTTTAATTATGTATTTTTTAATTAAACGCCTTTAATAATATTAATTTATTTTTATTTATTGCATTTAATTACAAATTTATGATATAATAATTTAAATTAATAAATGGAAATATTATCTAAATTATTATATTTTTAAATAAATATTATTTTGTTATTAAAAAAAGAAAGAATATCATTTCGTATGTTTATACATAAAACTATATTTTTTCTTTTTATATATTAAAAAAGATTTAAATTATTAAGGGGGATATTTTATGAAACAGAAAGCATTATCGCTTATTTTGACAGCGATACTTTCTACTACTTTTCTTGTAGGTTGTGGTGGACAAACTGATAATAACTCAGGAAATTCTAGTGGAGAAAAAACATTTATCTTTGCACAAGGAGCTGATCCAAGGGGTCTTGATCCTGCTTTTGTTGATGATGGGGAATCTGCTAAAGTAATGTGTAATATCTATGAAGGTCTAGTTGCTTATGGTGATGATAATACTAATATCCAGCCATGCTTAGCTGAAAGCTGGGATATTAGTGAGGATGGTACTAAGTATACCTTTCATCTAAGAAAAGGAGTTAAATTCCATGATGGTACTGATTTTAATTCAGAAGCTGTTGTTAAATCAGTAGTTCGTCAATTACCTCCAAATAGAACTGATGATATGCCTTATGCATCATTCACTTTTGCTGGTGTTAAAACAGTTGAAGCAATTGATGAAAATACAGTTGAATTTATTCTTGAATCACCAAACACTCCTTTTATATCTAATTTAGCTATGTCACTTGCAGCTCCAATTGTAAGTCCTAAAGCTCTAGATGAAAGTAATGGAAATTTGAATGAGAAGCCTGTTGGTACTGGTCCATTTAAGTTTGTTTCTTGGGAAAAAGGAGAAAAAATTACCATAGAAAAAAATACTGATTATTGGGGCGAAAAATCAAAATTGGATAAAGTAGTATTAAAAATTACTAAAGAAAACTCTGTAAGAGCCAGTGAACTTATGACAGGTGCTATTGATGCTATGGATGGTTTAGATCCAAATGATGTTGATAAATTAAAAGAAAAGAATATGACCATATTCAGCAAACCTGGCATGAATATCAATTATATGGCATTCAATTGTGAAAGATCACCTTTTAATAATGTAAAATTAAGAGAAGCTTTATCATATGCTATTGATCGCAATGAATTAGTTCAATATTTATATCAAGGATATGCAGATCCAGCAAAAACAGAGATACCTAGTTTTATACCTGGATTTAAAGAAAATGTAGCTGCATATGAATACAATCCTGAAAAAGCTAAAGAAATCATTGCTGAACTTGGATTATCTGATTTAAACATACACATGATTACTTATTCAAATCCAAGACCATATAATTCTGTTGGAGGACAAAAACTTGCTGAAGCAATTCAAAATTACTTTAATAAGATTGGTGTTACTTCTACTATAGATGTATATCAATGGACTGAATATAAAGATAAAACTCAACAAGGTGAAGGCGATATCGTATTCTATGGATGGAATGGCGATAACGGTGATGCTGATAATTTCTTCTCTTTACTTGATAGTAAAGAGATTGCTGGTAGTTTAAATGTTGCCAGGTTTAATAATCCTGAGGTAGATGCTCTTTTATTGAAAGGTAAACAAACACCAAATGGTGATGCAAGAAATGCTGTTTATGGTGAACTTCAAGATTTACTTGCTAAACAAGCGCCTTGGGTTCCAATATCTTATGCTAAACAAATGGCTGCTTCCAAACCTAATGTTAAAAACTTTAGTGTTCATCCAACGGGTTCTATTTTCTTTAAAAACGTAGATAAAGAATAAAATCTAAAGCAAAACTTTAAGGGTTCCGATTTTATCGGGACCTTATAATTTAATATTATAAAAAAAGAGGTGAATTTATGGTCAAGTATATAATAAAAAGAATACTTCTTCTTATACCAGTACTTTTTGGTGTTTCTGTATTAGTGTTTTTAGTAATGCATGTTTTTAGTTCAGATCCTACATCAATAATTTTAGGACAGCATGCAAGTCAAGAGCAAATATCAGCTTTAAGAGAACAATTAGGATTAAATGATCCTTTGTATATTCAATATTTTGACTTTATGAAAGGTTTGATGCATGGAAATTTCGGCAACTCACTTATAACTAAAACTTCAGTTTCAAAAGAAATTTTTTCAAGATTCCCAGCAACTATTGAACTTGCTATAGTTGCAATAATTATTGCTTCAATAATAGGTGTTACTTTAGGAGTTATTTCTGCAGTAAAACAAAATTCAATTATAGATTATCTTTGTATGGGTGGCTCTTTACTTGGCGTTTCAATGCCTATATTTTGGCTTGGCTTAATTCTAATAGTTATATTTTCTGTTAATCTACATATACTTCCTGTTTCAGGCCGTGCAACAATAGGTATGGAACCTATTAAAATTACAGGATTGTATTTGTTAGACAGTTTAATTTCAGGAAACTTAACAGCATTTTGGGATTCTTTAAAGCATATGGCTCTTCCAGTAATAGCACTTGCATCATATTCAACTGCTATCATAGCTAGAATGACTCGTTCAACAATGCTTGAAGTTTTAGAACAAGACTATGTTAGAACTGCAAGATCAAAAGGTCTTATTGAAAATATAGTTATTATAAGACATGGTCTAAGAAATGCATTAATTCCTATTTCTACCGTTATTGGATTACAACTTGGTTCCTTACTTGGTGGTGCTGTATTAACAGAAACAGTTTTCTCTTGGCCTGGAATAGGCAGTTATACTATAGACGCTATATTAAAAGCTGATTATCCTGTTGTTCAAGGTGCTGTAATTATAATGGCAATAATATTTGTATTAGTAAATCTATTTGTTGATTTACTTTATGCTTATATAGATCCTCGTATAAAGTACTCTTAAAAAAGGGGTGTATATATTATTATGGATACTAATTTAATACAAGAAAATTCAGCTTCTATAGATGAAGTAAATTTATATGAAAACACAAAATGGAATAGATTTAAAAAATTCTTCAAACTAACAGTATCAAATCGCGCTGCATTAGTAGGTTTAATATTTATTTTATTAATTCTATTAGTTGCTATATTAGGCAAATATATAATGCCTTATGATCCTTATACTGGAGAATTATCAAATTCACTTCAAAAACCATCTGCACAGCATTTTTTAGGTACAGATGAACAAGGTAGAGATATATTTAGTAGAGTTATTGATGGAACAAAAATTTCATTAAGAGTTGGTATTATATCTGTTTCCATAGCTCTATCAATTGGGACAATAATAGGTTCTATTTGTGGTTACTTCGGTGGTAAGATTGATATGTTTTTAATGAGAGTAATGGATATAATTTTAGCTTTTCCTTCTTTACTCTTAGCAATTGCTTTTATGAGCGCTTTAGGAAAAGGCATTGATAAAGCAGTTATAGCAATTAGCATAGTTACAATCCCTGAGTATGCTCGAATAGTACGTGGTTGTGTGCTTTCTGTTCGTGAAAGTGAATATGTACAAGCTGCAAAAGCTATTGGAAACAATGACTTTGTTATAATCTTTAAGCATGTACTTCCCAATATTTTATCTCCAATAATAGTTCGTGCTACTTTAGGTATTTCAACGGCAATATTAGAAACTTCTGCTCTTGGATTCCTTGGACTTGGAGTACAACCACCCCTTGCAGAATGGGGTACTATGCTTGGATCTGGAAGAAGTTATTTTTATAATGCTCCTCATATAATTTTATTTCCTGGCCTTGCAATAACGCTTACAGTACTAGCTTTTAATTTATTTGGAGATGGTCTTAGAGATGCTTTAGATCCTAAGCTCAATTCATAAAGGGGGTACAATTTAATGCTACTTGATGTAAAAAATTTAAAGACAGAATTTATAACTAAAAAAGGTACAATATCTGCTGTAAATGGTGTAGATTTTAATATAAAGAAAGGTGAAGTCGTTGCATTAGTTGGTGAATCTGGTAGTGGTAAAAGCGTTACTTCTCTATCGATAATGAGACTTCATTCTAAAACAAGTAAAACCAAAATATCTGGAGAGATATTATTTAAATCAGAAAACTTGCTAGAAAAATCAGAAAAAGATATGCAAAATTTGCGTGGTAAAAATATATCCATGATTTTTCAAGAACCAATGACCTCTTTAAATCCTGTTTTTACTATCGGAAAACAAATTAGTGAAGCTGTTATGAAACATACAGGATGTAATAAAAAAGAAGCTCGTAAAAAATCAATTGAAATGTTAAATTTAGTTGGTATTCCTTCTCCAGAAAAAAGAATAGACTGTTATCCTCATCAATTAAGCGGTGGAATGAGACAAAGAGTTATGATTGCTATGGCACTTAGCTGTAACCCTGAACTTTTAATAGCTGATGAGCCTACTACTGCACTGGATGTTACCATACAAGCTCAAATATTAGAACTTATGCTAAAATTAAAGGAAAAATTAAATACTTCTATTTTACTTATAACTCATGATTTAGGAGTAGTAGCTGAGGTTGCAGATAGAGTTGTGGTTATGTATTGCGGTAAAGTCGTTGAAAACGCTTCGGTAAAAGATATTTTCAGTGATCCTAAGCATCCATATACAAAAGGGCTTCTTAGTTCTATTCCTAAAATAGATGAAGAGGTTGAAGAATTATTTATAATTCCTGGAACGGTTCCTAATCCATTAGAATTACCAACTGGATGTGCATTTAGAGATAGATGTGAAAAATGTATAGAAAAATGTGCTACTTCTCAGCCGCCTTTAATTTCTTTAGGTGATAGAGAAATTAGATGTTTTTTATATGATGAAAAAAAGGAGGAAAAATAGATGGAAAAGTTAATGGAAATTAAAAACTTAAAAAAATATTTTCCTGTTGGTTCCTCAGGATTTTTTCAAAAACCTCAATACGTTCAAGCAGTAGATGATGTTTCATTTGATATATACAAGGGTGAAACTTTAGGAATTGTTGGTGAGTCTGGCTGTGGAAAGTCTACTATGGGAAGACTATTAGTTAATTTACTGCACTCTACTTATGGAGAAATACTATTTGAAGGAAAAGATATTAATGCTATTAGAAAAAATAATAGAAAAGACATAAGCAAAAACATTCAAATTATCTTTCAAGATCCTTATGCTTCATTAAATCCACGAATGAAAATTGGTGATATTATAAAAGAACCTATGAAAGTTAATAATATAGCAAGTGGAGTCGAACTTGAGAAAAAAGTTGATAAACTTTTAAATTATGTTGGATTGTCATCTTATCACAAAGATAGATTTCCACATGAATTTAGTGGTGGGCAAAGACAAAGAGTTGGAATTGCTAGAGCAATTTCAGTTAGTCCAAAACTTATTGTATGTGATGAAGCTGTGTCTGCACTAGATGTTTCAATTCAAGCTCAAATCTTAAATCTTTTATCTGATCTTCAAAAAGAATTAGGATTTACTTATTTGTTTATAGCTCATGGTTTAAATGTTGTTAAACACATTAGTAATAGAGTTGGAGTTATGTATCTTGGTAAAATCGTTGAAATTGGAGATGTAAATTCATTATATTCTTCTCCACTTCATCCTTATACCAAAGCTTTGCTTTCTGCAATACCTGTTCCTAACCCTGAAATAAAAAAAGAAAGAATTATATTATCTGGAGATGTTCCTAGCCCTATAAATCCTCCAAAAGGATGCAGATTTCATACTAGATGTCCAAATTGCACAAATATATGTAAAGAAATCCAGCCTAAGCTTGTGGAATTAAAAAATGGACATACTGTTGCATGTCATTTATATGATAAGAATTACTCTCTCTGATTTTTAACTTGTTCATATATTGACACAAATATTAAGTGCAAACTATTCTAAAATAACTAAAACCTTAATTTAAGCTTAAATAGTATGATTTATTACACTTTAATTTTAAAATCCTAGTATAATATATTAGTAAAAAATATTAGTAGATTTGAGGTATTATTAATGAGTTGTTTAGGAAATATTATTTGGTTTATTTTTGGAGGATTTGTTAATGCAATTGGTTGGTTTTTCACAGGAATCTTTTGGTGCATAACTATAATCGGTATTCCTATTGGTCTTCAATGTTTTAAAATGGCAGGATTGCAACTTGCGCCTTTTGGAAAAGAAGTTGTAGAAACTGATTCTAGTGGCATAAGCTTTCTTTTAAATATATTATGGATTATATTTGGTGGATTAGGACTTTGTATTTCTAACCTTTTAAGTGCATTATTATTATGTATTACTATAGTCGGAATACCTTTTGCAGTTCAATCATTAAAACTAGCAAAATTATCTTTAATGCCTTTTGGTAAAGAAATTGTATAAGAAATAGGACATGCATAAACGAATGTAATATCGTTTATGCATGTCCTATTTTCATTATTTACTTCTAACTTCTTTTAATTTATTGTAATTATATATCAAATATAAAACTCTTTACTACTGCAAAAGCTTCTCTAGTATAGCATATTGGTATAAGATAATATATGGTTTTATTTGTATATAATTTCACTTCATTATATCCATTTCTCTTTGCTAGCATTTTACTTCTAAATCCATGAAAATCAGTTGTAACTATCTTAACACTTAAATTATCAATACTTTTTTTGCTGTGATCTTCAATTAGCTTTTTAGAATATTTAAAGTTTTCGAATGTATTTTTTGACTGATCTTCCATTAATATTTTATCTTCAGAAATACCTTGCTCTACTAAATATCTTTTCATAGCTTCTGCTTCAGAAATTCTTTCATCATTCCCTTTACCACCAGAAACAACAATATAACTATTATTATTAAATTCATTTATACATTGTAAAGCACTATCTAGTCTAGATTTTAAAATATAGCTAAGTTGATTCCCATTATTTAAACCTGCACCTAATACTACTATATAATCAGTGTTTTCTTTATTGCTTTTTGGACATGAGATTATTACTATCTCTACAGCAAGAAACAATACAAGCCCTATACATATAAAAAATTTCATTACTTTATTAATTTTCATGAAATATCTATTAAAAGCCAATTTTTGTTTTATAAAATGATATAAAACAAGTATGATACCTAAAATAAAAATAGGTAAACTAAATGCAATTTTTGAACTACTGAGAATATTAACTATACATACATATATAATTAATATGCAACCTAATAAAATGTCATAAATATTCCTCATACAACACCACCTCCACCAATTTACAAATAATAGTATTATTATATCATTTCAATACATATTAACAGTTACAAATATATTAAACTTATGTTTATGAATATTTATAATCTAATTAATTGATGTAAGTTTTTATTTTTAATATTATAAATATGTGTTGTATATTAAAAAAATTAAACTCTCGCATACAAGAAATATTTAAATTTAAGCATTAAAAACTAGTGTTAATTTAAGTTATAACAGAATTAGTATAGGTGATGATGTAATATGCTATAGATGTTTATCTAATATTTAAAATTTCACTTATTATTTCATATATTATTGCTTTTGTTTCTTTATTTGTAGTATCTATTTTTAAAGTATCCATTTTATCATACAACGCCAAGCGTTCTAAACTCCTATTTAATGAATTTCTATCCCTTTTTCCAGATAAAATATCCCTACCAACTCTTTTTAAAAGTTCTTCTTTTCCACAAGTCAATGTTATTTTATAGAGTTTAAAACTCTTCAAATTTATATTATCTAGTATTGAATCCATAATTTCATCACTTTCAATAAGCCAATTAAATATTACATACTCAATTGATGAACTTTCTAAAAAGTTGTTTAATATATGAGTAATATTATTTATAACAATTTTTTTATTTTCATCACTAGGAATAAAAGGATTAATCATAGCACACCAATCTCCATCAAGCCATGCTGAATTAAGCAAAGCTTTATTAAGATTTTCACATATAGTACTCTTCCCTACTCCCATTGTTCCGTTAACAATTATAAGTTTTTTAATCATTTATTACCTCATTAATACATGTTCTAGTGAATATAATTTTATACTCTAATTAACATTAATTCAACTTTATAACTTTGATATAAATAGAAATTCTACTCAAACTATCAATTTATAACAAATATTATTACATCATTTATTCTTAATTATGAATTCTGTTCTTTTTATATAACTTTTATCATACATTATATTAAGAAAGCAGTAGAATACCATTACTACCTAAATAATTTAAAAAGTATGAATTTTAAAGCACAAAAATAATAAATATTGCATATATATTATTAGATGGATAAATAAAAATCTATGGCACTATAGCCAAGCGGTAAGGCAGAGGTCTGCAAAACCTTTATTCCCCAGTTCAAATCTGGGTGGTGCCTCCACTAAAGAAAGCCAGTAAACTTGGGGTTTCTGCCCTTGCTTACTGGCTTTTTAATTTTTCACCTCTTAATACGACTATTTCTTTTTCTAAACAAATTAACAATTAAGTATATTGAATATATAATAATACTTATTATAAAAATAGAATGTACAATTGTCTTTCTTTGAAAAGTAAATTTATCAGGAAGTATTTTATATGAATTATCTTTATTTACTCCAATAGTAATTTCTTTTCCCACATAATCTCCAATTGAAGTTCTCATATTGCTTGTTAATGATTGATTTTTTATCTTGTATTCCACACTACTTTGATATGATCCAGATTTTCCATTAGTATAATAATCTATATTTGTAATAACTGCATCTTCAACTTTATAGCTTTTTTGATGTAAAATATAATTTATATAAATAGTATCTATTATTATACAATATAAATATAACCATAATATTGTTATATTTACTGTTTTAGGGTAAAATAATTAGATTGATAAATAATTTAAACTTACAATTTATGAATAGATAAAATTAGAATTAAAATATTATCATAGAAGGAGTTTATTATGAAAAAGTTATATCGTAATCTAATTATAATTTTTACCCTACTAATCATAGTTAGTATTGGCCTCTTTGCATCACTTAAAATTTATAGAGAAATTGAAGATAAGAAAAATGGAATAGGGCTTATTTTAGACACATATGAAGGTGTTGATGTCTATTATAATGGTAGTGACTATGGTAAAAATCATGGTAAAAGCTATAGTAATGATGGATACTATTATGGCTATAAATGGCAATGTGTAGAATATATAAAGAGATTTTTTTATGAAGCAAAAGCCCACAAAATGCCAGATGTATATGGAAATGCAAAAGATTTTTTTGATCAGGAATTGGAACAAGGTGCATTAAATGAAAAAAGAGGATTATATCAATATAAAAATGGTGATAATGAAAAACCTATGAAAGATGATCTTTTAGTTTTTACAGATACAAATTATGGACATGTAGTAATAATTTCAGAAGTAGGTGATGATTACATAGAAGTGGTTCAACAAAATATGGGACAAGAATCTCGTGATAAATTTGAACTAACTTTCATAGGCAATAAATATTATGTTGGTGGCAAAAGAGAACCAGCAGGATGGTTAAGAAAAGAATAGAGACAGTATATAGTTTTGTGTGAAAACAAAATTATATACTGTCTTTTTTTAATTAAAACCCTTTATTTTTAAGATCTGATACTATCTCTACATATTTTTCTATTACATCGAATCCTTTGTAGTCATCTCGTCTTAAATCTATAATATCTCCATGAGAAATTCCACGTCTATACTTACTTTTCAATACACCTTTAAATTCACCCCATTTAGCAGAATCTATTGCCACTAATCCATCATTTTCACCTTCAGTTAACTTTACTAAAATATATGGAATAGCCACTACATAATCACTAAATACATTTTTTACTACACTTGCATAACTTTGATAATAAACTTTATCTACATCTTTTACTTCTTCATTAAATTTTTTACTATGATACGTTGAAAATTGTCTACTTGCTGTATAAAAATCTGGATTTTTATCACCTAATATTCTATAATATTTATCAAATAATTTCGCAATGAATTTATAAATTCTATTTGGTATTTTGCAAGCTATATCAACAAACTTACATCCTCCATGTGGTGATGAAATCATTGTTAATGATGCAACAAAATCTTTCATATCTAATTTACTAACCATATAGCGTGCATCTAGTCCACCTTTTGAGTGGGCAATAATATTTACTTTTTCAACTCCTGTTTCCATTATAATTTGGAGAATTTTATCTTTAATATCTTGTGCATTATATATAATTGTTCCCCAGGCTTCTTGATTTCCATAATAAACTGTAGCCCCATTACGAATTAATTCTTTGGGTATTCTTCCCCAATAATTAATATACTTTAAATCTCTAAATCCAACTCCATGAACTAATACAAGTGGATATTTAGTTTTACATATATTGGAATCAATACGTGCATCATCTCTAATTACTTTATAACATTCATGGTCATACTCAATTCTCGCAATATGACAAGCATAAAGCATTATGAAAATATTTATAATTGGAATCCAAATCCAAAAAGCAATTATAAATCTTTTTATAATGTTTAATCTTCTTGAAGTACATAAAATTCGTAGAATCCCATTTGCAATTAGTAAAATAATACTTAGTCCAGTAATAATACTATCTATTATAAAAATATTATTAGGTATATGTTCTTTAAATATTATTTTAAATACAGTTATGTATATTATACTTTGGACGAATATAAGATATAATCCATAAAGTATAAGACTTCGTCCACCTATCATTATTTTTAATCTAACACTTATTATTTCCTTTTTTATATTCACTACTGTATTTAATTTAATCCAAATATAAAAAATGATAATACCTATTTCAATTAAAATTATCCATTTATATATACCACTGTCTTGTCCAATTTTACTTTGAGTACTAAAAAAATACTCCATCAAAACAATATGTGGAGCAAAAATTAAATATATACTAATAAAGCTTTTACTTAACAATGAATTTTTTCGCCTTATATGTAAATATATAACACTAATTAATATTATTGTTATAATAAAAGTTATTGTTAATCCTGTCATTATCAAAATCCATCCTTAATTTATATTTTTTTAATATACATATTCATTATAATTTTTAGTTTTATTCAAATAAAATACATTATAAGTCAATTATAGCATATTATTATTATCAAAATAACTTTCAACTAAAAAATAAAACAAGTAAATGATTCTTTTATCATCTACTTGTTTTAATTATTTAAATAATCTAAGCTACTTTCTTATCTCTTAATTTTTGCATCTTATTACTATGGTATATAAATATTGATATTAATGCGCATATTCCCATTAAATAAGGATAAAACAAATATTTCATTATAGCAAAAGGTGATATTGCAGCTAAACCAGCTGCTGAAATTAATTGAGCTCCATATGGGATTATTCCTTGAAAAACACAAGAAAACATATCCATTATTCCTGCAACTCTTTTAGGTTCTAAATCAAATTCATCTGAAATATTTTTAGCTATTGGACCTACTGTAACTA
Organism: Clostridium sp. CMCC3677; assembly: GCF_023845585.1. Classification (GTDB taxonomy): domain Bacteria; phylum Bacillota; class Clostridia; order Clostridiales; family Clostridiaceae; genus Clostridium; species Clostridium aquiflavi. The sequence goes on from NZ_JAMQHS010000002.1 coordinate 272,581, forward strand.
TTGCTATAGTATTGTTAGCAGTACATACATCTACTAAGCTTACTAAAGTGGCTATTCCAAGTTCAGCATTTCTCTTATTCTTAAACTTCTTTAATCCTTTATTTAATATGTACTCTATTCCACCGTTTTCTTTAATTAATGCAATTGTTCCTGCTATTAATAATGATATAATTATTAACTCGCTCATTCCTGATATTCCAGTAGATATTGAACTACATAAACCAATAACATCAAAGCTGCCATAAATAAACCCAATTCCTGCAGCAATGATTATTCCTGCAAATAAAACTACCACAACATTTAATCCCATTAATGATGATGCTATTACTGCAATGTATGGAATTATTTTAACTAAGCTGTATTGTAATTCTTCTATACCTGTTGTAGCTGCATTTCTTGTTAATATTCCAAATACAATTGTAGTTATTATTGCCGCTGGAAGAACTATCTTAAAGTTCATTTTAAATTTATCTCTCATTTCACAACCTTGTGTTCTTGTTGCTGCTATAGTTGTATCTGAAATTATTGATAAGTTATCTCCAAACATAGCACCACTAACAACTGCCCCAACTGATATTGCAACTAATACTCCTGTTTTATCTGCTATTCCAACAGCTATTGGTACTAATGCTACTATTGTTCCCATTGAAGTACCTACAGAAAGAGCTATAAAGCATGCTATTAAAAATAAGCCTACAGTTAACAAGCTACTTGGTAAAATTGATAATCCTAAATTTACAGTTGAATCTACTGCACCCATATCTTTAGCTACTTGAGCAAATGCTCCAGCTAATATAAATATTAATATCATTAGAATGACATTATTATCTCCTGATCCTTTACAAAATATTTCTAATTTTTCATTTAAGTTTTTATCTTTATTCATAGCTAGAGCTGTTACTGCTGCTGCTGAAAATGGAATAATTACAGATACTGCATACATATCACCTGCAAGTACTGATACCCCCACATATACTATTAGAAATACTAATAGTGGTAATAATGATGCTATACTTGTTTTTTTCTTCATAAAATGTTTCCTCCTTTTGTCATTTCAAACTTTTTGTCAAAGAAATACTTAGGCAATTTATGGAAATATATTCTTTTTATTCTTTAATTAATTTTTTACAAATATTTTAAGTTTATTTTATAATTTATTAAAGAATTAAAAAATAAAAGCTTCACCCAATAGTGAAGCTTTAAATATTCTCATACTATATTAGACTTCTTATCTAACGGGATTTGGCACCACACCTTTAAAGTAAATTTTACATATTGATTTCAATATCATTTATTAAACCTTAAAAGTAGGTTGCTGGGCTTCATAGGGCCAGTCCCTCCACCACTCTTGATAAGTATTCTCTTTTTCAAATGTAATTTTAACAATAAAACGAACCCATGTCAATACTAAATATCAATAAAAACATTATTTATTTTGCAATTTTATATATTATCTTTATATTTAATAAGCTTTCTTTCAAAAAATATTGTCTATTTGTAACAATTTCTAATTTTAATACAAAGAATGTTTTTTATATTTCCTTATTTTATTTTGTGTTTTTATTATTTTATTTTTTTTGTTATTTTTATTGTGTTGTATTTTTTAAAGGTATGTTTCACTAACGTTTTATATAATAATATTAAGGTTATTTTATTAAATTCCATAAAATCACATCACTTAACTTTTTATTAGCTTCACCATCTCCGCCCTCAATTATTAATTAACTTTTTTCTATTCGCTTATCTATCTATATATTTTTTAACTCTAATAATTCTATAGTATATTTGAGTAACAAAAAAGAACCTATAAAAATAGATTCTTTTTTGTTACTCAACTTATTATTTCTTTAATTAATAGTTATCTTTTAAATTTAATTATTACTTTAAAAAGATCTCCATCAACTTCAATACTGAAGCTTCCACCTTGAAGCTCTACAAAACTTTTAGAAATTGCAAGACCTAAACCTGATCCTTCAGTGTTACGTGATGAATCTCCTCTAGCAAATCTTTCAACTATCTCATTTGGATTAAAATCAATTTCTACTTCTGACATATTCTTCAATAGTATTTCTATATATTCATCCTCTTCTAAAATATCTATATATACTCTTGAATTTTTCATTGCATATTTAGCTATATTATTTATTAAATTTTCAAATATTCTAAATGTTTTTTGACTATCTAGATTTAAAATAATTTTATTTTCAGGAAAATTATTTTTTAATATTAAACCAGAATTATTAATTTTATCACTTAATTCTATTTGTGTTTGCCTCATAAGTTCAACTATATCAACTTTAACTAAATTTAATTGAACATTCCCACTTGTTGCTTTACTTACTTCAAATAAATCTTCAATTAAAAATTTTAATCTTTGTGACTTTTTATCTATTGTATCTATATATGATTTACGATCCTCTTCACTAATATTCTCATCTTTTAATAAGTCAATATAAGTTATTATAGATGTAAGTGGAGTTTTTAAATCATGTGATACATTTGAAATAAGTTCTGTCTTCATCTTTTGGCTCTTTACTTCTTCATCAACTGCTTTTTTAAAGCCTTGTTGTATCTTTTTAATTTCATCCTTAAAGCTATTAAAAAGACCTAAGTCTTCGTTTATTTCAACATCTAAGTTTCCCTCTGCAATCTTATTTGTAGCATTAAGTAGAATTTGATATTTACCTTTAATATCATCCGAATATTTTCTTAAAATTATAAACAAGACTATTGTATATAAAAGTGCTGCCATGATTCCGAAAAACCATATACTGCAAATAATCACAAGAGCAACAAAATTTATAGCTAATATTTTAATAATAAATTTATTAGATTTATCCGTTAAATCAATATTTGACATATAATCGACTAGATTGTTTACCCATTTTTTTGATAATCTGAATATTTTAGCAATAAGTAAATTTTCTTTAAAGTATTTAATAAATCCAGTCTTAAATATATGCTTTAAGAACATAGCTCCACTTAATATTGCAAAAGTTATTACACTCCATAAAACCGTATTTATAATTATCCTTAGCATCCAATCCGTTTCTTGTGTTATTCCAAATCCAACAAATCCATTTCCGAACGTTCCTTGTAAAGTTTTTAATATTGCTGCACATGATGATATACCACACATCATGGCTGCACATCCAAATATAAATACAAGAACTTCAAATGGAACTTTAAATATATACTTAATTCCAAGTACTTCTTTTCCAATTTTATAAGGAATCAATAATGATACTATTAAGATAGTTGATAATATTATTAGTACTGTTGATACTACTACATCATTATTTATATTTACGCTAGATCTTTCTATCATTTCGCTTATACTATCATTGTATTTTAATTCTTTAGGAATAGCATAAACAAATGTAGTATCTTTTATTTTATTTAATTTAACGTTATCATCATAAACATGAAGTGAATTTTCAAATTCGAAATTTATAAGATTATTTCGTACATTAAATTCATCTGCACCATAAACAGTATTCACTTTAATATTTCCTTCTTCATCAAATTGCAAGACTATATAAAATCCATAAGTATCTTGTAATTTTTCTAGTTCTTCTGTATTGTTTTCTAAAAAAAATACTTGTAATGAGTTTTCACTATTAGTTTTTGTCACATCTCCATTTTTATTGATAACTAAATATTCAAGATTTTTTAAATTTCTTGATAAATTTCTTTCTAAGCTTCTAAGTTGAGAATTAACTAGTTTTTCTTTATTGTCTATATGGTTCTTTTGAGGTACATCATCCCCATATTCATCTATATTGTTGTTTATCTCTTGTATATAAACTTCTGAAAAATTCAAACTCTTATCTTGTTCCTTTTCTAAAAGATCTTTATATAAAACATAACTACTATCATAAATTTCTTTTAACATATTATACTCTTCATATGGTGATGAAGGTTCTGCTTTTTGAGATACCTTTTCTATTGTAGGATAAAAGCTTATTATTCCAATTGACGTCATTATTACTATTAATATTGCTATTATATTTATAATATACGGACTCTTATTTATACTTTTCAATTTTATATCCAACTCCCCACACAACCTTCAAATACTTAGGATTTTTCGGGTCAATTTCTATTTTCTCTCTTATATTCCTTACGTGTACCATTACAGTGTCTGTGTTTACTGCATTTTCATTCCATACTTTTTCATATATTTCATCTGCTGAAAACACTCTACCAGGATTTTTAATTAATAAGTGTAATATTTTAAATTCTATAGGTGTTAATTTTACTGGCTCCTCATCTACAAATACCTCTTTAGTTTCTGCATTTAATTCTAAACCATCTATTATAAAATTATTATTTTTCTCTTCTAAATTATTTATAACATTTAAATACTTAGAATATCTTCTAAGTTGAGAATTAACTCTTGCTAGAAGTTCCATAGGATTAAATGGTTTAGTAATATAATCATCAGCTCCAATATTAAGACCCATTATTTTATCCATTTCTTCTGATTTAGCAGATAACATTATGACAGGAAAATCAAATTCACCTCTAAGTTTCATGGTCATTTGAATTCCATCCATTTTAGGCATCATTATATCTACTATAGCTAAATGTATAATTTCATTTTTTATTACATCTAGACCTTCAATTCCATTATGAGCTTTAAAAACATTGTATCCTTGGTTATTTAAATATATTGCAATTGCATCACATATTTCTTTTTCATCTTCAACTATTAAAACATTATATAATTTCATAATATTAACCCTCACCTTTACATACCAAAATCGCCAAGGCGACTTTAGAACTGTCGATTTTTTTTAGCCATGCACCCTTTCCAAACGCAGTGCAGGAATAATGGTGCGGCAATATGATTAATTTTTATTCTTTATGAATACTAATTATAATTTTAAAATATGGTATTCTAGAATTTATTTTAAAATTTAAGATTTTTATAATTGGTCTAAAGAATAAAAATCATTGCAATTATATAATAACATAAGATATAGAATTAGCTTTTATCTTTTTGCTTTTAATCATTCATAAGCACACCTCTCTTTCAACTTATAACTAAATTATATATTTAATAAATAAAGAGAAGATTCTGTAAAAACTAAAGATTTTCTAAAGAAAGATAAAAAAATGCTTTAAGACTATGTTGATATTGTAGTATAAATCTCGTGGACTGATATTAAAATATCAACACATATTTAGAACATAGCATAAAAATAAAATGCATAGTATGTAAAAAATAACACACTATGCATTTACACTATATTAAAAAGTAATATTAAAAATCACTTTAAAACTTTATCTATTAAATTATTGAACTTTAAAAGTTCCCCTTTGTCATATTCCTTTATTATTTCATCAATACAATACTTTATATAATATTGTACTATTATTTTGCTAGCATTATTTAAAGCTATTTTAAAAACCGTTATTTTTTTAGATAACTCATCATTTGAATTAGTCTGAACACTTATATTCTCTAAAATTCTAGCATGTCCTAAGATTTTATATAGTTTCTTTATTACTAGGTCTTTTTTATTAAAATTATCTTCGTTCAAATTACCTCCTATTAATTGCTCACAAATTATAATAAAATATTTTTTATTATATTATATTTTGTACATTATATCTAGTGAATACTTTCTTATATATTAGTCTTTGATTTCACTAGATATATTTTTATTTATCAAATATTTTCTTACCATAAATAATCCTGCAATTGTAATAATTCCTAAATTCAGTCATTACTTCATCTTTAACGATTAAAATTACTTTTTAATTAAGTTGTTCATATAATTACCACTTTAATTTTATATAATTTTGTTAATACTATAACTGTAATAACATAGTAAGGAGATGATTGCATTGAAAAATGATAATAAGAAAACTTTTAATAAAGATAACTTTTTAAGAAATGGGACTAAATCTCAAAATCAATATGCTAAAAGTAGTTTTAACACCACTATAGAAGAACCAGCTTTAAATGAAAGTGGTATTGAAGCTAAAAAAAGAGGATTTTAATAATTTTCTTCTAATAGAATTTTAATACACATATAACTTATAGGAATTTACATTAATATTTTTAAAGCTCTTGGTTTTTATGTAAGTATATTTTAATATTTATATACTTTCGTACTTTATCTTTCAAATTACAAAAAGAATTAAGCGTAAATTCCTATATATATCTCTCATCATCTTACACTTCTCTATAAAACTATATTAAAATTTATATTTTACTCATATGATTTATTTTTAATAAGTTATGTACTGTTATATAAAAATCTACTAGTAAATAAATAAATAAAAATATAGTTAACTTTACAAACATTACTTCACTTCTTATAAAGATATTAAGAAAATTTGGCTCTATATATTTTAATCCTAAAAGTGTCATTAAAGTCCAAGTTATAGAGAATTTTAAGCTAACTAATCCCTTAAAATTATACTTTAAATTAGAGTAGCTCCAATAAACTTTATTAAAAATTTCCTTTAATAAATATCCACTTATGTATTCTATTGTAGATGGTGTAAAAAAGCAAAACATTAACATTAATGTTGTATAATCAGAAAAATAATTCTTTAATATTATAAGAATGCTTACAGTTATTCCATACATAGGTTTAAATGGACCTATTAGAAAACCATCCTCTTTAAATTTTCCAGTTATGCAAAAACAATATACTTCTTCAATAATCCATCCTATAAAAGAATAAACAATAAAATTAAATAATGTATAATTAATTAAATTCATTGAGTTTATCACCTTCCTTAAGGTTAATATTTACATAACTCAATATATTTATTTATTAATTAAATGATTTTTTGCAATTACTTGTTATAATGTTCTTATAGTTATATAAAATATAAGTTAATACAAGGAGAATATCTTATGCAAAAACTTTACTACGAAGATCAATATTTAAAGAAATTCACTGCTGAAATAGACGAGGTCAAAGAAGTAGGTAATGAGTTTCATATAGTTTTAAATAAAACTGCATTTTTCCCAGGGGGAGGAGGACAAAAACATGATTTAGGCAAAATCGATGAAATTGAAGTGTTAAATATCTATGAAAAAGATAATTTAATTTATCATGTACTAGATAGAAAACCTTCGAGAATACATAATGTTAAATGTTCAATAGATTGGTTAAGACGATTAGATGGAATGAATCATCATTTAGCTCAACATGTACTATCTGCATGCTTCTTTAAGCTTTTTAATATAAATACAATTGCAGTTCATCATGGAAATGAATTTAGTACCATTGACTTTAATTCTATACTTACAGAAGAACAGGTACGTTCCTGTGAAAAATATGCTAATGATATTATTGAAAAATCCTTAGATGTAGAATTTCTAACTCCAACTAAAAGAGAGCTTAAAAATATGAAACTTAGAAGAGATCTTCCAGATACTAATGAACAAATACGTATTGTTAAAATTGATGATTTAGACCTTAATGCTTGTTGTGGTGTTCACCCTAAATCAACATTAGATTTAAGACTTATAAAAATAAAAAAATATGAAAAACATAAAAAAGGATCAAGAATTGAATTTATAACCGGATCAAAGGCTGTAAGTGATTCTTTAGAAAAAGATTCATTTGCAAATTCTATGTGTAAATACTTAAATTGCAATGAAAAAGAAGCTTTAAATGGAATAGAAAATTTAAACTTAGAATTAAAAAATGTACTGAATGAAAATAAAAATATGAGTATTGAACTTTCAAATTATGAAATTAAAGAAATTATAGAAAACTCAGCTCAAATTAATAATATAAACATTATTAAATATGTATATAATAATAAAACCTTAAAATTTGTTAATACAATTGTTTCACAAATAACAGAAAAAGATAATAAAATTGCTCTAATTGCACTAGTAAATGATGATAAAATAAACCTTATATTTTCATGTTCTAAAAATATAAAAAATGTTAATATGGGTGAATTATTAAAAGATGCAATAGTTCTTATAGATGGACGTGGCGGTGGAAATCAAACCCTTGCACAAGGTGCTGGTAAGAATTTATTAAACTTAGAAAATACCTTAGACTATGCTTTTAATAAGCTTAATTTAATAATATAAATTCCTAAATAATAAAAAATCAACCGAAATCTCTAGTACTCTAAAGGTTGATTTTTTATTCTAATATATTAAACATTTTAAATATATTACTATAATAATGTTTGAACTAATTCTTTGCTTGGTGAAGGTAATACTACAGTTCCTATAATATCTCCTCCCTCTTCAAGCTTAGCTTCTGCTGCTTCTATTGCTGCTTTAACAGCCGATACTTCTCCTGTAAGGATAACGTATCCTTTTCCGCCAAGACCTCTTGCTATTCTTATCTCTAATAGTTCTACATTAGCTGCCTTTAGTGCTGTATCACCTGCAATTACGGAAGCAACAGCTGACATTGTTTCAATAACACCAATAGATGAAATGTTATCAAAATCACAAGTTGCTGTTATTGCTGGAAATACTTTTTCATGTACACTAGCTATTGTATATTCGCTTATAAGATAGCTAAGTCCTACTTCCTTACCAACACCTACAGCATTTGTGACATCTCCTACATCTCCTGCTAATATTACTATATATTTACCTGGACACATTGGAGTTGCTAAGATAATTTCTACATTAGCGGATTTAACCATTTCATCGGCTGCTTGAATTCCTTTTGCGATACTTTTAAATTCTAGTAATCCAATAGATCTTCTCATTTCACTCTCTCCTTTCTAGTTATCCTATCTACTTATAACAATGCTATCATCATTTATTTCTTTTATAACTCCATCTATACTTGCATGAATCTTTGCACCTAATTTATCATTAGGTATATCTCCTATAAGATCACCCTTTTTAACTACATCCCCAATATTAACTATTGGTTCTGCTTTAGCTCCTATATGTTGAGATCTTAAGATTACAACTTCTGAAAAATCATATTCCTCATTTTGAAGTGGTGCTTCAGCATCGTATTTTTCTATATTTAATCTTTGCTTAAGCTTATGAACTGGGAATTTTCTATATTCTCTAAAATCATCTGCTTTTTCTGGAGCATTATGATTAGGATTTTTAATGCCATTTTTAGCTAATTCACCTTTAAAGAAACTATTTAACTTCCAAGGTTGAAGTCCCATTACACAAACTTGTTCGCAAAGTCCACATTCACTGCATAAAAATGAAGCTGTTGGTAAAATTTCTTTACTGCAAGTTCCACCATAACTTGCAATTCTCATCATCTTATCTGGTTCTAACTTATGTCCTAATAAATGTCTTGGACATACCTCAGTACACATTGAACAATGGCAACATGCTGCTCTTGCTTGTTTTAACATAGATTGTATGTTTCTTTTCTTTGAAACAACTATATTGTGACTCTTAGGTATAACTATTAATCCTTTAGTATTTTTCTTTATAGGTCTATTAATATCTTCTATTAATTTACCCATCATAGGACCACCATCAATGATTTCAAACTCATCAATCAATGTTCCACCTGCTAATTCAAGAGCTTGTCTTACTGATATTCCAATGGGAACTTTAACAGTAATAGGATTTTTAACTTCACCTGTAATAGTTAAAAATTTTTCAGTAACTGGTTTTCCTTCTAAAGCATTATATACATTTAATAATGTTTCAACGTTAATAACTATAACCCCAACACTTAAAGGAATCCCACCTTCTGGAACAACTCTTTTAGTTACTTCATAAACAGTAATTTGTTCATCTCCTGCTGGATAAAAATTTCCAAGTTCGAATAATTCTAGTTTCGGATATTCTCCTAATTTTTCATTTAAATTTTTCATTGCTGACTTATATTTACCCTTTAAAGCAATAACCCCTTTAGTTGCTTCTGTTTGCTCTACTATTTTGTTTAATGCATATAAAAGTTCAGAAGATTTTTCTGCCATCAATTGTTGATCTACTTTCAGAAGTGGTTCACATTCAGCACCATTAACAATAACATATTCAACTTTTGCATTTAATTTTACATGAGTTGGAAATCCAGCGCCACCAGCACCAATTAATCCACCATCTTTTATTAAATCTAAAAAGTTTTTTTCCACTAATCTCATCTCCAATTCTATTTAATAGAGAAATTATCTACCATTACACATCTTCTTTTTCTTGTAAATGTTCTTGCAGATGTTAAACCTTCTCCAGTTGGGCCTGCAATAGTAAATGTTCCATGTCCTTCTGCACCATATCCAATTCCTGCATATGATGGAGCATTTTTAACAAATATAGTTGTTTGTACTGCTTTAGCAAATTTACTTAAATTATCTATGTGTTTTGAGTGCATTATAGCAGTATGTCTATTTCCATGTTCAAGCTCAACACCAAGGTCTATAGCCTCATCTACATTTCTAACCCTTATAACTGGTAAAATTGGCATCATAAGTTCTTCAACTGCAAATGGATGATTTGCTTCAACTTCAGCAAATATAACTCTTATGCTTGGATCTATATTAACTCCTAACTTACTCATTATATAGTCAGCATTTTTTCCAACAAATTTTTTATTTATAGTTCCATTCTCTGTTAAAACAAGTTTTTCTAATTGTGCAAGCATATTTTTATCAGTTATTTCTAACGCACAATATTTTGACATACAAGTCTTTAAGTAATCTGCAACTTTCTCTACTACTATTACTTCTTTTTCACAGATACATGGTAAATTATTATCAAAACTACAGCCATCTATAATATCAACTGCAGCTTTTTCAATATCAGCAGTTTCATCAATAACTACTGGTGGATTTCCAGCTCCAGCTCCTATTGCTTTTTTACCACTTGATAATGCTACTTTAACAATTCCTGGACCACCTGTTGCACAAATCATATTAACTTTTGGATGAGCTAACATTATATTAGTACTTTCAATATTTGGATTTCTAACAGTAACTATAAGATTCTTAGGTCCGTTTACTCTTTCTATTGCTTTATTAATAAGTTGTATTATAAATACTGAAACATCTTTTGCTCCTGGATGAGGTGAAAATACAACTGTATTACCTCCTGCAAGCATTGATATTCCGTTGTTTATTATTGTTTCAGTTGGATTAGTTGATGGTGCAATTGCTCCTATAACTCCAAATGGTGACATTTCATAAAGAGTTAATCCACCATCTCCAGTTTTAACCCCAGCTTCAAGGTCTTCTACCCCTGGAGTTTTATCTAATGCAAGATTATTTTTAAGTATTTTATCTTCATATCTACCCATTCCAGTTTCTTCAAAAGTTCTACGAGATATTTCTTCTACATTTTTTCTCACTTCTGCTTTAAATGCTTCAATTATTTCAGTTCTTTTATCCAATCCAACTTTTCTATATTCTTGTTCTGCTATCCATGCTTGCTCTATAGCATCATTTATATCTTCAAATACACCATATTCACCAATTGGCATTGTAGGAGTATTCACAAATCCCATTATTTTCTTTTCAATATCTGCTAATGGATTTACTTCTTTTGGGACAGCGGCAGTAGTTATAACCCCTTGTTCTTTCTCATTCCCTGTAAGCTCTTTAACGATATTTTTAACTATACTTTCTATATCTATCATATTGAAATCATTCATTCTATTTTCCCCCTAATTTCATTCTTTACTTACTTCAACGCTATCTACTATAGCAACAATAGCTCTATCTATAGGTGCATCCTTAGCATTAAATTGTTGATGTGCTGCATAACCAGTTGCTACTAATACAAGTTCACCATTACCTGCTCCTACAGAATCTATAGCTACTTCAATATTTCCTGCTGGATTATATTCTGGAGTTAATGGTTGTACAATAAGCATTTTCTTTCCTACTAGTCCTTCGCTTTTGGTTGTTGCAACCACTACTCCAACCACTTTTGCTAAATACATATTTTTGCCCTACCTTTTTATAATTTGTATTCCAAGCTCTTCTGCTAAATCTTTCGCAAGAGCTGTAATTATAGAATTACTTGAAATTACAATTTTTTTATTCCCACTATTATTAGAGATATCTTCACTTGAAATTACTTTTTTATTTATTTTGAATTCTAAAGCTTTATGATTTTCATTAAAGTCCTTTTTAAAATTACTTAATACGATTTCATTTATATTACTATCATCTATTTTAGATTTAACTTTGGGTAAACTATCTTTTTTTAAATCGTTTTTTATTATAGAATCAAATATATTATCTGAATCAACTAACTTTATTCCATAAGATTCTAACCTATCTAAATATCCCTTAATCATATTCATATATGGAACAGGAATATTTTTGTACGGATTTCTTCTTGTATTACATTCTCTAAAATCAACACTGTCTTTAGAGATTATTACTTTTGTACCATTTAAAATACACTTTGATATAAGTGCAGTCGGCATGGTATCACTTATTCCATTTGCTACTTTGGATAAGGAATTTATACTTAACGTTGCACCTATTAATAAATCAAATTCTTCATCATATATATGGTTACTATCTTCTAAATAATCATCTATATAAATATCTTCCATATTAAAAATTTCATTTATAATATTTGGATCTATTATCTGTGATGCATATTTTGATAAAACTGCTTTTAATTTTATACCTTGAGTTTTTAATTTTTTCAATTCCGTGATGCTCTCTTTTAATCCCACTGTACTTCCTGTAAAAAAAACCACAGCTTTTTTAGTTCTAAATGATTTATTTTCCAGTTGAGACATCACCTCTTTTAAAACGACTTGGACAATCTCATCAAAGTTCAAATTAATCACCTCACTTAATGCAACTAACAGCAATGCCTAGAGGTGTAACTAGCAATGGATGGTTTGGTTTTATAGTTTCTATACCAATAATCTTTTCAAAAACAGATGTAAATTCACTGAAACTACACGCTCCACCAACAACATAAATTTTATTTACATCATAGCCTTGTAAATGTTTTTTTACAATATAAGCCATCTTTTCTATAACCGGTTTGATAAGGATAAAATTATCTTTTTCTTTTTTAGAATCTTTTTTTAATTTTTCTGCTTCCTCAAAAGATATATTGTAATTCCCCGATAAAACTAAACTCATATGAGTACCACCTGTTGGTTCATCTGCTGTATATAATACTTTACCATCTTTTAAAATACTTACTCCAGTTGTACCACCACCAACATCAACAACTGCTCCATCTTTTATTCCAAGTACTGCTGCTGCTGCAGTTGGTTCATCAATAATACTAACCAATTCTATATCAGCTGCTTCTAGTACATTTCCAATTGCTTTTACATTTCCCTCTAAAGTTCCAGGTGGAATTGCTGTTGATCCATAACTTATAGTTGTACCTAAAACCTTCTCTACTTTAGCTTTTAACTTTTTTACTATTTCTATAGCACCAATAAAATCTACAACTAGTCCATCTTTCACAACAGATGCTGGATATGATGCTCCAGCTACTGGATTATTATTTTTGTCAACTACTGAAAGAACTATATTGGCTGTACCTAGATCTACTCCAACTTTTAAGTTATTACTAACTTCATTGCACTTTTCTTCTTTTATTAAATTATAAAAAATATCTAACCCTTTGTTTGCATCATCTAACCCCATAGCTAAACTCCTTCAACTTTAGTAATTCTTATCTTATCACCATTTTTTAGTCCTGAAGCATTAGCTTCATCCGTATCAATATGCATTTCTGGTACAAAATCATCTGAAATCCTAATAATTACATTGTGAAAAGTTACTTTTCTTGGACCATAACTAGTTACATCTACTAACTCTCCATCTCTATATCCATATTTTTTTGCAAAGTCTGTAGATAAATGAATATGCCTCGCAGCAATTATTACACCCTGATCTATTTTTATTTCCCCTTTAGGTCCCTTCAGTAATATTCCTGGAGTACCACTAAGTTTTCCTGATTGTCTTATAGGTGCATTTATACCTAATTTCATTTTATCTGATATTGAAACTTCTAATTGAGTAGATTCTCTCAATGGTCCAAGTACTCTTATTCTTTCAAAATATCCTTTCGGACCTCTAGCTTCAACTGTTTCATCATATGCATATTGTCCTGGCTGTCTCAACTCTTTTTTTATATTAGGTTTATAATTTTCTCCAAATAAGCCTTCAAGTTCCCTTAATCCAAGATGAATATGCTTATTAGATATTCCTACGGGTATTAAACTTTCATTATACTTATTCAATTCTTCTATAACTGCTTTTGTAACAGTTAATATTATTTTTTCTATATCTACTTGAACCATATGAAATTTCTACCCCTTTCTTATATTAAAGATTAGACTGTGGTAATATTTTTTCAGTATCTATATGTGGTCTTGGAATTACATGTATTGATACTACTTCTCCTACTTTTTGTGCCGCTGCTGCTCCTGCATCTGTTGCTGCTTTAACAGCTCCCACATCTCCTCTTACCATTACAGTTACTAGTCCTGATCCTATTTTTTCATATCCTACTAATGTTACATTAGCACTTTTAACCATAGCATCTGCTGCTTCTATAGCTCCTATTAAACCCTTTGTTTCTACCATTCCTAATGCATCTTTCATAATAATATCCTCCTTAAAATCAATCATTAACAATATTCCAAATATTCAGAACATATTTTTTAAAACAAATTCCTTAATAATATTATTTAACTTAATCTTAGTTATTAATTTTCAACTTTTGGTATTAATTTTTCAGTATCCATATGTGGTCTTGGAATTACGTGTATTGATACTACTTCTCCTACTTTTTGTGCTGCTGCTGCTCCTGCATCTGTTGCTGCTTTAACAGCTCCCACATCTCCTCTTACCATTACAGTTACTAGTCCTGATCCTATTTTTTCATATCCTACTAATATTACGTTAGCACTTTTAACCATAGCATCTGCTGCCTCTATAGCCCCTATTAATCCCTTTGTTTCTACCATTCCTAATGCATCATGCATAATAATATCCTCCTCTTATTTCTTTATTTCATTAAAATGTATACAAGAAATTCTAGGTTCTCCTTTTTTTCTTGAACACATTGGGTCCATACATAAATTGCATATTATATTTTTTTCTTCGACTGTCTTAATATCTTCTTTATCACTTAATCTTTTTATTTCCTCATTAGATTTATGTTCATTTTCTACTTTATTAACTTTTTTTTTACTTTCTAAGGATGTAGTAGCTTTGTTCTTAGCAAATATAATATTTTTTAATTCAGAGTTAGGTCTAGGTATAATAGATGTAGACACTACTTTATTAACTAAAGCCGCTGAAGCAGATGCAGATTGAATTGCAGCTTTTACAGCACCAACATCACCCTTTATTTTAACTACAACTGTTCCACCTTTTGAATTTTCATATCCTATGACCTCTACATTAGATGATTTCACAGCAGTATCAGCTGCTTCTATTCCAGCTACAAGACCAATTGTTTCAATAAGTCCTAAAGCAAAGCTCTCCAGTTTAACCACCCCCTTAAATAATTTTTATTTAAAAATAAGCTATATACAAATTTAAAATAATAAATTCTAAAATTAAATGTAAGGAGTACTTTGTGAAGTAGGTGTACTTCCTATTTTAGATAAAATATTTGTACCTAATTCTCTTGCTGTAATTAAAGCTTGTTTAACGGCTTCTGAATCACCATAAATTGTTGTTACACATTCATTGCTATAACTAGTTTTATAAGCTGGTGACCAGTGATCTATTATATCAACATTTGATGCTTTTAAAGCACTATCTGCCATTAGAAGTCCTATTGCTGCTGGAGCTCCTACTATAACTCCAAATGCTGTTCCTATAGGTGCATTAAAAGCCTTATTGCAAGCGTAACTAGCTCTTGGGGTATATTGAATTTCTAGATGTCCACATTCATTAATGTATAGATTACCAAATGTTCTATTTAAATCATTTAGAGTAATTTCTACAGCTTGTCTTACATCTGACACATCATCTGCTCCAAAAACTATTAATACTCCATGACCCGCATTACCTTTTGTATCTCTTGCAAGTTCAACTTTTATTATTTCTGAATTAGTTCCTTTTACAGCCTCATCAGCAGAAATTATCTGTGCACTTGCACCAGTACGTGCTCCTATTATTCCAATAGATCTATATTTTTTAGAAACATTCATCTTATTAAGTAGTAATTCATTTACATTGGCTATAACAAGACCTACTGTATCTCCAATTGCACTTCCAACAAACTCAGGAATATCATTTTCAAAACTAATCTTATTATTCTGAAAATTTTGTATATTTTTTAATTCTTCTTTATTTTCATTCGTATCAATTGTATTTTCTACATTTTTCAAAACTTCAGATATAATATTTCTCATTAATTGCTCCTGCACAATCAATCTCCTCCTATGAATTTAATATTTTAAGTTATATATATTTTATTAAACTAGGAATTACTGTAAATTAACAGCTAATCAAATTCTCTTTATTTGTATAATTTAATATTTACATTAAACATTCAAAACTTTGTTAAAAAAATTACAAATGCTTTTAAAATTTTCTATATAATTTTTTTTGAAAAATACCTATTTTGTTATAATCGTATATTTATTTATACTTTTTATAACAATAATCAACTATAGCATACAGATTTTATTAATTAATACTCTGTGATAATTAACATGGCATTGTAATTACTTTTTTGCTGTTAATTATTTAACAAGTATTTTCAAAAAAAATTATGCCTTTTTAATTTCCATTATAAGCTTTAATTAAAACATCTCTTAAACCTTTTTCATCAACAGTTCTTGGATTTCCGCCAGTACAAATATCCTGCATCGCTCTACCACACATTGAATCCAAAGCTTCTTTAAATGAACTTTCATCAATTCCAAAATCTTTTATTCTTATTGGTATATTTACAGATTGCAATAAAGCTTTTAAAGCTTTCCCAAACATTACTACACCTTCTTTAAAATCAGTATGTGGTAATCCTAATAACCTAGCTATCTCTGTATATCTCTTAGCAGCCTTAAAATCATAGCAATCATTTTCATCAAATAATGATGAATTGTATTCTACAACATACGGTAAAAGAACTGCGTTAGATCTACCATGGGTTATTCCAAAAGTTGCACCTAATGCATGAGCTAGACTGTGATTTATTCCAAGTCCAGCATTTTCAAATGCTATTCCAGCCATACAAGATGCATTATGAATTTTCATTCTTGCTTCTTGATCTATTCCATTTTTAAATGCTTTTTCTGCATAATCAAATATTGTGGAAATTGCTTCTTTTGCTAATGCATCAGTATACTCTGATGCCCCTATTGATACATATGCTTCAAGAGCATGAGTTAATACATCTAATGCTGTATCAGCAGTTACTGTAGGTGGAACACTTTTTGTAAAATTCCAATCTAACAATGCAACATCTGCGTACATAATATCACTTTTTAGTGGTATTTTAGTATGTGTTGATGCATCAGTTATAACTGCATACGATGTTACTTCTGATCCAGTTCCACTTGTAGTAGGAATCGCTATAAAATATGGTTTTTCTTGATTTGAAGAAGGCAATTTTTGCTTTAGTACATCTAAAAAATAAATCATAGCTTTTGAAGCATCAATTACAGATCCTCCACCTATAGCAATTATAGTATCTGCACCATAATCTAAAAATTTTTTAAATCCATGGGTAACTACTTCCATTGTTGGTTCAGGTTCTACCTCTGTAAATACTTCATAATTTATTCCATTTTCTTTTAATATACTTGTTACTGGATCGATTACACCAAGCTTGGACATAACTTTATCAGTAACTATAAATATTCCTTTTGACTTAAGATCTCTTAAATGTTGCACAGCATTATCTTCATACAATATTTGCGCTGGAACCTTAAAACTTTTCATCTCCTTAATACCTCCATTTTATTTTTGGAGAATATACAGCTTGTTAATTTAATAACATTCCTAATTAATTTGATTTTACCATATTAAACATAAATTTCAAGTAATTTTTTATAAAATTGAAAAATATTTTTAAATCACTTGATTTATACATATTTTTCTCTTATAAATATACTTGTTATGGTACTTTTTTCTATGTTTAATTAATTATAACAAAATTCTGAAAATTTGTACAATGATTTTTTTTATTTTTTCCTTTTAACTATGTTAATATTTTAACTTATATTCGTATCATTGATTCAATTTACAATCTACTTATCTAATGTATTTAAAAAAACAAAAAGCAAAGAAATTTATACAATCTTTGCTTCTTGTTTTAGCTCTGTTTTTAAGTAAAATATTTCTATTTCTTTATTTGAGAATTTAATTTATCATAAAGATTATTTAAATGCTCTATATCTACATTCTGATTTTTAAGATTTTCCATTCTTCTATCTATTATTTCCAATGTATATTTTGCCTCTTTAAAATCTTTATCTTTAATACAATTATTAGTATATGTTAATAAATAATCTATTTTTAAAACATCTTCTGCTAAATCTTCTTTATCTTCATTAACTAAGCTAACCAATAAAGAATAGACTTTAGGAGTTGTTGTACTTTTTGTTTCTTTTAATAAATCATTGTTTCTACTGTTTCTTTTCGCCATTTTTACACCTCTTTCTAGTGAAATAATATATCTTAAGTTTTAACTATGGAGTTGCTAATTTATTTGATATATTATCATTCATTTTATTTACTAATTAGATTTTCATTATAAATTATTGCATAAAAAATTTCAATATTGAAGACAATACTTTCATTTTTAATAAATGTATTTATTAATTATTCATAAAATTTAGCATTAAATAGATAATTATTTTTACATATTAGAATCCCCTCAAAATATACAGTATATTCTAAGGGGATTCTTTTTACTTACTATTAATAATTTTTTCTTTATCTATTTTATCAAAACTATTTGCAACAGTAACAGCTGTTACCATTGTTCCATTTACATTAAGCATTGTACGACCCATATCAAGAATTGGATCTATTGCAAGAATACCACCTGCTAATGAGAAATAATTTCCCATTCCCATACCTGATATTACTACAGACACTGCCATAGTAGCAGTACCTGGAAGTCCTGCAATTCCAAGCGAACTTATTACTATTATTACTAGTAACATTCCATAAAAGCTAAAATTCATTGGTGTTCCTGACATATTAGCAATTGTAACTGCCATTAGTGCTGGATATATAGCTGCACATCCATTCATTCCTGCATTAGATCCTAAACTTCCAACAAAGCTTGCTATTCCGTCATCTACTCCAACCTTTTCTGTTAATGTATCTATTGTTACAGGTAATGTACCTAAACTAGATCGTGAAGTAAAAGCCAATATTAAAGGTTCCATTGTATTTTTTAAATACTTAATAGGATTCAAACCATTAAGAGCTATTATCACTAAATGTATTACAAACACTATAGCTATACTAACATATAAAGCTATTATGAAATCTAATACGCTCATAAGTGCTGGTATTCCCCTTGCTGCAATTGTATTTGCAAGTAATGCTATTACTGCATAAGGCATAAATTTAATTACCGTCATAGCTACACTTGTAGTAATTTTGTATGCTGCTTCTACTAAATCTTTAGCTGGTTTTATTATATCAGAATATTTCTTTTTAAGTCTATTCATTGCAGCTCCTATAAATCCTGCAAAAATAACAACTCCAACAACATTTGCATCTGCCATAGCTTTAACTGGATTTGATGGAAGCAATCCTCTAAAAGTATCAACTACAGAACTTATTTCTTTCATTTCTGAATTATTTTGAATAGGTCCAAAACCTACACCTAATTTAAATAAATTTCCTATAACAATTCCAACTATAGCAGCAATTGTAGTTGTACCGAGTAAAATAAATAATGACCTAAATGTAAGTTTTCCTAATTTTTCGCCTTCTTTCATATTAATAATCACTCTTATTATTGAAAGAAATACTAAAGGAATAACTAGCATCTTTAGTAAATCCATAAATCCATAGCCAAACAATCCATACCACTTTGTAACTTCACCTATCCATGTTATATTATCTGTTGTTTCTGGTAATCCTGCTGCTACTTGTATCACACCTCCAAGTAGCAATCCTAAAATAGTTGCTAAAATCATTCTTTTAGAAAAATTCACTTTTTTTCTCTCAAGAACTTTTATTAAATAAAACGTTCCTATTAAAATTCCTATAAATAATATAGTTTTAAAATTTGTTACCATTAAAAAATCTGTTAAAAATGTACTGTTCATCATATTCCCCATCCTTTGTTTATTATTCCTATAGGTTTAGTATGATTTATATCATACCTAGAAATTTTAATTATGTCAATATAATTTATATACAAATATTTTTTATACAATTCTTATATTGTGTAATTTGTAATATCTAATTCTAAATAAATCTTCCAGAAAATTTTTACAAGTATTTATATAATAGGTTATGTTTTAAATATGTGTTAATATATGAATAGCTATATAATAAAATAAGCGATACTAAATCACTTAGTATCGCTTTAAATTAATTTCTTAAATTGTTTGCATATCTTTATATATCTTATCAATAATTTCCATTCTTTCTTCTCCAAGTACATTTGATAATTTAACAGATACAAATCCATTCTTATATACATTATTTGCTACTAATATTTTAGATATTTTACTTTCCATCTTCTCATAAGTTAATAATCCCTCTAAGTATGTATCAACAAAATCCTTTAAGCATGTTGCTAATTCCGATGGATTCTTATAAATAGTTCTCATAATGGTTCCTCCAATAATTTATTATGTATTTACAAACTTATTATATAATACATTTATAAAGTTTCCTATACTTAAAAGTGACTTTAAATATTAAATTACTTCTTTTATTTAAATTAATCTAATATTTATCATATAATCTAACAAAAATTCATAGCATTATAATTTTACCGCAAACAGTGCATATGCTTCTCTACTTCATTCCACTTTACTATATAACCCTGACCTTTAGAACAAAACACCGAACTTGATGTATATTCTCTATCATTTTCTTTTTTATATTTTAATTTTTCTATAACCTCATCACTATTATGACATTCATCATACCCATCAAAACTTAAAGCAATAATACCTTTTCCTTTAGTAAAAGATATTAGTTCCATACTATAATTCATAAAAGTTGCAACAGGACCCCTACCAAAAATTATTGTTTTATTTTCTAAAGTTTCTTGTTCAATAAAACTTCCTGATAGTCTTTGAATATCTGATAACACTCTTCCAACATACTCATTCTCCACAGTTATTTTTAATTTATAATACGGTTCCAACAAAATATTATTTCCTTGCTCTAAGCCTTGTCTGATTGCTCTATATGTTGCTTCTCTAAAATCACCACCACTAGTATGTTTTAAATGAGATCTTCCATTAATCAATGTTATTTTTACATCACATATTTTAGAACCGGTTAAAATTCCTTTATGTTCTTTTTCAAAAATATGAGATTCAATTAATCTTTGATAACCTATACTTAAATTATCAACATGACATTTACTTTCAAATATTATTCCACTGTTTCTTTCTCCATATTCTAATTGTAAATGTACTTCAGCATAATGTCTTAATGGTTCAAAATGTCCATATCCATTTACTTTATTTCCTATAGTCTCTTTATATAAAACTTGGCAGTCTCCAAATTCAATATCAAGTTTAAATCTTTCTTTAACTAATTCCTTTAAAACTTCTAACTGTATTTTTCCCATGATATGTATGTTTATGGTTTGTAATTCCTCATCCCATAATACATTTAATCCTGGATCTTCTTCTTCTAAAATTTTAAAATATGAAAGTATTTCCTTCGTATTAATAGATTCATTAAATATAACTTTAGATTTTAATGTAGGTACTATATTGTAATTAGTCTTTAAATTTGCTTCTCCAATACCATGACCTATTTTAAATTTAGTTAATCCAACAACACCAAATACATCTCCAGCATATACAGTGTCTTCTAATGTAAATTTATCACCATTATATATTCTTATTTGATTTATTTTTTCATTAAATTCTATTTCATTTTCTGTATTAAGTACGTTATCTTTTACTTTTATACTTCCACTTAAGGCTTTTATATAAGTTACTTTACTTCCTTTTTCATCATAACGTATTTTGTATACCTTACCCTTGAAATTTTCATCGTTTTCTTCATAATTTGTATAAGTTAATAAATCTAACTTTTCTATGAAATTATCTATATTCATATCTAACAATGCTGAGCCACTTAAACAAGGAAAAATCATTCCTTCCTTAATTTGTTTTTTCATAGAGTTTAACCATAATTTTTTATCATAACCACTATCTAAGTATATTTCTAATAAAATTTCATCTCTTTCAGCAATAAATTCTACTAATTTTGTATCCATCTTATCTCCATTTAAAGCTTTATCAATTAAGCATAAATTATTGGTTAATTTAGTCTCAATATCGTTTAATACATTTTCTATATTTACAATTTCTCTGTCAATTTTATTTATAAAAAAGAAGGTTGGTATGTCATATTTTCTTAAAAGCTCCCATACGGTTTCAGTGTGAGCTTGAATTCCATCTACTCCACTTATTATAAGTATTGCATAGTCCATTATTTCTATTGATCTTTCCATTTCTGTTGAAAAATCCACATGTCCTGGAGTATCTATAATATAATACTCATTATCATTATATTTAAATAAAGCTTGATCAGAAAATACTGTGATTCCTCTTTGTTTTTCTATATCATGTTTATCTAAAAATGAATTTTTATGATCAACTCGTCCTAATGTTCTTATGCTTTTTGTATGATAAAGTATTTGCTCAGCAAAAGTTGTTTTCCCTGCATCTACGTGAGCTAATATCCCTATTGTTTTCTTCATATTAATTCTCCTTTTAGAACACTCCTATTTACATACTAAAATTATATCATATAATGCTTTTATTACTTAATTTATCATACAAAGTATCCTAATCTGGTGTCTAAATAAAAATACACCTAATTAAAATTAATATTTTAATTAGGTGTATTGACTATATATTTTCATTAATTATTTGATAAATTCTGATTATAAAAATTAAATATTTGATTTAAATATGCCTTTAGTATTCCATCTTTTTCTCTATATATTTCATGTTTAGCTCCAGCCATTAATACAAGTTTACAATTAGGTGCATACTCAGAAAATTCATTTTGTCCTTTTGGCTTCACATAAGTATCTTTCTCAGCTTGAAATAATAATACTGGTATTTTTACTTTTGAAGCATTTTCTTTTTTAGTGATTTCTTCTGTTATATCTAAAGATGATTTTAACCAATTAAAAGAAGATCCACCTCTTTGAAACTCCTTGTTATTAGATTGTATATCATAATAATACTTATATCTTGGTTCAGAGCTTGTACAAGAATCCTCTAAACTATATTCATTACTGTAAGGTTTTTGTGTAGGTGCATATTTATAACCAAATGGTAAGGTTGTACATATCCAAGATATAGATTTTGCTATAAAGCTAGGAACACTTCCAGTATTGATTTCAAGCATTGGTGCACTTAAAATAGCAGCGTCAAAATATCCTGGGTTTTCTTCTAAAAATTTAGTTCCAATTGCACCACCCATAGAGTGTGCAAATAAAAATAATTTTTCATCACCAAGACTAGGTTTAACAATATTATCTATAAATACTTTGAAATCTGAAATATATAAGTTGAAATCTTCTATATTAATTTGACTTTCATCAACTACGCCTAATGAACCAGAACGTCCATGGCCTCTATGTTCAATTCCATAAACAGAATAGCCTTTATTTAAAAAATAATAAATTATTTCTTTATATTTTTCTAATGTTTCTGTAAATCCATGACTAATTACAATAGTCCCTTTAGAATTTTCTACTTTATATTTTTGATAATAAATATTTATATCATCGTTTACTTTAAAATATCCTTCTGTTCTTTTACTGTCAAGATATGGCTCTACTATACCTTTCATAGATTTTTCATAATCATCTTCTTCTATTACTAGACTATTAATTGCTATTTTTTCATTTTCATCAGCATAAGCAACTACATTTGAATTAAAACTCAATATAATATTTAAAGAAAATATTAATAAAAATAATAATACCTTATAATTTAATTTGTTTTTATAATTTAATAAACTCATTTATTTATTCACCTCTTCATTTGTAATATATGAAATTATAAATACACTGTTATTCCAATATATCTATAAGCCATTTATTACACTTAGTACATTTATAAATTCTAATAACAAATAAATCTAATTCACTTCTATCAATAGCTATTGGCATTTTGTCTAATTCTTCTTTTGTTATAAAGTCATCATCTTTGTTTATATATCCATGTATTTCAATGAAATAATTTTCTTTAGTTTTTTCACAACATTCATTTGAACCAGCTACCTTTATTTTTTCATAATTAAGATTATCACTAAACTCTCTTATTATAGGTAATATATCTTCAAATTCACTTATGTCATCTAAAAAATCTTCCTTGTAAAATATTAAATCTTTTATTTTAAAAAGTTCCTTCATAATTTAAAAATCTCCTTACATATTAATATTATTTATTTTATTATTAATTCAACAGGACAATGATCAGAACCTTCAATTTGTGTATGTATTTTAGCATCTACCAACATATCTTCAAAATCTTTAGAAACTAAAAAATAATCTATTCTCCATCCTGCATTGTTAGCTCTCGCATTAAATCTATAAGACCACCAAGAATATACCCCTTCTTTATCTGGATAAAAGTATCTATATGTATCTATAAAACCTGATTTTAAAAGTTCACCAAACTTTTCTCTTTCCTCATCACTAAATCCAGCATTATTTCTATTATTCTTAGGATTTTTTAAATCTATTTCTTTATGAGCAACATTTAAATCTCCACACACTATAACAGGTTTAGCTTTATTTAATTCATTTAAGTAATTTCTAAACTCATTTTCCCAACTCATTCTATAATCTATTCTAGCTAATTTTTGTTGTGAATTAGGAGTATACACATTAACTAAATAAAATTTTTCAAATTCTAATGTTATAACCCTTCCTTCTTTATCATGTTCCTCTATACCGATTCCTAATGAAACATTTAAAGGTTTTTCTTTAGAAAAAATAGCAGTTCCTGAATACCCCTTTTTTTCAGCGTAATTCCAATAATCATGATACCCTTCTAAGTCTAATTCTATTTGACCTTCTTGAAGTTTGCTTTCTTGAATACAAAATATATCTGCATTACTTTCCTTTAAAATATCTACAAAGCCCTTTTTTACACAAGCTCTTAATCCATTTACATTCCATGAAATTAATTTTTTCATACGATTTCTCCTTATAAGTATTAATATTATTTTAACTAATATAGATATAATAACATAAATATTATATTAATTACATAAAAAAACCTCTTATAAATTTAAGTCTTTTAGCGCATTTTATATAAATTTTAAAGTAAACTATCACTTTTACAAATACACATTTTACCTTAATCTCTATTCTTTTTTTATCTAATAACTAACTATATTAAAATATTATTTTTAATTAAAATTAAGGAGTGTTCAAAACAAAATTGTACACTCCTTAATTTAATGCTTTTTTATAGTTAATTAACATTTCTAATTAACTTTTAAGTTTTGCACTGCTTAAATGCTCTGCAGATATTCTTGCTGTATTTTTAAAATTTTTGCAATCATTTGAAATATATATCCTAATGCTTTCATCATTTTCTTCTGCATTAGCTTGATACAAAATATTTTGAACATATCCATGAATGAAATCATCCTTACTAAAGGTTAAATTGATTTCAGTTCCTACTCTAGTAATAACCTCTATTATATCCTTTAAATCTCTAGACTCTTTAGTAAATATAATTTCTCCACTTTCTGCAAGACAAAATTCAATTTTCATAGTTTTCATCCCCTTTTAGTATAATTATATCATATAAATTTATTCAAATTTACCTATTTTTACTTATAGTCAACAGTATTTTTATTTACACTATTTATAAATATCATTGTATTTATTATTATTAACTATTAATGTTTTAATTCATTGTTATACAAATTTATTTTCTTAATATACCATTTAAAATTATATCTAAAACTTCATTTATTCCATCATTTAATTTAAAGTTATATTTCTTTAAGGTACTATGAAATAGCCACCTAAAATAATTTATTTAATCATTTTGGGTGGCTATTCATATTATCTTATATTATAAATTTGTTTACTTCTTCATTTAATTCTTCTATTAATTGAGCTAATTTTTCTGAAACAGTACTGATATCTTTACTTGAAACATTAAACTCTTGAGCAGTTGCATCAACTTCTTCTGTACTTGCAGCTAGTTCCTCTGAAATTGCAGTTACAGATTCTATAACTTCTAAAATTATATCTTTTTTCTTATTATTGTTATTAGAAATATTAGATACTTCTTGTATTTTAGGTGTGATTTCATTTAGTAAATCTGTAATATTATTAAATGAATTTATAGTATTATTAATGCTTATTTTTTGATTATCAACTTCTGAATTTATATCAGTACTTGATTGTATCATATTATTACATTCTTCAAGAACATTAACAATTATATTTCCAATTTGATTTACAGATTCCTTACTTTGTTCTGCAAGCTTTCTTATTTCATCCGCTACTACACTAAATCCTTTTCCAACTTCGCCTGCACGAGCTGCTTCAATTGCTGCATTTAATGCTAAAAGATTAGTTTGTTCTGCTATTTCATTTATAGTAGATGTTATACCTTTAATTGATGCTATTTTCTTATTCATAACTACTATATCATCATTAAACTTACTAAAACTCCCATCAAAGTTAGTTAAAGAATTATTTAAGTCATTTATAGTGTTATTGCTTTCTACAAGTTTTGATTCTATATTAGAAGAAATTTCAGCTACTTTATCTATATTGCTGTTCATATAATCAATGTTTTCTCCAAAATTCCTCATTTCATTATTAATTTTCATGATTTCACTTGTTTGACTTGTATTAGCTTTTGCTGATTCATGCATTGATATTGTTATATTTTCTGATCCAGAGGATATTTGCATTGATGTGTTTTCTAATACATCAGATTGTTCATTTAATATTATTAAATCATTCTTCACACCTTTAAGTATTCCCCTAATTGATTCTTTAGTTTTCTTTAATGATCTATTAATTTCACCAATCTCATCATTTTTTACTAATTCTTTTTCATCTAATTCTTTATTAAATACTCCATTTTCTAAAACTTCTATATCATCTTTTAATCTTTTCAGTCTCTTTCCAAGAGCTTGACCAATTATATATATTATAATTACAAGTACTAAAATTCCTACTAAAGTTACTCCGATGAATAAGCTTATTATAATAGACTCTTCTCTATCAACATCAGTAGCATTTACCTCTAAAGCTATGGACCATCCTGGTGTTCCTGGAATACTTGCGTAAGCTATATATTTTTTTTCATCTTCCATGTATTTTTCTACGTTACTTTCACCATTAACCATCTTTTCATGAATTAAAGCAATTTCTTTTAATGTAGGATTGTTTTTTTCTTCACTCATCATATTTTTACCATTAATAACATCTTCTGTTGTTTCAGATGCTATTATAGTGCCTGTACCATCTAATATATAAGACATTCCTGTCATTCTTAAATACTTTAAATTATTTATGTCTCTTGATAAAAACGCACTGTCAAACGTACATGTCATAACCCCAACTATATCTTGTCCATTTTTTAATGGTGTTGCAACAAATACTATTTGTTCATTGGTTCCATCTATAATCGTTGGAGAACTTATATATATTTCATTATTAAGAGCTTTTTTAAAATATTCTACTTCTGAAATATCTTCTTTATAATTATCAGTTGATTCTAGTTTACCATCTAATCCTGCTATTCCTATAGAACGTATGTTTAAATTCATTTGATAATTACTTAACAGCTCTCTTTTTTCATCAATTGTAAAATCCATATTAGATACAATACCATCACAGGCAATAGTTTTTACCACATTAATTTTTCCAGTTATTTTGTCTTGTACTATAGTTGTAGCATCATTTATCATCTTTTTCATACAAGAGAGCTTTACTTCAGATAAAGTCTTTTGAACTACAAAGAATGTCCCTAAAAATGCTATGCCAAATACCAGTACAAATCCCAATGATAGTTTTTTAATTAAATTTGCTTTTATACTCTTGTTACTCTTCATGATTTACCACCTTTAATTAAATTTTTAATTTGCATTATTTGATTCATTAAAGCATTTGTATAAAAATTATCTAATAAAAATAGTATTATTAATATATTTATAACTAACGTTTTAAACATGTAAGCGGTTTCCTATATAATTACATAATACCATTATATTTCAATTATTACAAATTTAACTTACGAATATATTATATTAATTCATCGACAATATATTCGTAAGTTTTATAAAATATAAGCTATCTAATATTTGTCTATATCTATTTTCTCTTATTTCTAGTAGTGCTTCGTTTACCTAGCTTAACAGTCTGTTTTTTAGATTGTCTTTCATTCTTTTCTTTTTTTAATTTACTTGATTTATCACCATAACTTTTACTTTTGTTTCCCACTCTATTTCCATTACGAGTTTTATCTTCTTGGAATTTTTTAGTTTGTCTTTTATCTCTTATTAAACATTTACTACCATTTCCTATAAGATCTTCTCTTCCAGCCTCAACTAAAGCTTCATATACTAATGTATAATACTTTGGATTTTTATATTGAAGTAACGCCCTTTGCATAGCTTTGTCATGTTTAGTTTTAGGAACATAAACTTCCTTCATAATTAATGGGTCTAAACCAGTATAATACATAGTTGTAGATAACGTTCCTGGCGTTGGATAAAAGTCTTGAACTTGCTCTGGTTGATAATTTATATCTCTTAAATATTCTGCTAACTCAATTGCATTTTTAAGTGTACTTCCTGGATGACTTGACATTAAATATGGTACTATAAATTGTTTTTTACCTAATTTTTTATTTATTGAATAAAATTTTTCTGTAAATTTATCATATGTCTTTCCTGATGGTTTTCCCATATATCTTAAAGTATCTTTTGAAACATGCTCTGGTGCAACTTTTAACTTGCCGCTAACATGATATTCAACCAATTCTTTAAAAAATGTATCGTCTTTGTCTGCCATTATGTAATCATATCTAAGGCCTGATCTTACAAAAGCTTTCTTTACTTTTGGAACTTTTCTAATAGCTCTAAGTAAATCTAAATATTCACTATGATCTACTTCCATATTTTTACAAGGACTTGGATATAAACATTCTTTAGCTTTACATGCACCTAAGGTTAGCTGTTTACTACAAGCTGGCTTTCTAAAATTAGCTGTTGGTCCCCCAACATCATGTATGTATCCTTTAAAATCAGGTAATTTAGTTATTTCTTCAACTTCATTTAATATTGATTCTTTACTTCTACTTTGAACTATTCTTCCTTGATGAAATGTTATTGCACAGAAATTGCAATTTCCAAAACATCCTCTAGAACTTACTGTACTAAATTTCACTTCTTCAATTGCTGAAATACCACCCATTCCTTCATAAATCGGATGATAATTTTTCATATAAGGAAGATCATAGACGCTATCTAATTCTTCCCTATTTAATGGCATTTCAGGTATATTTTGAACTAAATACTTATTGGCATGCTTTTGTACAATTATTTTTCCTCTTACAGGATCCTGCTCTAGATATTGTACTCTGCTTGCATCTGCATATTTAAGTTTATCATTACAAACTTCTTTATATGATGGAATTTCTATATAATCATTTAAATTATTTATTTGTTCGACAACATAACATGTTCCTTGGATATCATGAATGTCTTTAGCTAGTATTCCTAAGCTTAATTTTTCTGCAACTTTGACCATTTGCTTTTCACTCATTCCATAAACAAGTAAGTCTGCACCACTGTCAATAAGCATTGATTTTCTTACCTTATCACTCCAATAATCATAATGAGCAAAACGTCTTAAACTTGCTTCTATACCACCTATAACTATGTTAACGCCTTTATACGCTTCTCTTATTTTATTACAATAAACTATTGTAGCTCTATCTGGTCTTAATCCCATTTCACCGCCTGGAGAATAAAAATCCTTATCTCTAAGCTTTTTACTAACAGTGTAATGATTAACCATAGAATCCATATTACCACCATTAACCAAAAATGCATATTTAGGTTTCCCTAATTTCTTAAAGTCGTCAATTTCCTTCCATTTGGGTTGTGCTATTATGCCAACTTTATATCCTGCTTTTTCTAATACTCTTGAAATAATAGCAGTTCCAAAGCTATGATGATCTATATAAGCATCAGCTGTAACAATTATAAAATCTAATTGCTTCCAGCCTCTCTCTTCCATATCTTTTTTATTTATGGGTAAAAATTTCTTTTCATTTGTTGTCATCTTTTCACCTACTTAAATTAATATAATTCTACAATCACCATATTAGTTTATAGTTTAAAGCTTATATAGTCAAGATTTACAGGCTACAGTATTATTAATTATTTTTATTCTTAAATTTCAGTTTTTGATTTATTAATTAATATAACACCATAAGCAATAATAGTGATTGTTATTATCAATGCTAATAAAATAGGTACTGTCTTTATATATTCCCATGCATTAGTATAACAGCTTCCAAACGCCATACTTTCAAACAATTGAATAAATTTTAAACAATATAATTCTAATGATAATAAAATTCCTCCAAAAATAATTGCAATACTTCCAATAAATGATTTTTGGTTCACAAATCTCTCCCCTTTTTATATAATTTCTCATAATTATTTATAACAAGATTTCCAAGACGACTTTATAGTCGTCGATTTTTTAGCCATGCATCCTTTCCAAGCGCAGTGCAGCAATAATGGTGCGGTATATGATTATTTTTTATTCTTTAGGGGTACTCCTCATACCTTTAAAGCACAGTATTTTAGAAGTTGTCCACAGATTTAATATTTTTATAATTTCCTGAAGAATAAAAAATACAATTAAAGTGTAAAATCCCCTTACTTTAATTGTATCTTATTTTTCACTATATTTTGATATATGTAATAAGCAAAATAGTGTTTTAACGGAACTATACTTGTTTTTAGTATCCTTAAGTTCAATTAATCCATATAAGCTTTACTTATGCATATATTAACATTCTACAAACCATAGACTGTATTTTAAGCTATCTATTTTCTCCCATAAAGAACACTGCAACTGTTCCAGGGCCTGAATGTGTTCCAATAATAGGTCCTATAGTATTAATCATAATAGATTCTATTCCAAATCTTTCTGTAATTTTATTTGCTACAATTTCTGCTTCTTTCTCTGCATCACCATGACTTACAAATATAATATTATTTTCTGATTTATATGTGCCCATTAGTTTTTCCATATTATCAAGAAGCTTGCATAATGACTGTTTACGACCTCTTGTTTTAGCGATAGGTATAAGTTTTCCTTCAT
The DNA here is from genome assembly GCF_023845585.1 of Clostridium sp. CMCC3677. Lineage (GTDB taxonomy): Bacteria > Bacillota > Clostridia > Clostridiales > Clostridiaceae > Clostridium > Clostridium aquiflavi. Next base: position 304,031 of record NZ_JAMQHS010000002.1, read on the forward strand.
TGTCTACGTGAATGATTGGTTTTACTCCTATTACAGTCCCAAGAATAGCAGTAGTCTTTGATACACGTCCACCTCTATATAAATGATTCAAATCATCTACTGTAAAGTATTGACAAACATTAAGCTTGTTTTCTTCAAGCCAAGTAGATATTTCTTCTATGCTTTTGCCATTTTTCTTTAATTCTACTGCTTTGTAAACTAAAAGTCCTTCACCTGATGAAACACTTAATGAATCTATAACTATAACTTTACTATCAGGATATGATTCTTCTAATTCAATAGATGCAATTCTTGTACTATTATAACTTCCACTAAGTCCTGAAGAAAAAGAAATATGTAGTACATCATATCCTTCTTTTAAATATTTTTCAAATTGCATTTTTGCTTGTTCTGGATTCACTTGAGCTGTTGTTGGCATTGATCCTGAACGCATTTTATCATAAAAATCTTTTATATCTAAAATTTCATCTCCTACGTATTCCTTGCCGTCCATTTGAAATGACATTGTTAGTAATCCTATGTTATTTTTATCCAAATATTCTTTTGGTAAATCTGCTGTTGTATCTGTTGTTATAATAAACTTTTTCATAAAACCTACATCCTTACTATTATTTAATTTCATACTGCATATTATAAAATAAATTTTTATCTATAAAGATATTCATTAAATCTTACACTTTATAATAAAACTCTAATTATGTAAATTATATCATAACCTTATTAAACTATGTATTATAAAATAATAATTTTGTGTGGAAAATCCACTGTTTTATATTTATACTTTTACTTTCATACACTTTTGTAAAAAAATATCTATATCATTAATCTTTATCATTTTTTTAACAATTATACTTTAAAATAAAATAAAATTGTTAAGGCAGCTAAGAAACCATTGATATTTTACATTTCTAACTTAATAATCGCATAAATTCTATGCTGCTCTTTTTATTCTTTAGGAGTATTCAAATTATATCTTTAAAATACAGTATTATAAAAGTTATCCTCATATTGTCCAACAATATAATTTCCTAAAGAATAAAAAAATACAATTAAAGGAGTTTACAATTAATCTCCTTTAATTGTATGCTTACTTAATAATATTATACTACAAGTACTATTGTTAAAATATACTAATAAAATTTAATTTTTAAACTAAACTCTGTTTTAGTATGATTATTTAAAAACTTGTTTCACTTCCAACATAACATGCTATTTTTCTATCTAAATATATGTCTTGAAGCTCATCTAATTTATCTTCACTAGTTGGTTCATCATTACTATAGCTATATTTTTTTCCAAGTTGAGTCCATTTCGAATCTCCCATTCTATGAAATGGTAGTAAATTTATTTCATAAATTCCTAAACCATTCATAAAATCAGCTGTTGCTATTGCATTTTCTACAGTATCATTAAAATCACGAATAACTGGCATTCTAATAACTAATCTACCTTGCCAATTAGAATTTATTAGTTCTTTTATATTTTTAAGAATTAAATCATTATATACCCCTGTTTTTTCTTTATGTTTTTTGCTATCCATATGCTTAACATCTATAAACGCAAAATCTACATATTTCATTCCTTCTAAAAATATATCTGTATCTACAAATGCTGTAGTTTCAATTGCAGTATTAATATACATTTCTTTGCACTTTTTTAACGTGTCTATTAAAAACTCATTTTGATAAAAAGGTTCCCCCCCGCTAAATGTAACGCCTCCATTTGAGCCCCAAAATTGCCTATCTCTATTTAAAATTTTTAACAAAGAATCTACGGTGTAATACTTTCCACAAATTCTTAATGCTTCATTATAACATACTTTAGCGCATTCAAAGCTAGTACAATTTTCACATACACTCCAATCAATATTTAATGAATTATCATCTTTAAAAGATATTGCTTTTTTTTCACAAGCTTTTTCACATCTCTTACATCCTTGGTCATACTTGCACTTTCCTTCGGCAAACATTATTTTTTCTTTTTTGGTCCAACTTTCTGGATTTGCACACCATTCGCATTTTAAAAAACAACCACTAAAAAAGCAACTAGTTCTACATCCTGGACCATCATGTACAGAATAACTTTGAATATCAAAAATTAATCCCTTATCTTTATGCATAAATGTTCCCCTCCTTATAACAATATTTTAAATTAATAATTTACTTATTGTTCTTAACTGAAAGTGGTAACATAATTGCAACAATTGTTGAAAAAACAAATGCACAAGCTGCAAATATTATTGAATTAAAATAGCTTCCTGATAAATCATATAAATATGCACCCATGAAACTACCAACTGCTGGACCTATAGCCATTACTATTAATGTTGCAAGTCCCCATATTTTACCCAATGTTTTATTACCATATATAGAACCTGCGTATCCTGCTACACCACCTGGTTCTATTGCCCAATATATAGCAAAAAGAATACAAGATATTATTCCAAATACAATAGATTTTTTAGTCATAAGTAAAAATGCACAAGCCAATAATCCAATTATAGGTGCAAATATTAACATAACTTTTCTAGCTTTAGCTTCGTTATTATTGTATTTTCCAACCATTTTATCAGCTATTCTTCCCATAATAGGCATAGTAAATATTCCTGCTATTCCTATTATTATATAAAGATTAGTTGCGGTACTTAGTGACATTTTTACATCAACATTCCAAAATTTAACCACTTGAGTCCAAATTAAAAACTCTCCAAGCATACTGCCTAAAAAAGTTAAAATAGCTCCCCAAATTGGGAATATACTAAAAGCTTCTTTTACTGTCCAAATCTTTCCTGAATCTTTATTAACATTTGACTTAATAGAATCTATTCCAAAAGGTTCAAGTTCATAGTCCTCTGGATTTTTCTTTGCTACAGCTGCTGCAATTATAAGTGCAATAAGAACTACTATTGCTAATCCTCTCATTGCAGTTCTCCAGTCTGTAAAATTAAGTACTTGTTTAACAAGAAGACTCAATACTACTTGAGCTACTGGAGCTCCCATAAATGCAATTCCCCACATACTAGCATAAGATTTTCCTACATACCATTTTCGTACAGAAACAGTTGATGAAACCCAAAGCATACCTGTTCCAATTCCAGCAAAAATAGCGTATGGAATTAAATAACCTAAATAACTTTGAGCATAACTTGTTACAAAAAAGCCTAGGCAAGCACATACTGATCCTATTGCATATGCAGGCTTTGTTCCCCACTTATCAATTATCATTCCACTAAAATAAGCAGTAATTGCATAAACTGTCATCATTAAAGAATATCCCAAAGTAAGCTGCGAAGATTGCCAGCCTAAATTTTGTGACATTGGCACTTGCAATACAGAGAAAGTTGATCTGAAACCAAATAAGCAAAAAACGGCTAGCCATGAGGCTAGTACAACCATATGACCTAAATGATTAGCATTTTTTTGTTCCATACTTTTACTCCTTTTTTAAAGTAATAAGAGAGTATGTTAAGTTTTAGCACACTCTCTTTAATTTTCAAATCATATTTGGTTATCTTTCAGTTATTATTTTTTATCATCTAATTTATTATTTTTATACCCTTCACAAGTAGCGGCACTTAAATCTCCAAATGTCCAAGCTTCGATCTTTAACCCTGTACAAGTTCCCATATTATCTTTATCAGGATTCTTAAAATTAGCACAATTTCTGCACTTGTGAGCTTCATTAAAATTATTGCAAATAGGTGTATCTATAAATATCATTTGATTAGATATTCTGCAAATTCCTTTTGCTGCATCTATTGATGAAAAATTTAAGCAATCATTGTGTTTCATATTTTCATTAGCCATTTTTTATTACACCCCTTCATATTCAGTTCTTGAAATAACTTCATCTTGTATTGGCTTACCAATTTCACACCAGTATTGTGTAAATCCAGCAACACGAACCATTAAATCTCTATAATTTTCTGGTTTAACTTGAGCTTCCTTTAATACCTTTGAATCTACAACATTATATTGAATGTGATATCCACCTTTTCTCATATAAGAGCGTGTTAAATCTAATAGCTTCTTAGATCCTTCTACTCCTTTAATTGCACTTGGATGAATCTTCAAATTCATTTGTGAGTTTTGAGATCTGCTATGATCCCAAACTGTAGCAGATGTAAATAATGCATACGGTCCATTCTTATCTGTTCCTGGATAAGCTGACATAGATCCATCTGCATAAGTTGTACCAGCCAAACGTCCATCTGTAGTTGCAAGGGTTGCTGCCCCTTGTGCTCCATGAGTTGAAACAGAAATTTGACAAGCATACATCTTCTTGCCATATAATGATTCATAATTATGGCATACATCACAGAACCAATCTTCATAATTCTTTAATATATCATCAACGTATGGATCATCATTTCCATATTTAGGTGCTAATAAACACTCTCCATAAATATCGTCATATTTAGAACTAATATCAGCTTTTTCTTGGTCTGCTAATGAATAGCTTCCTATTTCCTCTGCAGTTTTAAATCCAAAGTTATTAAGCATTGCTTCTTTCATTTCGTCAAGGGTATATTTTTTGTCATCATATACAAGCTTCTTTAATGACGCTAAACTATTTATGGTATTAATAGTTCCACAACTTTCTATATTGTAAGTTGCATTAAATCTATATCCTAAGTTCCCAATGTGTTTACCTGTATCTAAACAATTTGGTTTTAATAATGAATTCACAATTGACATATTTTTTTTGCGCCAAACATCATGTTGAATATTATTAGTCTTAGCAAGTACATCACAAGTCACTTTATAATACTCTTTAAATTGGTCAACTAATTCTTCAAATGTTTCTAGTTTTTTATTATGCGCAGGGTACACTTGTGAATTAGTTCTGTAATCCTTTCCATTGGTCAGTACAAGTTCTAACACCTTTGGATTAGCAATAAAGTGTACTCCAACAGAAGTAGGCTGTCCTGCTCCGCCTGGAATATCATATTTTTCTCCGTTTAGAGTAAGTTCTTTCCAAGTACAAGGAGAAGTCTCAAGACATCCGCCTATTGCAACTGACCTTGCCTCTTCAATGGTCATTCCTTCATCACCATATTGATTCATCATAAATTCTATTGCACCACGATTATTCATCCAAGCTGGATAACCTGAACCTGTTTTGTCACATTCAATACATTTTAGTAAGAATTCTTCTGGTAACTTTTCATCATAAAAACATGATAATGTAGGTTGAGGTGTTGAACATGTAATACCTGCTTCTACTATTAAATATTCCAATCTATTCGCTGCTGAACTTCCATCTTTTTTAAGCCCACCAATAGTTAAATTGTTAAATGTATTTCCTGAAAGAACGCCTCCAACAACACCTGTTGAAGCAAAGCAATCAATACATGTAAATTTAACTCTATGAAGCTCTAAAAGTTCTAATACTTCTTTTTCTGTTATTCTTCCATTTTCTATATCTTGTTTAAACCAAGGATATAATACTTGTCCTACTCTTCCTGGTGATAATCCAGAAATAGCATCTTCATTGATTACTGCTATGTGAATAATATAAGTCAATTGAAGAGCTTCTCTAAATGTACGTGGTTGTTTATGAGAAATCCAGCCTAAACATTCAGCAATTTCAAGATATTCTTCTTTTTGAGCCTCATTTTTTTCAATTGCAGCTAAATCTCTAGCATGCTTTTCATAGTTTAATATCCAATTTTGAATACCTTCTAAAGTTATTTTAACAGCTTCATAAAAATATAGACGGTCCATACCTACAAGTCCGTCTCCATCGGCATTTCCAGCAACTTTTTTCTTGCATTCAGTAGCCATATCAATTAATCCATCAAAACCATATTGTAATGGGTAATAGTAATTTACAACTTCTCTTCCTTGAGGTAATGTAAAACCTGAATCAAACATACAAATTAAAGATTTCATGATATTTTCTTTTATTTCATAGTCTGGTACCATTTGTTCATATTTATGTCCCAAATCATCTACAGATCTATCAACCCATTCTTTGGCAAGCTTAACTAATACAGGTATTTCCTCTTGTCTCATTCCAAATTTACCTGCTATAGAAACTACTTTACCAAAACTTTTAGTAACATTTCCTCCACCAGTACCAAATTTACTTAACTCTCCAGCACTAGCACTACCTCTATTTAAAGCTTCCTTGTATAATTCGTCTTCTTTAGCTACAAAAAAGCCTTCTGAAAGCCAAGGCATTGGGAATGATCCTCTATAATAATTAGTTTTTTGCATAACTAATTTTTCACCAGGTATAATATTAGGTGTTAAATGAGAATAAGCGCATTTAAGAGATTCAGCTCTTCTCACTATATCTACTTCACCTTCTAATTCATTCCATCTTCTGTTATACCAATATGGGAATTCAGTATTTGCAGTAGATAAAGTGTCATAATAAATTTCTCTTAATCTTTTAGCTCTAGGAGTTGGCTCTTTTTGTACTTCACGTGTTGTCATTTCTTCTGGAGCATCTCCACCAAATTGAAAATTAATTGGTAACCCTTTTTCAGCTAAAATATCAGCTAACTTTACTTTTTTATTCATATCATAATACTCCTCCCTTTTTATATGCATAATAATTACTTTTTATCTTGAAATCAGCATCCATAATATTCCTAATAATTCAAGAATATAACAGGTGCTATTCCATGATACAAATTTCTATTTAGATGAAATCAAAACTTCACCTACAACTTAGAAATTTATTTTTTATTTGCCTTTATATTTAAATTCTATGTCCTCAATATCATTCTTATAATTAAACCAAAGTTGTAATAAATACCTACAAAAAATAAAACAATATACAACTTAAGTTGTATATTGTTTTATTTTTCCAAAAAGCAAGCTACTCAAACTAGAAATTATACTCTTAGTTTAAGCAGCCACTTTCACCATTAATTATAGTTTATACTTTCAATAAATTTTTCATCTTCTAATACTTGTTTTATAGCCTCAATAACTTCTGTATTCAAGTCTCCTTTTTCACATTCATTACTTAATTTAAGTATACTAGCCTCATTATCTTTCAATTCATCTAATAACTCAATAAATCTATTTACTGTAATCAATATCTTTAGGTTTTGTGACATTTCACTAGAAGTTAAACCATCTGGGAATCCCTTACCATTCATTTTTTCATGATGATTTCTTATCATTACTTTTAACCACTTGGACATATTCAAATCTGAAATAATATTTTCTCCCATTTCCACATGTTCCAACAATGTATTAGAAAAAATTTTACCTATATCATGTAAATATGCACCTAGTATTAATTGTTTCATTTCTTCGTCATTTAAAAATAATATCTTACCAACTTTTTCACAGTAGTTTTTTACATTTTTACAGTGTAAATATAACTTTTTATCTTTTAATCTTATAATATTTAATAAGCATATAGCCACCTTATCTATTTGTTCCATATTATCAAATACTCTTTTAGATTTTACAGCCCAATCAATTCTATTTTTTAATTCTTGATAAACAATAGGCTTTGATAAAAACACATCTGCCCCAACATTAAATCCTCGCATTCTATCTTCAACCTCATTTAATACTGTTAACATTATAATAGGAATATTTTGAGTTTCTTGATTTTCTTTTAATTTTTTACATGTTTCAAATCCATTCATTCCTGGTAACATAACATCCAAAAGAATTACATCCGGTTTAACATTTCTAGCTAATTTAAAACCCTCAAATCCATCAAATGCTAAGTATACACAATAGCCCCATGTATATAGTAAATCCTTAATTATTTCGCAATTTTGCTTGTTGTCATCTATAATCAATGCTTTATCCATGATTTTCCACTCCGTGTTATTGATATTTTAATTTATACTAGGAACTATAGTATCACTATTATCTTCTCTTTGAACTGGTATAGTAACTATAACCTTTGTTCCAATATTTATATTGCTTATCAAAAATATTTCACCTCCATGCATCTCAACTAATTTTTTAGTTAAAGGTAACCCAAGTCCAGTACCTTCATATTTTCTTTCGTAAGAATTATCCACTTGTTCAAACTCATTAAATATCCTCTTTTGATCTTCTTTTTTTATTCCAATACCATTATCTTCAACAATTAATTTAATATAAGCTAAATTTTTAGTAACCTCTATTTGTACTTTTCCACCCTCTTGTGTAAATTTAATTGAATTAGAAAGTAAATTATATAATATTTGTCTTAACTTATTGGCATCAATTTTAATAATAAAATCACTAGGATTTATATTTATATCAATATAAATATTTTTTCGATAAGCTAAACTTTTTACAACTGAAAAGCTCTCCATTATAATGTCTGCAATAGAATATCTTCCTAAAGTGAGTTTCATTTTTCCTGATTCTATCTTAGATATGTCTAAAACATTATTAATTAATTGTAATAAATGATTTCCACTATTTAAAATGTTAGTTATATGTTTGAGTTGTTTTGAATTTAATTTTCCGAATATTTCTTCCTTTAAAATTTCAGAACAAGTAATAATTGCACTTAATGGAGTCCTTAATTCATGGCTCATATTAGCTAAAAATAATGATTTAACTTTATCTGCTTTTTTCAAACTTTTTATAGCTTCTCTTAAGTCTTCTGTACGTAACTTAACTTTTTCTTCTAAGCTTTCATTTAATAAAAATAGCTGTCTAGATAATTTTTCTTGTTCTATTTGTTCATATTTTATATTTTTCAAATAAATTTCACGTTCATTTTCTGCATATTTTAAATCATCTGCCATTTTCTTAAATGCCTTAAGTAAAATTATTGTTTCATCTTTATTATCTTCTAAAAATTTTTTATCTATAATAACTTCATTATCTCCTTTTGATATTTGATTTGCCAATTCTGTTGCCTTAATAATTGGTGCAGTTAATTTTCTGGAAACATATTTACAAATAAATAACATTATTACTAAGAAAAAAGCACAAACAAAAATAATTATATTTCTTTGCATATGCATAATAATAGAAAACTTGTCTTCTGGAATGCCAACTCCTAATACAGCTACACATTCTCCATCGCAATTTAATATAGGTTTATCTAAAAATATATGAATTTCTCCATCAATGTTCTGTTTCCCAAAATAAGTTTTTTCTAAGCTATTTAACTCCTTTATTGAAGTAGGATTTAAACTTCCAATATAATTTTCTTTTTTGGGACTTCTAATATTAGATGCTATTCTAATTTCATCAATAGAAATTGCTAAATATGAATTTTTAACATTTTCTGAATATATTTTGGGGAAATAATCATTATTGTTTATTATTGAACCTAAGACTAAGAACCCTAGAAGTTGATCCTCTTTTTTATCATATACTGGAGAAATAGTAATAGATACTAAACTTTTATTTAAATACTCCTTTCCCTCTGTATTGTCTAGCTTTACTTTAAATTCATTATATTCTTTAGAATCATAGTAAAATAAATCATCTAAATTAAATATTTCTTCTGAGATAACAGTTTTATGACATTCTTTAGCCTTGTCCAATAATACATTTAATCTATCTAAATTAGTTCCTTTTATTGATGGATGATTTAATAACAACCTCTTATCATCACTAAATACAAAATATAAATCTATATACTCATATACCTCTCTTAACTCATAAATATCTGCATCTAGTACATTTTTATTTTCTTCTTTTAGTTTACTTTTAAAATCAGAGGAATTAGTTGTTTTTATTGAAATTTTCTCCATTTCATCTAATTGATTTAACATTTGATTTTTTGCAATTATAAAAGCATTTTCTAAATATCCTTGAGCAGATTTATCTATTTGATCATTTAAAATAACATTTGATAATATCAATATTAAAATCATGGGTACAATTACAACTATAGATACAAATACAATACATTTCTTTCTAATAGACATTTGAAGCCTCATAATATTTTATACTATTACTTTTACAAAATATAACTACCTCTAATCTATCTTTCATTTTTAATTTTCTTAATATATTAGTAACATGTGTTTTAACTGTCTTTTCACTTATATTTAACTTCATACAAATTTCTTTATTAGTCATTCCTAAGTTCATTAATTTAACAACTTCCACTTCTCTAAGTGTCAACTTATTTTCTAAAAAAAATAGATCTTCATTAAATTTTTCATTTTCATCTTTTTTTAATTGATTTACTTCTTTCTCATTATCTATTAAATTAAATACATTCTCTAACAAAGTTATGATATCGTTCAACTTACTTTCAGCTACTATTTGTATACCTTTAATAATATTCTCATTTAAACTTTCTTTATCTTCTTCTAAGTAAACTCCTCCCCCTAAACATATGGCTACTAAATCATCACCATAAAATATAGGACATGCGAAATACGTTATCTTCATATAACAAGTATATTTTATAACTTGACCATTTTTCATAACATAATCTATTATCTTTTGTTTTTCTTGCTTACACCTTTCACTATTGTTTTTTATAATATAATTACAAAACAAAGAAGAATTAGACCATACAGTTAACGCCTTTCCTTCTAATGATATTATTCCTAAACTTATATTAAATAAATCTGCATATAAATCTTGAAAGGATTGAATTTTTCTTTTGCCTTTTATTTTAATCCATTTTTCCCCTTTTGAATTTTCACATGTATTCATTTATATACTCACCTCAAATATATTAATATACTTTAAATTCAATAAGTAGATTAGTTATTTAATAATACCATATTTTGTAAACAGTATCAAAATTTATAATTTTACATCTTAAAAGAATGATGACATAATAATCTAAACAATGTCATTAGCTATATATAAAAATTTAAGGTAAAAAGAAAAATTACTTAACTCTTCTTTTTACCTTATAAAATTAATTAAAACTCTATATAATTTTGTTTTTTAAAAAAGCACTTAATATCCTAATTATTTTTCAATTTATACATTTCTAACTTTTCATTTATTTCCTGTGCTTGAATTGACAATTCTTCTGTAGCGCTTGCTGTTTCTTCTGCAGTTGCCGAATTAGTTTGTGCTACTTCTGCTATTTGATCTACACCTATAGTTACCTCCATTATAGATTGGCGTTGTAAATCAGATGCTTGTGTTATTTCTTTTATTAAATTTGTTATTTGTTCTACATTATTAACTATACCATTTAAAGAACTTGCTGTTTCTTGTGCTAAGATGCCCCCATTATTAGCTACATCAGTTGATTTTTCTATAAGTTCTGTAGTTACTTTAACAGCTTCTGAGCTTTGTGCTGCAAGTAGTCTCACTTCTTCTGCCACTACTGCAAATCCCTTACCTGCTTCACCAGCTCTTGCTGCTTCAATTGCTGCATTTAAAGCCAAAAGGTTTGTTTGCTCTGCTATATCTCTTATTGTATTTATAATTCCTGAAATTTTATTTGCTTCTGTACATATTTCTTTCATATAAACCAATAATTCTTGCATTTTTTTATTTCCATCACTTACAACTTGTTTTGTTTCTTTAGTAAATTCATTTACATCATTTGCATTTTTAGCATTAAGCTTAACTTGTTCTGATATCTCATGAAAACTAGATAATAATTCTTCAACTACACCTGCTTGATTAGTTGATCCTTCCGATAAAACTTGAGTTGTAGCTGAAATTTCTTGGGAACTGCTTGCTACTAAATCAACTGATTTAGAAATATAGTAAAAACTATTATTTAAAGAATTTATAATTTTTTCAAGAGATACTTTCATTGGCATGAAATCACCTGTATACTCCAATGAAGAATTTAAGTTTATATCTAGATTTCCTTTAGATATATTTTCTAAAACATAAGTTTCATCTTTTAAATAACTACTTAACATGTTTATAGAAATTTCTAAATCAGAAGCCATTTCTCCCATTTCATCAGTATTTAAATATTGATTGTCAACATCTAAAATTCCTTGTGATAGATTTTTAGACATATTTTTAATATTATTAATTCCTTTAAGTAACATTTCTATTAATAATTTTATAACTGTAATAGCTATTATTAAGATACTTAATAACATCACCCCAATAATTCCCACACTCAAATATTCATATAATCTAGAGCTACTTACAAATCCTTTAGCTTCTATTTGAGACGTCTTATATATGTTTTCTATATTTTGCTCTATAGATTCTATTTCTGTAGAATATGTTTTATTTATTAAGTTAAGTACTTCTTCTTCTTTAGCATTTGTAATTAAATTGCAAATATCCTTTATAGTTGCATCAGTTTCATCTAAACTCTTTTCAAGAATAGATATAAGTCTTTCATCTCCATTAAAGTCATTCTTAATTAAATCGAAGTTTTTATTAAAATTTTCCACCTCAACATTCATATCCTTTAAATATTGAGATTTTTTTTCAACATCATCTGTACTTATTGCTTTATATATATTTTTATCTATTACCTGTATCTCTACTTTCATATTAGAAACAACCTCTGCTTGTACATATGGACCCTTATAAAGACGTGCTGTTCTAGATGATAGTATTATTAGTAAACTTACAATTATAAACATAGCAATGGCATTTATTATAATTATTATCTTAAAACTTTTACTTATTTTTTTTGCTATTGGTTTATCTTTGATACTTTTCTCTAATATGTTCTTTAATTTTTTATACATCTTCTCATCCCTTTATATTAATAAGATTTTATTAGATAAACATTTTGTTACATTTATTGTCTAAAAAATATATACTTAATAAATTGAAACATTAAATTTTTCAATTTATATAAGAAATAAAAATTCTAATTATTTATTTTCTATAATATTTTCATACTTTTTTATTATTTCATGTTTATTGTTTAGAACCCAATTTTCATCTTGCCTTATTATATTTAACTTATTAAAGTCTTCAAACTTTTCTGACTGTACATCACTTCTTACTGAACGTCTGCAAAGATCTTCACTTACCATAGTTTGTACTTCTTTACTTGTTAAGAAATCAATGAACTTTTTAGCATTCTCCATTTTCTCAGCACCCTTAATTATTGCAACGCAATCCGGATTAGCTATTATTCCTTCTTTAGGATATACTATCTTGACTGGATCATCTGTACTTATATACTTTAATGCACCTTCATATGTTAATCCAACAGTATACTCCCCATCTATTACTTTGTTAAATACAGCTGATGAGCTGTTAAGCATTTTATTCTCTGTATTTCCCAAAAAACTTTCTATATATGGCCAACCCTCATCTGGATTATTATTTCCCATAGCATATAATTGATTAGTTAAGCTTTCCAAAGCTGTTGATGACTTTGCTGGATTGGCTACCGCTATTTTTCCTTTTAGTTCTGGATTTAATAAATCTTCAAAACCATCTATTTTTATATCTTTAGCTAAATCTAAATTTACAATTAATACACTTGGCATTATTGTAAATCTTGTTATTTTTCCATCTGAATTTCTATAATCTTTATATATATTTTCTTCATTTTTTGAAATATATTCTTCTAAAAAATCTGTTCTTGATTTAAGCGCGGCTACAGATCCCCCCCATATAACATCGCCTAAAGGGGCATTATTTTCTTCCTCTATATTTTTAAGTAATTCTCCTGTAGATGCCTTCACAAGATTTACATGAATATTAGTTTTCTTTTCAAATTCACTTATAATAGGATTACTAAATTCCTTAGGATGTGATGTATATATAATTAAATCATTATTTTTATTTGTAATTTTAAATGTATTGCATCCTCCAAATATCCCAATTATGAATATTGATACAATGAATAGTTGTATTATTACTTTATTTTTCATAAAATCCTCCTTTATGATGCGTTAATTATAAGATAGAAATAAATTTTTCACCTTGTAATTTAAATAACATCCTCGAACTATAAAAATTATTAAAACCAAAATCCCCAATAAATAATTTACTTATAAGTATATTATAACATATTATGTATATTTATGGTTTAAAATAAGATTTTTTGATTTACAAAACAACATAAGTAATTATGTCACCTTTTAGTTGAATATTTTTAGATTTTTTTATAAAAAAGAGTTCTTAAACACTTTTTATTTAAGAACTCTACTTATTTGAAACTTTTTGCAAAATTAAAAAAAGAATTTTAACTCAATATTATATTATAAATTTATTAATTTCTTCATTTAATTCTTTAATTGATTGTATTAATTCATCACAAGCTATTCTTATATCTCCACTTGATTCATTAAATTCTTCACCAGTTGCATCAACTTCTTCTGTAGTTGCAGCCAATTCTTCTGAAATAGCTGTAAGATTTTCAAGTGCATGTAATACATCATCTTTTCTTTCATCATTACTATTAGATATATTTAATATTTGTTGTATCTTAGGACTAACTTCTTTTAAAAGTTCTGCAATATTACTAAATGTATCTACTGTTAAGTTTATCTTTTGCTTTTGAGATGAAACTTCTAAATTTATACTTTCTGTAGACTTAATAATATTATTGCTTTCTACAAGCACATTATTAATTATTGTTCCTATTTCCCCAACTGATTCTTGACTTTGCTCAGCAAGTTTCCTTATCTCATCAGCTACTACACTGAATCCTCTACCAGCTTCCCCTGCTCTAGCAGCTTCAATAGCTGCATTTAAAGCAAGTAGATTTGTTTGTTCAGACAATCCATTAATAGTACTTGTAATATTTTTTATAGATGCAATCTTATTATTCATACCACTTATAACTTCATTAAATGATTTTAATGTTTCATCAAAACTATTTAATGAGATATCTAATTCTGAAATACTATTGTTACCATCATCAACTTTGCTTTCAACACTCAAAGAAATTTTTGCAAGATCATTTACGTTTTCGTTCATAAACTCAACATTATCACCAAATTCTTTCATTTGATTATGAACCTTTAAAATTTCTGTTGATTGATTTGTATTAGCTTCTGCTGATTCATGCATTGCAATGGAAATATTTTTTGATCCAGCTGTTATTTGATTTGAAGTCCCTTCAAGCATATCAGATTGGTGTTTTAATACATCCACACTATGCTTTACTGCTTGCACTATATTTACAATAGAATTTTTAGTGACTTGTAACGCTCTATTTATATCTCCAATTTCATCTTCTTTTTGCATTTCCTTTGTATTTAATTCTTCATTAAATATTCCCTTTGATAATACTTCTATACTATTTTTTAATGTCTTTAACCTTTTACCCAAGTTCTCTCCAATAATTATGATAATTATTATTAATATTATTGTTCCAATAGTTGCAATAGTAATAAATAGTTTTATTAATGAATTTAATTCTTTATCTACATACTTTGCATCAACTTCTAATACCATTGTCCACCCTTCTGTTAAATTAACAGGAGCATACGCAATATATTTGTCATCTTCTTTTAAAATATTTGACTTTCCCTCTATAACCTTTTTATAAACATTATGTGCTTCATCTGAAATATCATCAGATTTTAAAAGATTTTTCTTATTTTTAACATCATCTATAAACTCAGATGCAATTACCGTTCCTGTTTTATCTAATATGTATGAAGTTCCCATGTTAAAATATCTTAAACTTTCTATGTCTTTAGATAAAAAGCTACTATCAAAAGTACACGTTAATCCTCCAACAACATCACAACCATTAGTTATAGGTACTGCTAAAAATATTATTTGTTCATCAGTTCCTTTTACAAATGATGGCGAACTTATATAGATTTCTTTATTACTTACTATGGATTTAAAATATTCTCTATCAGCTATGTTATTTGAATAACCATCTGTTGAAATTAAATTTCCATTTAAATCAACAATTCCTATAGATCTTAAATCTAAATCATTAACATATTTAATTAATGTTTTATTTTTTTCTTCTTGTGATACATTTATATCAGAAATTTTATAATCAGCTGCTATTGCTCTTGCAATACTAATTTTGCTGTTTAGTTTTTGTTCTTCTATTTTTGTAGCATCACTTATCATTTTTTCCATACTATTTTGTTTAATATTTACTAAATTTTCTTTTACTATAATAAATGTAGAAAAAAATGCTGCTCCAAATACAACTATGAAACCTAATACTAATTTTTTTAACAAATCATTTTTTATACTTCTATTATTTTTCATATTTATTCCTCCAAATGTTATTTATACCAATACAACCTTACAATTTTAACACTTTTAAAATAGCTAGTCAAATATTTTCAAATAATAAAATCGCACATAAAAAACGTTTTTTGATTAATTTAAGAATAAAATCTTTAGAATAATTATTAATTTCATAAAAAAATAAACGCAATAAAAAAACTACTCAACAATAATTGTTGAGTAGTTCAAATATCTAATAAAAAAATAATTATTTTTTATTTTAGTTCTTAAATGAATGTATAGGCGCCGGAATTCTTCCACCTCTTTGGGCAAATAATTCTGATGAATTTTCATTCACTTTCATTACAGGTGCTCTACCTAAAAGGCCACCAAATTCAACCATATCTCCAACTATGCATCCTGGTGCTGGTATTATTCTAACTGCTGTTGTTTTATTATTTATAACACCAATTGCAGCCTCATCAGCAATCATTGCAGATATTGTAGATGCTGGTGTATTACCTGGAATTGCAATCATATCAAGTCCTACTGAACATACACAAGTCATTCCTTCTAATTTTTCCAAGTTTAATGATCCCTTAATTACAGCTTCAATCATTCCTGCATCTTCAGATACAGGGATAAATGCACCACTTAATCCCCCTACATGGCTACATGCCATAACCCCGCCTTTTTTAACGGCATCATTAAGCATTGCAAGAGCAGCTATCGTTCCATGTGTTCCTACTGTTTCAAGTCCTATTTCTTCCAATATTTCTGCTACTGAATCACCAACTGCTGGGGTTGGTGCTAAAGATAAATCAACTATTCCAAAAGGAACATCTAATCTTCTTGAAGCTTCATTAGCAACTAATTCGCCCATTCTCGTAACTTTGAAAGCAGTTTTCTTTATTGTTTCTGCAACAACATCAAAAGATTGTCCTCTGACTTTTTCTAAAGCTCTTTTAACAACTCCTGGTCCACTTACTCCAACATTTATTATTTTTTCTGCTTCTCCCACTCCATGAAATGCTCCAGCCATAAATGGATTGTCTTCTACTGCATTAGCAAATACAACTAACTTTGCACATCCAAATCCTTTTTTATCTTTCGTAAGCTCTGCTGTTTTCTTTATAATTTCTCCCATATCCCTAACAGCATTCATATTTATTCCTGATTTTGTACATCCAACATTTACAGAGGCACAAACTTTTTGTGTAGTTGCTAATGCTTCTGGAATAGAACTTATTAATATCTTATCTCCCTTAGTACATCCCTTTTGTACTAAAGCTGAAAATCCACCTAAGAAATCTATTCCTAAAGTTTCAGCCGCTTTATCTAAAGTTTGAGCAAATTTCACATAACTTTCTTCATTAGTAGCTCCTGCAATTATAGATATAGGCGTTACTGAAACTCTTTTATTTACTATTGGAATTCCAAATTCAGATTCTATTTGTCTTCCCACTTCTACTAAATGTTCTGCAGATTTTGTAATCTTATCATATATCTTTATTCTAGCTTTTTCTCCATCCGGATCTATACAATCTAATAATGAAATCCCCATTGTTATAGTTCTTATATCTAACTTTTCCTCTTCAATCATCTTTATTGTCTCAAGTATTTTATTAGTATTCATAAGTTTCCCCCCAATTATAGTGAATGCATAGACTTAAAAATTTCTTCTCTTTGAATCTTAACTTCAACACCAAGTTCTATACCTTTAGCATTTAATGCTTTGTGTACGTCTTCAAATTGTGTATTCATATTTTTACAATCTAATGCCATCATCATAGTAAAAAATCCTTGCATTATTGTTTGGTTAACATCTAATATGTTAATATTAAATTCTTGTAGTTTGTTGCTAACCCCTGCAATAATACCAACTTTATCTTCCCCAATTACTGTTAATATTGCTTTCATGCTTATCTTCTCCATTTCATAAATTAATTTTTATTGAATAAATATATATTTACAAATATTTTAAAATAATACTTTAATTCTATATTTTCTTTTATAATTTGTCAATTTTAATATATTTATTAATTTATACCATATTAATCCTATTTATTAATGCATTTTTAATAAATTATTCGTCTTTAGGTTCTTCATTTTCTTTTTCTTTTATACCTTTAGAATATTTTCTACCAATTTTTTTAAACTTTGAAATTAAAATCGAATCTCCTTTTTCCATTGATTTATTTTTTAAAAAGTACATTATTATAGATACCATAATAAATATTAAAAATAATGTTACAATTCCTAATAAACCTTTTACCCTAGAATCTAATGAATTTATTTTTTGATAAATTGGCTTAGACACCTCTTTTTTCATTTTATATGTTTTTATATTTCCATATTGATCTATTACAGCACAATCACCACTAAGTTCATATATTTTTTTTGATGAACTTAAATACTCTAATGAATTTCTTAATATCTCCTCATTTGGTGATGTTATTACAAGCATTGCTTTTTGAAGGTTGTATGGAGATATATCAAGTTGAAAAGTAGAAATTTCACTTGAAAATGGTTCTGTTAAAAATAACTTTTCATTTGATAAAAATTTTGAATATGTTTCATTATACTTAAACCAAAGATTATTATTTAATTTTTTAATAAGCTTATTATTTGCTGGAGTTCCATATACAACTATATTACTATCTTTTTCCTCCCCATTTATTCTTGAACTTCTAATTGTTTTTAAACTTCCAGTATTGTAATATAAATCTTTACCTAAATAAGTAAAAACTCTTCCTATATAAGTTAAATCTTGTGATGTCAAATTATCAGGCAAAACTACTAATGTATCATTATAAGTTCTATCTTTAATAAAAGGTGCTCCATATGTGGAAAAGTAGTAATTATCTATATCAGTTAATCCAGTATATATATACGAGTCTCCACTCACTAAAGCCCAGGGCATTTCTTCTTGTCTTTTTTCGCAGTATGAATTTTCCATTTCTAAATCAAAAGCTATAGTAAGTTCCATGTAACTACTTAATTTAACATCATCTGGTATTGTTAATTCCAATTCGTCACCATTTGCTTTATCTTTTTCTAATTTTTTGCTTCCAATGGGAGTATTGTTCATGTATATAGTTACTAAACTTCTATTGAAATCTAAGTTTTCAGAATATCTCATAAATAATTTTATTTTATCACCAGAGCTTAACACTCTATTTTTAGGTAAACTATAATTTAAAGTAGTACTTCTTCTAAATTGACCTTTTAAATGAATTTCATTACTTCCAATATCCTTGAAAGTTATTCTTCCATTCTCCTCTTTGCTTTTCATTTCTTCTTTTAAGTTTTTATCTACTATAAATGTATCATTGTCTAATTGAAAAACAATATCGTTATTCATAAGTGTTTTTACACCTTTTAAAAGACTTTCATTATTGTTGCTTAAAATAAGTAACATCTTTCTATTTTCATCATTACTATATGGTGAATTCAACACTTTTATAATACAGTCTTCATTTTCCACATTATTTGATAGACTTATTTCTTTAGGAAGAATATCATAATTTCCAATATAAATTACATTTTGAGATTTTTTCTTAAAAAAGTCATCATATTTTAATATTTCTCCATAATAGTCTCCATTTTCATACATCTTTCCTAAGTAAGAATTTAATAATAGTGCAGCACTTAATTCTCCATCACTATACTCGTTTGGTATTACTATGTTTGTAGATACATATTCTTTATCATCTTCCTTTAAATAAGGATATGGAAAATTGGATATTTTATTGTCAGCTATAACATTATTAAAATTAACTTTTACATTTGAATCACCTTTTAAAGTAATCCAATTTGCAATATTAACATCATCTATACACGGTAAATCTGAAATTCTTGAATATGTTTCAACTTTCAATTCATTACTTCCACTTAAAAGTAAATCTTTTGGGATGTTTAGTTTAATATCTTGAATTTCTGTCTTTTTATCATAATATATTTTTTTAGAATAAAAATTAACATTATTAATAGACAGTACTATGTATGCATCTTTTTTACTATCTACTAATTGATTTATTGAAAATTTTATATGTGCTTCAACAAAGTTAACATTCCACCATTTATTAATATTAAAATACCAACTGTGACTTGAAAATACACCTTTAAAGCTTAAATCATTTCCCATTTTATATGTCCTTGTATTAATTGTATTTTCTACATTTATAAAATTCTTAATTGGATCTGCGTTTACTTTGATAGGCAACATATTTACTAAAAGTATAATTACAAAAGTAAAAAATAATAAAAATTTTAATTTATGTAAAATTACCTTCACCTTACTCATATATCAGTGCCTCCTCCAAGTTTAAAACCTTTCAGTTTTATACCATTTAGTTTCTCTTTTTAACAATGAATCTTTTATGTAATTACAAAACCCTATTGCTGCTACAACAGCCCATAATTTACAATAAGTAAAATACATTATAGATATAACCATAATATTTTTTATATTTAATTCTCCCTTTTCTGTTGAAATTGCTATCATTATAGAAAGATTAAACACTAAATACGCCATAATCCACAATATTAACCCATATCCAGTAACATTTATTTGAATTATATCTCCAAATCCTAATAAAAATAACATATCTGAAATAACACTAGCTGATAAAAAGAAAAAATAAATCATCGTGTAATACAATATATCAAATTTAGTTACGCCAAAGCCTGGTTTAAATAAGTATTTGAAATTTTTTATAACTACATAAGTGTTCCCTTTAGCCCATCTGCTTCTTTGCTTAAACCACACATTTAATGTTTGAGGCTCTTGTTCATATGTTACAGCAAGAGGCATAAATTTTATTTTGTATCCCATCATATAAATTCTAAAACTCACTTCTGTATCTTCTGTTATAGCTTTTGTATCCCATCCATTCATTTCTTCCATAATACTTCTTCTCACTACAAAGTTGGTACCTGGAATAGTACAAAGTTTAAACATTTCCCATCGTCCTGCTTGAGCCATCCATTGATACGTTAATGTTTCTATATTTATAAAATTGGTTAATAAGTTTTTATCTTTATTTCTACATCTAAATTTTCCAATAACTGCACCTAATTTATCATCCTCTAACAATGTTTGAACTAAATATTTTAATGCTTTAAAATCCGGAGTATTGTCAGCATCATAAACAGCTAAAATTTCTCCCTTGCTTTTTTCAAGCCCTATATTAAGTGCATTGGATTTTCCCTTTCCACCAGTTATATTATCAGTGTTTATTATTATTAAATTCCTATCTAAAACATTTTCTTTAACCTTTTGTAGTATTTCTGTTGAATTATCACTTGAATTATCGTTTATTATTATAATTTCATATCTATCATGAGGATAATCTAATTCTAGTAATGATTCTACTGTTTTTCTTATAACAATAGCTTCATTATGTGCTGGAACCATAACTGATACAAAAGGGTAGTACTTTAATTTCTCTTTCATTTTTTTATTTTGTACTTTAGAATAGTATATATATCCAAATACAACTAAAATAATATTAACAAATATTATTATCCAAATTATTCCCAGGGAATATAGTGCCATGTAGTCAAATACATTCATAACATTTTCTCCTATTTTAAAAATTTTCTTTTATCAATATTAAAACTTATCAAAACAATTATTATAAAAAGAATTACAACTACGGTACTAATAATCACAAGTATTTTATTTGTTTTATCCAAACTTATATTAACGTCCTTATGCCTCTGATTTTCATATCCATTTACTGCTGCTTTATATTTTTCACTATCAACAAACTGTAACTGTGTAACATTCTTATCATTTAAAAATATTCCATTTTTATTACTCTTTACATTTAAATTATCAATAGTAATACTGCTACTTATATCATCAGTATCTTTAAAATATATATCTTTATCTAATAATTCTTTAACCTTATTCTTAAATTCATTAATAGATAATTTACTGCTTATATTTACAGCTATATTATTATGTAAATTACTTCCATTATCCAAGTTAACTTTTTCAATTATATTCTTATAAGATGGTATATTATATTTATCAAGCTCTAAAATTCCTATATCTATATTAGAATCTATAAAAATAGTATCCGTCTTTTTAAGCAATTCCTTTAAATCATCTCTATAGAGCCAATAATCACTTATACTTATAGCAGTTGGATAAATCCAGTAATTAATATAATTTTTAAATCCTAAATCAACTTTTTCTTCTATATCTTTTCCTTGAACATTTAAACTTACTAATGGTGGAAGAGCTAATACTATTTCTCCACCATTAGCTTGTG
Source organism: Clostridium sp. CMCC3677 (assembly GCF_023845585.1). Taxonomy (GTDB): domain Bacteria; phylum Bacillota; class Clostridia; order Clostridiales; family Clostridiaceae; genus Clostridium; species Clostridium aquiflavi. The sequence goes on from NZ_JAMQHS010000002.1 coordinate 326,313, forward strand.
CATATCTTAACACTTCAGCAAATCTATTCATAGCAGGTAAATTTTCATTTTTGAATACAGGAAGTACTTCAATAAAAAAACGTATTCCCATTTCTTTTAAATAATCTATTTCTTCAAATAAGATATTAAGATCATTAAAAGGAGTTACTTCATTTAAATAAAAGTATATATTTTCTTCATATTTTTTATTGAAATTTTTATAAATTAAATCATATATTTTAGTATATCTATATTTATCAAAATTTAAATCTTCTAAATATATTAGTTTATTTATATTTAAAAAATCAGCATATGATTTTTTCCCAATCCAAAATATTTCATTCTTATATTTAATTAAATTTTGTTTTAAGGTCTCACTTAAGGTATTTTTACTTAAATTTAGTATAAAAATAGCTTTATACTGTGATAAATCTTCTCCCTCATAAGCTGAGAATCTCGTTATTTCAATATCATCAGCAAATTCTAAACATATTCTATTTAAATAATTTAAAATATTTCTTTTTTCTCCATATTCTTTATAGATATCATATAAGACTAACACTTTTCCTATAGGCTCAACACTATATACATTTTTAATTAAACATAAACTATTTATAAGTATAAAAATTAATACTAATATAATTAATTTCTTAACTTTAAATAGTTTATTCTTGAATGTCATATTCAATTTCCTTTTCAGCTTTTATTAAGAATTCCATAGAATCCTTTATTGATTTATCAAATGTACATGATCCCATTTGAATATCTAACTTTACATTTTTATATAATGAATATTGTATGAAATCGGCATTATTTATATTTTCTCTAAACCTCTTCTTTACAACCTTAGCACCATCTTCATTAGTAATTGTTATAAATGCTAGTGTACTTTCATTTAATATGTACTTTACATCTTCTTCTCTTAAGGCTTTTTTTAATATGTTACATGTTTGAACCAATAATTCTAAATACTTTTTTCTTCCAAGAATTCTTTTTAATTTATCTGCGAATTTAACTTTTACCATTATTAAAGTTAGTGGTAACTTATGTCTCTTGCTTATATTCATATATATTGGTAATTCCATCATAATTGCTTTATCATTTCTTATTCCTGTAGATTCATCAATCATTATAAGTCTCGAATTCTCTTCTTCCAAAGATATCACTTTTTCTTGCAGCGATACTATATTTTTTGACATCAATGAAACTATTAAAGCAGTAATAGGTATTGTTACAATCCAATAATATGTATTAAATTCAACAGTAATATTACCAGTAAGATTCAAGTATAATTTTACACTCATATAAATAAAATCAACTATCAAAGTAACAATTAATGAAAATGTCACATTAGTATAGTAGCTTATAACTGCAATGATCATTATAAGTGTCAGCATAAAGTAATTTTCAAAAGATTGTTGAAAGTTAAAAATATTAAAGCTAATAGATATAATAAAAAAATAAGTTATTAAAAATGTTATTAAAATATCTACCTTTTTTCTAATGTTTATCTCATTCATAATTTAAAACCACCCTGCGATTTTATTGTTTTATTTTCAAAAATTAAACTAAGTATATATATAAATATCAAATCAAATGTCATGTTATACATAAATACATGTTTTGATAAATCTGCATCTCCAGCCCCTATTACAGAAATGATAATTTGTGATATTCCAACTAAAAATACATAAAAATACGTAATTTCTTTAAGCTGAATTTTTTTATTATTATTCTTTATAGCCCTTAAAAATCTATCTATAGATAAATACAAATAAATAGCTATTGTAGATACAGTAAATAGCATATTCTTTGGTATAAATTTTTCTTTAAGTGTACTCCATGTTGCAAAGAAATATGATTTAGCTCCAAAATCTTTGTGCTCACTTTGTTCATAATTTCCAATTACTTTTGGTCTGATTGAATATCCATTGTTGAAACTTATTTTTAATACCTTAATAAATGACTTAGGATGTGTTATATAATACTCTAAAATTTTTCCTAATGAGAATTTTTTATAATAGTCATCTATTAATTCTTCTTCATATGGATCTAATAATTTAATTTCTTCAAAAAAATCTGTTTCTTGCAACAAAGAATATTGTGTACTTATATTAAAATCTTCTAATATACTATCTGGATAATCTTCATTCAATAAAATACCTCTGTTCATAGAATGATATATATTTATGTATTTAAAATCTCCTGTGATTGACTTATAAAATATCCCCGAACTTATTATAAATATTACTGCAAAAATCCATGTTAATACTTTAACTGATTTTTTATTTTCCATATAAATTCCTATTATTATAAAGACAAATGATATAAGAATACCTACTGGTGCTAATTGTTGTTTAGCTCCGAAAAACAAAAATGAGCTTATTCCAAAAGCTGATAAGTTATACCACATAAACTTATCAAATTCTATCATATAAATTAGTAAGCCTATACTCATTAAAAAGCAACATATATTAACACTTTCTCCATAAAAGGAATTATAATATGCTAAATATCCTGTATCACAAAATATTAAAATAGTTATTAAAGTTATTATTAATTTATATTTATTATTATTTATATTATTCACTAATGATTTTACTAATAAGTAAATACCTATAGATTCAATTATCAAAAACATAATAGACATAAATCTTATATCTAAAACATAGTCTTTTGTAAAAAGGCTATCTAAAACAATTGCACTCTTTATAAATATTGATTGAGTTGATATTAGAAGATTAGCATAATCATTATTATATTTATAAATTCCATAATCTTTTATAAAATATCCTAAAAATATTTCATTATAATTTTTATTTAAATGATATGCACCACTTTTATTCATCACTCTGTAAAAATCTCCATTATCAGCCATTCCTATAATAGGCGGTATAAATAATGTTAAAATTCCTATAATTAATACTAAGAAAAATGCGAGCAGTGAATAATTAATCTTATTTATTTTTAAAAGTTTATTATCCTTATACTTAGATGCATCTATCTTTCTTATATTATTCACCTTCTTTTAATATCTAATGTAGTCGTCACTATACTAAATTACTTTTACAGCATGATTATTAATTTGATATATAGTAATTGCATTATTTAAATATACAATTAAAGCATATATCTATATTTTGAAAGTTTAACAAGACTTTTATGTATTTATAGTAAAAATAAAAGAAATAAGTCATCAAAATTAATTGCGACCTATTTCTTTTAATTTTTATTCAATATTATAAATTTATAAAGCTTCATTTACTACATTTTCTATATATTTAGAAAATAACTCCCTATTTGATATTATTTCTTTTTCATTAGAAAGCTTTAACTTTCTAAATCCAAGTTCAATATTTCTTAAGAGCATCTCCATATTTCCACTATGGTTTTCTTGCAAATCATCAAAGTTATCTATCATATAATCTATTGTCTCTAACATATCCCTTACAGAATATTTTTCTGAATAAATTTTCCCTTTTAATTCTATAAAGTACTCTTCTTTAAAATCGCTTAAATTTTCTAATAAATAATCTTTATTTTCCTTTTGCCATACTTCATAATCTTTAATGTACACATCTTCCTTTAGTATGCTTCTTGGTATACTAATAAGTTTTTTAAATTCTGCTTGATTCATATCCCAAATAGTATTTCTAACTTCGCTAATTACCCATCTTATAGTAGATAAATCATAGTCACTTTTTGTAAATTTATCTCCTATCTTATTAAACCTTTTTTTTGTTGATATATGCATAATACCACCTCATAATTTTATTGATTCATTATTTATGATATTCATAAATACTTACATATGATAATAAATTTAATGCTATAACTTACTTGAAAATAGAACAACCCATTATTTTTTCAAATATTAATGTAATTATAAGTAAAATTTTATATAAAAAATATTTAGGCATTTTATGTTCTTCTTGATTTAACATATAGATTATATCTAATATTAAAGAGAAAAAAATAATTATTAGCAAAGATAGATATATAATTTTATTCATTTTACTTTTCCTAAAATAATATTCTTTAATATAATATATGCAATTTTTCATTATAAAATAATTAAATTTACAAATAAAAAATAAAAAAGACATAAAAAAAGATTTATTTTTCATTTTTCATGCCTTTTATTAACTCATTTTATTTAAATGTCTTGTACCAAAATTATTTTTTTATATTTATGTTGTACTAATTTAAATATAGGTAATCCGACTAAAGTTACAACAACAAACTCTCCAATTGCTACTTCTCCTATAGATAATATAAGTGGAATTTGAAGCAAATAATTAAGCATCCATCCTATAATTAAAGCGTTAAATATTGTTGGCCATAATGATGCTATAAATAATGCTTTTTTATTATTTTTAATATATTTCGCTGTGGATGATATGGCTGTAACACTAATCAATGTAGCTAATGTTCCTAAAAATATATCTAACGTGCCATTAGGTCCAAGCATATTTGCTATAAAACATCCTAATGTAAGTCCCCCAATATAAAATGGGTCTACAAAAGCTAATAATACCATTATTTCTGAAATCCTAAATTGAATATTTCCATAACTTATAGGTGCTAATATAAGTGTTAATACTGCATAAATAGCAGCTATAAGTGCTGTTCTAACTAATCGTTTTGTTGTTTTACTACTTTTCATTAAATATCCTCCTAAAAAATTAGTTTAACAACCTCCTAAACTTTCCACTAAGTCTTAATCTATATTGTAGTATAAACACTTCATTAAAACCTATGCGAAATTTAAACAAAACGAGTAACCGTAAGTATAATTAAATCCAGAACAAAATCGCTAAAGCGACTATGAAGCCGTTGATTCATATAAGCATACACCTTCATAACCATACATTCATATAAATCTAGTAGGCGAATATATTCTCTTTTTATTCTTTGTTTTTCTATCTTTATTAGCAAGCTAAATTATAAATGGTACTTAAATTTAATGCTTTTATAATTGTATAAAGAATAAAAAAATCGTAGGATATTAAATCCTACGATAAAAATTCAATAATCTAATAAACCTTTATAAATATATAAAAGTTTATTATTACTAAAAGTTAACCGTAGTTTTATTTAAAGTCAGGAGGCTTTCGAACTGACTATATTAAATTATAACAAAATTTTAGAATTATTACAATGTGAAATTATTTGTTATATCCACTCTTATTATTTGTATGCCATACCCAAGCATCTTCTATAATCTTAGTTATATTAGTTCTACTTGGATTCCATCCTAATATTTCTCTTGCTTTATCTGAAGAAGCAACTAACTTACTTGGATCTCCTGCTCTTCTTGCTCCTATTTGTGCTGGAATAGGGTGTTTTGTAACTTTTCTTGCAGATTCAATTATTTCCTTAACAGAAAATCCTTGACTACTTCCAAGATTAAATATGTTACTGTCTCCTCCATTTAATAAATATTTCATTGCTAAAATATGTGCTTCTATTAAATCTTCAACATGAATATAATCTCTTACACAAGTACCATCTTCAGTATCATAATCTTCACCATATATTGTTATAAACTCTCTTTTTCCAAGAGCTACTTGAAGTACTATTGGAATCAGATGTGTTTCTGGATTATGATCTTCTCCAATAACGCCACCTTCTCTTGCTCCAGCAACATTAAAATAACGAAGTGATACATATTTTATTCCATAAGCCTTATCACACCATTTCATTATTTTTTCCATGGTAAGTTTTGTTTCACCATATGGATTTGTAGGACAAGTTTCCATTTCTTCCGTTATTGGAATTTGCTTTGGTTCACCATAAGTAGCTGCTGTTGAAGAAAATACTATGTTCTTAACATTGAATTCATTCATAACTTCTAGTAAAACTTGTGTTCCTTGAACATTATTGTTGAAGTATTTAAGAGGATTCACCATAGATTCCCCTACCAAAGAATTTGCTGCAAAATGAATTACTGCTTCAAAAGATTCTTTTTCAAAAACCCCTCTTAAAAATTCCTTGTCCCTTATATCACCTTTATAAAATTTAGCTTTTTTATTCATTGCATCTTCATGTCCAGTTAGTAAATTATCTACAACTACAACATCATAATCACTATCTATTAATTGGCTTACTGCATGAGAACCAATATATCCTGCTCCACCTAAAACTAAAATACTCATTTTCAACCTCACTCCTATAAATTGCCAAATACTAATTTAACTATGTTTTATCAAAATATTGATATATTTAAAACAAAACCTTTTATGTAAATTATACATTGCTACTTAATTTATATATAATATGTTAATCTACAATTTATATTATATTCCTTTTTAATTACAAAATCATCACATAAAACATAAGATTTTATTAAGTATTTTATAACTTTTCAACTTCTTCTTGAATTTTTTGCATTTTTAAATCTGTAGCTGAAATTATATCAGCACATTCTTTTAAGTCTGCTCTTATGTGTTTTGGAGTATCTTCTCCTTTTTTATAATAAAGTTTATGTTCTAAGCTTGCCCAAAAATCCATGGCAATAGTTCTTATTTGGACTTCAACCTTTACATTTTCTATATGATCTGAAAAATAAATTGGAACTTCTAATACCATATGTAAACTTCTGTATCCATTTTCCTTAGGATTTTTTATATAATCTTTTTCTTCTACTAGTCTTATATCATTTTGACTTCTTAACATGTTAGCAATTTCATATATGTCGCTTACAAAGGAACATACAACCCTTACTCCAGCTATGTCATTTAAATTTTCTCTTGCCGATTTAATACTCACATCAAATCCTCTACGCTTAAGCTTTTCTAATATGCTTCTAGGTGATTTAACTCTAGATTTCATATATTCTATAGGATTTCTTTTTCTTCTTATTTTAAATTCAAAATCTAAAATATCTAATTTAGTTTTAATTTCTTTTATAGCAGAACTATATATCATTAAAATTTCTTGAACTTCATCTAATTTTTCTTCTACATTTTCACTTGATATAGTTAAATTTCCACAATCAAAAAATATTTTATCATTCTCTCTTAAGCTGTTCATGATTATGTCATCCCCCTTTAGTATACTAAATAAACCTCTACAATAAATATGTTAACATATTCATTGTAAAAATCAATCTTTTAAAATTATTATAACTTTTAAGTAATTAAATTTACATATAATTTAATAAAATAAAGTATATTAATACATACTAATATTATAATTAAAAATTTAATTTTATTCATTAACTTGGAGGTTATATATTTATGAATAATAAATACTTAGATTTATTTGATACATTAGTTAAATCCTATTATAATGGCAATTTTGATGAAACTCTTAATCGCATTATGGTATGTCATGAAGTATCTCCACAAGAAACTTTTGAAATAATAACATCTTTATGTGGAGTAAAGCTTAAATTTGATAATAATTATGTATACAATATAAAAAAAGCAATTACAGAATACACTGTTAATAAAAGAATTGTTGAAAAACTTGAATGTTGTGGTGCAAATTGTACACCTAATAAAGAAAAAAAATATACTTGTGAATTAGCATGTCCTTTTAATGCTATATATTATGATAGTGAAAAAAAATCTACTGCTATAAACAAAGATATGTGTATTAATTGTGGCATTTGTGTTGATTCATGCAAAAACGGAAGGATTCTAGATAAAGTTGAATTTTTACCTATAATGAATTTAATAAAAGAAAATAAAACTGTTATTGCTGCTGTAGCTCCTGCTATCATCGGACAATTTGGAGAAGATGTAACAATGGATCAATTAAGAGAAGCTTTCATCAAAGCAGGCTTTACTGATATGGTTGAAGTTGCATTTGCTGCTGATATATTAACAATAAAAGAAGCTGTTGAATTTAACAAACATGTTAATACACCAGATGATTTAATGATAACTTCTTGTTGCTGTCCAATGTGGGTTGGAATGTTAAAGAAAGTTTATAAAGAGCTTGTTCCTGATTTATCACCATCAGTTTCTCCTATGATAGCAACTGGAAGAATACTGAAAAAATTAAATAAAGACACAAAGGTTGTATTCATTGGCCCCTGTATCGCCAAAAAAGCTGAAGCAAAAGAAAAAGATTTAGCTGGTTCTATTGACTTTGTATTAACATTTCAAGAAGTAGATCAAATTTTTAGAGCTTTAGAGATAAATCCTATAGATTTAAAAGGTATTCCATCTGTTGAATATGCATCAAAAGCTGGTCGTTTGTATGCAAGGACTGGCGGTGTTTCAATTGCTGTTTCTGAAACTATAGAGGAGCTTTATCCTGAAAAATTTAAGCATTTTAAAAGTATTAAGGTTGATGGAATTAAAGATTGTAAGGCCATTCTTGATAAAGCTTTAAAAAATGAAGTAGATGCCAATTTTATAGAAGGTATGGGGTGTCCTGGTGGATGTGTTGGAGGACCTAAAGCCATTGTTCCACCAACTAAATCTAAAGTTGCTGTTGATGAATTAGCTTATGATTCACCTATAAAAGTTCCTGTTCATAGTAAAATTTTAGATGAGGTATTATCAAAAATTGATATAAATTCATTAGAAGATTTTAAAGATCCTAAAAAAATAGAAATATTAGAACGTGATTTTTAAATTTTAATTTTTTTACTTATTATTAAACAATGAATTTTAACTTTTTAATACCTAGAAAATTTAAAATACAATACATTTAAGGCTCTGTTTTAAATATGTGTTGATATATGCAATAGGTGAAGTGGCATGCAATATCAACACGCTACTAAAACAGAGCCTAATTTAATAATTCTTTCTTAAATTAAACTTAATAAACATATTAAATAGTAGCTGGAAAATATATTTAATGATACCATATAATTATAAGGTTGATGAGTAGGTTCAGGATCAAGCGAATATTTATATCCTGTTTCATACTATAGACTATAACTGTATTTTTAATTTTTTTATAATTTAATGGAGGGATATATTAATGAAAAAGAATTATTTTTTTAGTATTTTACTACTCTTTTGTCTTCTTTTTAGTCTTCAATATCCAGCATTTGCAGATGAAAATTATAGTAAATCATTAGAAAATGCTATTACAAAAACAAAAAACATAATAACTATTCCCGATACTTATACTGATTTTACTCATTCTAGTAGAGAACAAAAAACAATTCTTGGACAAGTAAATTTATTTGAATTTAATTGGTCAGAAGTACAAGGAAAATACGGAAATATATCTATCTCTATAGATGAAAATGGGAATATATATGATTTTTATAAGTACAGTAATGAAAATACTTCAAAGTCACTTGCATCTGTCACTAAGGATGAATCAAGACAAGCTTGTGAAGATTTTATAAAAAAAGCGCTTGTAAATCATTATAGCTCTTTAAAAGAAATAAATGTTTACAATGATCCAACAGATAGTTCCTATACATTTAAATATAAATGTTATTTTAATAATATTCCATTAAACTTTTTATATGTAAACATTTCTGTAGATAAATATACTGGTGAAATAATTACTTTTAATACAAATAACTTAAATACAAATTCTCTTTCTTATCCTTCTAATGATAATATAGTTGAAAAATCAAAAGCTAAGAAATCATATGTTGATAAAATTGGTTTAAAGCTAAATTATTATTCTTATTATGATTATAAAAATGATAAGCTAAATATTTTCCCAGCATACTGCATAAATAGTACTCATAATGTAGCTATAGATGCACATTCTGGAGAAAAGATTTCTATAAATAATGAAAATATATATTTAGGTAAAGATGGATATAAAAATACTAATGAAAGCTTAGATTCCTTAAAGAATTTAACAAAAGAAGAAGATGATGCAATAAAAAATGTCTCTGGACTTATAAACAAAGATACAGCTACCGATATAATTAAAAAATATAGTGATTTAGACTCTTTTGAAGGTAAAATTTCAAATTCTCATATAAACAAAGATTTAATATCAAATAATTATATTTGGACAATTAATTTTGAAAATGCTTCTGCAGAAGTGGATGCTAAGTCAAGTGAACTATTATCTTTTTATCATTATTCAAATATTGATGATAAAAACAATGTAATACCTATTGATGATGCTAAAAATATAGCAAATAAATTTCTAAATGAAGTTTCTCCTAATAAGTTTATAGAAACAAAATTAGAAGTCTTAGATACAAATATAAATGAAAATGATAGCTTTTATAACTTTAAATTTATCCGTCAAGCAAACGGAATTAACTTTGTAAACAACTATCTTATGGTTTCTATTAATAAATTTAGTGGAAAAGTTTGTGAATATAATAGCCAATGGTATGATAATGTTAACTTTCCAGATATAAAATCAGCACTATCATCTGAAGCAATTTTTGATAAAATTAGTGATAAATTTGGATTAGAATATACAATGTCCAATGATAATAATATCTCTTTAATATATAACTTTATAGATTTAGATGAAAATTATCTTGTTAATCCTTTTAATGGGACAAGAATTAAATTTAATGGAGAAGTATATAAAGAAAATGAGCTTCCTAAATATTCTGATATAAATGGGCATTGGTGTGAAAAAATAGTTAAAGAATTATTAGAAAATGGTTATTATTTAAAAAGTGATAACTTTAATCCTGATAATAACATAACTCAAATTAATTTCTTGAAATACCTTTATTCTCAAATTTGGAACTTTAATAATTCTGATGATGATGATAAATTTTATGATATGCTTATAGAAAAAGGAATTTTAAAAACAGAAGAAAAATCACCTGATTCATTGCTTACAAATAAAGATATTAGTAAATTAATAGTTAGATATTTAGGATATGATAAAATTGCTAAAAATGCCTATATATTTAATAATCCTTTCAGTGATTCTATTGAAGATGACATTAAAGGTTATTCCTCAATTTGCCATTCATTAGGAATAATTACAGGTGATGAAAATAATAATTTTAATCCAAACAACAATGTAACAAATGCTGAAGCTGCAAAAATAATATATAACCTATTAACTAAAGCAAATAATAAATAAGACATATAAATAAGACTGTGTTTTAACTATGTTTGATATATGCAATAGGTAAAGTGACATTGCAATTGGATTTTGAGAATTCTTAATGAGTATTGTCATATTTACTGCTTGTCCTAATTTTATATTGGGAACAAGCTAAAATGGGACTATACTCATTTTAGCATTCCTAAGTTCAATTACTCCGTCCACTTTACTTATGCATATATCAAACATTTTACTAAAACACAGTCTTATTCTTTGAACATTCCAAATATAAAAGCTTTTCTTTTATATCTAAACCACCTGAATACCCAACTAGCTTACCATTTTTCCCAATAACTCTATGACATGGTATAAAGATAGGAATTGGATTCTTATTATTAGCAAGACCAACAGCCCTTGATGCCTTAGGATTTTCTATTTTTTCAGCTATATCTCCATAAGTACAAGTTTTTCCGTATGGAATATCTTGCAATTCATTCCATACAGATTTCATAAAATCAGTACCATATGGCTCTAACGGAATTTCAAACTGCTTTCTATTTTTGCAAAAATATTCTTCTAGCTCAGCGAAAGCTTTTTTTATAAGATCAGTTTCAATTAAAATCATATCTTCAGCAACACTATCTCTATTAAAATATAAATTTGTGATAGCGCTTCCATTATCCGCTATTCCTATATTCCCAAGAACTGTTTCATAGAAAAATATATTTTTCACTAAATACAAATCCCCTATCTTTTTTTATATTTAAGTTATATAACTTCTATAACTTTTGATACCCATTTACATAAGTTAGCTGATGCTTTTTGAGCTGTTTCTACTACTCTTTCATGTGAATGTTTAACTTTTTGTATTCCTGTTGCCATATTAGTAATACAAGCTATTCCTAATACATCCATTCCTAAATAGTTAGCAACAATTGTTTCTGGTACCGTTGACATACCTACTGCATCAGCGCCATGTTTTCCTATCATTCTAACTTCAGCAGCTGTTTCATAGTATGGTCCCATAAATCCAGCATAAACGCCTTCATCATATTTTATTCCTAACTCATCAGCAACTTTTTTAGCTTTATTCATAAGTTCTATTTTATATGGCTCTGACATATCTGGGAATCTAGTTCCTAATCTTTCATCATTAACTCCAATTAATGGATTTGTTCCAAATAAGTTTATAAAGTCATTTATTATCATTAATGTTCCTGGTTCAAAGTTTGTATTTATTCCACCGCAAGCATTTGTTACTATTATTTTTTCTATTCCTAATTGTTTCATTACATATATTGGGTATGTAACTTCTTTCATATTATAGCCTTCATAATAGTGAAATCTTCCTTGCATTAATAATACTTCAACACCATTTATTTTTCCAAAAGCTAATTTCCCTTCATGGCCTTTAACTGTAGAAACTGGGAAATTAGGTATTTTTTCATAAGATATACTTTCTATATCTTCTACAACATTAACTAAATCTCCTAATCCAGATCCAAGTATTACTGCAATTTTAGGGTTTCTTTTTACGTTTTCATTAATGTAATTTACTGATTCCATTATTTTATTGTACATAGCATTTCCTCCATTGTTAAATTTATTATATACTACTATATTAACCGCAAATCTGAATATTGTAAAATACTTATAGCTTTTTTATCTTAATAAATTTCTTTTTACCTATTTTTAGGATATCATTATCATTTATTTTAATATTATCAAAATCTAGTACCTTTTCAGTATTTACTTGCACTCCACCTTGTTCTACTAGTCTTCTAAACTCTTTATTTGAGGGAACAACTCCTTCTTCCACCAAAATCTTACTTATTTCTTTTAACTTAAAAATATCTATAGGTACTTTTATTTCTGGCACTTCACTTGGTAAATTTCCATTTTTAAATACTTGCTCATAGTATTTAATAGCAGACTTTGTTTCTTCTTTTGAATGATATAAGCCTGTAATAATTTTAGCAAGTTCTAATTTTACATCTCTAGGATTTTTTCCATTTTCAATCTCCCTTTTTATTTCATCTATTCTATCTGGATGTTCATCCGTTGCTAATTCAAAGTATTTTATAATAAGACTATCTGGTACTTCCATAATCTTTTTAAACATTACTTCTGCTTTTTCATCTACTCCTATGTAGTTTCCAAGACTTTTACTCATCTTTTCCACTCCATCTAATCCCTCTAAAATCGGCATAAATATTGCTATTTGTTGTTCCATTTCCATGCCTTTTTGTAAAGTTCTTCCCATAAGAATATTAAAAGTTTGATCTGTTCCTCCAAGCTCTATATCAGCTTTTAATACAATTGAATCGTATCCTTGCATCAAAGGGTAAAAAAATTCATGGATACCAATAGGTGCATTAGTACTATAACGATTTTTAAAATCATCTCTTTCAAGCATCCTTGCAACTGTAGTAGTTGCTGCTAGCTTTAATACTTCCTCAAATGTTAACTTAGATAACCATTCACTATTAAATCTAATTTCTGTGTTTTCCTTATCCAAAACTTTTAAAATTTGTTTTTGATATGTCATTGCATTTTCTAAAACTTGTTCTTGTGTTAATGGCTTTCTTGTTTTTGACTTACCTGTTGGATCTCCAATTTTTCCTGTAAAATCTCCAATTAAAATAACAGCTCTATGTCCTAAATCTTGCAGTTGTTTTATTTTTCTTAAAACAACTGCGTGCCCTAGATGTATGTCTGGTGCACTTGGATCTAAACCTAATTTAATTGTTAAGGGTTTATTTTCCTTTTCAGATTTGATAAGCTTTTCTTTTAATTCTTCTATGCTTATAATATCTGCTGCTCCCTTTGCTATAATTTTAATTTGTTCATCAATTGTCTTTTTCATATATCATAACTCCTTATATTTAAAATTTTTAATATAAGCAAGTTCTATAAGATTTATAAAAGCTAATAAAAATTATTAAGGCTGGTTTTAGTTGTGTATAACTTCTCTCACATTCGCATTTCTAAATATACACGATAAAATATGATAACAAAAAACTCTCATCCTTTATTTTATAAAGGACGAGAGTATATCTCGTGTTACCACCTTAATTTATTAATTACTCACATAATTAACCTCTTCAAGTACGCCATATTTTATGGATATACTTTAGCACTATAACGTGTGCAAGGATACGTCTCACCTAATTAGATTTTAAATCTGTTCAGTTTGAAGCTCTAAGATGTATTCAAAATTAGAATTCCAAGTTCCTCTCATCATCCGGCAACTTTCTGTTTGGCTTAACTAATTTCTACTTGTTCTTTTCAAAGCTTTTCTTTAAATCTCATACTCCGAAATATATAAAATATAAATCTTCGTTATGCTATGTATATATTAAATTATTTACAATTATAGATAAATATTTTTTATTTGTCAAGTAATATAAATTCTATTTTTTGTAACCACTTTCAATTTTAAAATAAAGTATTTGTACGAGAATTTACTATATTTTATCAATTTATTCTATTTTTATGTACAAAAAAACCAACACTCATAAAAATTTGAATATAGCAATCCCGTAAAAGGATTAACTTATAATCAACTATTATGGTAGTTGGTAGAAACGTTCAACCTATTATGAACTTATATAAGTTAAAATATTATTTAATTAATGATTGTTTATTATTTAATTAAAATGCAAATTATAAATTTCGCTACCGTATTATTTAAATCATATAATATCATAGTAAAAATATAAAGTCAACATTATATTAACTTTTTTTAATATATTTAATGTAAATAATTCTTTTTAAAATACACCTATATATAAAGAAAATAGCGAGAAAAACTTACTTTAAATCTAAAATTTTTATCGCCAAAACTTTATTAATATATAAAATTTCTATTTTAACTTAGAAATTTTTTCATTCTTAATTCTATTAACATTATAATAAACTTTTTCTATATCAATAGTTGTAAATATTCCGTTTTTATATACAACTTTTCCATCTATCATAGATAAACAAATATCACTTGCTTGTGAAGAATAAAATATATTTGCTAAAACATCATGTACTGGTTGCATATGAGGACTATTGAAATCATAAACAACAATATCCGCTCTATTTCCTACTTTAATACAACCACAATCATCTCTTCCTTGTGACATTGCACCATTCAAACATGATATTTTTAGTATTTCTTTTGAACTTAAGAATAATGGATCATTATTAGCACCCTTATGTAATAAAGCTGCAAGATTAACTTCTTCAAGCATATTAAGATTATTATTACTTGCTGCACCATCAGTTCCAATACTCACATTAATTCCATGTTCTAGCATAGTCTTCACTGGCGCTATTCCACTACCAAGTTTTAAATTACTAGTTGGACAATGTGATACTGTAACATTATTTTCTTTAAGAATATTAAAATCATCACCTTCAAGAAAAACACAATGAGCTGCTGTTGTTTTACTATTAAAAGTTCCACATTTACAAAAATATTCAGCTGGAGTTAATCCCCCATGTCTTTCTTTGCAAGCTTGTTGCTCAAGTATTGTTTCTGAAAGATGTATATGCATATTCATTTCTGTAGAATTGCAATACTCAGAAATTTGTTTTACTAACTCTTCTGATGAAGTATATTCAGCGTGTATAGATACGTCACCTTTAATAGCTCCATTTTTAGAACTTTTAGCATAATTTCTTATAAATTCTGTTTCTTTATATGAATTATGTTTAAAATAATCATTATTATCATCATTTTTTAAGTATGAACTTGAAATATTTGCTTTTATTCCTGTTTCATCAATAGCTTCTACTAATGATTCTAGATGAGAATACATATCAGTAAAAGATACTACCCCACTTTTTATCATTTCAGATATTCCAAGTAAAGTTCCCCAATAACAGTCTTCATCTGTAAGTAGAGCTTCAAACGGGAAAATTCTTTCAGTTAACCATCTTTGTAAAGGTAACCCTTCTCCATATCCTCTAAGTAAAGTCATTGGTACATGGCAATGTGTATTAAAAAATCCTGGCATTGCAACCTTATTTTCTCCATCATATACTTCACCAATATAATTTTCCGGAACATTTTCCCCAATATATACTATTTTGTTTTCTTCTACTAAAATATTAGTCCCTTCAATAGTATTAAAGTTTTCATCAATCATTGTAATATTTTTAAATAACATAATAAGCATCCCCATTTCTTTTATTTACGGTAGCTAGTATTATAAATTTGCTTATTATAATTTATGATATATTACCAAAAATAATTATAATATTCAACAACTATTTTTATTTAAAAACTTATTTTTTATATTTCATTATTAATATTTAATAATTTTTTCTATATTATTTTTCCAAATAGATATATTAAACGTTATACATATTTACTAACCGAAAAAAATATTATAAATTTAAAACTAAATGTATAATATAGAAAAATCATCTTTAAAATGTTTAAAAGAATACACTGCTATCTAATATATAAAACAAAATAAAAAACAACTCGATTATTTAATTTAATAATCAAGTTGTTTTTTCGTTATTCATATATTTTAGTTTTACTAATTTATTTTAGTTTTACTAGCAATTCACCAGTTTTTACTTGTTTTCCTTCTTCTGCAAAAATAGATTCTACAACACCATCACAACTAGCAACTATATTTGTTTCCATTTTCATTGCTTCTATCACAACTAAGCTTTCTCCTTCTTTAACCTCTTGACCTTCTTTTACAAGTATATTTATTATATTTCCTGGAATACTTGCACCAATTTCAAGCTTATTTGATGAATCTGCCATTTTAGTTGGATTATCTAAACTTAACATGCTTGTAGCTCTTTCAGTTCTATCTTTTATCTTTATCTTTCTTCTATTACCATTTATTTCAAATTCAATAGTTCTATAACCTTCTTTGTCTAATTTCCCAATTTCAATCAACTGAACTATCATAGTCTTACCTTCAGCAACTTCTATTTCGCTTGTTTCACCTTCAGATAAGCCGTGGAAGAATACATCACTTCCCATAAGACTTACATCCCCATATTTTAGCACTGACTTTATAAAATCTTCAAATACATCTGGATATAAAGCATAACTTAGTATATCTCTTTTACATGGTTTAAATTTATATTTTCCTTTTAAATATTTTTCAATTTTATCAAAATCTTCTGGTGGTAATAGTTCTCCAGGTCTAACTGTAATAGGTTTCTCTCCCTTTAAAACAAGTTTTTGTAATTCTTCAGGAAATCCCCCTTCTGGTTGACCCATCATTCCTTTAAAATATGAAACTACAGAATCTGGGAAAGCCATATTCTTTGCTTTTTCATATATGTTTTCAGGAGTTAAATTGTTTTGTACCATAAATATAGCCATATCTCCAACCATTTTTGAAGATGGTGTAACCTTTATTATGTCTCCAAGTAAATCATTTACTTTTTTGTACATCTTCTTCACTTCATTAAATCTATGTCCAAGTCCAAAACTTTCAACTTGTGGCTTTAAATTTGAATATTGTCCTCCTGGAATTTCAAATTTATAAATCTCTGCACTACCTGATTTTAAATCAGATTCAAATTGATCATATACAGGTCTTACTGCATCCCAATAATCAGATAATTTTTGAATTCCACGTATATCAATTCCTGTATCTCTGTCAGTATTGTTAAGAGCTGCAACTATTGAATTTAAAGCTGGTTGACTTGTAAGTCCTGACATACTATTAAAAGTTGTATCAATAATATCAACTCCTGCATCTGCAGCCATTAATACAGTTGCAACACCATTTCCTGTTGTATCATGTGTATGAAGATGAATTGGAATTGAAACTTCATTTTTTAATGCAGTTATAAGTTTCTTAGCTGCATAAGGTTTAAGCAATGCAGACATATCTTTTATTGCAAGTATATGTGCACCCATTTTTTCAATTTCTTTAGCCTTATCCACATAATATTTCAAACTATACTTATCTCTATTTTCATCTAAAATATCACCTGTATAGCACAGTGCAACTTCTGCAACTTTATTAGCTTTAAGTACCTCTTCTAAAGATACTTCTATTCCTTTCAACCAATTTAGTGAATCAAATATTCTAAATATATCTATTCCACTATTAGCTGATTCTTTTATAAATTCTCTTATTACATTATCAGGATAATTTTTATATCCAACACCATTTGCACCTCTAATAAGCATTTGGAACATAACATTAGGAATTCTTTTTCTTAACGAGTCAAGTCTTCTCCATGGAGATTCTTTTAAAAATCTATATGCAGTATCAAACGTAGCTCCACCCCACATTTCAAGTGAGAATAAATCATTTCCATATAATGCTGTTGCTTTAGCTATATTTTTCATATCCTTACTTCTAACACGAGTAGCCATTAATGATTGTTGAGCATCTCTCATTGTAGTATCTGTAAGTAATAATTTATTTTGATTTTTTATCCATTTGACTACCCCATCAGGACCTTCTGCATCTAATATTTGCTTAGTTCCTGATAAACCATCTAAAGAATTTACTATAGGAATTACAGGAACATCATATTCTTTCTTAATTCCTTTTGTTTCATTTACTAACTTTTCACCAATAAAATTAAGTAATTTATATTCGCTATCGTTTTGTGGTGATATATCAAACAATTGTGGGTTTTCTGATATAAAGTTAGTATCACACTCACCTTTTTTAAATGTTTCATTATTTAATACATTTATTAAAAAGTCTACATTTGTTTTTATGCCTGTAATTGTTGACTCTTTTATTGCACGTATTGATTTTCTAACAGCATCTTCAAAAGTTCTTGAATACGCTGTTGTTTTCACTAATAAACTATCATAATAAGGACTTATGACTGCACCACCAAAGCCATTTCCTCCATCTAGTCTTATACCAAATCCTGAACTAGTTCTATAAACATCTATCTTTCCTGTATCAGGTGCAAAATTATTTGATGGATCTTCAGTAGTTATTCTACATTGAATAGCGTAACCTCTTGGTTTTATATCTTCTTGAGAATATATCCCAATTTCTTTAGAATTTAATGCATAACCTTGCGCTATTAAAATTTGACTTTGAACCAAGTCTATTCCTGTAGTCATTTCTGTTATTGTATGTTCTACTTGAATTCTTGGATTCATTTCTATAAAATAATGATTTCCGTGCATATCTACTAAAAATTCTAAAGTCCCTGCATTTCTATAATCAACAGCTTTAGCTATTTTTAATGCATCAGCACATATTTCTTCTCTTTTTTCTTGAGTTAAAGATAAAGCTGGACTAATTTCAATAACTTTTTGATGTCTTCTTTGAATAGAGCAATCTCTTTCATAAAGATGAACTACATTTCCATATTTATCTCCTAAAATTTGAATTTCTATATGCTTTGGTCCTTCTATGTATTTTTCAATAAACATATCATCTATACCAAAGGCCTTTTTAGCTTCATTTTTGGCACTTAAAAATGCATCAACGAGCTCATTTTCATGCCTTACTATTCTCATACCTCTTCCACCGCCACCAGCAGCAGCTTTTATCATAACTGGATAACCGCACATACCAGCAATCTCCATTGCCTCTTTTTCACAATTTATTGGTTTTTCTACTCCTGGTATTACAGGAACTCCAACATTTTTAGCAACTATTTTTGATTTTATCTTGTCGCCTAATTGATCCATCATTTCAGATTTTGGACCTATAAATTCTATCCCTACTTCTTCACATCTTCTTGCAAATTCAGGGTTTTCAGATAAGAATCCATACCCTGGATGTATAGCATCTACATTCTTCTTTAATGCGAGCTTTATAATCTCGTCAATATTTAAGTATGCTTCTACCGGCCCCTTATTTTTGCCTATTTGGTATGCTTCATGCGCTTTAGTTCTGAAAAGAGCACGTTTATCTTCTTCTGAGTATATAGCAACAGTTCTTATTCCAAGTTCATGACATGCTCTAAATATTCTTATTGCAATTTCTCCTCTATTGGCAACTAATACTCTTTTAAATTTCTTCCCCAATTAATACACTCCTTTGTTTCTTCTTATATTATAATTACAGTACTTTTGATTGATTTAATTAATTTAATTGATAATATTATAAAAATTATAGCACATTTGACTAAAATTATCACTTAATATTCGTTATTATTTTTCTTTTAATTCTATCATTATTAATTTTACTCCAATAAATAATAAAAATCTTAAACACCAACAATTATCAATATTTTTATTTTTAAAATATTGATAATATATTATAAATTTTTATCAATATTTATTCAATCTTACAAATAATTTTTTAGTTATAAAGTTCGTATTATTATGTAAAATCATAATATCTTTAATATTTACATTATAACAATTAATCATCTAATTCTGTTTAATTTGTATTTTTAAGCCTTATTTTTTCATAAATATCATCTATATCTAAAAATCAAAAAACACTTCTTCATCATTTAAATTATTTATAGCATTGTTCTTAAGAAATTCATTACTAAATGCAATTAAACTAGATATTAATACTGTAGACATAATTATACTTATAATTTTTTTAATTATCTATTCTCCTTAAAAATTATATCAATAACATTATTTTCTTTCTATAATAGAAAAATATACTTATTACTAAATTAATATATTGAAAGTATTATTTTGTACTTACTTATAATAATTTTCTAAATACTGATTTAACCCCTAGCATTTTAAATACAAAAATAGCTAAGTGTAACAAAATACTCTCAGCTATTTTTTAACCAGGCTAATATCTATTTCTAAAGTTCCTAAAGTAAATCCCTCTGTCCACTAGGCTTATACTATAATATTAATACTATTTTTAAACATAGCCTTAATTTTAATAAGTAGTATCTAAACCATTATATTTCAACAATATTTTTTAGCCATTTCTTTTTTTTATATCTTTTAAAGCTTAAAACAAATTTATAAATTTCTTCTGCTAATACTAGTACATAAACCCAATAAATAGGTAATGATAAAAATATTCCGCCTAAATAAGCTAAAGGAATTCCAATTAACCATACTCCAGTAGAATCTAAAATAAGTCCTGCTTTAGTATCTCCTCCACTTCTAAGAACTCCAGTAATATTAACTAAATTAAACATTTTAAAAGGTAAATATAATACAAATACTATTAGACATTTGCTTATATCTACTGCTACTGATTCTGTCACCGTAAACAAATGTATTAATGGCCATCTTGTTAAAAAGCATATAATTCCTATAAATAAAGTAGCTATAAATTGCAATATAAGAAGATATTTTGCATGTATATCTGCTTTTTTAAGTTTATTTGCGCCTAATTCATTTCCCAAAATAACAGCTGTTGCTGCACTAATACCTTGGAATATTACTACTGCTATTTGTTCAACTGTTTGAGTTATAGTGATAGCTGCAACTGCTCCATCACCCATTCTTCCATATACAAGTGAATATATAGTTACTCCGAGTCCCCACATAAACTCATTTGCAATAACTGGAGATACTGTAATAAAGAACATTTTTATAAACTCTTTATTAAAATCAACTAATTCCTTTAATCTTGCAGCAGCTGGTCCATTTTTTAAGTAAACCACACTTAATACACTAATACATTCAACTATCCTAGCAATTAAAGTTCCAATAGCAGCGCCTTGCACCCCTAATGCTTGAAAACCAAAGTGTCCAAATATTAATGTATAATTTAAAACTGCATTAATTAAAATTGAAAATAAACTTATTACAACTGGTGCTTTTACTTCATTTACAGCTCTTAATAAAGAAATATAAGCATTAGTAATTGCTGTTAATGGATAACTTAATGCAACAATTGATAAGTACGCAACTCCTATACCTATTGTTGATTCATTTGGTGTAAAAATTCTCATAACTAAATTAGGGCATATTAAACTTGGAATAACGAATATTATTGCTCCAAGTAAACCTATAATTAAAGATATTCCCAGTACTTTTCTTATATTTTTAATATCTTTTTTACCCCAATATTGAGCTGTTAATATTGATGATCCACTTACAATTCCAAATAATAATAATGTAAATACAAAAAAGACTTTGTTAGCAAGTCCTACAGCTGCAATGGTGGTTTCACCTAATTGCCCTATCATCATAGTATCTATAAGATTTAATGTTGTATTAAGTAAAGCTTGTATAGTTACTGGAATAGCAATGGCTATTGTTTTACGAAGAAATACTTTATCTTCTACTATGTTTATTAACTGTTTTGTTATTGTCACTATTTCTCCCCCCTTTTGTCTATATAAATAACTACAAATATCTAAAAAACTCCATGTACAATACTAACATAAAATATATAAATTTACCAAGTGTTCTATAATAAAGTAAATTATGCTATGTGTTTTAGTTATACAAAAATTAATTAGTAATAAAATTTTCAAAAGAATAAAGTAATAACAAAAACTAGAATTCATAATTAATACTAATCTAACTACGATTCTAGTTTTAGTTATGCATATATAATTTTAAAAGCATTATTTTTTAATTTTTATGATTCCTTTTTCAAGCTTTTCTATTCTAGCTAAAGAATATAAATCATATCCTTTTTCTTCTAAAAGTTTTGGACCTGGTTGGAATGATTTTTCTATTACAATCCCAATTCCAGCAACTTTAGCTCCAGCAACTTCTACTAATCTTGCCGCTCCAAGTGCTGCTTCTCCATTAGCTAAAAAATCATCTATAATTAATATATTATCATCTTCATTTATATACTTCTTTTGAAGTGTAAGTTCATAATCTGTACCTTTTGTAAATGAATGTACTGTTGTTTGATAAACATCACCATTTAATATTTTAGATGCTTGTTTTTTTAATATTACCATTGGTAAATTCATTTGCATAGCTGTCATGACAGTTGGTGCAATTCCTGAACTTTCAATTGTAAATATTTTAGTTACATTATGACCTTTAAAGTAATTTTTAAAATATGTGCCCATTTCATACATTAAATCAGCATCTACTTGATGATTTAAAAATGAATCTACTTTTAACACTTCATTTGAAAGTGCCTGTCCTTCTTCTAATATACGCTTATGTAAATTTTCCATTTTTATTTTACCTCACTTTTTTCATCTTTTAATATTAAGTTTAAAACTAAAGCTACAATAGTTCCAGTTGAAATACCAGATGAGAATATCATTTTTAATCCTTCTGGTAATTGACTTATAAAATCTGGACGGAATGTAATTCCAACTCCAAGACCTATTGATGTTGCTATTATTAATAAATTTCTATTATTTAACTTTACTCTACTTAAAGTCTTAATTCCAGATGCTGCAACAGTACCAAACATAACTATTCCTACACCGCCTAAAACTGGTGATGGTATTATATTTATTAAAGCTGCAAACTTAGGAAAAAAGCCTAATATAATCAATATAATTCCAGCCATCATTGCAACATACTTACTAGCTACTTTGGTTAAAGGAATTAATCCTACATTTTGACTAAAAGAAGTATTAGGAAATGTTCCAACAACTCCTGCTAACATACTTCCAATTCCGTCAGCTAACACACCAGCTCCAACTTTTTTATCGTCCATATCTATTTTAGAAACTTCACCTATTGCTTTTAAGCACCCAACTGTTTCTATTGTAGTAACAAAATATGCAGGAATAAAAGGTATTACTACTTTCCAATCAATAGTTACACCATATGAAAATATTTTAGGAAATGATACGAAATTTGCTTCTTTTACAATGGTAAAATCAATCATTCCAAGTAGTATACATATTATATATCCCATTATCATACCAATTAAAATTGAAGCACTACTAACTAATCCTTTTCCGTATCTATTTAAAAGCAACGTTACAACCATTACTAACATAGCAATTGAAATATTCATTATACTACCATAGCTTGATGAACCTACTCCACCAGCTGCCCAATCCATAGATACTGGAAGTAATGTAAGACCTATTAAACATACAACTGTTCCTGTAACTAATGGTGGAAATAATTTCATTAGTGGTCTAATTATAAAACTTAAAATTATTTCTACAAATGAGCCCAAAATTGTTGCACCTATAATACCTGGAATTCCAAAAACACTTCCAACAGCTATAGATGGTGAAACAAAGGTAAAATCTGTTCCCATTATACATGCTACTCTTGATCCTACAGGCCCAACTCCTCTAGATTGAATAACTGTAGCTATTCCAGCAGCTAAAATCGTTGCACTCATAAGAGCAGTTGATGTTGCAGTGTCAAATCCTAATGCACTTGAAATAACCAATGGGACAACTATAATTCCTCCAAATGCTGCAAATATATTTTGAAATGCCAATAATATTTGAGTAGTTAAATTAGGTTTGTCATCAATACCATAAAGTAATTGTACATCTTCTTGATTTTTCAACAAATTATCTTGTCTCATTTTAGGCCTTTTCGTTTGCTCTAATTCTAATTGCATGTTATTTATCCCCCTCTTAGTAAAAATAATCATACCTAAAGACGCGTAAATAACTAATATATGCTTAAATAAATCTAACAAAAAAACACCTCAAATTATAAAATTTGAGGTGTTGCATTTCTAGATAATAATTAATCAAGAATTTTAACAATACCTCGTAGTCTGCTAATTTACGGATAGCAGGTAGAAACTTTTCAACCATTATATCGAAAATATACGAGCCTTTCGTATGAATGTTGAAATTATAACATATAAACTTTATTTATTCAAATAAATTATAGTTTATTAAGACGTTCTCAATATAATACAATAGTTTTTAATAAAACTAATCATTTTTTATCAAAAATTCTTGCAATTTGGAAATTCATCGTCTTTAAAATTTTTTGTATAAATTAATATAAAATATGTAATTATTAATATTAATCCAGCTATTATAAAAGGTAACTTACTTCCAACATTAAATATAAATCCTGAAAATAAAGATCCTGCTACCATTCCTAATGCTTTAGACGAATTTTGCATTCCCATTATCATACCATAATTTTTGTTAGCTTCCTTAGATATTATACTTTGTTGTATAGGTATTATTAAAGAAATAAATGATAAAAAAATTATCACAAAAATTATTGCAATAATTAAATTTTCTATTAATGATGCTATTATAAGAGATATTCCTGAAAAAACTACAACTGCTTTAAAGAGATTCTTTTCATTAAATTTTTGTGCTAAATGAGGATTTACAAAAAAATTCATTATAAGACCTATCATTCCTGATACAAACATCACTATACCAATTACACTAGGTGATAACTTTAAAACTGCTTCAACATAATAATTTATTGTTGAATTATAGCTTGTTGTTGAAAAAGAAGTTAATGCAACTGCTATTATCATAATTCCTAGTACAGATTTTAGATTTATTTTAATTTTTTCACCTTCATATATTTTAAGTTTTTTGTTTATAGTCAAAGATGGTGTCCTTATGCTCTCTCCTATAAAAAAATTTATTAACAAGGTTATTATCAAACATACAACAAATTGAAATAAAAATGTTAATTTATATTTATTGCTTCCTATTACACCTCCCATAAGTGATCCCAAAGAACTTCCTACGTAACCAAAAGCTGAATAATATGACAAATACTTTATCCGATTCTTGTTATTGGTTATATCTGTTATATATGCCATTGAAACTGTTATATAACTTGCTGCAAAGGCACCTGCTAATAATCTAAAGATTAATATGAATATTGTATTTTTTGAAAAACCAAAACCAATTTGACTTATTCCATATCCACAAACACCATATATTAAATATCTTTTTCTTCCATTTTCATCGGATAGCTTTCCCCAAACTGGAGATGAAATAAATGTTGCAATAGACATAAAAGCAAAAAATATACCAAACATAAAAGAAGGTAATGATAATTCTGTAATTAACCTTGGAGTAACGGGATGTGCCATATTAAATGCAAACATAACAGTTAGATTTAACACAAGTAAATATCTCTTGGATACTTTTTTCATATTTATTTACACCTAGCTTTCTTTTCCTTATGTACATTTATTTTGTCAATTTTGATTTATTACTATTCCTATTAGTTAAAGTTTAATTATCCTATAACTTGTGAAAAACTTAAATTTAGCAGTATGCTTACAAACAAATGTATATGATTATTGCATTATCTGTGTCTTATTAGGCATTATTTAATATTTTTTGTATTCATATAACATTTACATATTTACTTTTATTTTCCATATAAAGAAAAAAAGAATTGAATTAATTAAAACTATAAATCAATTCAATTCCTTATGCTTTTTAAAATTCTCTATTCCTTAATTTTAAATAATTTCTTTGAAAAAATTATAAAACAAATTATAGTTGATATTGCTGCTAGTATATCTGCAACTGGTTCTGCCATTAGTACCCCTCTTAATTTATCTTCAAAAAACATAGGTAATATAAAAATAAGCGGTATTAATAAAATAACTTTTCTAAGCAGAGCTAATATAAGTGATATTTTAGCTTGACCTAAAGCAAGAAATGTTTGTTGGCACGCTATTTGTGCACCAAAA
This sequence comes from Clostridium sp. CMCC3677, assembly GCF_023845585.1. Taxonomy (GTDB): domain Bacteria; phylum Bacillota; class Clostridia; order Clostridiales; family Clostridiaceae; genus Clostridium; species Clostridium aquiflavi. Next base: position 352,733 of record NZ_JAMQHS010000002.1, read on the forward strand.
ATTATAATTCCAGCAAAAAATATTCTCATACTCCATGATGTCATTTCTATTAATTTAGGATCACTGTTAAATAACTTTACAAATCCTTGTGGAGATACCATTATAAGCACCCACATAATAACGGTATAAGATAAACAACTTATAAGAAGCAATTTAAATGTTTTTTTAACTCTATTAACATTTTTTGCTCCATAGTTATAACTTATAATTGGTTGAGCACCTTGAGATAGTCCCATAAGTGGTAATAGTATTATTTGCATAATACTACTCATTATAGTCATAGCTCCAACTGCTAAATCCCCACCATAAAGTGAAAGTTGGTTATTTTGAGATATTAAAACTAAACTTTCAGTAGCTTGCATTATAAATGGAGATACTCCAAGGGCCATTATTGATAATACTATTTTTGCATTTGGAATTAAATATTTATTTCTTATCTTAAGTATACTCTTTTTACCAAATAAGAAATACAACACCCATGCTGCTGATACTGTTTGAGATAGTATTGTAGCTAAAGCTGCCCCTTTCACTCCCATATCAAATCCAAAAATTAAAATAGGATCAAGAACTATGTTTATAACAGCTCCTATCATTACAGTAGTCATACCTACTTTAGCAAATCCTTGAGTATTAATAAATGAATTCATTCCAAGAGCTATTTGAACTGCTATAGTTCCTACAAGATATATCCCTAAATAATCATTAGCAAATCCTATTGTAGCTTCACTAGCTCCAAATGCCCAAAGCAATGGTTCTTTGAATATAAAAAATCCTATTGTTAAAGCTATTCCTAATATTATTAAAGTAGAAAAACTATTACTTAATATTTTTTCAGCACCATCATTATCTTTTTCTCCCATTTTAATAGCTGCAATTGGCGCTCCACCCATTCCTATTAATGCACTAAATGCAGATATTATAAGAATTATTGGGAATGCAACTCCGACTCCTGCCATGGCTATGTCTCCATTAGCAATTCTACCTATAAATATTCTATCTACTATGTTATACAAAATATTTACAAGCTGAGCAACAATAGCTGGAAGAGCCAAACTAAAAAGTAATTTTCCTATTGGATCTTTACCTAAGTCTGTAGTTATTTTATCTGTTGTATTTTTATTCATGTTATTCACTCCTATTATCATATAGACTCAAACATTCCCTAACTATGTTTAGCATCTTAATACATAATGTTACTACAATATGTACATAATGTTAAGACACCTTGATACGTAAATTTATATTTCTACAAACTTACTGGTATTGGAATTGCCTAAAAATCATCTATAATATAGTGAAAATATTGTGAAATACATCTTTCAATATTTACTTTCATCATACCTTATTGTCTACAATTTAGCCTTTAAATTAAAATCTATGTTACGAAAATAACTTTGCTCATCTTTGGTACCTAAAAGTTCCCAAAAAATTTTATGCTTTCTCGCTTCATTATTGAATTCAATTTCAATGTTTTTATTTTTCTTTCTCATATCTCTTAACAAAATATTTAAATTATACTTTTTCCAAAACTTATAGTCATAATCAATTTTATCTAATACTCTATCTGAATTAAGAATTTCAATTTCCGGACCGCTAAGATCTCTTTCTATATTTCTTATTGTATTAGAATTCTTCCCTGGATCTAATATAACAAAATATCCATAGTCTAAATCACTTCTAATCAATCTTCCATATATCTGTTTCATTTTTATACATAGTTGAGGATAATTAACTTCTTGGTATCTCTTACTTTGATATGTTGTTATAGCTTTTAATATTGGGTAATCTATACTATAATTAGGTAATTTATCTAACATCACACATGTAAGTCCCTCTCCAGCTATGTCTATTCCTTCAAAGAATCCCTTTCCCCCTAATACTATAACACTTCTATTTTTATCATTTAGAGATGAAATAGCTTTTCTATTTACATGAACTTCTATCTTTGTTCCACTAGTTAATAATTGCAATTCATCAAAAACTTCTTGTTTTCTATTGTTACTATTAAATAAAACAAGTATATGTCCATTTAACTTTTTAGCAGTATTAAATATAAAATATGCCATATTCTTAGTGTAATTTGGACTATCATAAGAACCTATATCATTTAAAGCAAATATTTTTGTTCTTTGTTTTAAATTAAATGTGGATGGAATTATAAACTCATCAGAATTTTCTTGACCTAAATGTTTCTTTATCTTTTTAAAAGAATTTTCTATTCTTAAAGTTGCTGATAAGAAAGTTGTACTTTTTACTTCTTTAAGCATATGTTCATTTACTAATTCACCAACGTTTAAAGGTATATTTCTAAATGTAAATCCTTTATATTCCATATCTATTTCTAATTCTTTTGCGTAAAATGTACTTTCTTCTAAAAATTTATCTATTATATTAAAGTTATCTTTTAATTTGCCTACATAATCATTCAAACTTCTAAGCTCTTTATCTCCGTTTGTTTCATCTTCTAATGTGATATTTCTTATATAATCATTTAAAACCTTATATATTCCATATATACTTTCTTTTATATTAGATATTGGTAATCTTAAGTCCTTCATTATATCTTTTAATTCATCTTTAGGTAAAAAGAATTCAGTAGTAAAATTATACTTACCATTCGCTAATTCTATACTTCTAAACTCATTTAACAGTATAATTATATTACTATTAATCTCTTCAACTAAAAATCTCAATTTATTTAAATCTATATTTTCTCTATACCCATATTCTGCATTTAATGTCCTAAGTTGAGTATAAATACTTGGATGTCCTTTTTCTATTTGATTTAATAACTCTATGAATTCATTAGAAATAAACTCTTCACAAAAGAAATCATAGCATTTATCCATTAAATTATGAGCCTCATCAATTATTAAGTGGTTTATCTTTTTCTTTTCAGAATATGGATAACATGATAATAATGAATGATTAATAACAGTTATATTTTCACTAGGAAGTTCATTATACCTATTTTTTAAATAACATGGTTTAATGCATCTATCCAAATCACAAGATTCATTATCACAATTTATTGCTTTTAAATATTTATCAATTTCAAAATGAATATATGCCCAATAGCTTATATTTTCTATATCTCCATGTTTACCACCATCACATAATCTTCTTAAAAACAATTGAGTTAAACTACTTTCTTTGCTTTCATTAAGTGCATCACATTTATTTAATCTATCTATGCAAATATAATTTGCTTTTCCTTTCATAGCTCCATAGTTCAATTTTTTGTCTAATCCAAGTTTTTTAAGTATCATTGGTATATCTTTTTCAATAAGTTGATTTTGAAGTTCTTTGGTATTTGTAGATATAAAATAACTTGCATCTTCTATTTTCTTATTCTTTTTGTTTAAATAAGCTTTAGTTGCTGCTATAAGAAGATATGCAAATGTTTTTCCACTTCCAGTTGGTGCTTCTATAAATATTCTTTTTTCATTTTCTATATTTTCTCTTATCTTATTTGAAAAGTTCTTTTGATCTTCCCTATATTGGTAGCCAAAATCACCGCCATTATTCCATATTTCTTCATTAACTAATAGATCTTCATACTTTTCATAATCTATTGGTATTCTTTTTAGCTTAACATCTTGCCTTTTATTTTCTTCATAACTTACATAAGGATAATCCTCTATATTAAATAATATTGGCTTCAATAAATATTCTTTCCATTCCCAATGTTTTAAAAATTCATAGTCTTTATCTATAATATTATATAGTGATTTATTTTTCTTTTTACTTTCTTCTCTAATCCACTCTCTACATAAAAGTGAGTTTACCACTTTTAAAGTATCAATTGAATCTTCAAGACCTCTATGAAATTCATCTTTATCTAAAATAGTGATACTCTTTATTAAAGAATCTAAATTATACTCTTTTCTCCAAGGTTCAAGTATTGCTGAAAGTTCCATAGAATCAAATATTTCATTTTTTATCTCAGGAATATGATAAGAGAGAAATTTTCTTTCAAAGCCTCTATTATGGCAGATAAGTGGCAAATCTTCTAAAAAAACTAACAACTCCTTCTTTATATCTTCTAAGTACTTTGAGTTCATAAGCTCTTCCTCTTTTAACCCCTGACAAAGTTTATAAATGCTTACAGGAACATTTCCCTTAGGTCTTATTAGTACCTCATATGTAGTTACACTTGAATTTTTTATTTTAACTGCACCAATTTCGATTATTTCACAGTTGTTTTCGTCTAATCCTGTTGTTTCAATATCTAGATATATAACATTATCTAAAATGCTTTTTAATTGTTCCATAATATACTATTAACTCCTAGTATTTAAATAATTTAAATATGTGTTTTTTAATAAATCTAATAAAATTATATCATAATACAATTCTTCACTAAATCTATTCCTAATCTTAAATATTATTAGCTTTATAAGCTTTAATAATTCTATACTTTTCTTATACAATAAAAAAGTTCCAGACATAATAAATTTATTATATCTGGAACTCTCCAAATAATTTACTAAATCACTTTTTGCATCAAGTATTATAAATAAATATTTATAATTATTATACTTACATATAACTATATTCTTGATATTTAGTGTGATTTAGCTTCATTATTTTTGAAAGGAATTAAGTTTAAAACTTATGTTTGTAATATAGATGTTTTCTTATTACTTTGAACAAGAACACCATTGATTATTTGTAGCAGTTTTTTCATGTTTTTCAAATGGTTCTTTAATATCATAATTTTTAGGTACTGATGACCAGTTATTACAAGTGGCGCTTTTTCCTGATGTATCATTCACTGTTTCTTTAGTCAATGGTGTTTCCTTTTCATGGCATGAACATCCATTACAAGTCTTAAGGTTACTGTTATCATGATGACCACAACTTCCGTTTTCATTACTCATAACAAACACTTCCTTCCTACACATATAGCTTGTGTAAAAATTAAGTTTTTATGCTTTTTTATTCTGGAAATTCACACCATTTACTACTTAATTTTACTTGGTATGTGTATACTTTTCTCCTGTACTATCATTAAATCCTTTAACATGATAATGTTCAGTTAAAGGATTAGACGCTATATTTGACATTTGATTTTCTGTAACCATTCCAAGGTCGTGATATCCTTCCCCATTATAACGATTAACATTTTTTTCTTCTTCACTACAAGATCTTTTAGGTGTATACATCTTAAACACTTCCCTTCTACACTAATATATTGTGTAGAAAAAAAAATTTTATTCACTGCTTGTTCCTAATTCATTTAGTACTTCTAAAAATAAATTATACATTTCTACTTCATCATCTTCTTTGATTAGTACAATAAGTCCATAGAAAGATATCATTAACATATAGCATAGTATTGATATAGTTCCAAGTTTTTTTATATACAGACTAGTATAAGCAAAAACAGCACTTGCCGTTAAGTTAGTTAAAAGAGATGCCTCTATTCCGCAGCCTCCACTTAAATAAGAACCTAGCTTTGTTTTAACATATATCTTTTCCATGCTCATGTTTATATTTTCTGCTTCATACCATTTTTTAACCTTGTCATACATTATATATAAAGTCTTATCTCTATTTTTAGTAAGTTTAAGTAAAATTTTAAAAGTCTTCTTATATTTTTTTGCAATTTTAGGAGTATAAATTTTGTATTCATCAGTATATCTATTTTTCAACTCTTTATTAGTATTAGAATGCAAATATCTTATTTTTATATTGCTCTTATCTTCCAATATACTTTCCTCCAGAATTTTTCAAGAAGATTGTTAAACATTATTCCTAATAATATAAAATATTCTTATATACTTAAAATATTGCAAATGTATTTTTAATTATTATAAGTCTTACTTTATAAATATATTATTTCAGCATGTTTATTATTAAAAATTTAATCTGGTAATCCCACATTTTGCAATCAAATTCTTAAGTTCTTAAATTCTTAAATTTAAATATTCTTTTATTTTTAGAATTTTCTAAACAAAAAAGAGCCTATTATATTCAACATATAATAGACTATTTTTCATGCTTAAAGTTCTATTTTAAATATGTGTTGATATATACAATAGGTAAAGTGGCATTGTATATATCAACACTCTACTAAAACAGAGCATTTATTTAAAATCTTTTAAAAGTGCAGCAAATGGATTATCATTAAATTCTTCTGCTTCCTTCTTCATTTTTTTCATATAATTATTAACTTCTCTTTTATCTACTTTGCCTTTTTTATCAAATCTCTTTTTGAATTGTGATGCTTTTTCTCTAAAATTACAATTTGTATTTGGACAAACATATATTTGACCTTCACCATGTCCTCTAAGTTCTAATTTCTTCTTACATTCAGGACATCTAGCATTTGTTATTTTAGATACACCTTCTCTGTGACCGCATTCTCTATCTTGGCATACATTCATTACGCCATTTTTGCCCTTAACTTCTAGCATGTATTTTCCACATACAGGACATTTTTTACCAGTCATATTATCGTGAATGTATTTATCATTACTGAATTTAACATCTTGAACTAAAGCTGTTGCATAGTTTCTCATGTTAGAAATAAAATTATGAACATCTTCTTTCCCATTACTTATATCATCTAGTGTCTTTTCCCACTTAGCTGTAAGAAGAGGTGATTTTAAATCTTTTGGTACTAAATCAATAAGTTGCTTTCCTTTTGATGTTGGATATAAATCTTTACCTCTTTTTTCTATTACGAAAGAATTAAATAACTTTTCTATTATGTCTGCTCTTGTAGCAACAGTACCCAATCCTCCAGTTTGACCTAAAGTCTTTGCTGACTCCTTATCTAGCTGAATATATTTTTGAGGATTTTCCATAGCTGATAAAAGTGTACCTTCATTAAATCTTGCTGGTGGTTTAGTTTGATGATTCTTTATTTCTATAGAATTTATCTTTAACTTATCACCTTTTGATAAATTAGGAAGTACTTGTTCTTTTAATACACCGTCTTCACTTGTTTCTTCAAGATCATCATTTTTATCATAAACCATCTTCCAACCTTTAGATTTTATGACTTTACCTTTAGCTTTAAAACTTTCATTTCCAATCTTAACTTTAATTGAAGTCTGAATATATTCAAAAGGTGGTAATAACACACTTAAAAATCTCTTTATAACTAAATCATAAATATTTTTTTCTTCCTTGCTAAGCATTCCAAGTGATACCTTTTGTTCTGTTGGTATTATAGCATGGTGATCACTTACCTTTGAATCATCAACAAAGCTTTTACTACCATGTATAGTTCCTTTTAATATTTGATTAGCAGATGATGAATAATTTCCAACAGATATAGCTTTTAATCTTTCTTTAAGCGTTGGAACTATATCTCTTGTTATATATCTTGAATCTGTTCTTGGATAAGTTAATATTTTATAGTTTTCATAAAGTCTTTGCATTATAGATAAAGTTTGTTTAGCTGAATATCCAAATATTCTATTTGCATCTCTTTGAAGTTCAGTTAAATCATATAAAGCAGGTGAATATTGTTTTTTATTGCTTTCGCTTATTTCTGAAACTTCGCCTTCTTTACCCTTTAATCCTGATATTAATTTCTTTGCTATCTCATTGTCATATATTCTATTATTATTATCATTAGATGACCACTCCATAGCTAAATTATTATTTTTAGCTATTATAGTATAATAATCCTTAGGCTTAAAATTTTTGATGTCCTCTTCTCTTTGAACTATCATAGCAAGTGTTGGTGATTGAACTCTTCCAGCTGATAATTGAGCATTATATTTGCAAGTTAAAGCTCTAGTAACATTAAGTCCTACAATCCAATCTGCTTCTGCTCTTCCTTGGGCTGCTCTATATAAATTTTCATAAGCAGAACCTGGTTTTAAATTTCTAAAACCATCTAAAATTGCTTTATCCGTTTGAGATGAAATCCATAGTCTTTTTATTGGCTTTTTAACTCCAACCTTGTCTATAATCCATCTAGCAACTAATTCTCCTTCTCTTCCTGAATCTGTTGCAATTACTATCTCAGTTATATCATTTCTAAGCATTTGTTTTTTCACTTCATAAAATTGCTTAGAAGTTTTCTTTATAACACATAACTTCATATTTTTAGGAAGCATTGGAAGAGTTTCCATACTCCATTTTTTATATTTATCTCCATATCCTTCTGGATCTAGTAATGTAACTAAATGACCTAATGCCCAAGTTACTACATAATTATTTCCTTCTATATAAGAACCTTTATTTTGATTACATTTTAATACCTTAGCTAAATCTCTTCCTACTGATGGTTTTTCAGCTAATACAAGAATTTTACTCATTATTTTCTTCCTCTCTCAAAAGAACTCTATTAAAATCTAATTTATAATATAAATTTTAATAGAGCTCTATTTTTGTGTCATATAATTTAATTATATCATAAAGTTATATGTGATATTATGATCTATAAACTTTAGTATATATCTTTCATAATGTTTCTTTATAAAATTTATAAATTATTATTTTATCTTATTCACTATCTAATAGATAATACAGATTTTTATAAACCACGAGCTCATGTGATAATATTCTTACTCACTTAAACCTACTTAAATTTAAAGAATCTTTTGAACTCTTCCGACTACATTATCTTCAAGCATAACTTTAATTCCTCTATGATGATTAGAAGAATTAGTAAGAATTCTCTTAACTATTCCTTCAGTTAACTTTCCTGTACGTTGATCCTCTTTCTTGACAACTAATACCTTAGAACCTATTTTTATATCACATCTATTTGTTCCATTCATAACAGCATTCTCCTCTAAAATTCTTAATGTCTATTGCAAATTCTAACAGTCTTTTACTATCTGCTATCAACTCAATAAACACTTTATTTAATTGTTTATTTATCAATCTATTTTATTTCTCATTATTTTTACACAAGATATTACACTTAACTTGACAATTCATCATATATAAATTTCACAAATAAATATACTACCTCAACTTAATGTTGTGTAAATGTAAATATTGATGTTATTCTTAATAAATCTAATAATATTACTATATTAATAAATATTATTATTCCACAAAAAGTAAATTCCAATTGACTATTAGTTTTTATTTTACCTAATGATATTTTCTTTTTACTTAAGGGATAAAACCAAGGTAATCCCCCAATTGTACAACTATCTAAAATCAAATGAGAAACTATTCCTAAGAATAACCCATTAATAAAAATCAATTGAAGTGTATCTTTAACTGGATATGTCACTATTAAATATAATATTAAATATAATAACGGTGAATGAAAAAGCTTTCTATGACCTGCTAATTTATTTATAACTCTAGATACCGGCTTTGCTTTGTTTCCAATATAACTACTTTTATGATCAATATCCGGTAAAAGACTTCCTAATATAGAACCGCCAACAAATATAGTTACTGGTAATAATTCAATATTGTGCATTTGTGAAGTTATATAAAAACTCGCTAGAATACCTCCATTTATATGAGTTTTATAATTCATTTTTATTCTCCTAATTTTTCTTTGGTTTCTATTAGTATATTGGCTATTATACTACATATTCGCCATATTTCCAAAAAATTAGATATAAAATTGATATTTATTTGCAAATCAAATTAGAATTTACTAAAAAATACACTAAAAAAGCATCTAAACATATAAATTATTTTAGATGCTTCTTAGCTTAATATTTAATTTTTGAAAATTATAATTGAATAAATTCTAATCAGCTTAAATTTAGTTAAATATTTTTGTTACTATGACCTTATTAATTTTCTATCATTGATAATAAATCTTGAACCGCTTTTTTTACCTTGCTAGGTAATTTGTCTAATGCTTTTTCTCTTTTTCTTTCATCTTGTATTTGAGCAATTCTAAGTACTTCTTGTTGAAGTCCAGGTACTCCCTTAAGATCTCCAACTGTTTTATAAAATCTTTGAGCAAATACTGGATCCTGCATTTTTTGTTGAACTTTCATTATCAGCTGATAACCATTCATTTAAAATCCTCCTACTTAAGTTATCATTTCATACTCTTATAGTATTCAGATTTAATATAAATGGTACGAATATTATAAACTTCTTAAATTTCTGTTAAATTCAAATTTTAATCTCATTTCATCATAATTTTCAAGTATTATATCTAATCTTTTAATAAATTCTTCTTTATCTCTTGGTAATTTTCCAGACATTTGTATAAAATTTGATTCATGTTTTGAACTAAACAATGTATTTTCATTAACATTTAAGTTTTTTATCAAAGTTCTTAATTCTACTAATCTTTCTAATTCTGTTGCTTCTTTGAATTTTCCAAGCAAGCAATCTGAATTTAACTTTGTTCCTGACATTAATATTAAAGATAATGGAAAAATCCCCTTACTATTTACTTTATTTAATAATTTTGCTGTATCAGTAGCATTTCTTATTCCTTTACCTGCTCCAGCAACACCAGTCATAACCATACAATAATATCCTATTCCTGCTTCATCTAATTTTCTTAATTGCTCTAAAGCGTCTTTTGAAGCATTTCCTTTATTAATATTTAAAAGAACCTCATCATTTCCACTTTCTAAACCAATATATAAATCATTGATTCCAAGCTTGCGTAATTCTTTTAATTCATCTATAGTCTTTAATTTAATGCTTTTTATTGAAGCATACATAGCTATTGTCTTACATTTAGGTAAATACTTTCTTATTAAAATAGCTATGTTTTTTAATTCTTCTGTATTTAAAATAAATGGATCTCCGTTTAATAAATAAATTCTTGAATCATCTTTATGTAATCTACTTGCTTCTTTTAAGTCCTCTTCTATTTGATTCAAGTCCTCTTTTTGAAATTTTATATTTTTATACATGTTACAATATGCACAGCTATTATGCGAACATCCTGATGTTACTTGTAATAATAAAGTATTTGATTCTATTGGTGGTCTATAAATAATTTTATCGTAATTCATAAAAAATACCTCTACTATTATAATATTATTCTAATTTACACTAGATAAACATTATTTGTAATCATAATGTTTAATCAATTATTAAACATTTTATCCATAATTTATCTAATTTAAACACTTTGTAACTATTCCGTTTTTAAATAAATTTAAGTCATGGAACAATGGTTAATTTTAATAACAAATGCCATAATGCTCTAGAATTTATTGAAAGCAATATAAAGAATTTTCTTTAACTAATAAGTTAGTTAAATCTTTGCACATATCTTTTAATAAATTATCACTAAATTTATACAGATTTAATTTTTTGTAATATATATGCAAAACCTTGCATGTGTTGTATAATTATGTCGAAAATATAAAAAGGGGGTTCAGAATATAATGAATAATCTTAAGATAAGATTTAAACTAATAATTCTATCATTAATAGCATTAATATTAATTAGTATTATGAGTGGAATCGGATATTATTATATTGCGAAGTCAAATAAAAGCATGGCAGAAATGTATAAACAAAACTTATTAAGTATTGAATGGTTAAATGATAACAGAAATCAAGCTAGAGCTATAGAATCAGATTTATATTACATACTATTAAATATAGAAGACAAAGATACGCAGAACGAAAAATTAAAGGACATTCAAACTAGACAAGAAACTTTTAACACAAATTGGACAAACTTTAAACAAATAGCTAATGAACAATATGCACTAGATAGAATTCCTATTGTTGAAAGTAATCTTAAAAATTTCACAAAAGGAATGAATTCTGCAGTTAAACTAGCAATGGATGGAAAACAGAATGAAGCTCTTGAGGAATTTAAAACTGTTGAAAATAATCAATCTGAATTTCAAACAAACTTAAAAGAAATTGCTATATATAATTCTCAATTAGCAAATAGTCTAAATAATCAAAATAATGAAGATTTTAATCTTTCTAAAAAATTATTTGGAGTAATATTTTTTATTATCGTATGCCTTGGTTATGTAGTAACTTTTACAATTTCAAGATCTATCTCAGTTCCATTAACTACTGCTGTAAATCATTTAAAACGTGTATCCACAGGGGATTTCACAATTACTCTTCCTGAGAAGTTCATGAGAAGAAAAGATGAAATAGGTGAAATTTCAAATGCAATAACTGGTATGCAAAACTCATTAAAACTTTTGATTGGAAATGTAAAAGGTGAATCTGACAGTATTAAAACTATAGTAAACACTATTTCAGAAAATATAAATAATTTAAATGAAAATATAGAAGATGTATCCTCAACTACAGAAGAATTATCAGCAGGAATGGAAGAAACTGCTGCATCAGCACAAGAAATTAATGCAACAGCAGATGAGATAGAAAAAGCTGTTGACTCTATATCAAAAAAAGCTCAAGAAGGTGCTATAGAAGCTTCTGAAATAAATAAAAGGGCAATAACTACTAAACTCAATGTTAATAATTCACAAGAAAAAAGTATAAATATTTTTTCACAAACTAAATATAAATTACAAACAGCAATAGAAAATTCACAAGTAGTACAACAAATTACTGTATTATCAGAATCAATAATGCAGATATCAACTCAAACAAATCTTTTAGCATTAAACGCTGCAATTGAAGCTGCACGTGCTGGAGAAGCTGGACGTGGTTTTGCAGTGGTTGCAGATGAGATAAGAACACTTGCAGAAGAATGTAAAAATACAGTTATTGAAATACAAAATATAACTCAAAAAGTTGTAGTATCAGTTGATGATTTATCATCTAGTTCTAATGAATTATTAAATTTTGTTTCTGAAGATGTACAAAGTGATTATAATACAATGTTAAATATAGCAGATCAATATAGTACAGATGCAGAATTTGTAAGTAATCTTGTACTAGAATTCAGCTCTACTTCTGAGGAACTTTTAGCTTCACTCCAACAAGTAACAGAAACAATTGGACATGTATCTATGGCTTCAAATGAAGGAGCAGACGGAACTTCAAATATTGCTGAAAAAGTATCAAATATAAATGAAAAATCTAATACAATTATGGAAGAAGTACTAAAATCCAAAGAAAGTGTAGAAGAATTAAATAACCAAATATCTAAATTTAAAATTTAATATAAAAGTTGTTAATGAGATAAAAGTGATATCTAGTATTATAAAAATCTAGATATCACTTTTATAATTGCTAATTTTATTTTTATATAGTTTACACAGAGTTAATATACTTATCAACAAATTTCTTTATAGTATTCCAATATAAATCTGGATTAACTTTATGAGCCTTACAATGCCCTGCTTCTTTTACTATTAATATTTCTTTTTCACATTTCGCTGCATTATATACCTTATCTAGCATAAAATATGGTACAAATTTATCTTCCTCTCCATGAATAAATAATATGGGGGTCTTTGATTTACTAACTTGTTTTATAGCTGAAGCTTCTTTTAAAAAATATCCTGATTTCATTTTAGTAATAACGCTTGCTGCATACATTATTGGAAATTTAGGTAATTTAAACATACTTTTTAATTGATATGAAAATTCATCCCAAGCTGATGTGTAACCACAATCTTCTATGATAGCCTTAACATTACTTGGAAGATTTTCACCTGATGTCATCATAACAGTACTTGCACCCATAGAAATACCATATAATAAAATTTCAGATTCTTTATCTTTATTTACTATATAATTAATCCATTCAATAATATCTTTTCTATCGTGCCATCCCATACCAATATAATTCCCCTCACTTTTACCATGACCTCTCAAATCTGGTATTACTATATTATAACCCATTTCATAAAATGCCTTTGCTCTACTTCCCATTCTCATACCCTCACCAGTATATCCATGAACCATAACAACCCATTTTTGTGAATTATTAGTATATAAGATTTGATATCCATGAAGATTTAAATCATCAAATGACTTTATATATATATCATTATACTTTGATGTATTTAATATCCATTCTCTATCTTCTTCTCTATCCTCTCCGCTAGTTTCATCTTTCTTTACTACTTCACTTCCAAAGTTTTTGTTGCTATCAAATACTTTATCTTTTGATATATTGGGATTAAGTGAAAAATTGTAAAAATAGTTTCCTGCAAATATAAGTAAAATTATAATTATTAATAATGCAATACATATTGTTAGTATTATCTTATCTTCCATTATTATCTTTATCTCCTATTATTTAATTTATATAAATTATATACACCATACTCTTAAAACAATCATTTATTTCTTACTTTTTCATCATATAGTTATATATTATCATATTTTCAACAGACTGTCTGAAAATAAAGATTATAAAAATCAAAGTCTAATTCCACCTTATACTACAATATCAATGTTCCATTAATATATAATACAAGAAGAAAAGACTATCTCAAATATACAAATATATTTTTTGAGATAGTCTTTTTATATATCAAATTCCTAAATCTACAGACCTATATAAAATTAATATTTTAAATAATACTAACCTTATAAGTTTTAAGCTTTTTTCAAATTAACTACTACCTTAAATAAATCTCCATCAATACTAATAGTAAACTGTCCACCTTGTAATTCAACTAAACTTTTTGCTATTGATAATCCAAGACCTGATCCTTCAGTTGTTCTTGAACTATCACCTCTTTTAAACCTCTCTAGTATTTCTTCTTCAGTAAAATCAACTTGATATTCTGATATATTTTTAAATACTATTGATATATATTCATTTTCTTCAAATACTTCAATATATACTCTAGAGTTCTTCATAGAATACTTAAGTATATTAGATATTAAATTTTGGAATACCCTAAAAGTCTTTTTCCCATCAGCATATATAGATAATTTTTTTTCAGGTATGTTTTTTATAAATTGCAAATTAGATTTTTCTATTTCATTTTCAAATTCTCCTATAGTCTGTCTAATAAGAGCTACTAAATCTAAGTTCTCCATATCTAATTCTAAAGTTCCAGATGCTGCTTTTGAAGCTTCAAATAAATCTTCAATTAAAACCTTTAGTCTTAGTGATCTTTCTTTAAGAATTTCTAAATACCTTTTTTTATCTTCTTCTGAAACATTTTCTTTATCTAATAAATCTATATAATTAATTATAGAAGTTAGTGGAGTCTTTAAATCATGAGATACATTAGTAATCAATTCTCCCTTCATTTTTTCACTCTTAACTGCCTTATCTATAGCCTTGTCTAACCCATCTTCTATATTCATAACATTATTTGCTATATCCTTAAGGATTATTGCTCCTTTTACATCAATTTTATTATTATAATTTCCTTTTAATATATTATCTGTACCAATTTTTATTCTATTGATATTCCTTGCAACGAAAAGAAAATACATTATTATACATATTGTAAAAATAATGCTAGGTATTAATTTCATTACCTCATATGGCTCCATGTAAGGCCACCATCCAACATACCCCATCCAATATGCTTGTATAAATACTACAATAGCATAAGTAATAAATACTATTATTGAAATTATAAGTCTTGAAGAAGTTGATTTTATTAAAAAGCTTTCTTTCATTAACTCTTTCATTTTAAAAAGCATTTTATAAAGTAATGATTTTTTACAAATATAATTTTTTATATTTATTTCTTTATTTAATAAATATAAATTTCTTATGTCTGATACCACTAAATATATTGATATAAACTCTACTATAATGAGGGTATACAAATCATTCCAATATAGTATATCACTCCAACATACTACATCATATAAAAATCTTAAACATATTATAGATAATACAAAAATTAAACATCTTATTTCAATAAATAAATTCTTGTAAAGTCTTATTATAAAATTATCCTT
Source organism: Clostridium sp. CMCC3677 (assembly GCF_023845585.1). Classification (GTDB taxonomy): domain Bacteria; phylum Bacillota; class Clostridia; order Clostridiales; family Clostridiaceae; genus Clostridium; species Clostridium aquiflavi. Next base: position 368,471 of record NZ_JAMQHS010000002.1, read on the forward strand.
TAATATTAAATATAATGTTTTTTTACATTTCAATATTAAAATAATAATCATAAAAATATCTAATAAAGTTAAAATTAGAAAAGCATATCCCTTAAAATTTTCTTCATTTTTTTCATTAATGTCATTGGCTATTTCATCACCACTTTTTAATGGGTTCGATATCCTAACAATAACTTGTTTATTATTATAAAGATTCTGTATTCCATAATAATTATGTGTTCCATTAATGGATTCTTTTAAACTGTTTGAAACATTAATTTCTTCTGGAACTTTATAATTAATATTTAAAAACATAATATAATACTTATAATTGCTTTGAGTTTCATTTATAATATCATTTTTTGATTTACCTTTAATATTTGTTATAGGTTCTTCTTCTTCATTCTTTTCTATATAATATTCTACATTTCTATACTCTGCAAGATATTGATATTTGTCTTCTAAGTAATCTTGTATACTTTTTATACCCTCTTCTCTATATGCTTCATCACCTTGTTTAAGCTTTTCCTCTAATTTATTGCGTCTATCTACCATTTCATTATAATATTCATTGTGTTCTAGAAATTTAAGCTTTTCCTCATCACTTTCAGGTAAATTATTGTTTTCTTCATTATCACTCATAAAATTTTTAATTTCATTTGTAACATCATTCAAACTACCTCTATCAACATTCTCTAAGTATTTTATTTGATTTTGTATAGCTTCTTCTTTTAGACTTCCATCTGATTCATTAACATAATAATTCATGTCCCTTGCTGAGAAACATACATCATTCATAACATCTACTAAAAATTGTTCAACCTTCGTATTATTTTGAGCTCTAATAAATTTATTGGATGAGCTCATAAAAATAGGTAAAATCATAATACATAAGAGTAAAATCAATAAATTAGTATATCTGATTTTTTTGTTATTTTTCAATTTTGTATCCAATTCCCCACACCACCTTTAAATATCTTGGTTCTTTAGGATTTATTTCTATCTTTTCTCTTATCCTTCTTATATGAACGGTAACTGTATCCACATTGTTAAAGACCGGTTCATTCCAAACTCTTTCATAAATTTCTTCAATGGAAAAAACCCTATTTGGATTATCCATAAGAAGAGTCAAAATCTTAAATTCCAATGGAGTTAATCTTATATTCTCACCATCTACAAATACTTCTTTACTCTCCTTATTTAGTTCTATCCCTCCTACTGTAATCACATTGTTATTTTCTTTTAAAGGAGAAAACTTAGTATACCTTCTTATTTGAGAGTTAACTCTTGCTATAAGTTCTAGTGGATTAAATGGCTTAGTTATATAATCATCTGCCCCTAAGTTTAAACCTAATATCTTATCGGTATCTTCTGATTTAGCTGAAAGCATTATTATTGGAATCTGTTTTTCTTCTCTTATCTTAATAGTAGTTCTAGTCCCATTCATATTCGGCATCATTATATCCAATATAACAAGGTGTATATCTTGCTGATCTATAACTTCTAATGCTTGTATACCATCATAAGCTTTGAAAATTTTATACCCTTCGTTAACTAAATATACCTCTATTGCTTCAGTTATTGTCTTATCATCATCAACAACTAAAATATTGTAACTTTTCATTTGATCCTCCTTAATAATTTAAAATTCATGTTAATTTTACCATATTTTATTAGTTGATAGAAAATCTAATCCTTTTAGGCTTTTAAATATGCCTTATCTTTATAATAAAAGTAAAATATTACAAAACCCTCATTGAAATTCTTAAGAATTTCGAAAGAAAAAACTGACTTAAAATTATATTTAAATAATTTTAAGTCAGTTTATAGGATTTTTAATTAGTTATATATCACTCTAAAATGTTTCATCTGTATGTTTAGGATATTTTTTTACTGTTTCTATTGCTTTAGAAACCTCTATTACTATATCAGTCTCAAATTGCTGATACATCCCACTTATTTTAGCCATTATTTCACCTTTATTTGTTGATACATAATATGGTTTTAAATTATTAAGGGCAAGTGCAAAAATATCTTTTTTGCATTTATCACATTTGCACATATCATTTTCAATTAATAACTTTTCCATACACTCTTTTACCCATATTTCCATATAATTTATTGCTTTTTCCATAATAACCTCACATCTTCCTTATAAATTTATTTTTTCTTTTACAATATCTATAAGGATTTCTTTATTATTTAAGTCTGGATTTATAATTACTAATTCTAATAATTCATTTAACATTTCACCAATGTTCTTTCCTTTTTCAAGACCTAAACTTATCAAATCCTCACCATTTATATTTAAATTCTTTAAGTTAAAACATTCATTATTAAAAATTACGTCTTTAAGATTTTCTCTAATATATAACAACTTTGATAACCTTTCTTCCTTATATGATGGATTTTGAGATAATATTTCAGCTTCTTTTACTTTTAACAAATCTTCAAACAAATCTAAGTTAATTAAATTTAATATTTGTTTTATTTCTAATTTTGTATTTAAAGAATTATTCATATACCTTATCAAAGTTGTAACTTTATTTACTGTATAATTATCATATTTAAATTCTTTTAAAAACTTTTTAACTTGTAAAATAGTATACTCTATATCTTCATTGTTTATTTTAATTAAATTATGAAATAACATAGTTAATTTTAAATATAGTTTTTTTTCTATTGCTTCAGTAGCCATAATTGTATGAGCATATAAATTATCATTATAATATATATTATCAATTTTGAAGTCATAAAACTTAATTATTTCTGGAACAATATACTCAATTAGGCCCGTTTCTCTTAAAACATCAATACCTTTTGTATTACTCAAAAGTATCTTATTAAATTCTTCTCTAATTCTTTCTTTGGATATGTTTTTTATACTATCTCTTAAGTTTTTTATTGAATTTAATGTCTCATTTGAAATACTAAAATTTAATTGTGATGAAAATCTTATAGCTCTTAACATTCTTAACGCGTCTTCAGAAAATCTTTTTTCTGAATTACCTACTGTTTTTATAACTTTTTTCTTTAAATCACCTACTCCTTCAAAATAATCTATTAATCCATCTACTTTATTATATGCCATAGCATTAATTGTGAAATCTCTTCTTGCTAAATCTTCTTTTAAATTTGATACAAAATTTACTTTTTTAGGATGTCTACTATCTTCATATTCTCCATCCATTCTATATGTAGTAACTTCATAACCTTCTGAATTTATAAGTACAGTTACTGTGCCATGTTTAACCCCTGTTAATATAACTTTATCAAACAATTTTATAACTTCTTCGGGTCTTGCTTTAGTTGATAACAATAGGTAAGACTTTGAAGTAATCTCCATCTTTTCCCCTGTTTCACACCGTACGTGAGTCTTTCGAACTCATACGGCGTTCCAACAATTGATTATCTTTTTAAATTAAATAACTGAATTTCCTACTAACTTTCTTAAAGAATTGACTCGTTTTATCCCCTTTTCATCAAGGGATAATAAACCTAGATATTTTTCAATAGTATCTTTTTTTGTGCAGTGGATTAGCTTATGTGCTTCTCCACTTATCCAAACTAAATTTTTGTATTCATCAGACCCATATAATTCTTTTGGAATTTTATGGTGACATTCCATATTACCTATTTCTAGGTCTAATCGTGTAATATAGCACTTACCCTGTTGCCCAGCAATCAATGATGTTCTATTATCATCAAACTCTGCAGTATTGTTTCCATTTGTTGTTCTTAATAGGTAGTCGATCAAATGTTTATACCCTCTAAGATTTTTATGGATTTTCTCTCTACCTTGTTTTGTATAATTACATACGTCTTGACTAAAGTTCATAGGTGGTTTAGTTTTACAACCATAGATTGGAAATAATGTTATATCATATATTGTTCTGACTTTACCATTATAATTTCCATATAACCGTTCATAGGTTTTTGTAAACTTTGGCTTATCTGATATCCAATTCTTTAATCGTATTTCCAAGGTTTTTGTTACTAAGAAATTAATTTGCTTAAAGTCCAATGATATATTTGTTGCACTATTGTAATAATTATGACTTCCTAATATCATTGAATTCATATTTAATACCTCTTTATGATTACATTGCTTTTTGATTTTTTTAATTTGTTCCTTTAGCTTGTTAATAGTATTCTTTTTAGCCTTATCACACATTCTACTTTGGCAAACATATTTATTTTTTTTAGGTTTAACCATAAGTTTAAATCCTAAAAACTCTGTATAATTTTTTCTTAGATTGGTTATTTTAGATTTATCGGGACTTATATCTAAATCCAGTCTTTCTTTTAACCATAATCTTGTAGCATTATATATTTCTTGTGCAGTTTTATAATCTCTACAGAATATTTTAAAGTCATCAGCATATCTTACTAACCATATTTCTTTTAGGTTACTATTTCTCAAAGTTTTATGAGCATCACCTTTAAATTTATATTTATACTTTGTTTCAAAGGTTTCCCATTGGGAACTAATCCACCAATCCAATTCATTTAGAACTATGTTAGATAATAATGGACTAATTATACCGCCTTGTGGTGTACCTTTACTTGGTATTCCTATGCCTTGTATTTCTGATTTTAGAATTTTTCCAATAATACTAATTAAGTTTTTATCTTGGATACCTAAATTCCATACTTGTTTTTTAAGTTTGCTATGGTTAACATTATCAAAGAAACCTTTGATATCAATGTCCACTACATAATGTAACTTGTTGATGTTCATTAAACTCATACTTCTAGCTATAGCATGGTCTGTCGACCTGTTTGGTCTAAAACCATAATTATGATTGTGAAATTTAGCCTCACATATTGGTTCTAATATCTGTTTAATGCATTGTTGGATAATTCTATCTTCAATACATGGAATACCTAGAGGTCTAGTTTTACCGTTTGGCTTAGGAATCTCAACTCTTCTAACGCTTTTAGGCATATAATTTGCAAGTTTATTTTGAATACATACTACTAATTCTTCTGTATTCATTACCTTAAAGTAACTTATATCAAGATTATCAGTTCCAACAGTTGTTGACCCCTTATTTTTCTTAATATTTCTATATGCTAGTAAGATATTATTTTTAGAACTTATATACTGCATTAATTTAGTAAATTTCTTATTGCTACTAGATTGATTGTACAGATTGTCAAATATGCTTTGCATTGTGTAATATTCATTATTTCTTAGCATCTGTCTTTTCTCTAGTTTTAAGCTTTCCCCCAAGTCTATTACTTCCTCCTTTGTATAACTACAAATTGAGTTTCATATCTCTTAGTCTTACTCGAACCTTGGATTCATTCATTTATTTAATTGTCAAATATCAATTGTCTAGTGGCTATAGCTAAATTATCATTACAATAATTATCTTAGCTTTGTGCCACCACTCTCACTTAGATTAAGATAAGTTATAGAAATAATCTTTTCCTTATCAATACTTCATAGATAGCAAAATCTCCATATTCTAAGCTTTCCTTGTTCCGTTATCACTATCTTTACATATATCCGTAGGTCGTTAGTCTGAGCCTGTAAGCTTGATAATGCCTGTAACATTATATGGATTTTCATAACGTAAAATCTTACTAATCCACACTTACAACACTTATGTGTTATATTCATTTCTAAATATTCTGGGTTTAGACCCGTACATTCCCAACTTCGTCAGCTACTTAGTAGCATCCTAACCATAGATATTTTATAGACACCCGACCTATCATACACTCGACTACCTCTAGTTCGCATTTCGTAGTATAACTAGGTTATACTTTACGGTGATTCTCAGCCGTCTTCACCGAGCTTTTAACCCTTCAATGTTTGCTCATTGAAACGCTAATCGGAGTATTAGTGGAAACCCTTCAAGACGTTATTCTTTCATTTGATTTCTCGTAATAACAGTTCTTAATTTCTGAATTTAATCAGCTAATTAGGCTAATCTTTTCAATTAGCAACAAGTCGCACTTATATCCCAGTCTTTAGGAATATTATTAAGTATACTATCTCGTACACATCCACCAACTATATAAGCTTCATGACCATTTTTCTTTAGAGTTTCAAGAATAAATCTAACATCATCTGGAATATTAATGTTAAAATTCATATTTAAAATCCTTTCTCAAATATCTCGTGTACTATACAACAAGATATTGTATTTTTATTATTATATACTACCATTAAGTCTCAAAATATCAAAATTTATAAAACAAAAACCTTAAGGAAATAAGTTTAATAATTTCCTTAAGGCTTTTCAAATAATTATTAATCATCAGCTACATTTCTATTATTATAAGAATACACATTGTAATCTTTCCATATTTGTTCTAAACTACCAAACGTAGTTGAAATACGATCTTTTTCTCTCATTCCAACTGCAATAACCAATGCATTTATTACAGATAAAGGAGCTACTAATGAATCAACAAATGATGCCATATTACTTTGAGCAATTAAAGCATAATCTGCTTTAGAAGCTAAAGGTGATAATAAACTATCTGTTAATGCTACTACTTTTGCTTTTCTGTCTTGTGCAAAAGCTAATACGTCTATAGTTTTAGCAGCATATCTTGGAAATCCTATTCCAATAACTAAGTCATCTTCGCCTATATTTATCATTTGTTCAAAAATATCTGAAATTCCATAGCTTACAATTCTTACATTTTGAAGAATTACATTTAAATAAAAACCTAAAAATTCTGCCAGTGCAGTTGAACTTCTAAGACCTATGATATATATCCTTTTTGCTTCAAATATACTTTGTACAACATTTTCAAAAACATTTTGGTTTATCTTCTCTAATGTTGCTCTGATATTTTCCATATCAGCTTTAAGTACACCCTTTAATGCATCTCCATCACTATAGTAGTCATTTTGAAGTTCTATTCTCTGAACAGTTGTAAGTTTGTTTTTTATAAGTTCTTGTAATGCTTTTTGTAACTTAGGATATCCTGAGAATCCTAATTCATTTGCAAATCTTACAACAGTTGATTCTGATACCCCAACTGAAGTTCCAAGCCTTGCTGCCGTCATAAATGCAGCTTTATCATAGTTCTTTAATATGTATTCTGCAATTAATTTTTGACCTTTGCTTAATCTTGAAAATTTAATTTGAATGAGTCTCATTAAATCTTTAGTATTTTCATTATTATCATTATTTATATCATTCATGTTTTTTTATCACCCTATCGTTCACAATATTGAATAATATTCATTTAAATTCTATCATCTTACAATCATATATTCAAGGAATATTGAAATATTAAGAATAAAAACTCTTAATTTGCAAGTTATTACTGAAAATCATTCATTTATATCAGCAAATTTATTAAAACAACATGATTTTATAAGTTTCTTATATAATTTAACTCCTCAATAGTTAATTCTCTCCACTCACCTTTTTTTAGATATTTTAATTGTATTTCTCCTATTGACACTCTGTTTAATGATAATACTTCATGATTTATAGCTGTACACATTTTTCTTATTTGTCTATTTTTCCCTTCATGAATACATACTTCAACTGTAGATTTTCCATTTTCATAACTTAAAACCTCTAGACTCGCCGGTGCTGTTACATAGCCTCCAATATCGATTCCTTTATTAAAAGTATCTATGTCCTTTTTTGACACTTCACCATTAACTACTGCTATGTATTTCTTATTTAGTTCTTCTCTTGGGTGAATTATTTTATTATATATGTCTCCATCATTTGTTAATAAAATAAGCCCTGAGCTATCATAATCTAATCTTCCAATTGGATATATTCTTTCACTCACTTTAACTAAGTCTAAAACTGTTTTACGTCCCTTTTCATCCTTTGCAGAAGTTATATATCCTTCAGGTTTATTAAGAATTATGTAAACTTTATTTTCTTCCTTAGTTATTAAGCTACCTTTGTATTCAACTCTATCTTCTACAGAATTTACTCTAGTTCCAAGTTCTGTTACAACTACTCCATTAACTTTAACTTCTCCATTTAATATTATCTCTTCGCATTTTCTTCTTGAAGCTACGCCACAACTTGCCATATATTTTTGTAATCTTTCTTCCATAATACTAATCAACTCCATAAAATAAACATTTATTTAAGTAACACTTAGTTTTTAATAAATCTATACTAAGTGAAATTATCTTAAATACATATAAATTAATTTTTTATATTGCATTAATAAATATACCATAATTTTTATATTAATTGATATTAAAATTATAATTATAAATAATAAACCTAAGTTTCTTAATACTTTCCTCTCAAGAAGAATAGAAATTAGCATAAGAAACTGGTTTATTATTTTAATAGATTACATGCAAATAGAGGCTATATTGCCTCTATTCACATAATAAAGTGACTTTGCAATCTGCGTCACTGTTATTCTATTTGTCTAAAAATCGGAAATTACCAGCATCCTCCGCCAAAGCCTCCACAGCCTCCGCCAAATCCGCCTCCGCCAAATCCGCCAAATCCAAATAGAATTAATATTATCCAGATCCATCCGAATCCACCGAAGCCTCCGCCGAATCCGCCTCCGCCGCCATTATTGCAGCATGGATTGCAACATGGGTTACAGCATGGATTGCAACATGGGTTACAGCATGGGTTACAGCATGGTTTACAACATGGTTTGCAACAGCATTCGCATTTACAACAATCACAAGATTTCTTTGACATGTTTACCAACTCCTATTCTTTCGTTTAGTATATATTATTCAAACTTTAAATTTTGTGTTCTATTGTTTAAAAATAATTTTTCATACTAGTTACTAGATGTTATTCCTAGAAATCCTATACTTTCCTAGACATTAAAGAAAGAGTCATACCAAATAATTTTGATATGACTCTTCTCTAATAAATTTTATGCTAACTTTTTTGATATTTTTTTAATTATCATATATATTATAATTCCTACTATAGCTGATAAGCCAAAATCTACTCCAAAGCCTATTAAATAATCATTAATAGATATTTTTTCAACTAAATAGTATGAGCTAATAAATTGTTCTTTATAATTTCCTAGTATTAAATCGCTTAAAATTATACCAGATGAAATTGCTATATATACTATCACCAAATTTTTGCTCCATGCAGATCCAAAAAAACCCACATTAGTTTCTAAAGAATTTTTTCTTTGAATATAGTTTAATATAACCAAGGAAACTACTATGATCATTATAAGTATGCATGATGCTATAAATAAATTTCTCATTCTAATTTCATTAGCACATATATATCCATCAAAAAGTCCAGATGAATTAAATCTATTTAACTCTTCAATGGTACGTTCTCTAAAACTCACTCTATTTATCCACATACAATAATAATTATCAAATTTTCTAATAATTGAAAATACAAATGAAAATGGTATTATAATCATAAACATTATGCCAACCATATTATTAGAAAACATAGCTTCTATAGTAAGCATTATTATTATTCCTAGTATTCCAAATAATACAATTCTTATAATTTCAACCATAATTATAGTTGAATATCCATTAATTATTACAAAGCTATCCATATTCCTAATATAGAATGTAGCTGCTATATATAAATATATCAGAATAAAAAATACTAATGTAATCATATAACAAAACAATTCATTAAATTTTATTTGTTTCTTAGTATATGGACCACTACATAAAAATATCTCAGTATTTCTTTTGTTATTTCCAAAAGTCAAAACATATATTACTAAAAATATTAATCCTAATACAAAATATTGCTCTAATCCTGCCGTTTTAAAACTATTAGAATCCAATTTCTCAACACCATACATTACACTTCTATACACACTACCAATTAAAGAATTAGCATATACCCCCCAAAATAGAATGCCTGCAATTATTGCAAATTTAGCAGAATTAAACCATTGATAAATTAAAGCCTTATTTAAATATCTTTTCATTGTTCTCCTCCTTATCTACTTTGTAAATAAAGATATCTTCTAAGCTTAAATCTATTTCTTCCATAAACAATGGATTAAACTTATTTAAAGCTTTTATAAATTCTTCATCATATTGTTCTGTTATAATTGTAAATACTCGTCCAACTTTAGATATCTTAAATACTCCTTTTAATTCTAAATCCTCTTCATATGTTGGCTTATCAAATGCTACTTGTATTTTCTTTATTTTATTTTTCATATTTTCAATAGAATTTTTATAAGAAACTTTTCCTTCATCCAATATAGCAACTTCATCACATATTCTTTCTAATTCGCCAAGGTGATGAGAACTTATTATAATAGTAGCATTATTATTAGCAACTTCATCTATAAATATCTTTAAAAGCTTATTTTTCACTATTGGATCAAGTCCAGATGTTGGTTCATCTAAAATCAAATATTTTGCTTTAATTGAAAATGCTAATGCCAAAGATAATCTCATTTTCATTCCCTTTGAAAATTGAAACACAAATTTATTTAATGGTAGTTTAAATATTTCATTTAATTCATTAAATCTATCAATATCAAAATTTTTATATGCATAATTATAGTATCTCAAAACTTCCTTAACTTTAAAATTATAAAAGAAGGTATTTTCATCTGCTACAAATCCAATATTTTTTTTAACCTTTGGATTATTATACACATTTTCATCATTGTATTTAACTTCTCCTTCACTTGTCTTATAAATTCCACTTAAACATCTAAGCAAAGTAGATTTGCCTACTCCATTAGGACCAATTATCCCAAATATTTTTCCTTCATTTATATTTAAATTAATATCTTTTAAAATTTCTTTATCATCTATCTTAAAAGATAAATTACTTACCTGAATCACGATCTTTTCCTCCTAATTCATCAAATATTACTTGTACTATATTTAAAAATTTCTCTTTGTCTATTGAAACATAACTTGCCTCTAAAATTAAATTCTTTAATTCTTCTCTAATTTTCTCTAATTTTTTTGAGTCAGTAGTTGATTTTATATTATTAGTTATAAATGTTCCCTTTCCCCTCAATGTTTCTATAATACCCTCTCTCTCTAATTCCCTGTAAGCTTTACTTATAGTATTAGGATTTATAGTTAATATCGATGATAATTCTCTAACTGATGGTAATTTTTCACCTTCATTTAAAGCGCCCTTTAAAATTAATTCCTTAATTCTAAGTTCAACTTGTTCATATATAGGAGTACTGCTCCTTGGATCAACCTTTATCATTATGATTCTCCTTAATTATTTCTCCATTATCATCTATATCCCAAATACTTATATAATCTATTACTTTCCCTTCACCTTCATCTACTAATATCATATCTATCATCTGTTTATTTAAGGAATTTGCCCTTGGGTACTGTGTATCCGCTTTAATCCTAACAACATTAATATTATCTTGTATTTTATAATTGGATAATCTTGATGCAGCATCAATATACTCCTTCTTTATTGAGTTAATCTCTTCTTCATCTAATTCTTGTTTTTCTATGTTACGAATAGTTTCATAATCTATTGCTGATCCTGCAATTCTTTTTCTTAATGAAAGACACTCACTAAATTGCTTGCTAGCCACCCAGTCACTTTTTTCATTAAATACTATAGTTTTATTGTTTTCTAATTGATTTAATATTTCATCTGTGGTATTAAAATGTACTTGCTTTTTGTATATCTTATCACTAGATCCTATGCAAAGTAGTGCTGTCATAACTACAAATCCACCTAAAGCTACTACTATTTTAGATTTTCTCATATACTTACCTCCTTGTATTAAGTGTATTACTTTATATAGTACACTTTTATTATAATAAACTATAACTTATAAAGATATTAGTTATTTCTTAAAAAACTCTTAATATTATGTTCATATCTATTAAGAGTTTTTTTAATTAATAGGTTTTAACTTAATGCGTAATTATGTCATAAAATATTATTAAATTATCAACATTATTTAATAACTACTCATACATATCTTTTTTAACAATTAACTGTATTCCATCTTTATTTTTTATATATTTAAATTCTTTATTTGCACTATGTACAAATTCTTCTATCCACTTACTTCTTAAATGGTAAAAATAATTAACATCTCCATGCTCTTTATTCCAGATAGTCTCATGAACACAAATTTTTATTTTCCATTCAATATTATTTTCATTTGATGAAATAATTTCATTTACTTTATCACTAGGTATTCCATCTAGTATATACTTATATATACCCTTAAATATCTGTGGAGCTGTTTTTAAATCTACATGTTTTTCTAATAGTTCTTCAGCAGCTTTTTTTCCTTGATTTTTATAAAGAATTTCAAGTTTATCTTTTGCGTTACTATTATTATTTATAATTCTTGTAATCCATGCAGCAGTTCTTTCTTCTGCTGAAGTAATCTTTTCTTGTAACCATCTACTGACATCATTTATATCAACCATTTCTTCTAAAGGAAGATTAGGAAGTTTTGGTCCATATTCTTCATTTATTTCTTTAATTAAAAGTTCAATATTTAAGCCCTCATTTTCAGCTAAATTAATTATATCTTCTTCTAAACTTTCAAACCATAAAATTTTATTAAATAACACATAATGTGCTTCTTCAATGTACAAACTCATAAAATTCCTCCTAAGATATATAACTTAATATAAAGTATACTATCTTTTATTAATTCATTATAAATAAATAAAAAAGACTTTATAAATCTTTTCATTCTTTTAACAAATACTATACTTTTATTATTCACTTTTATTAATAGAATTATAATGCAAATTAGCTATTTAAATTACACTTATTTAAGAATTAAAATTTTCTTTATAGAACTACTAAATTTATAAGTTTTAATTAATTAAAAATGTATTATGTAAATACAAATAAATGTAAATAATTAAGTTTAGAATACATTTTTCATAATATATGTTTGAGTCAAGTAAGCTCTTACTTGAAAGAACTTACTTAATATGATATAATTCATAGGTCTAGTATATTGAATTATATACCCCACTTTTTACTGTTTCTTGGTACCAAAACAGTATTAAGTGGGGTTTTTTATTTAAGAAAGGACTGAAAACAATGGAAACAATAACTAAAAATAAAATGGGAATAAAACCTGTATTTCCGCTATTGATGTCAATGTCTTTTCCACCTATGATTTCAATGTTTGTACAAGCTCTCTATAATATTGTTGATAGTATGTTTGTTGCTAGAATAAGCGAAGATGCATTAACTGCTGTTTCTCTTGCTTTTCCACTCCAAAATTTTATTATAGCAGTTGCTGTTGGTACAGGTGTGGGTATAAATTCTTATATATCTCGTAAATTAGGGGAAGAAAGTTTTGATGATGCAAATAATGCAGTAACTCATGGATTAATTCTTGCATTCATAAGTTGGATAGGATTTATTCTTTTAAGTATTCTTGCAATAAAACCTTTTTTTAATTTATTTACAAATTCAGAAAATATATTTAACTTAGGCTGCAGTTATTCATATATAGTTATTATTTTTTCTTTTGGTTCATTAATACATATCGCAATAGAAAAAGTATTACAATCTACTGGAGAAATGCTTTATCCAATGATGCTACAAATATTTGGTGCTGCTATGAATATAATACTTGATCCAATTATGATATTTGGATTATTTGGATTTCCTGCATTAGGAATTAAAGGAGCTGCTATAGCTACTGTAATTTCACAAATTAGTGCTATGTCCTTAGCTGTTATCATTTTGGTATTAAAAAAACATCACGTTAAAGTCAAGACTAACAATTTTAAATTTAGTTTCCCTCTTGTTAAGGAAATATATACAGTAGGATTTCCTTCAATATTAATGTTATCATTAGATTCTATTTTAGTTATGGGATTAAATGCTATACTAGTTAACTTTTCTAATTTGGCAGTATCATTATTCGGTATTTATTTTAAATTACAAACCTTTGTATTTATGCCGATAAAAGGGTTAACTCAAGGTGCAATGCCTATAATGGGATATAATTATGGAGCTAATAACAGACAACGTTTAATTATTACTTTAAAATCAAGCTTAATTGTGTCTATAATTATTATGATGCTTGGTAATATACTATTTGCTGTATTTCCTGATAAATTACTTATGTTATTTAATGCATCTGAGGAAATGCTTTCTCTTGGAACTGTTGCATTACGTGTAATAAGCATTAGTTATATTGCAGCATCATTTAATTTTATATTTCCTACATTATTTCAATCTATTGGAAATGGACTTTATAGCTCAGTTATATCATTAATGCGTCAACTTATAATTATATTGCCTATTTCATATATATTATCAAAATCAATGGGACTTATGGGAGTATGGATTTCATTCCCTATTGCAGAGATAATATCTGCTATAATTTCAGTTTTATTATTTGTTCGTATATATAAAAGGGAACCCATATTTAAAAAATCAAACTAGTACATTTATAAAATAAAAGGCTATGTTTTAAGTGAATGTTGATATTTTAGTATAAGGGCGAACTGGCGTTGGAATTTGCTTTTTAGAACTCTTAAGTGAGAATCTAAAAGTAAGTGTCCAAATTTTACATTTGGAAACATGAACTTACTCAGCGAATCTAAATGAGTCGAGTTTCATTTTTAACTTCTGTCCATGAGCTTTATACTACAATATCAACACTGTTTTAAAACATAGCCAAATAAAAAGGTATATATAGTAATTTTTATTTATTATACACACCTTTTTATTGCTTAATATTCTATTTTTATTTTATACCATTAGCATTTCTTGTATTTTGTTTAAAATATCATATATTTCTGGATATTTAAAGGCTTTACCAGTGTTTATCATTTCTTTAAATTTATTAATAGATACCCATTTAATCTCGCTAACCTCTTCTTTTTGTAAAACTGCTCTTGATATATCATAATCTTGTTTTACTGCAAACACATCCCATATAGTATTTCCATGTGTTAAATTAGAAATTAGTATTAAATCTTCATTTGACATCTTTAAATCAATTTCTTCTTTTGCTTCCCTAATACATCCACTCTTTGTATCTTCTCCACTTTTTATGTATCCAGTTGTCATTCCCCAAATATTCGGTAATACTTTTCTACAAGATGCTCTTTTTTGAATTAATATTTCATTTTTACTATTTACTACCCATAATTCAATTGCAAAATTAAATTCATCCTTTTGCAAAGTTTCACCTCTTCTTTTTACTACTCCAATTTTTTTACCATT
Source organism: Clostridium sp. CMCC3677 (assembly GCF_023845585.1). GTDB lineage: Bacteria > Bacillota > Clostridia > Clostridiales > Clostridiaceae > Clostridium > Clostridium aquiflavi. The sequence continues at coordinate 383,599 of NZ_JAMQHS010000002.1, forward strand.
CTTATTATATATATCTAATAGCTCGTCCATCATAAGTCCTCCATTTGTTATATTAATGTTTTATTTAATACATTATAAATTTCTAATAATCATATACATATAATTTTATCCATTCTTAATATAAATTATATCATTTAACTATTATAAAAAAAGAAGTTCCAAATAATTAAATTTGAAACCCACCTTAATATTAAGTTATTATTTTATACATCAATTAAGTCATATTAGAAAAAATTCCAAGTACATCTAATATTCCGTATCCCCACTGAGGATTAGGATATGAATCTCCAGGTCTTTTTTTAGTTCCTCTTGTTAAATAAGTTTTTATTGTTTGAGAATACATATAAGGATCATTTCCTTCAACAATTCCCCATTGAAATAATATAGCACAAGTTCCAGCAACAACAGCAGCGGAAACACTAGTTCCATTTACTGTTGTAATTGAATTATTAGGAGCTACAGTTACCGCATTTACTCCACCTGCCGCAATATCAACCCTATCAATATAATCATCTAAAAATGACATTCCTGAATAATTTACTATATTATTATTGTTTTGATTATATGCAGCTACTGTGATTATAGCTGTTGATCCACCTGGATTAGTAAATGTACCAAAAGGGTCCGATGGGCTTAATGAAGTGTCCCCTATTGATAATCCATATTGAGGTATCCATATGTTATAGGTTCCATCTAATACTAAATTAGCTATTAATTTTATTTGCCATATTCCGGGTTGTAAATTATAAAATTGTATACGAATCAACTCGTCTCCTGTATTTTCTTCTGGAATATAAAATTCAATTTTTATTGATGTCTTTTCAAAAACAAAATTGTACTCTTCAGTAAGGTTAATTATAGCAGGTACTATTCCAGTATTTTCTCCTGAAGGTGATACTATATCTACTGTCATTATATTAGGTGGGTCAATCCAAATTTCTGCCCACAAATATTTTTGATCTGGCGATACATTTAATTCTATGGTTCTTGTTTCACCTTCTTTAGCAATCACACCTGAAGCATGCCCCGCCCTAGATCTTTCATTTCCTGCACCTGTTACTACAACTATGCCTCTACTATTAGAAATTGATTCTATATATTCCTGTAAAATACCATTTCCTCTATGATTTCCAGAGTTACTTCCAAGTGGAAGATATATAACCATGGGTTCAGTTTTTCTTAAAGCATATTCATATAAGAATTCTAAAGCAGAAAATATTGCAGTAATATTAAAAATAGGAACTTGTGCATTAAATTGAGCTTTATTTGAATAGTCTTCTATTAATTTTACAACTACAAATTTGCAATCAGGTGCAACTCCTTTAAGTTCAGGATTTTTACCTGTGGCACCAATTATTCCACTCATACTAGTTCCATGTCCAACTTCATCAATGCTAGGTACAATGTCATATGGTGATTTCCCTTGCCTATAAGCATTTATCGCTTCATTTATCTTATCTTTTATATATAAGGCTCCATATGGTATAAATTCAATTTCATCATCTTTATCTGATGTTATTGTTTGATCCCATATACATTCTATTCTAGTATCACCTTGTAAAGTCATAAACTCACTGCTTAAATAATCAATTCCAGTATCAATAATTCCAACAACTACTTCTTTGCCAGTTAATTGAAGAGGTAAATCTATCTGTAAACTCCTTACTTGTGAAGCTTCTATAGGTGTAATTTCTTGAAGTGTATAAGTTTCTGTCCCTTTAACATATACAATATTAGAAAATAAAGGATCATTTACATTAATTTTCTTTTCTTTTGGAGTCGAAATTATAGCATATTTATCATTAACTGTTGCTATGTAATATCCTTCCTTCTGCAATGCTTCATCATTGATTTTACCTTGATATTGTACAATGTAGTGATTATAATCTGTATTGTTAAAAAGATTTCTAGGCATATTAGATTCATATCTTAGCATTTCGTATCATCTCCTTTGGAATCCTTATGAATAGTTTATCAACTTGGTATTTAATAAAGTTGTCATTTCTAAAATTCATATTCTCCCTAGTTTTTATATATTTTCTACTTATAACATTAAATGTCCCCAATATATCAAAACTTCCATATCCAATTTCTCTATTTGGATATATATATTCTGGTTTTCTATAAGCACCATATATTAAATAACTCCTGATTTTAGTGGAATACATAGTAGTATCATTTTCATCAACTATTCCCCATTGCAATAAAAGTGCACATCCTCCTGCAATTACAGCTGTTGCAGCTGAACTACCCGATACAACAGTAGTTTCTCCTAGAGCTTTTGTTGTTAAAATATTTATTCCTACTGTAGCAATATCTGGATTAATTAAATTATTAGTATTGAATCCTTTTCCTGACGTTGCAACTAATGACTCATTAACTAATCCATGGTATGCAACTGTAACCACTTTTCTAGCAGTTGCTGGAATTGTTAATGTACTAAATGGATCGGGTTCTAAAAACTTTGTATTTTCTGGTAATGTTGCTTCAGGCTGAAGCCATGCATTATATACACCATCACTTATATAGTCTCCTCTTAAAATAAATTTCCATATACCAGGATTTATATTATTAAAAATCAATTCAATAACTTCATGCCCTGAAAAATGTTCAGGCATATAGTAGTTAAGCTTTAATTTAGCTTTTGAAAAAACAAAATTAATTTCTTCTCTTTTATTTCTTTTGGCTTGAATAAAACTGCTCTCTTCTCCTGTAGGTGAAATTACATTTAGTGACATTTTATTAGGTCTTTTTACCCATATATTAAAAGAAAAATTTTTCATTTGCCTAGGTATATTTAATTCCATACTATCTGTTTCACCTACATTTTTAATAAGGCCTGATGCATGCCCTCCTGCTGCCCCTTCATTTCCAACTCCTGCAACTAACGCTATCCCTCTTATGCTAGCTATAGAAGTTAAATATCTTGAAATTAAATTATTACCATCATGACTTCCTTCGGTTGTACCAACCCCTAAATATATAACCATTGGCTTATTTATTTTTATTGAAAAATTCTTTAAATATTCTATGCCTGCTAATATTTCAGCCGAATTATATACCGGTGTATATTTAACATTATTTTCTTTTAAGCTTTTTTGATAATTTAAAGATTCAAGGAGTTTTACAACTACAAATTCACTATCATTTGCAACTCCCTGAAAGTTACCATTATACCCCCTAGCTCCAATTATCCCAGCCATTTCTGTTCCATGACCTATATCATCTTTTGATGGAACAATAGCATATGGATCCTCTTTATTTTTATAGGCATTTATTGCTTTATTTATTTCTTCATTAGAATAAATGTTACCAAGATACACAGATTCAGCTTTAACATTTTCTATACTTTGATCCCATATTTCAACTATTCTCGATGTTTCATCTTCCCTAATAAATTCATTATTTAAATAATCAATTCCTGTATCTACAATGCCTATTAATACACCTTTTCCTGTTAAATTTAAATATGGATTTTTCTTTATTGTTAATATTTGATCAATTGAGCTTGGTGAAATATCTTGCAATACAGACATACTTCTAAAATCAATAAATTTAATTGAAGGGACATCAATTAATATTTGATCTAAATATTCATATGGTGTTGATATAACACCTATAGTATTAGTTAATGCATCCCCACAAGCATATGGTATTTTATCTATTTGGCCTTTAAAATCACCCCTATATTCTACTAAAAAATTAGGCGAATCTCCTGAATAATATCCGGAACATATTCTTGAATTCATTTTTACCAATCTCCCACATTGTTTATAATTATTATTATGTGTAAATTATTATAAAAATTTCTTTTTAAGGATATTTTTATCTTTATATTCTTATAATGTAAAACTTTTGAAAAATTATCCGATAATTAAATTGTATGAATTATTTTATGAAAGGAGGATTATTTTCCATTATGATTTTAAATATAAATTCAAATAATATAAATATAGTTAGATCTAATAGTTTTAAAAGAATAGGTGAAATTAATAATAACTATAACAAAGATTTGAAAAAAAATAATGATGATAAAAAAACATCAAGTCTTAATATACAAAAACAAGATAACAATAAAAATGACTTAATTAAAAACCTTCAAAAGCAAAAACAGTATTTAAAAGAAAGAAAACAATCTTTAATTGAAACACCTATGGATCCTAAAGAAAAGAAATATAAACTTGAAGAAATAAATGAAAACCTTCAAGATATAGAAGCTCAAATTCAACAATTAAACATGAACGAAAAAGAAAAAGAAGTTCAAAAAGAGCAAGAAGAGATGTTAAAGAAAAAAGCTAAAGAAGAAGAGCTAAAAGCTAATGAAGATGAAGTGAGAGATGATATAATAATCTCTGCAAGTTTAAATGAACTTATAAAGTTCAGTCATTCTAATGATAATATTCATATGCTTAAAGATAGTAAAAATAGGCAGTTAGTTGAAAAGGGCTATATTAAACATGTTACCGACTTAAATGGATATACCAATCCAAATAATTACAACGACAAACGTCTAGCTCAAATCACTAAAAGCATATCATCTTTAGAGCATAGTGTATCTAAAGAAATCAATAAAATTAATAATGCTGCTAAAAGGATACAATATAAAACTCAAATAGCTACTAAAAAACTTAACTCTAATGATGATAAAATCAACAAAGAAAAACAAGTTGTGAGTGATGATAAAGAACAAGAAAATATCAAAGACAACTTAAAACAAAATTTAGATAAAAATCTAAAAACTAAGCAAAATAAATAACTTCTAAAAACATTTAAAATTCTAACTAAAAAATAGTAGATAGCTTTATGTAAAATAAGTTATCTACTATTTTAAATTGTATAAACTATAAATCAAAATCTATTTTATCATAATTTTTATATACTTTACTTATTTCATTCCTAACTTCAGTTAAAGCAAACCCTAAAAGATTTTCACCTTTCCACGCTGTAGGATCTTCAACATTGGGATTATCTTTACTCATGCCAATTCCCCATATGTTATCATAAGGACTTGCCTCTACTAAAATTCTATCTTTTGTGTTTAATAAGAATTTCCTTAGCTCTTCATTTTGAGTAAATTTAGTATAATTTCCATTTAAAATTATTGAATATTTATACTTATTCCAAGTATCTTCATCAAAATTTTTGATTTTTCTTCCTAATGCTTTAATCTCTTTAGGATGTTTACTATTCATTATTTTTTCTTCTATTTCCTTATCATTAAAAAGCTTTGCTTTATATGACATCATATATTGCTCCATACAAAAATATTTAATATGTCCTATATTAAAATCACTTTCATACCATTGACTAAAACATGATGTTGAAATCTCACCATTCTTAGAAGGTTGGTGTCCCCAAAAGAAAGTATATTTAATTTTATTTCTTTTACTAAAATCTTCTATTAATTGCTTCCTTGAATATTCTGGCTTTCCGTTCTTGGTCCAAAATTTAATATTTTTAAACGAAGTAGAAATTTCCCACATTTTAGGCTTTTCAAACAACTCATTGTATTTATTTTTCTTTTCTTCACTTAGCTTCGAAAACCATCTATAAAATTTTTCACTATATGATTCACCATCCCCCATTCTCCAACCAATACTTCCATTTGGTATATTAGGATACTTAATCCACAACGGAGCCATTAACTTATTCATATCATAATTACTCACAATTTTCACTCTTCTTTCTTTAATATAACTTAAAATTTTCCATGCAGTCTTTCTCTTATTTCTTTTAATGAATACTCTTTGATTAATTTTCCATCTTTAAATACAACTTGTAGTAAATTATCTTTGCAGTTTTCCTGTTCTTGTATTGTTAATTCATCTTTATAAAGAATATCATCATTTTTTTTATAAACATAACACATACCTTTTTGTGACTTTTTAAAGTTTCCATTATCCGTTTTAGGATCTTTAAATATAAACTTTTCTTTTCCATTTATAATTGCGTGAGTTGCTTTTAATGCAAATCCAAATGTATCACGAGTATTATATTGATATGTGTATGATCCGATTCCAAAAGTGCAATTATTTACTGCAAAACCTTTATTCATCAACTGCTTACATATTTCTTTGCATCGCTCTACTGTAATGCTATCTCCATAAATTGTTCCTATATGAGAATTTAAAACTTTATATCCTTTTTTATTTACTTGTCCACCAAATATCTCATATAAAAGTTCAACAGTTCCCTTATATTCTGGACTGTCTTTTGGAGCATCCTTATCTCCACAAATTATCTTAACAGGATCCCCACTATCACCTCTTATAACAATTTTTCCATCCCTATTTAAAATATCAGTTTTCAATATTGGAAGAATATTGGTTATTAGATTCCAATAATCATAAGTATCTGAAACTATACTTAAAATTCCACTTGGAAATACCTCATTAATTAATCTTTTATAAGCTTTAAGTTCATCACTACCATAACTACACATTACACTATGCTCTGTTGATGGAGTACCAATACCTATAATTTCATTTTCCATATTACAATTATAATAATCTTCTAAATAAAGAATTGAAGAAATAGTAGCTGTTCCAGTAAAAGAAAGTAAGTGTCCAGCACTACTAACTTGTGCACTTTCTATTGAACTAAAACCTCTCATACTAAAATCTCCACAAGCTTTAGTTACATCACCATTCACTACTGTTAAGTTAAAATATTCTTCTACAATTTCTCTATATCTATAAGCAATGGTTGCGCTTGTCATTGGTTGCCATATATTACAACTCATAAATGTCTCTAAATAATTTACAAGCCATGCAAACTCATCATGAGTATTAGTTATTTCAATCATTGGAGTCTTTATGTTAACTCTTATCCCCTCTGAAACAGCTTTAATTTGAATAGGCAAATATCCTAAATCATGAAGCTTTTCAATATGAGTAGTATCTGCTGCCATTTCCCCCATTGTTTTTGAAATAACTCTCTTATATTCATTTACTATTTGCACCTTAGAAACACTAAAAAAATTTTCATTAAAATAGTCAATCATATATTTTTTCAAAAAAGATTGCAATCCAAACATAACAACCTTATCCATATTTTCTTTTCTAGACATTCTAGGCGTCCAATAGCTCACAAGTTTTGTCAATCCTTCTGCATAACACATATGGTGTATTGTTTTATAAAAATCAGTTAATAGTAACGGACTCATAATTTCACACTTCCTCATTTTAATTACACCTCATATTTTCTTAAATTCTTAAATTCTTAAATTCTTAAATTCTTAAATTCTTAGGAATTATATTCTTTTATATTAATTTAGTTACATCTATTTTTTCATGCTCTCTATTTAAAATACTATTTGTTGTATAAACCTTTTTAATTAAATCCGTTTTTAAAATATCTCCCTTAAATATAGTATCTTCACAATGAGTTACAACTAAATATATTTCTGTAGCTCCCATTTCTCTAAGTTTACCTGCTGTAAGTGTAAATGTTCCTCCTTTTGAACATAAATCATCTACAATAATTGCTTTAAACTTGTTATTATCTAAAGTTCCATTTATATCAAGCTTTTTAATATATCCACTTTTAAAATCTCTTTCCTTATTTGCAGTTAATACTCTGCCAAATTCAATTTGCTTACTATACCTTTTAGCTGCTCCTGCATCTGGATAAACTAAATAAATAGGCTCATCTTCATTTTCTTTAACTTCATTTAAAACTTTTTCTGTTAATTCTTTAGACATATTAATTACTCTTACCCTATCAAGTAATGCAACACTTACGTCTGAATGTGGTTCATAAATATATACATTCTCAAAATCTAATGAATTTATCAATTTACAAACATGTTTTAATGTAAACACTGTCATACCTTCAGTTCTGTCCATTCTGCTATATGGCATATATCCCATAACTAAATTACATCTTAAATTGAATTCGTCTAAATGACCTTTAATAAATATTAATTTAGTTATATCTTCATCACTTTCAAATTTTAATTTTATCTCATTAACTTTTTCATTTATAATTAAGTTTTCACTACTAATTAATGATTCTCCATTGGGGAATTTTCTCATCTCAACCTTTTTTCCATTTAAATATAGCATTTCCAAATCCACCTCTCTATGTGAATATTTATATTATAATTTAAAATTTATGTTCAAAATTTTCATTAAACTTAAATACCTTAGCTGGTCTAAAAGGCTTACCTTCTATTTTTTCATCAGTTTCTATAATCATGTCATCCATTTTTCTTCTAAAATTTAAGATTTCTCTTCCCATGATTGCTTCGTATACAAATTGTAGTTCTTTCACTGTAAATAATCTTGGTAATAAATTTAATGCAATTGGTGTATATTCTATTTTATTTCTTATTCTATCAATAGCATAATCTAATATTTTGTAATGATCAAAAGCTAATTCTTCATTTGAAGTATTCATTAGCTTATAAGTTAAAACTTTTCTTCTTAATATACCTTTTTCTATTTTTTCAGTGATTTCATAAGAAATTTTTGTTTTTTCACAATCTTCAGCTTTAAGTTCTAAAATATATTTATTTATTATATATTTTTCATCTTTAGTAGATTCGATTAAATCTTTTTTTATCCAAAACCATTTTGTTTCCATAGTATCTTTTGTTTTATTAAAATTAATATTTTCTTTTGCTATTAAGGCTATATTTCCAACACTTATAACCCTAGTTCTTGGATCTCTCTCTACTTCTCCAAAAGTATATAATTGTTCTATATAAACATTATCTATTCCAGTTTCTTCTCTCAGTCTTCTTATAGCCCCTTCTTCTAAGCTTTCATCCATTTTTACAAAACCTCCTGGAATTGCCCATTTCTCTTTAGACGGATGATCATCTCTTTTTACTAAAAGCACTTCCATACCCTTTCTTGGAACTTTGCGTGAATTTTCTTCTAACACATCATCAGTGGTAAATATTATTACATCGTTTGTGACACTAGGTCTTTCAAACTCATTAACATCATAGTTTTTCAAAAATATTTTCTCATCTATATCTAGTTTTTCTTTATTCATACTTTTTCACCTCTAAACTATTTAACTTAATTTTTTAAGAGATTATTTTCTTTGATAATATCTTTTAGATATTATCAATTTGACTTTATGTATTTATAATACATTATATGGTTTTGTTTGTAAAGAGTTCCTTTGATTTTTCGATAAATATATATACAGAAAAATATAAAAAACAAAAATACATTATTATAGAAACAATTCAAATACGAAGGGGAAATACATTAAATGAAAAAAAGAAATCAAATTATTTCAAGCTTAATAGCAATAGCAATTACTACAAGCATTACTAATACATGTGCTTATGCTAAGGATGAAAAAACTAATGATGCAATTAATACAGAAAATTATAATAGTGAATTAGAGAAAGATACTTTAGACTTGAACCAAAGTAAAGTCACTACTGGTGCAGCAGCTTTTATTACTCCAGTGGAAAATACTAAAGTAGATGAAATAGTTGAAGAAAATGAAGAGGAAGTTATAACAATTGAAAATAGTGAACGAACTTTAGATGAATATTTAAAATCTAAAGTACCTAAAAATAGTAGACGTGTAAAAAGATATTCTAATTTTAGTCTTTTTGAAAGCAATAAGGAAGAAATTAAAGAACGAATTAAAAGTGGAATTGAAAATTATGAGACTGATATTGATATAAAAGATCTTGTTAATATAGATGATATAAAAAATAATCAAAATAAAATTCTCGACTTATACTTTGATGTGATGTATGAAAATCCACAAATTTTCTATTCTAGTCCAACTTCTGTAAATTTCGGTAAGTGTACAATTAAATCTTCTGGAGAATTAAATTCCTGTGATATACAAGTGACTTATGAATATAGTAATGATGTTATAGATAAAATGAGAGAAAAACTAAATAGCAAAATAGCTGCTATTAAACAAAAATATTTAGATAACTGCTCAACAAACTTAGAAATAGAATACGCTGCTCACGACTATATTACACAAAACTGCACTTATGATAAAGATAATTATGATAAAGATACAATTCCAAATATTTCACATACATCATATGGTGCACTTGTTAATCAAGTAGCTGTTTGTGATGGATATTCAAAAGCTAATATGCTTTTATTAAATGAATATGGTATTGAAGCTGGAATAGTCACAAATGCTGATCATGCATGGAACTATGTAAATATAGATGGAAATTACTATCAAACAGATTTAACATGGGATGACCCTACTCCAGAAACTAATAAAATTATGTATAAAAATTTTAATTGTTCAGATAGTGTAATGAGTAAGATACATACATGGACATCTACAATACATGGAAATTGTATTGATACAACCTTTGACAATTTATTTAGAATAGTAAGTGGAAATAGCGTTAGTGAAAAAAACGCGGTAAGAATTAAAGATAAATTATACTATTTAGATGGGGCTGACTTATGGAAATGCAATTTAAATGGTAGTAATAAAATTTTATTTAGTAGAAATATAACCTCAAGTGCTAATATGGTAAATTTAACTGCTCACAATAAAGATATATATTATTTATCTGAACTTGAAATTAAAAAAATTAATATAGATGATAAACAAATAGAAACTTTTAAAAATTTAAGGTCTGAGTTTAACTTTACAAGCGGATCATATTCTGTACAATTTTACATAAAAGATAATAAACTAAATATTAAATTTGGACAAAGCAAAAATGATACTAATCTTAAATATTCAACCAAAGAATACGAATTAAGTAGTACTGAAGATGTTGATACAGATAAGTCAGAAGAAAAAGTTCAAGATGTTATAAAACTTAATAAGTTTAATTTACAAACACTATATAATGATAACAAAGATAAATTGAATGGAAATTATACAGATGGAACTTGGACTGTATTCTTAAATTCATTAGATGAAGCTAAAAATATATTAGATAGAGATGATATAACTCAAATTGATGTAGATAATGCAGTAGCTCGTTTACAAACAGCAATAGATAATTTAAAAGAGAAACATCAAGAGATTATAAAACTTAATAAATTTAATCTGCAAAAACTATATAATGCTAATAAAGATAAGCTTAAAGGTAATTATACAAATAATACTTGGGATACATTCTCAGATTCATTAAATGAAGCTAAAAATATATTAGATAGAGATGATATAACTCAAATTGATGTAGATAATGCATTACTTTATTTGCAAACAGCAATAGATAATTTACAAGAAAAAGTTCCAGATATAATAAAACCTAATAAAATAAACCATGATTCTTCATCAACTGGCGGTTCAAGTGGTAGTTCAAGAGGTAACGGTTCTAGTGAAAAAAATAGTTCAGGTTCAAGATCATCTGAAAGCAAAATAGCTATAACAAATGAAAATAAGAATATTAATACCAATAAAATTAATATTAGTGATTCATCAAATTTAAATATAGTAAGTACAGTAAAAAATGTAGCTAAAATATTGACTGAAATTAATACTGTTGATAAAGAAATCTCTTTAGACGAAATTTATGAAATTAATAGTGGTGATTTAAAAGGAACTATAGCTAACTTAAAATCAGATAACAAGGAATATATCTATATTTCTTGTACAAATAATGCAGAAAATGCTAACATTAATTCAATTAAAATAGATGCTAGTAAATTAAACAGTAAAGAAAAGTATATTTATAATTTAGATAATGTAACAAACAAATTAATATTTATAAATACTATTCAAGATGATTCAGTTGAAATACAAGCTAACAATCAAACTCAATACATATTATCAAATATGGAAATTCAATCTTTGAAAAATAATAATTGGAATAAAATAAATGATAATTGGCTATATGTTGAAAATGGACAAGTCGCAACAGGCTGGATTAAAACATTAGATAGTAAATGGTATCATATGGATAATCAAGGTATAATGCAAAAAGGTTGGGTACAAGATAATAATAAATGGTATCACCTATCAAATAGTGGATATATGAATACTGGCTGGTTTAAAGATACTGATGGAGATTGGTATTATTTAAATACAGATGGTTCAATGAAAACAGGCTGGTTTAAAGATGTTAGCGGTAATTGGTACTACCTAAAATCAAATGGTTCAATGGCAGTAGATACTAAAGTAAATGGATATTATGTAAATAAAAGTGGTTTATGGGAATAAACAAAAAAGAAAAATGGATTTGCATTACACAAATCCATTTTTCTTTTGATCTAATATATTTTTTTATATACTTCTTTCTTCTAACGCTAGTACACTAATATAATTATAAATTTAAAGTTTGTTTTAATTTATCAGTATTTTGTTCTATTTCAAGAAAAATTTCTACTAATTTGTTTTGATCTATTTTAAATATTTCTACCTTTTCCTCATTTGGTTCTTCAATAGGTTTATTTAAAGGCATTCTTCCATATGAAAAATCAAGAGTAATGTACTCATTAGTATTTGCTATATTTTTATTAAAATTAATTTTATCAAAATCAAATTTTAAATACTTATTTTCTTTATTAAAATCATATTTACCATTATAAGCAAAAGTCATCTCTTCCCCATTAGCACCAAACTTAAATTCTCCATTTAATTTTTTACTCTCAGTATCATATTTAGTATTTAAATCAATACCTAGTGTTTCTCCATGACTAGTAATTTTACCTGAAAATACATTTTGAGTGCTAGATTCTTCATTTATTGTTTTTAAATTCATATCTGCATTAGCTTGTACACCATTATTATCAAAAAGCATAGATATATCAATGTCATCACCAATATTATCTTTTCCTTTATATTCAATTGATGAATTGATTTTTAAAGTATCATCTTTCATATTTATACCTGTATCAAAATCAGTCTTAACAGCTCTACCTTTTTTATCAACATAAACTTTCATAGAGATATCATTTACTGAAAAATCATTTTTTAAATAAGATATAAACTTTTCTAAACTCTTAAATGAATCAAGCATTTCATCTGAATTTTTCACAGTAGATATACTATTAAAGTTTTTAAAATATCTATTTAATATATTTCTTGCCTCTGTATCATTTTCAAAATAATCATAAATACTTAATAAAAACTTATCTATTTCATTTTTAGAAATGGACACATCATATCCCTTACATTTTTGATTTACTCCATTAATCATAATCTCTTTAGACTTATCTAACTTTTTAACTATAATACTATCAGCTATTTGTGATAAATCATTTTCATGAGATTTTAAATAGCCTTTAACTAAAACCTCTTTAAGTTCATTATATGTTGGTATTTCATCATCTTCAAACATTTTTAATGTTATTTCATCATTAGGCATTCTTCCTTGTTGTCCAAAAATAGAATTATTATATTGATTTTGAATATCTTCACAATCAAACATAAACCATTTACTATATATTGATGGTAATTTAACCATAAGTTTTTGATTATCTGTATAAACATTAAAGCTTCCTGTGTCTTGACCTTGATATTTTGCTGATAAACTTATTAAAGCTTTTTTATTATCATTATCTATAGCGGACGTTAATTTAAATCCTGTACCATAAGCCTCTTGTAATTCCTCTATATTGCTTGATACCATATTCATTTCCATTTCTTGATTTAATCCCTTATCATATACATTTAAGAAATCTTTTTCTCCTGTTACTTGTTCAGAAAATGTTTTTCTAGAATTTAATTCATCATTAGTAGCTTTAAGTGCTTTTACCACCTTCACTTTAGGATTATTGACTATAGAAAAACTTGCTATTGCAATAATCAGTACCACAGTTGCTATGATGCATGTTATTGCTATTAATGGTTTTTTATTTTTTTTATTAAGCTTTTTTTGTTGTTGATTTTCACTATGTGAATTTTCATTGCTTGGTTCATTGGGTGAATTTGAATAATTTTCACCATTCTCATTACTTTGAAGTCCACTTTCAATAGTCTTCTCATTTTCATTAATTGTAATTTGTCCCTCTGTTTTAGTTACTTTTTTATCAGCTACTTTGCTGATATTTTCTTCATTAGACTTATGGTTTCCCATATTTGTTTCATCATTCATTATTATTTTTACCCCTTGTATAAATTTATTTAATAAGCCATTGTTTCAATATTAGGATTAGCTTTTAAATATCTAAGCCCTGACCCTAAATAATATTTTTATTTATAATAAAATATCAATCAAATTTTAAAACAAAGCATTATTTTTTAATTAATTTTAAAACCTTATCTTTTTCTTCTTTGTATTCCTCATCATCTGATTTTATTTCTAAAGCTTTATCAAAATATTCTAAAGCCTTGTCATATTCTTTATTTTCCTTATAGATTTTACCAATACCAAAATATCCTGAATGGCATTGTTTTTCATCACAATCACAACTAATTGGTGCTGTTTTAATTGCCTTTATATAAAATTCATAAGCTTTATCATTATTACCTATTTTACTATAACAACGCGCTACGCTTTTATAAGTACAAGCATGCTCTTCACCACCTTCAATTAATTCTAGATAATACTCTAATGCCTTTTTATAATACTTTTTAGCTCTCTCTGTCTTACCTAATTCATCATATGAATCCGCTATTTCAAGGCTAATCTTTCTTGTATCATCTAAGTATTTTTCTTGCTTTTTATAATATTTAATAGCTTCCTCATGATTGTCCCATGCTTTTTCATAACAATCTCCAATATTCTTATATGCATCCTTATGTTCAGGATCAAGTTCAACTGCTTTTTTATAATTTTCAATTGCCTTTTCATAATCTTCAAATCTTATTTCATATAATACACCTATACAATTATATAAATAAGCAGTCTTACCAGTTGCTTCAATTTGCTTTTGATAATAAGTTAACGCTTCGCTATAATCCTCCAACTTTCTATAACAACTTGCAATATCAGAATATCCATTTCTATCTTCAGGGTTTAACTTCATAACATTCTTGTAATTTTCAATTGCTTTATTATAATCATTCAGATCATTTTCATATAAGTTTCCAAGTTGATTATATATATATTCGTTACCACCTGTTATTTCTAATCCTCTTGTATAGCACTCAATAGCTTTTGTATAATCTTCTAATAAGCCATAGCAATATCCTAAATTTACAAAAGCATAATCATTTTCCTTATCTATAGCTGCTGTCTTACTAAAATACTTTATTGCATTTTCATAATCGTTTAAGTCATAAGCATAAGTTGCAGCTATTGTATTATAAAAATATTCATAGTCACTATTAAATTCCATTTGTTTCTCTAGATACTCTATTTTCTTTTCATAATCTCCACGCCAATTCCCATACAAATTAGCTATATTACAATAGGAATACATTTGTTTAGGATTTACCTCTATAGCTTTTTCATAACACTTAAGAGCGTCTCTAAACTTTTCCAATTTTTCATAAGCTAGTCCAAGACTATTGTAATATTCATCATAGTTAGGTTCTATTTTTATAGCTTCTATATAACACTTTATGCATTTTTTATATAAGCCCATTTCATCATATAACATTGCTTTTCTCTCATAAGCAACATCTTGATTATTACCTTTGCTTATAATTATATCCGCATCTTTTAAAGCATTATCATATTGTTTTAAATCCTTATATATGCTCATACGCAAATAATAATTGCTTAATTTATCTTCGTCTATTTTTATACACTCATTAACATAAGAAATAGCTTTATCATACTCTTGTTCATAAGAACTTAATAAAGATAACTCATAGTAAATCTCATCTTTGTTGCCTTCTTCTTCTAAAAGTTTGTTAGCTAAATCAAAAGCTTCATCATATTCTTCTAATTTTCTTAATGTTCTTACTTTATATATCTGAATTTCTCTATTGGTTATATCGTAATCTTCAGTTTGCTTTATTAAGCTTAAGGCATCTTCATACTGTCCTACTGTATAATATATTTTAATTTCAATACTATACGCATCTGTAAAATAAGGATATATGTTTATACACTCTTCTAAGCTTTCTAGCGCTTCTCTAAAGTTTTCTAATTTATAAAGAGCTTCCCCTTTGCATAAATACACATGTGCATTATTCGCATCAAGTTCTAATGCTATATTGCATGCATATACAGCTTCTTCATATCTATTTAATTTATTAAGCACTCTACACTTTCTAAAATTAGCTTCTCCATAGTTATGTCTTAATTCTAAAGCTTTATTATACCATTTTAAACCTTCATCTAATTTATTTAAATTTTCAAGTTGTCTACCCTCTTGAACACAAATATATGGCGTATTATTCTCATCATCATTTATCTCATACCACTTTTCAAATAATGCAAGAGCTTCTTCATATCTCTTCAATTCAGAATAAGTTCTTCCTAATAAATCATAGTACTCGCACTTTTCATCATCTTCTGGTTTTATGCTTTCAGCAGTCTCTTTTGTATCCTCATAAGCATATACTTGAAATTGCAGCCAAGCTAATTTAAATTTAAACTCATTGCCTTCTGCACTCTTAACTTCTTCTTTATACTTTTCTATAAGCTTTAAATTTGTATCACGAACACAGGTCATTATATATTCATTATAAGGATAAATCTCTAGCACTTTTATATAATATTCCTTTGCATCTTCGTATTCACCAAATTCAAAATAGCAATCTGCAAGACCTTTTATAGCACCTATATTTCCTCCATCTTCCTCAAGAACTTTTTCATAATATTCCTTAGCTTTTTGTATATGTTCTCCACCTAAATAAAATTCAACTTGTGCTAATATAAAATAAGAATATTGGTCTTTATATTCTTCTATTAGTTTATCTCCTAATTTTTTAGCCTTTTCAAATTCTTTAGTATAAAGATGATACTTAATCTTTAATATAGTCATGTCTGGATGATCAATATTAAGACCATCTACCCTATCCAATATTTTTTTTGATTCATCTAGTTTATCCTCTTTTAATGCTGATCTTAATTCATAAAAAAGATATATAAATTCATCATAATTTCTATCTTCATCGCAGTTAAAAAGTTCATATCTTATATCATCATTGCTGTCTATTTTATACATTAAAAAATCAACAAAGTTTTCATGATAGCTTTGTTTAAGTTCTTCTTCTTTTTCACTCCAGTTAAAACTTTCATCAAATAACTTAAATATCTTACTTGGCATATAATATTCATCCATAAGAAAAGTAAGTAGCTTATCACTAACTTCTTCTGCTGAATCCAACTGAAAACAAACCTCTTCTTCTAATAACTTTTTCCAATATTCTTCATTAATCCTTAAAGAAAACTCATTATATAATTTTCTAACCTTATTAATCCATATTCCTGCTGGGGAGTTATCTTCATCTATATTACACTCATCTGACATCTTCAAAGCCTCTTCATAAGCTGCTCTTAACCTTTGAAAGCCTTCAGCATCATCTTCAGGATTATAAATGCTTAATCTTTCCATATAAGCTTCTTTTATTAAATTTTTATCTTTAGTTTCTTTTATTCCTAGTACTAACCACGTGTCCATAAAATCCTCCTATAACCATTCATCATCAATGTCCTCTAATACTTCTTTAAGATCTTTTGCTACTTTCTGAACTTCTCTTTTATCTTGTTTGTCCAATACATTTTCAAATTCTTCAAGAAGTTTAGCTATATATTCTCTTTTTTCCCCTATATTTTCTTCATATAACCTCTCACCTCTAGATAAAAGAAGTTTATTTTCTTCTTCCTCTCTTGGATGAATTTTAAGTTCCTTAAGTTCTTCTAACCTTTTTTCAACCTCTTCATCACTCATAGAATTGGAATTATTTTTTATAATTATTCTTTTCTTAAATTCAGTACTAACTACTGTAACTTCCACTTCTAATATCCCATTAATATCATATGTATAACGTATATCTATAGATTGTTCTCCACCTTTTCCCTTTGGAACTGGTACATTGATTTCTCCAAGATAAATATTATCTTTAGATAATCTACT
Organism: Clostridium sp. CMCC3677; assembly: GCF_023845585.1. Classification (GTDB taxonomy): domain Bacteria; phylum Bacillota; class Clostridia; order Clostridiales; family Clostridiaceae; genus Clostridium; species Clostridium aquiflavi. The sequence continues at coordinate 401,484 of NZ_JAMQHS010000002.1, forward strand.
TTCGCCTTGAAGCACCTTTACTGATATAGACTTTTGATTATCATATATGGTATATAATCTATCAATCTTACTAACAGGAATTATAGTATTTCTCTCAATTATTGGGTAAAAATGTCCACTTTCATAATTTCCATTGGCTTTTTCAATAGAAATGCTTGTACCTAATGTATATGGGCACACATCGGTTAGAACTATTTCTCTAATAGCCTTATCTCTAGATTTCATAGCACCTTGAATAGCAGCACCTAAAGATACTGCTTCATCAGGATTAATATGCACAAGAGGCAATCTTCCAAATAATTTAGCAACAAAATTTCTTATAATAGGTAACTTTGTTGCACCTCCAACAAGAACAATGCTATCTATTTCTCTAATCTTTATAGATGCATCACTTAAAGCCCTTTCAATTGGTCTTCTAAGCTTTTTCAGTATTAACTGACATGACTTTTCATAATCATCTAAATTTAAGCTATATTCTAATACTTCCTCTTCAACCTTACATTTCATTATTACTTCTTTTTCTTTACTAAAACTTAATTTAGTAATTTCAGATTGTCTTTTTATATTAGATAAAGTTTTATTATCAATATTTTTCTTATCAAGCTTATATGAATTAATGAACATATTTTCAATTATTTCTGTAAAGTCTTCTCCACCCAAATAGTTATTACCAGCTACAGCTCTTACTTCCATAACATTTTTATATAATTCTAAAATAGAAACATCAAATGTGCCTCCACCAAGATCAAATACTAAAAATTTTGTATTATCTTTCTTTTGATTAAGTCCATAAGCTATAGCAGCTGCCGTTGGTTCATTAATTAATCTTTCAACCTTTAATCCTGCAAGTTCTCCTGCTCTTTTAGTTGCTTTACGTTGTGCATCATTAAAGTACGCTGGTACACTAATAATTGCTTCGACAACTTCTTCCTTTAAATAAAACTCTGCATCTTCCTTTAAAGAACGAAGTACAAAAGAAGATAATTCCTCTGGTAAGAACTCCTTACTGCCAAGCTTAAATACCTTTTCACTTCCCATACTTCTTTTAAAAATAGAAACAGTATTCTCTGGATAAACACTTTGTCTTTCTCTTGCAATCTTTCCAATATAAATTTGCTCATTTTCATCTATACTTACTACAGATGGAGTTAATAAATCTCCTAATCTATTTGGTATAATAGCAGGTCCATCCTCAGTAAAATAAGATACCAAACTATTAGTAGTTCCTAAATCAATCCCAATAATGGCCATTATTCATCCCCCTGTTTTTCCTTCTTCTTATTACAAATTCTAGTTTTCTTATGTTATACTTCACATTTTTTATTATAATCACTTCTATTAAGGATTTAAAAAGTGATTTTTATTTTATAGTTCAACATCTTATTTAATAATTTTTACAAACCCTATCATTAAGTTATTTCCTATATTTTTTAGATTCTTATTCCATTTTAAATCTATAATAATTAATTCCATTTTTAGAAGCATAATCTATATATAGTATATTTTCGTTCATATTAGACATTTCTTTACATTAAGTTTACAAAATAAACTAAAAAATCACTTAAATGAATATTTACTTTTTCTCGCTCTACCACTAGAACTTTTCCTTCAATAGTCCCTCCCGTTATTCATTATAAATTATATACTCTCCCTATATTTTGATTAAAAGAGTAACCTGAATAATCTTTTAATATTTCATTTATAAGTAATTGAAGTATAAAAAAGTGCTCCCACTACAAAAAATAATTTTTATAGTGGAAGCATTTGAAATGGTATCATGTTATTCACAATTTAATACTTAATTTTTAATTACAATTCAATCGTAATTTTCTTATTTCATCAATGTTAAGGCCTGTTTTTAATGATATAGTCTCATCATCTAAAACATCCAATAAATTTTTAGCAATCTCAATTTTTCCTTTTTTGATTCCTTTTTCGATTCCTTTTTCTTCCCCTTTTTGTTCATAATATTTTTGTCTTATTTGATCAACTGTCATTCTTACAGCACCTCCTCTTTCTCTTTTATATTCTTCAAATTTTTGTTTTAATTCTCTATCTTCAATTAAAAATAAATATTCTAAAAAGTCAGCTAATGCTTTTATTTGTTCTTCATTTTTAACTTTATTGTATTCAACTAACTCTTCTGCAAGTTGTATTTTTGCTTTTAATATGCTTTTTCAGACACCAAAATCACTGCATTTATATTTATATATTTACTATACTATGGTTATACATTAAAGCAGCTTCTACCTCCTCAAACGAGGTCCCCCATCTTATTACAATATCCCCTTTATTGCAACATTGCATAGCCAAACCATAATAATCAATTTCATTTGAATACTGTGCCTCACAATTGAACAATATATGGAACATTTTATCTATATAGTTTTCTGTTAAAATATCATCACATTTGCTCATGATAATTGTATTAAGTTTTGAATCAATTGAAACAATCTCAAGTGCAAGAGGGAGCTTCTCTATATTAAATTCTGAAATACTAGAGAAATAATAATTCCCTTCAATATCTACTTTTATCTCAGGTCCTTTATTAAAATCTTGTATATCCCAATTTTTATTCATATCTTTCCATATTTTTTTATAATTTTCTACTCTTGAATTTATGTCTTTTATTTTTTTATTTACTACAAGGTAAAATTTATATTTCTTTAGAATATTATTATCATTAACTAATGAATAGATCTCACTACTACATGCTAGTATAAATCTAATTTTATCATCCTTTCATGTTACTCCACTTGCATTAAAGCTAATTACACTCATATCTGCTAATATATTATTACCTCTTCTATCTAATTCATCATTAAAATATTTAAAGTATTTAAAAATATTTGTTTCATATTCTTTCCATATTTTCATTGTATACCTCCTAAAAATCATAGTGATTTCCAGCTGGGTCATTAAAATGTAGTCCTCTATTTTGTGTTGGATCATCTGTGAAAATATGTCCCTCTGCATCATCAATATCAAATTCTCCATCTTCATCAACATCTACAACTCCAAGTGCAGCCATAGCTCCAGAAAGAGCCGATCCAATGGTTCCAGTAGCTGATGAAAACATTCCACAAATTCCTGATATTGCAGACATTTGCTACCTTTGCAACTGCTCCTACAACACTTTTTACTAAATTTCCAATACTAAAGTCCATTTTATACTCCCCCTTCTGCAAAAGTAGCATAAGTTTCTCTACAGCTTCCATTTTTTATTACATTGTTACCTTTTATATGGAATTCGCCTTCTATTGAAACTCCATTTTCTGTATTTCATTTAGTCATTAATATTTGACTTACTCCAATTCTAGGCATTGCATACATTATATTTACTGATGGTGGTGCATATCTAAACCAAAAAGCTTCTTCTTCATTTTGATTTTCGTCTATATTTAAATGAAACTTTATTAACTCTTCTTTTACTGCTAGAACTTTTCTTTCAAGTGATGCTCCACACAAAAGTGAATTATATATTTTAGTTTGCCATACTCCATTTTTTCTTCGCAATTTATATTTATAAATTATTTCATCTTGATATTTGCTGGCTTTATAATCACTAACATATACATCCTTTTGCTTGAAATAAATATTATCTCCTATATTGTATCTTTCTCTACTCTTTATTTCATAGTAAAAATAGTCTGTATCATGAAAACCTAACTCATACCCACCTGATTTATAAAATGTTTTTATATCTACTATCTTCATTAACTCATATGGTGACTTCATCCTTAATTTATTAATCATAAGTTTAATTTTTCAAATAAAAAATAACAGCAATATCACCATTTCTGATTATCGCTGTTACTTTAATTCTTAATTATTTTGATTTAACCTTAGTTTCTTTATTTCATTAATGCTAAGGCCTGTCTTTAATGATATAGTCTCATCATCTAAAACATCCAGTAAATTTCTAGCAACTTCTATTGCTTTTTTATATTCGCCTTCTTGAATTCCTTTTTGGATTCCTTTTTGGATTCCCTTTTCTTCACCTTTTTGTTCATAATATTTTTGTCTTATTTGATCAACAGTCATTCTTACAGCACCTCCTCTTTCTCTTTTATATTCTTCAAATTTTTGTTCTAATTCCTTATCTTCAATCAAAAATAAGTATTCTAAAAAATCTGCTAATGCTTTTATTTGTTCTTCATTTTTAACTTTATCATATTCAACTAACTCTTCTGCAAGTTGTATTTTTGCTTTATAAATATCCTCATCTGCTGACTTTGTTTCTAGTAACGTTTTGGCCATTTTAAATACTAATTTAAGTGGATTATCATCACTTATATTTTCTAAGTCTATTTTTTCAACATCTATTGTTCTAAAATTATAAACTAAAATTTCATCTTTTATATTTGGAACTTTATATACATACCTCTTGTCTTTTCCACGTTCACCCTTATATGTATATATAGCTGCTGCAATAACTTCACTTTTATCTTTGTTTTTATATCTAAATTTATCCCATATTCTATAAAAATACCTGAACATTCTTTCACTGAAAACATCTTCATCACTACTATAACTTTGAACTTCAACATGAATAAATAAAATCTTACTATTATTATCCTTAAGCTTTACCTTTATTATTTTATCTGAAATTATCTTTTCTGCACTATCTTTATCAAAAATTTCTCTTTGAATTTCTTGAAGCTCTAAATCTAAACTTTCAGTCCCAAGTTCCCATGCAATTTCATCAAATATTTCAGGGAATAATACTTCTACAACTTCCACCTCAAATGCTTCAAGTATTGTTTTCCATGCTGCATCATAGTCATGCTTCTTTGACAATCTATTCACCCCTTTTAAGAGTCCATTATCTTATATTATTAATACTTTGTTCTATATCTATAATTATATACTATTTAAAACTTTTCTTAAACATAAATATTAAAATTGTTGGCTGTATAAGTTATTCTATTATAAACTTCTTCTTTTGAATCAAGAACATTTCCAAAAGCATCATAATAATATTCATTTCTAACTTTTTGATCTCTATTAGTTATAAATACTGTACTTCCTTGCTCATCAACAGAATAATAATACCTAGGCAAACTGTAATTTGTCGAGCTGTTTAAGTGAGAGTCCAAATCTATAATTGGGTTACTCGAACTTACTCCTGCAAACGTATGTGAGCAGTGAGTTTCATTAGAATACTCTCCAATATCTGCTGCAACAATTTCATAACCTCTAGTAAATCTAGAAATTACATTATTATCAGAATCCGTTTCAACTAATATATCTCCATTTTTATTGAAAATGAATTTACTTAATTTTTCATTTTCTTCAATTTCAGTTCTTAAACCTTCTGTATAAAAAAGATTTTGGTGGCTGCTTACGCACCATTTTTATATGTGCATATCTACTTATTAAAGTGTTTCCTTCTTTAGTTATAGCTTTTACTGCTTGATTTAATGTATTATATTCAAAGATGTTATTTCCATCTTTTGTTTATTTAATATATATAAAGAAAAATATCTGTATTAAATTCTATGCTATTTAGCAATACAAATCCTGATGGTCTATAATTTTTTATATTACTTAATTTCATTAACACAGCCTCCAATACAATTTTTACTCTTAATATTTATCTTTTCTCTAAATGTCTTCACATACATATTTTACTCCACAGAAAAAGCATTCCAAGAAATTTCTGAAATCCCCAAATACCACTACAGCTATTTCTTCAAGCTCATCTCTACTCTCACATTGATAATATTCTTCATGATCGAGCCATATTAAACTATAATCATTTAATACATCAAAACACATAATTCCATAAGAATCTACTTCGCCTATTGGAATATACCCAAAATTTAAAAGTTCTTTAAATTCATTAAATAAATTATCTATTTCATCTAGCGGCTTATCCGGTGTTTGATTCATAATTTCTACTTCAATATCATAATCATCATAATCCATATAATTATCAACTATACCTTCTAATTTATCAAATACGTAAAAATATGAAGATATAAATGCTTTATATAGTTCTGGTAACTTAACTTTAAATTTTTTTTCTAGTCTAACCATATCCTCTTCTAAAACATTTGATTCTATTAACTTCCATTCATTATTATCTTTATCTATCATCTCTTGTGGAGTTTCTGTAGATAAATTTCCTATTTTAAATTTTTCTGGATGATTTTCTTTTAATATTTTAAAACAGCTTTTTATAAAATCTTTATCTTCTTTTTTTATCATAATATTACCTCCAATATCTATTTTGCGTTTTGTTAAGTTAATATTGTTATCCAACCTCTTCTGTCCTAAGTTATGCTATAATTAATAACTTGACTTGTGCACTAAATTAGGCAATTTTTCCAAATGGCTTAAAATCAAGGTTTATTAAATATCATGGAATAAATTTTATATATACTATACTCAATCTTTTTATATTAATTTGATTTATTTCCCAAATATAAAGAATTGAAGTCCATATAACTCTAAAATTTATACTTAAAAATAATAAAATATTAACCTTTTGGTATATATGCCCATGCTGGCACAACAAAAAAGGTAGATAATTTTATTTTTGTCAATACTATCCACCTTTTTAACTTTTATTTTGTTAACTTTATCTGCTTTTATCCATGTATTAAATTTTATAAACTATAAAAACCCATTAATTTTATTATTAAATTAATATAACATACATAGAAAGATTGATAATATATAATAAGCTAAAAATTTTATACAAGAATAATTAGATTACAACTAAACTTCCTTCTGAATCTTTTGCAAGAATCATATAGTCATATCCTAATCCTAAATCACCATATGGACATAAATCATCATAAATAATACCTACATACTGTGCATTTTCATTTTCACAGTCCTCTTTAATAAATTCATTAGGTTTTCCGCCTATTACTGAAATATATTCCTCTTTCTCATTAACTATATTTTCTTCAATTTCTTCATATTTAATTAAATACTCATCAATCCAACGTCTTTTCTTTATCTGCTTACTAGTATTTAGTTTAGCATCCCTCGGTATGTCTATTACATCCATTGGTCCCCCAAACTCATCTTGATAAAATTGCCAGCAAAGTACATCTTTATTTCCAGAAATTCGTTCATTATTATATATTTGCATCACAAAATATCCAATTACATCTATATCTTCTGGTGGTAAATGCGTAGGATCGCCTCCAATTTTATCAACATATATTTGAGAGTCACTTACTAGTTCATCTTCTATTTTTACTACACTCATAATATGTTTTTTCATTTTTATACTCCTCTTTCACTTTGTATTGTGAATACTCTTCCTTCTTCGTCAGTAATCTCATACTTATCATTCATAATCTTTTTAAAATTTTTCATTGTTAAACATGATAATGCTGTACAATATTCTTCACTGTCTAATTGTATATCGAAATCAAAATCAGGAAATCTTCTATTATAAAGGATTGACCATCTTTTTATTTTTCCACTTGCATGTTCACCAAAATAAGATGTATTAATTATTAATTTCCTTTCATCAATATCATTCATAAACAATATAAAATCTTTAAAATCTTTCTCTTGTTTCTCGTTTGCCCAATCTACTAAATCATTTATCATGTTAATGTTCATTTTGCTACTACACTCCATTCTATTTCGATTTACACTTCGACTTATTTAATTGCTGCCCATTTTGCTCTAAAAATTGTTCTAATGGTAATTTTACTGGTTTTCCTGATGAATTTTTTGTTGAAACTGTTAATTCAAATACATGCTACTTTTCAGGTACTATATCATTTATATGAGTGTTCAAACTTTTCCCCATGGTTCCATTTGCATAGCTATTTCTAAAGCTATTCAAAAACATATTAGCACTGCCTCCCCCACAAGTATCTAATGCATGTGGAGTATGCCCGCTTCCAGTATTGGGCATGTTAGACAACTTTGTTTTTCCTTTACTTCTAAATGAATTTACCATAGTTTTACTAGTACTACCTTGTACTGAATATACGTTTTTTGCAAAATCAAGATTATCTGTTAGCACATCTGTATGTTCTATAGATAATACAGTTTATTATTTGTATTATCTTTATTTTACTTCAATTATCCTTCATCTTTTACTGGTTCTATACTCAATAAGATATTGGTATTAGGTAAATATTTTATCCTTACTTTCTTGACATTATCAAATTTTGCTTTAAACTTATTAAACTCTCTTTTTTCTACTATATTTCTTTCCGCTTGAAATTTAAAATCTATAGTTTCTATATATATTGTTGTTGATGAATATTTTCCAGTTATCACTTTTTCATAAATATTATTCAATTCTTGTACATCTTCACAATAAGTATCATTAATAACATAATCTAAATCCTTATAACATCTATAAGATCCACTATATTTTATAAGTTTATAACTAATACCACATATACACAATGCTATAATTATTAAACTCGCTACCTTTTTATAACTTTTACATTTAAAGAAATAAATTAATTCATTAATTATCAACCCAAGTAAAAAGAATAATATACCTGGCATACTTATTAAATAAAATATAAAATCTCTATAAAACTCTCCATACATATTTGTTTTTATGAGTACTCTGCTAAAAAGATTCATAATTCCCCACATAGATAAATATGTAAAAATTATTATCTTAATCCATTTTTCTAAAATTTCCCCCGATGTTTCATTAGATGCTTTTTTACTTTTATATCTCATGATTTACCTTCCTATTCATCATTTTTCATTTTCTTTTTGATCTAAACCAAAAAGCTTCTTCTTCACTTTGATTTTCGTCTATATTTAAATGAATCTTTACTAACTCTTCTTTTACGGCTAGAACTTTTCCTTCGATAGATGCTCCACACAAAAGTGAATTATATATTTTGGTTTGCCATACTCCGTTTTTTCTTTATTTCTTTGCAGAAAAAATACTCCATTTATAAATTTTTTATAAATGGAGTATTTCAAATTATATTATTTACAGGCTTTCAAAAACCAATTTAGTATTCAATTATTAATTCTTTAATTTAATCTTAGTTTCTTTATTTCATCAATGTTAAGGCCTGTTTTTAATGCAATTGTTTCATCATCTAAAACATCCAACAAATTCCTAGCAACTTCTATTGCTTTTTTATATTCACCTTCTTGAATTCCTTTTTCAATTCCTTTTTGAATTCCTTTTTGAATTCCTTCTTCAATTCCAATTTCTTTTCCTTTTTGTTCATAATACTTTTGTCTTATTTGATCAACTGTCATTCTTACAGCACCTCCTCTTTCTCTTTTATATTCTTCAAATTTTTGTTCTAATTCCTTATCTTCAATCAAAAATAAGTATTCTAAAAAATCTGCTAATGCTTTTATTTGTTCTTCATTTTTAATCTTATCGTATTCAACTAACTCTTCTGCAAGTTGTATTTTTGCTTTATAAACATCCTCATCTTTTGGTTTTATTTCAAGAAGCGTTTTCGCCATCTTAAATACTAATTTTAAAGGATTATCATAACTTATATTTTCTAATTCTATTTTTTCAATATCTATTGTTCTAAAGTTATATACAAGTATTTCCTCATCAAGCTTTGGAACTCTATACACATATCTTGTGTCTTTTCCACGTTCGCCTTTATAAGTATATATAGCTGCTGCTATAACTTCACTTTTATCTTTATTTTTATATCTAAATTTATCCCATATTCTATAGAAATATCTAAACATTCTCTCTCCAAAGACATCTTCATCGCTACTATAGCTTTGAACTTCAACATGAATGAATAGTATTTTGCTATTATTATCTTTTAATCTTACCTTTATTATTTTATCTGAAATTATCTTTTCTGCACTATCTTTATCAAATATTTCTCTTTGGATTTCTGCAAGCTCTAAATCTAAACTTTCTGTTCCCTTTTCCCATGCTATTTCATCAAATATTTCTGGAAATAAAACTTCTACTACTTCTACTTCGAAGGCTTCAAGTATTGTCTTCCAAGCTGCATCATAATCATGTTTTTTAGGCAAATTACTCACCACACTTTCTTTAAGTCCATATATCTATTATATCTTATTAATTATAGTTTTAGCAAGAATTGTAGGATTAAAGTTTGACTTTCAGTGTCCTAAATATTGACATAAAACCAATTATCCAGTGGACACATTGCATATCCACTTAGATTCCAATATCCAACAGGATTATTTTGACAATAAGCATAAAGATTTAGTCCATCGCCTCTATATACATCTTCTTGGATAAAACTACCTAGAACAGGATTATAATATCTAGCTTTCAAATAGTATTGTTGAGTTATTCCATCAAATTGTTGGCCAGTATAAGTTATTCTATTATGAATTTCTTCTTTTGAATCAAGTACATTACCAAAAGCATCATAATAATATTCATTCTTAATATTTCCAGAATCATCTGTTATAAAATCAGTGCTTCCCTGCTCATCAACAGAATAATAATGTCGTGACAAACTGTAATTTATTGAGCTGTTTAAGTGAGAGTCCAAATTTATAATTTGGTTACTCGAACTTACTCCTGCAAACGTATGTGAGCAGTGAGTTTCATTAGAATACTCTCCAATATCTGCTGCAACAATTTCATAACCCCTAATAAACCTAGAAATTACATTATCATTCTTATCTTATCATTTATACTTTGGATTTATATTTTCACTTTTATAGAAATTCTAACAATTATAAATCCCTCATCTTAATTAATACTAAAATGAGGGATATTAATCACAAAAAATTATTTATTACTAATCTAAATCAATTATTGATGGTTCTAAAATAGTAAGTAATTCTTCTAAATTGTTAGCAATTGTTCTAAATGTACCTTTATCATGATTTTCAATTTTTATTTTTCCTGTACTATTTTCCATAACAATTAAGTATCCATGTTCTTCTTCCATACCTATAGGTATATATTTTAATTCATTGTTATGAGCTTCTTTATACCCTATTAACTTGTTTTGGAACATTTCTAATTCTCTTTCTGGTACTACAACTTCAAGAGTTATATCTTTTTTCTTAAATTTCCCTTCTAACTCCAAAAACCAATATGAATTAAAATACTCTTTAATATCATTATTTATATTAACACACAAAATTTTCTCTATATGCTCAAAACTATTTATTTTATTTTTCTTTATGGGTTTCCACTTACACCAATCATCCTCATTAGATTTACCTACATATATTCCTATGTTATCTATACCTTCTTTAGGTGTCATTGGTAATCCTTGTTTTGTTTTGCTATATCCTTTTATCATTTTTTCAAAATATTTATCTAATGCTTTTTTTACACTCATTTCATTTTATACTCCTTCTATTTAATTTTATTCCAATTTCTAGTTCTAACTGTATTATTTTTTATTATTTCTGCTTCATTAGCTAACAGTTCATCTAATGTGTTTTCTACTAAAATTCCAAATTCCTTCTCTATATTATGAACACCTCCATATCCTGGATGCAAACTATCCGGTATTGGCATAGCTTGACTACCTCCTCCTATATGATGATGCCTAATTATTTCTTTATTATTATCAGAATATTGAGGAAAATACTTTATAAATTGTTTATCTACTTTAGGACTTTTACCACTGTTTATTCTCTTTAAATTTTCTTTACTGAAAATTTCAGGTTGTTGCGCTTGTAGTTGTTTGAAGAAGAATTTAGAATCTCTCTTCCACCCTTGAGAATTACTATTGTTCTTATTCTTGCCTACATATGGCATTTCTACAATATAATTTGGATCACCTAAATATTTAGAATCAATTCCACTAATATCAATTCCCCTATAATTTCTTATTTTTGTTTCATAATCTACGTTACCATTACTTAAACTTTCCCAATGCTCTTTATATCTTTTTCCATCCTCATAAGACATTTCTCCAAAAGCACTCGCTTTAGTCTCACAAGAATACCCACTAGGATCATAGTACCCCACAGGATTATTTCCACAATAAGCATACAGATTCAGTCCATCGCCTCTATATACATCTTCTTGTGTGAATCTGCCTATAACCGGATTATAGAATCTAGCTCTTAAATAATATTGCTGAGTTATTCCATCAAATTGTTGACCTGTATAAGTTATTCTATTATGAATTTCTTCTCTTAAATCAAGTACATTACCAAAAGCATCATAGTAGTATTCATTCTTAACATTTCCAGAATCATCTGTTATAAAATCAGTACTACCCTGCTCATCAACAGAATAATAATACCTAGGCAAACTGTAATTTATCGAGCTGTTTAAGTGAGAGTCCAAATTTATAATTTGGTTACTCGAACTTACTCCTGCAAACGTATGTGAGCAGTGAGTTTCCTTAAAATAATATCCAATATCAGCTGCGACAACTTCATATCCCCTAGTAAATCTAGAAATTACATTATTATCAGAATCCGTTTCAACTAATATATCTCCATTTTTATTGAAAATAAATCTACTTAATTTCTCATTTTCTTCTATCTCGCATCTTAAACCTTCTGTATCATACCTGTTAACTAAAGTGTTTCCGCCTTTAGTTATAGCTTTTGTTTGTTGATTTAAGGTATTATATTCAAAGATATTATTTCCATCTTTTGTTTCTTCTTTTATTATATTTCCTTGATTGTCATAAGTAAAGTGAGTTTTTGTATTATTTGTACTTATTTCTTTTAATTGATTTTTTACATTATAAACATATTTTTCTGCTATATCATTGCTAATCTTTGTTAGTCTATTTCCTCTTTATTCCTATACGCTTTATACTCTCTAACATATAATTCTTTCTGCTTAAAATAAATTTCAGAACAATTACCTTCAAAATTAAATAAAGATAATACAGTTTATTATTTGTATTATCTTTATTTTTTCTACTATATTTCTTTCCACTTGAAATTTAAAATCTATAGTTTCTATATATGTTGTTTATAATACCATCTTTCCATGATATATACTTTAATTCTTCTACATCTTTACAATAAGCATCATTAATAACATAATCTAAATCCTTATAGCACCTATAAGATTAACTATGTTTTGTAAATTTATAACTAATGCCATATATACATAATGCTGAAATTATTAAACAAACTACTTTTTTATAACTTTTACTCTTAAATAAATTAATTAATTATTAAACCTATTAAATATATCAACTGCCCCACATAAGATTATATATACCCTCTTGCTCTTAAATATATTAAATAGTTTATTGTTATATATTTATATTCTACTCAATAATTCTAACAGCAATAGATTGCCCCTTAAAATCATCTAAATTATCTACTGCTATCCAGTTACTTTCATCATCTCTAAGCTTGTGAAATCGAATAGTTGTAAAATTACCATCAAATCCTATGATTATATGGAACTTATAACTTGGGAATTCTGATTTCAACTTATATTCCCAAATTTCAGATAACTTAACAGCCAATGCAAGACCCTCCATAGGTTTTCCTATACACCAATCAAAATAATCTTCTATTCGAAATTCATTGTAACTCGCTTCAAATCCTGTTCTATCATAATAAGCCGATAATATTTTTTTTTCATCTAGTTTTTTAACAATGTCGTTACATTTTTTTAGTAACACAAACCCTTTTATCTCAAGAAATTCTGGCCATATCCTCATTATTTTATCTGAAAAATCTTTATGAGATATTTCTATGCTATGTAAGCATCCTATCATATCTTTATTATATTTAATCATAAATTATCCTCCTGAATATTATTTTTGAAATATCTTCTCCATTAATTATAATTCATTAGAATACAATAAGACTTTACATCCAACATCATCAGCTATAAGTTTCTTAATTTTTACACCTAATTTATCAATAGCACCTAATTCACTCTCTACATAATAACAGCATCTATGTGAACGATTATTTATATCATCAATTTCTACATCAACCTCAATTTTTAGATGACCAGATGTATTAGGCTTCATAATTTTCATAGAAAAAGCTGGCGTATAATCTCCTCTCTTTTTACCAAACTCAACATAGCAATCCTCATTATATAATTGAGAATACCTGCAAATTTTTTCTGATATTTCCTCTAAATTATCATTTTGAACATAACAATTTTGATATGCTGTAACAAATTCAGATTTAGCAGTGATTTTTAATTCAATTAGCTCTGAATCCTGCCATACCTTTTCAAAAATAATATTATTCATAAAACTACCTTCTTTCTATTTAAATTTGAAATCATCAAATGCACCTGTAACTTTATTATAATCAAAGTGTATTACTGTCTGACTACCATCAGAATTTTTAACTATTGATTGCATTTTAGCCCATCCTTCTGAAGCTGGCCACCTTTTGTCATTCATCTTAAGGGGTACTTTTTTTGCATTTTCTAAAGGATTTGATTTAACTTGTTCCATAGCCATCTGCTCATTTAAATTATTTGGAATAGTTCTTCCTGTACTTCCTAAACCTTCAACTTCTACAGGATTACCTACTCCACCAGATTTACCCGCCCCCTCATCACTCCCAGATTTACCAGATCCACCGTTTGAAGATTTGTTAGATATAAAAGTCATTGTATCATTAGCTAAACTAATTAATGATCTCTCCGCATTAATAACTCCATCTGCTGCAATTGCCACTCCAGATATGTTAAGTGGTACACCTGCTACAGCTCCAACTCCTGAACTATCTAAAACAACGCCTCCCATTGCTTCAGCACTACCACCACCAATTTCAAGTCCACTTCCTATAAGTGACCATATATCACCAAATATTCGTCCAGCCTTGCAAGATGCAGAATCAGGTAACTCTTCTTCTCTTTTATTTGCAATAGACATAACCATTCCAAATGACATATTTTCATCAATAGAATATCCAGCACCTATTGTAAAATCTATTGCCATGTTTTTTGATTCATCCCACATACTTTTTGCTTTATCCCACATACTTTCAGATGAATCATCACAATTATCCTCTGTTCCTTCAGAACCAAATGGAAATATAAAAGCCCCAACCAATAATTTAAATGCCTCTACCAGCAGTTCTTCCTCATCTTCATCAATCTCACCATCTTCAAAGACATCTGCAATTG
>NZ_JAMQHS010000029.1 GCF_023845585.1 Clostridium sp. CMCC3677
GTAAGCTAGTAAGACCCCTTGAAGACTACAAGGTTGATAGGTCAGAGGTGTAAGTGTGGCAACATATTTAGCTGACTGATACTAATAGGTCGAGGGCTTGACCAATAAATAATTGTTATATACAATTTATGTGCAATTTTGAAAGAACATTCTTTCAAAGGATCTGGTGATGATGGCATGGAAGTAACACTCCTACCCATTCCGAACAGGAAAGTTAAGATCCATAGCGCCGAAGGTACTGCACGGGAGACTGTGTGGGAGATTAGGACGTTGCCAGGTAAGCTTAAAGAGATAGTTATAACAACTATCTCTTTTTTAGTATATAAAAATAATATGAAGGTAATGTTAATAATAGATAGAGTTTAATATACACTATTAAAACTTAAAATATTTTAATATTATCAATATATAGTTAGACAGTCTGACTTTTTTATCTGTAGATGAAATAAAAAAGTCCATGAGATGTTGTTCTTTTTTAAGTAAAAGTTATATATGTTAAGTGCAATACTATTTATTTTAATTAGTATTGCACTTTTTTCTTTCCTTTTATAAGTTTATCCACAACATTATAAACATTATATTGGGTTTTTATTAATAATTACTCCTTAGCAGACTTTCTTTATAGTTTATTTTTCTAACTATAACACTTAATGAAAAGCCACTTGGATTATATTTAGAAGATGCATTAGAAGCTATGAAAGCTGTAAATTCTCATTTGGAAAAAATATTTATGCTTGGATTTATGAGAAGGTATGATAAATCATATGCTTATGCTAAACAAAAAATTGAAGAGGGGTCTATAGGTAAGGTTGTCTTGGTAAGATGCTATGGGAAATAGGAGGAGCTTATGAACATAAAGAATTTGATAAAATAAATGATGCTGAAACTGTAGCCGCTATGGTTAAGTTAAAAAATGGAACTATGACACTACTTGTTGCTGGCAGAAATTGTGCTCATGGATATCATATAGAAACTGAAATAATAGGAACTAAAGGAACATTAAGAATTGGAACAACTCCAGATAAAAATTTAGTAACGGTATTTAATGATAATGGAATTAATAATGAATGTGCTGGTGGATTTTTAAAAAGATTTGAGGATGCATATTTAGCAGAGGTTAAAGAATTTGTTAATTGTGTATTAGAAAATAGAAAGCCAGTTGTTACTGTTGAAGATGGCGTCTTATCAACTATTGTTGGATATGCATGTAAAGGATCTTTTGAAATTGGAGAATTAGTTAGGGTTGATTGTTCTGAATATGAAAAATTAAAATAGCAAACTAATATACAAAATAAGTAACTTGTATTAATTTATCCAAGGGAAATTAATACATTCTACATTATCAATTCATATATTTGACATATAAATACTATATTTTTTATTTAGTGTAATTGACCAATGTATATTTAATTAAATAATCAAGAAAAAAACTATAGATAAAATAGAAGTATAGTTAATAAAAAGTTGATTTACAATCTATATATATTACATTTGCTAGACTTTAATAGAATTAGAAAACTAATACTAAAATCATAAAATATTAAAATTATGATTTTAATAAGGTGATTTATGAGTTTATATAAACAAACATCAATATAACGGTTCCTAGTGTATCAGTAATTAAATAAATGAGAATTATAAAGAATTTACTAGTATTATAGAGTTAACTTTAAAATATGCATATTTATATGCCAAAGGCAATTAACATATATGGTAAGATAAAACACGTCGCTGAGAGATGCGGCAAACAAGTTAAAAAGAAGTTAAGA
>NZ_JAMQHS010000031.1 GCF_023845585.1 Clostridium sp. CMCC3677
CTTTTTTAAGTAAAAGTTATATATGTTAAGTGCAATACTATTTATTTTAATTAGTTTTGCACTTTTTTCTTTCTTTTTTTTAGTTTATCCACAACCTTATAAACATTATGTTATATATTTATTTAAAAAGTTTAAATTATGGCAGTTAGAGTCCTTTTTCTTTTTTAATAACTTAAAATACCATCATATATATTAATTACATTGTGAGATAGTTGGATTTCTATTCGTCGCGAGTGCAGGAAATTTTACAAAATAAAACATTATTATAATTATGACAATTCTCAAGTTTGCTATATCATTAGTTGTCATGATTTTCTGAGTTGTTTAAAAAATATTTTGAATTTTCTATATAAAATTTTGATGTCTAATATTTTTAGGGAAAAACTAATATAATGTTCTGAAAATCTTTATACAATTAAATTATGTACAGAGATACTATTAAAATATATCTATTTATTTATAGTCACAATTATAAGTAACTATGTAAATTTAAAATTCTAATTGATTTGAAAGATCAATATTTTCTTGAGATCTAAGCACAATTGTATATTATACTAGTAATTAAATTTAAAAATAGTCTTTAGTTTATAGAAAATTTATAATAACTAATTATTTTTGAACAGTGTTTTTAAGTATTTATAAATATGTTATTTCTTATAAATATGTAGTTAATTTTTATATGATAAGTTAGGGTAAAGATTATTTATAAAAGTTTAAATAGATTATTCATGAATTTTATTATAAAAATGTTACCTTTAATATAAGATATATTTATATTATTAAGAATATAAATATTACAAAAACATGTTAAAGAGAGAATTCGACACTAAAAGTTACTTTATATAAATATAAAAAAACAGAAAAACCACTTGATTTGATGTATCATTTTCGCTTTATAGATAGAAATTATGGTATAACTTATCCTAGTGTGTCAATAATCGAATTATAGAGAATAACTAAGAATAACTGAGTAATATAAGTATAAATTGTTTGAATAAGATATATTGAGGTAAAGGCAGTTAATATATATGGTAAGATAAAACACGTCGCTGAGAGATGTGGCAAACAAGTTAAAAAGAAGTTAAGAAATTAAATTTCAACTTATTAAAAACTTGTTGACAGAAAAGAAATTAAATGTTATACTGATTAAGTCGCTTAAGGGTGACACAGTAAAACAAAAGAAAATTTGGTCTTTGAAAATTGAACAGAAATCAAGAAACATTAAAATAAACCAGCAATTCTTTATTTGAGTAAGTCAAGATTAAAC
>NZ_JAMQHS010000032.1 GCF_023845585.1 Clostridium sp. CMCC3677
ATAGCGCCGAAGGTACTGCACGGGAGACTGTGTGGGAGATTAGGACGTTGCCAGGTAAGCTTAAAGAGATAGTTATAACAACTATCTCTTTTTAGTATATAAAAATAGATTAAAGTGATGTTAATAACAGGTAGAAAGAAAACTTTAGCATTAATAAGTGAATACGCTCATATATTAATTTAAATTCAATCGCTATTCATCGTGAGTGTAAGAAATTTTAATGGATATTGTTCGTTGTTAATATTAATCTTGTTATAATTTGAAAGTAAGAGTAATTAAGTGCATAGAAGATTATTAAATAACTTCTCAAATTGAATTTATATAAAAAATAGTTAAGTATTAAATAATAATTTGAGTTGTTTTACAAGATTATTATTTAATTAGTAATAGTTATTTTTTATAATTTTATGTTAGTGTAATATTATTTTAATTTTAAATAGTATTACACTTTTTTATTTAAATTTATGATCTACTGATTATCTATAAATATAGTTAGAAAACAAAGTTAAAAATAAAAATATGTAATTAAGAAATAACAAATTTTTAAAATTAATGATACATTTTAATACTAATAAATTAAATTTCGACAAAAGTATTGAAAATCAATCTATTAATATGGGTAGATTAAGAGTAAATAATCATTTTAAAATGATTATTTATATAAAAATATTAAGTAAAAATAATAAATTATATATAAATAAAATAAGTAACTCATATATTTTTGTAAATATATGTATTATTTATTCAAAAATACTAGATTAACTTATCCAAGTGTATCAGTAGTAGCATTATGTAGCATTTTAAATAAAAAACAAGAAAATAAGATATAATTTCAATGAATAGTAATAAATGTATTATAACTAGTTAATATATCATGGTAAGATAAAACACGTCGCTGAGAGATGCGGCAAACAAGTAAGAATAAAGTTAAGAAATTAAATTTCAACTTATTAAAAAACTTGTTGACAGAAAAGAAATCAAATGTTAGACTGAGTAAGTCGCTTAAGGGTGACACAGTAAAACAAAAGAAAATTTGGTCTTTGAAAATTGAACAGAAATCAAGAAACATTAAAATAAACCAGCAATTCTTTATTTGAGTAAGTCAAGATTAAAC
>NZ_JAMQHS010000033.1 GCF_023845585.1 Clostridium sp. CMCC3677
TACTATAGAAAAAATAACATCACTAATTGATAATGAAAATGACAAGGTTAATGTAAATGGCTATGGAACTATTAATTCTATATATGAAAAAATTAATGGAAGTGTTATATTAGGTGACAAACAAGATACAAGTGCTAAATTAGATTCAGTTGATGAATGGGTAAAAGATACAGAATTAACAACTATTAATAAAGATTTGATAGAAGAAGAATCTACAATTAATAATGAAAATTTAATTTTAGAGGATAATGATACAAAAAATGCATTAGACTCAGATAATAAAGTATCAGAAATTAAAGATAATGAAGTAGTTAAATCTGATTCAGATATAACTGAAAAAAATACAAATAATATTAATGCAACAAGTAACGCTGAAAGTAAAACAAGTAATACAAATGTAATTTTAGAAGATAATAGTATTAAATAAATATATAAAATTTCAACTATGACTTTATTTAAATATTTTAAGTACAAGCTATTTAATTTATTAAAGTATTAGAATTTTAGCCCAAAGTAGAAACTTTAAATTTCTACTTTGGGCTTTTTTATGTTATTCCATTTTCTTTCAATTTCATATAAAATTCATAAGAAGGTTTATATTTTTTATGTACAAAGCTTGATAAAGTACTAGCATATGTATTTAATATTAAAGCACATTGTTCATATGAAAAGTTATTTTCATTTTTCCATTTTAAGAAAGCTTTTTCGTAGTCACTAAAATACCATTTATAGTAATAATCAAAATATTCTAATTCAACATTAAAGTTATCACATATTTTCTTTATAGAGTTTGGATGGGGGATAATCCTATCAAATTCCCAAAGCCATAAAGTTTTTTTCATACACTTTATAATCTTACAGAATTCAGAACACTCTAAATCATTTATTTTTCTAACTTTTCTAATTTTTTCCCCAATAGTATTTTCAGGTAATGATTTATTTAACTCTTTTACCATATTTGGTTTCATATCTACAAATACATCTTTAATTATTGCATTTGAGTGTCGCATGCATGTCCAGTTGCTAAATCAATGGTAATTCCTTCTTTATCAAAGAAGCCCTCACTAATTGCAACATACATAGGTC
>NZ_JAMQHS010000034.1 GCF_023845585.1 Clostridium sp. CMCC3677
AAACTCATTTAAGAAACTCATTAACAAACTGAAATTTAAGGTCTTAAATCTCTATAAACTCTACAGAATTACCATGCTGTTTAATTATCCTCACTAAATCTACTACCTTCAACCATATTGTTGATGTATTTTCATTTGGGTGAATCCCTATAAGACTTTCATTAAATGTATTATCTAATATTACCTTTACTTTTCGCTCATCATCATTGATTATACCTAAAGGTGTTACAGAACCCTTAGAAAGCCCTAAAATAGAATTTAGATCGTTTTCAGAAGCAAAGCTAAGAGGCCTTGAACAAATTTTCTCTTTTAACTTTTTTAAGTTAACCTTCTTTTCATTCCTGATAACCAATAGATAATAATTACGTTTTTTATCATCTCTAACAAATAGATTCTTTGCTATAACATCGGTGTCAGGCAAGTTAAGTTCCATCATCTCATCAATATTATATACTTCCTTATGCTCAATAAGTTTAAACCTAATCTCCATCCTATTTAAGAAATCATAAACTTCTTTTGACTTTTTTAACATTTTCGTATACCCCCATTCATCTCAA
>NZ_JAMQHS010000035.1 GCF_023845585.1 Clostridium sp. CMCC3677
CTTCATCGGCTCCTGATGCCAAGGCATTCACCATGCGCCCTTTGTAGCTTGACCTTTTGTTCGTTTATTAGCGCTTATTGCTTCGTCAACTACGAAATTTACTCATTCGCGTACATAAGTACTGCTCATTTCATAACTTTCTTGTTTCCTTGCACTAATCACTACTAAACTTCACAATGCCAATTTTAATTTGAGTAATTATCTAGGTAATTATTTCAATTATTACAAAGAATATATTTCTTGGCTTGTTGTATTATATACAATTTACTATGTGTAATTTTCAAAGAACAATGGTGGGCTTAAATGGACTCGAACCATCGACCTCACGCTTATCAGGCGTGCGCTCTAACCAGCTGAGCTATAAGCCCTAATGGTGGAGATAAAGAGATTCGAACTCTTGACCCCCTGCGTGCAAGGCAGGTGCTCTCCCAACTGAGCTATACCCCCATAAAAAAATTTTGAGGAAGATCCCTCAAAATTGAACAGAATCCACATTAAATTAAACCTTCTTTTTCGAAGTAAGTATATTTTAATTACTAGTTAAAC
>NZ_JAMQHS010000036.1 GCF_023845585.1 Clostridium sp. CMCC3677
AATGTTTATTTATTACTATTAAGTTTTTTATTTCCTTTTCGATTATATATTTATAAATTACTTTGTATTAAGGGAGATTCTTATGGAAATAAATAATAATTTAAACTACAAAAATATAATTAATTCTGATTTTTATAAAAATGATTTGTCTGCTTCAAATAATAAAAGTACTGTTAATACTACTACTGATTCAATTGAAATTAATGAAACTGATTTTAATGTTATTAATACTAAAAAAGCTTATGATGCTTTTAAAGAGACTAATCAAGGGGAATTTGGTGATAATTCCTTTTTATATGCTATAATAAAAGATGCGATGAAAAATGATGGCATAGATGTACCAGATTTTACCCCCAATAATACAACTGCTTTTCTTCCATTCATAGATAAAATGAAAGAATATGCTAAAAATTTAATGACTGATCCAAATTTTCATCAAATAGGAGGAATGCCTCTTACAGATGAATTTTTAGATTTTTGTGATTTATTTAAAGAAAAGCTTATTCAATA
>NZ_JAMQHS010000037.1 GCF_023845585.1 Clostridium sp. CMCC3677
ATCATTAATGAATTAGAAATAAATGCAAATGAAAGCAAACCGGAAATTGAAATTAATAAATTGAGTAAAATCGAGAATGTAAATTTAAAAAGTGGAGTAGAGTTTTATGGGGATATAGTAAAAAATATTTATGTAAATACTACTGAAAGTGTAGATATTAATTGTGGAGCAGATAATATTGAAATATTAAATAAGGATTCAAATGTAAGCATAAGTAGTTCAAAAGAAATAAATAAAATATTAGTGAAGGAAGAATCAAAATTAAGAATATTTGGTGCTAATTTAAAATCATTAGTTATATCAAAAAGTTCAGAGATTAGAGTAAGGGGTAGTATAGTAAATTTAATAGAAATTCTTGAAAATTCAGATTTTTATATAAGTAGTTGTAAAATAGACGAAATAAAAGCATTAAGTTCAGCAGAAGTAAAATTAAATAGACCAGTTACTATAGAAAAAATAACATCACTAATTGATAATGAAAATGACAAGGTTAATGTA
>NZ_JAMQHS010000038.1 GCF_023845585.1 Clostridium sp. CMCC3677
ATATAACAAATAGAGTTAAAATACTTGAAAGTGAAGGATATGAGGTATTTGAGGCTGCAAGAAAATTCATGGAAGAGTTTGATGAATTGCAAATTATAGCTAAATATATAGATTCTTTTGGAGAAGAAGATTATGATGTACATTCAACATGTTATGAATATATGAAGTATTATTATGAACATAATGCAAATTATAATGAAAAAGTTGGAGAACAAACAATTCCTGTATGTAGATTACATAGTGGGGAATATGTTGTATGTATATCTGAGTCTGGCAAGTTCTTTGTCAGTGAGGGAATGTGGGCAAAGGATACTGATAATTTTTGGAATGGGCTTTTGGGTGAATATAAGGGTGGTTTTTTAAATTGGAAAGATTATAAGGCAGGTAAAGAATTTCAACGTTCAAAATATAAAAATGAGGAATATTTTTAAAATACAACAAATAGAATAATCATTGGATTAAGTTTTAATGATTATTTATGAAAAGTTA
>NZ_JAMQHS010000003.1 GCF_023845585.1 Clostridium sp. CMCC3677
TATAGTCCCATTTTAGCTTGCTCCCAATATAAAATTGAGACAAGCAGTAAATGTGACAATATTCATTAAGAATTCTCAAAGTCCAATTACAATGCCACTTTACCTATTGCATATATCAACACGCATTTAAAACATATCCTAATTTTAATTTTTTCATTGTTGGTTTTCAGAAAAATTTAAATGTTTTAGAAAATATTAATCACAAAAATAAGTATGAATTAAATAAAATAGGGGCATAATAAAATTAATCCTTATTTATATATAATAAAAATTTAGTCTCTTATAGTTAGTACTATTTACTTGTTAACTTTTTAAAATACTTATAAAAACAAGGGTATAAGAAAATAAAATATACTTTCTTATACCCTGTTTTTCATTATTAGCTCTGTTTTATATAAATGTACTACCAAAACATAACATTTATGTTTTTATTTCTTTCCAAATCTATCAAGTGCATTTTGTAAATTTTCAATTTGTAATTCAAATTGATCTTTTAAATCTGTCACCTCTGTTTTATCAATAATGTCCTCATCTTTTTTATCTTCAATTTTATCTTTAGCTTCATCAACATTATCTTTAAGTTCGTCTAATTTGTCTGTTATTTCATCGAATTTATCCTTTAAGTCTTCACTCTTTCCTTCTAGGTCAGCTTGATTTAATTTATCTGTTAATTCATCAGCTTTATCTGCGAATTCTTTCATAATTCTTTCTTTATCTTCATCAAACTCGTCCATTTTATCTGCTATTTCAGATGGAGTATCTCTTAATTTGTCTTTTAATTCTTGAATGTCATCTGAATCAAATATATCATCAACCTTTTCTGAAGATGGTGTTTCATCTTCTGATTGTTTTACAGTCAAAACATAATCATCCTGTAAATTACACCCTATTAGACTAAATCCCAAAATAAAAATTAAACCCATAGATATTATTAAATTTCTTTTTTTCATTTATTCACCTCAAACAAAAACTTATAATTTTCATATGTATTTTACTTATGTATCATATTTTAATACTTTTGTATCTTTTATTCAATGTTTTTAGACTAATCAGTACTAAAAAAATAAAAACAAGCACCTCAAAATGATTTCATAATCATTTAGAGATACTTTATTTTAACATATATTTATAAAGCTTCTATAATATTTTCATCTATAACTTCGTCTTCATTTTCAAATATTTCTTCATTAAATTCACCTTCTTGTTTTGCTACTATGGTTGTACAAATAGCATCACCTGTAATATTAACAGCAGTTCTAGTCATATCTAATATTCTATCTATGCCCATGATTAAAGCTATACCTTCTACAGGTAAATTTACTGAATTAAATACCATTGATAATGTAATAAGTCCAACACCCGGCACTCCTGCTGTTCCTATAGATGCTAATGTTGCAGTAAGTATTACTGTTATATAGTCATTTATACCAAGATTTATTCCAAATGCTTGTGCTACAAATACAACAGCAACTCCTTGCATTATTGCTGTTCCATCCATATTTATAGTTGCTCCTAACGGTATAGTAAAAGATGAAATTTTCTTAGATACACCAATCTTTTTACTCAGTGTATCTATTGATAAAGGAATAGTCGCATTTGATGTTGCCGTAGAAAATGCGAAACTCATTACTGGTGCAAATTTCTTAAGAAACTTTATAGGGCTAAGATTAGAAAATCCTTTTAGCATTATCATATATGTTCCTAAACATTGTAATGCTAAAGCTAAGAAAACAGCACTCATATACTTTAACATAGGCGTGAATGCATCCCATCCAATAGTTGCAAATGTAGTTGCTATCAAGCAAAAAACTCCTATAGGTGCAACTTCCATAACTATCATTGTCATTTTCATCATTATTTCATTACTTGCCTTAAAGAAATCAGCTACTATTTCTGTTTTTTTCCCTAAAGTAGCTAAAATAATTCCTACCATCATCGCAAAAAATATTATTTGAAGCATATTTCCTTCTGCTAATGCATTTATTGGATTTATTGGAATTATATCTAAAATCACATCAGAAAATGCTTTACTTTCAGCTATAGTTGGTTCAGTTATTTGAATACTAGACATATCAAGACCTATTCCAGGATTTATAAGTTTTCCAACACTAATAGCTATAGTTACAGCAATTGCTGTAGTAGCTATATAAAATGCCATTGTCTTTATACCAACTTTTCCAAGCTTCTTAGTATCACCTATTGCTAAACTACCACATACTAGTGAACAAAACACCAACGGTACTACAAGCATTTGCATTGCCCTTAAGAATCCTTTTCCTAATATCTTAAATACCCCATCAATTAAGATAACATCTCTAATCGTTCCTTTTGGAACAAAGTTATATAAAATTATACCACAGATTGCTCCAAGTATTAACGCAATAAATACCTTTGTAGTCAAACCTAATTTATTTTTCATAAAGTCCCCCCAATCATTTGAAAATGAATTATAAAATTATTTTCTTGCATTTGTTATATTTATATTATATTCTACAGTTCAAAGATTGTCCATATATTTGTGAGTTTATCTACTTATATCATATTAAATTTTTTAATAGTATATAATATTTTTTGTAATTTTATGAATAAACTACAATTCACTTATTCATTTTACATACTTTTGACACAATTGAATTTTATTATATAAAATAATTCACATTAAATCTAAAGTTTATATGCAGGATCTACATGTTCTAAAAGTTTAGATTTTTTTCTTTACATCTTATTTTTCCTCTTTAATTTAAAATTAAAGCTCTCCGAACTTATATTTGCTCAAATTTTATGTAACAAAAAAAGCATATTAGGTGGCAACCTAATATGCCTAAAATAAATTCTATAAATTTTTAATCATTCTTCTTTTTAGAAACATCTTTTAATGTATCTGCAATTGCAGCTATACTTCCAAGTGATGATAAAGTTTCATTTGGTAATATAAGCTTATTTGCTGGGTTTAACGCCATTTCTTTAAGAGCTTCAACTTGCTTTAAGGCAATAACTGTTTCATTAGTCCCAGATTCAATAATCGCAGTATTAACTTTTCTTATCGCTTCTGATTCTGCAATGGCTATTTGTTCAATTGCTTTAGCTTTACCTTCTGCTTCAAGTAATTGAGATTCTTTTAAACCTTCTGCTCTTCTAATATTAGCTTCCTTTTCTGCTTCAGCTTTAAGTATTTGAGATTGCTTTTCTCCTTCAGCTTTTTCTATTTGAGATTGTCTAAGCCCCTCTGCTTGAAGTATCATAGCTCTCTTATCTCTTTCAGCTCTCATTTGCTTTTCCATAGCTTGTTGAATTTCAGCAGGTGGTATAATATTCTTTATTTCAACGCTTAAAATCTTTATACCATATGCATCAGTAACTTCATCTATTATACTTAAAAGGTTTTGGTTTATTGAATCTCTACCACTTAGTATTTCATCCAAACTCATATTACCTAGAATATTTCTTATATTTGTTGTTGCTGAATAAACTATACCTGATTTATAATCCTCTATGTTGTATACTGCATCTTTAGCATTTAACATTTTAAAGAATATTACGTTATCAACTGAAATTTTTACATTGTCTTTAGTAATAACTGATTGTGGTGGTACATCTAAAATTTGTTGTTTTGTTGAAACTTTTCTTCTAACAAAATCAACAAAAGGTATTAAGAAATGCCATCCTGGTTCCAATACTCTACTGAATTGTCCAAATCTTTCTACAATACATAAATACCCTGTATTTACTACTTTTATTGACGAAAATATTGTAAATATTATAAATATTAATATTAGTGGTGTTCCTATAAGTCTAAACATTTTTGTTTTCCTCCTCTAACTTTTTAATTCTAAATTTTGCTCCATCAATGCTTGTAATAATGAACCTTTCGCCTGCCTGAATATTCTGCCCTTCATTAACTACAGTCCAATATATTCCATTGATTTTTAAGGTTGCTTTTTGGTCTATATTTTCTTCTGCTGTTATAACTTTGCCTATATATGTCTCTTCCATAAGCGGTATTCTATGTTCTGAGTTTTTATATTTCTTTCTTATCCATGGATATCCTATTGATATTGATATTATTCCTACTATTAAAAATATTATTACTTGCAACAAAAAAGTAGCTTTCAATCCAGCTGCAAAAATTGCTGTAAGTGCTCCTATGGAAAACCATACAAATAAAAAACTGCTGGTAAAAACATCAATCACAAATGCTGCAACCGCAATCACAATCCAGAAGATTATACTTCCCATCACCTTCACCCCTTTTCTTTTATTTCCTAAATTTCTTAATATTAGTATACCATTAATTAATATGCAACAATTAATTATTTAAGATAACTCTATTATACAGTATTAATTACTTTATTACAACATATTTCTTATCTTTTAAGCAATTATTTACCATCCCTTACTTTTCTTTAAAATACCATATATACTATTATCGAACATATTCCAATTGATTTTATATAATTTTCAGCATATTATGATTATATATACAAATGCTATTTGGTTATACTAAAAGCATATACTAAAAAAATTGGAGTTGATCTAATATGGATTTTATAAAAATTGCATCCGCATGTCCAAAAACTAAAGTTGGAGATATCAATTATAATATATCTAATATTTTGAAATGTATAGATGATGCTAAAAGTAATAATAGTAAATTTATAGTTTTTCCAGAACTTTGTGTAACTTCATATACATGTGGAGATTTATTCTTAAATGATACTTTATTAAACAAATCAATAACTGGAATAAATCAAATATTAAATGCTACAGAAAATTGTGATATGTTAATTGCGCTTGGAGCACCACTACTTATAAATAGTGTGCTTTATAATTGTGCCTATTTGCTTTTCAAAGGTAAAATATTAGGTATAGTTCCTAAATCATATATACCCAACTATAGTGAATTTTATGAAAAAAGATGGTTTACAGAAGGACTTTCTTTAGAAACGCAAGAAATAGATTTACCTATTCAAAAAAATGTACCTTTCGGAACAAATCTCATCTTTTCTTCTCAAATAGCTAATTTCGGAGTTGAAATATGTGAAGACTTATGGGTAACTATACCTCCTAGTTCATACCTCTCTTTATTAGGTGCACATATAATAGGAAATTTATCTGCTTCAAATGAATTAGTAAGCAAAAAAGATTATAGAAAAAGTCTTGTTTCAAATCAAAGTGCTAGATGTCTTTGTAGTTATGTATATTCTTCTGCCGGAGTGCATGAATCCTCTACAGATTTATTATTCAGTGGACATTTAATGATAAGTGAAAATGGTTCTATTTTAAAAGAAAATGAAAGATTCCAAAGAGAAAATGAAGTTATTTACTCTTGTGTAGATATTTTTAAACTTAAATCTGAAAGACTAAAAAACCTTAGCTTTAGAGATGCTACTAAATTCACAGGAAAAAAACCTCATATAATAAACTTTAAATTTGGCTGTACTAATATTAGTCACTTTGACAGATTTATAGATAAACATCCATTTGTACCATCATCTAAAATAGAGCGTGAAGAAAGATGTAAGGAAATATTTAATATCCAAAGTGCTGCTTTAGCTAAAAGATTTGAACATACAAGTTCTAAAAAAGCTGTAATTGGAATATCTGGAGGATTAGACTCTACCCTTGCACTTCTTGTTATAGTTAAAACATTCGAACTACTTAACTTAGATAAAAGTAATATAGTTACTATAACAATGCCTGGTTTTGGAACAACAGATAGAACTTATAACAATGCATTAACTTTATGCAAAGAATTAAATTGTGATTTAAGGGAAATAAATATAGTAGATGCTTCTCTTCAACATTTTAAAGACATAGGACATGATAAAAATATTCATGACGTTACTTATGAAAATGTTCAAGCAAGAGAAAGAACTCAAATTTTAATGGATTTAGCTAATAAAGAACAAGGTCTTTTAATAGGAACTGGTGATTTATCCGAGCTAGCCCTTGGATGGTGTACTTATAACGGTGATCACATGTCAATGTATTCAGTAAATCCATCTATACCAAAAACATTAGTTAGATATTTGGTTAGATATGTTGCTGAAAAGGAATCTAACGCAGAAGTTAGTAAAACACTTATTGATATCTTAGATACTCCTGTAAGTCCAGAATTACTTCCTAAAGATGCAAATGGAGAAATTTCGCAAAAGACTGAAGATATAGTAGGACCTTACGAACTTCATGATTTCTTCCTATATAACTTTATAAAGCATGGATCATCAAAAGATAGAATTTTATTTTTGGCTAAAGAAGCATTTAAAGATGATTATAGTGATGAAGAAATTGAAAAATGGCTTAATAAATTTATGTGGAGATTTTTCACTCAACAATTTAAAAGAAGCGCTTTACCAGATGGTCCAAAGGTGGGAAGTATCTCTTTAAGTCCTAGAGGAGATTGGAGAATGCCTTCAGATGCAGAACCTTGGAAATAATTATAAATTAATCAATATTTTTATAATTATGTTATTAATCTAGTAATAAATAGAGACTTTTTATGCTTAACTATAGAAATTTTGTTTTAGTAGTGTTAGAATAAAATGTATTAAATAAAGGCAATAAGCCTATAGATATGGAGGAATGTACAATGGGGAAAAAAGTTGATATGGATTGGGGTAAACTAGGATTTAGTTACATAAAAACAGATTATCGTTATATTTCAACTTGGAAAGATGGTAAATGGGATGATGGTAAGCTTGTAGAAGATAATATGCTTAAAATGAGTGAAGCTTCTACTGTTCTTCATTATGGTCAAAGTTCTTTTGAAGGATTAAAAGCTTATACAACAAAAGAAGGGAAAATACAATTATTCAGACCTAATAGAAATGCTGCTCGTATGAATGAAAGTTGTGATAAACTTCTTATGCCAAATATTCCTGAAGAAAAATTTATAGACGCATGTATGCAAGTTGTTAAAGCTAACGAACATTTTGTTCCACCATACGGTACTGGTGCAACTTTATATATTAGACCTGTTATAATGGGAGTTGGAGATAATATCGGCGTAAAGCCAGCATCTGAATATATTTTTACAGTATTTTGTATGCCAGTAGGACCTTACTTCTCTGGTGGATTAAAACCTTGTAACTTTATCGTTCAAGATGAATTTGATAGAGCCGCTCCACACGGTACTGGAAAACAAAAAGTTGGTGGTAATTATGCAGCCTCTCTTGAAGCTCATAAAAAAGCTACCGATGCTGGATATGCAGATTGTATTTATTTAGATCCTACTACCCACACAAAAATCGATGAAGTTGGGGCTGCAAACTTTATAGGAATAACTAAAAATAATGAATTTGTAACACCTAAATCTTCATCAATATTACCTAGTATAACAAAATATTCTTTACTTTATATAGCTGAACATTATTTAAATATGCCAGTATATGAAAGAGAAGTTTTTGTTGATCAATTAGATGAATTTGCAGAAGCTGGTGCTTGTGGTACTGCTGCTGTAATAACTCCAATTGGGGCTATAGATTATAACAGAAAGAGATTTGTGTTCCATAGCGAAACTGAAGTTGGACCTACAATAAAGAAATTATATGAAATACTTTCTGGAATCCAAACAGGTGATGTAGAAGCTCCTGAAGGATGGATATACGAAGTTAAATAGATTTTTAATTTATACTATATTTTAAACAAGTTTTAATATTATAGCATAAAACTTTTAAAGTAAAGAAGCTTACTTTAAAAAAAGTAAAATTAAAATAAAAAGCAAGGTATCCTAAAAAAATATTAATTAAAATATTTTTATCTACCTTGCTTTTTATACTATTTAATTTATACTTTCCAGTATTTATCATTTTAGTATTCCTAAGTTCAATTACTTAGTCCACTTTACTTATGCATATATCAATGCACTTTTAAAACACAGCCCATTATTTAAATATATCCACCATCAGCTCTTATAATTTGACCTGTTATATAAGAAGAATCATCACTACATAAAAATGAAACTATTTTTCCAATTTCATTTGCATTTCCAAATCTCATCATTGGAATTTCTTCCTCTAATGCTTTTTTATCATCACCTTGTAAAAAAGCATTCATTTGTGTATCTATAACTCCTGGTGCAACACAATTTACCCTTATATTAGATGCTGCTACTTCTTTTGCTAAGGATTTCGTAAATAGATTTATTCCACCTTTTGTAGTAGAATAAACCACTTCACACGAAGCTCCCACTTCCCCCCACATAGATGAAATATTTACGATTGATCCATATTGTCTTGATATCATATCTTTAATAACATGTTTCGTTAAATACATAGCTCCTATTAAATTTGTATTTAATAAATTATCAATATCTTCCTTAGTTAAATCCATAAATAATCCTATATTACTTTTTCCTGCATTATTAATTAATATATCTACTTTCCCAAACTTCTCTATAGTATGTTGTACTAACTTTTCACTTTCTTCATAAGAAGATATATCACACTTATATACTGCACCATATCCACTAACATCTTTTATTTCTTGCAGTGTTTCATTTGCACCATCATCATCTTTAGAATAATTTATAATAACGCTTGCGCCTTCTTTTGCCAATTCTACAGCAATTCCCCTTCCAATCCCTCTTGAAGAACCAGTCACGATTGCTATTTTCCCAACTAATTTTCCCACGTTTTTTCTCCTCATCTTATCTATTTTAATACTCAGTATATTATTTTTAAAATTATCAATTTATTCAATCGTATTTTAATTATAGCCCTATATTTTTAATATGTGTAATATAATCAGTAAGTAAAATAGTTTTGCAATTTTAATATTCTTAGATTTAATTACTATAATCTACTCAATTTTACTTATACATCTATTCACACCTTCCCAAAACATCTTCTAATATAAAGTCTATTTTAACACCTCATTAAAAACTCTTTTAACATTTTTGTAGAAGATTTTTTCTACATCATTTTCTGTAAATCCATTTTTCTTAAGCACATCATATAGCTTATAAAACTCTGAGCAATTTTGTATTTCAACCTCATTATCTATTCCATCAAAATCACTACCAAGAGCTATAACATCGATTCCTCCAATATTTCTTATATGCTTTATATGCGTTAGCATTTCTTCTATAGAAGATATTTCTTCATTGCCTAAAAAACTAGAGCAAAAATTTATTCCCATTACTCCACCTTTATCTGACAATAATTTTATCATTTCATCAGTAAGATTTCTAGGATGATTAGTTATTGCACGTGAATTAGAGTGTGATGCTATAAAAGGTTTCTTACATAATTTAACCAAATCATAAAATCCACCATCAGATAAATGCGATACATCTGGTATAATACCTAAAATCTCCATCTCTTGTAATATATCTTTACCTAAAGATGTTAATCCATTTTCTTTAAAAATATAGTTTGCATTTGGGTATCCAAGCTTATTTTCATAATTCCAAGTGATTGTAATTATTCTAATTCCCATTCTATAAACTTCTCTTAACTTTTCAACATCACCTTCTATTACTTCCCCTTCTTCTATAGATAAAAATGCTCCTATTTTATTTTTTCTATTACATTCATCTAACTCTTTTATATTAGTTACAATTTCTATTTTATTTGAATTGTTATCTAATTCAAGTTTAAAGTTATTATAAAGCTTTAAAAACTCTTCAAAAGGAGTTTTAGTAATGTCTTGATCTATAAAAAAAGCAAATACTTGTGCTAAAGCCTCTCCTTTTTTTAATTTATCTAAAGTAACCTTACAAACATCATTTTTTATGTTTAATTTATCATAGTATATTTTACTTGCAGTATCACAATGTAAATCAATAAAATTCATTTATTTTTCCTCCAAAATTTATTTCATTTTATAATCTTTTTGCATAATCTAAATATTTTTCAATTTTCTCTGGTCCCCCTATTATGCTTCTCTTTATATATAAACTATTTTTTTCATCAACTTCTACACTCCATTTTATCAAATATATTTGACCATCTACTATTTCAATTGTAGTTATTGTTGACGGAAATACACAACATCCATCATTAAAATAAAGACCCTTTCCCGCTTCTGGAAAAACATCATGATGGGTATGTCCACAAATAAGCATTCTTTTTTCTTTTCTTGCTGTTCTCTCTAAAATTTCATCAATTTTACTTCCTTTTCCATAGTTGTTAGCCGGACTCACTGGAGCCTTAAAGCCTGCAAAGCCTTCTAATATTCTCCAAACATATCTAACTAAAAATCTACTTATTTTCCATAACTCACAATTCATAAAATCTACTTGATGACCATGAAAAACTAATATATCTTTGTTCGTTGGAGTATATCTCAAAACAAGGCCTTCATGAAATTGTATATTATTATAAAGTTTAACTAACTCTTTACCAAAATTATATCCTATTTGAGCAAGTAATTTTTCTTGCTTAGGTATAAAATTAGGTTTAGCTTTTACCATATCATGATTACCATAAAGTAAATATAATCTTTTTTTAGCATTAAATTTATTTAATATTTTAAATATATCATCATAATTATAAGCTATATCTATGCAATTCTTATTTTTCCATAATTCATCCCCATCACCTATTTCAATTAAGTTAAAGTCATCCTTCAAATAATATCCAAGAGCTGCTTTGTATATATTTTTATTAGGCCTTAATGAATCCGCATTTCCACCATCACCTCTATGCATATCGCTTATAAAAACTATTTTAGAATTTTTATCAAATTCTAATACTGGACTATCTTTTGATATTCTCTTAATAAATTTACCATTCATTATAAAACCCTATTTAAAATTAATTCTATCTATTATATGCATTTATTAAATGTGTGGTTAATTATATAAGGTTCTGTTTTAAATATGTGTTGATATATATAATAGGTAAAGTGGCATTGTAATTGGACTATACTCATCTTAGCATTCCTAAGTTCAATTACTCAGTCCATTTTGCTTATGTATATATCAACACTCTACTAAAACACAGCCTTACATGAAAAAAAGCTGTTCAAAACAGAAATTATATTTCTATTTTGAGACAGCTTATCTTAAATAATTAAATTCAATTATTATTTATATAGAGGATACTTTTCACATAAAGCTTTTACTCTTTGCTTATATTGTTCTAAGTCTTTATCTCTATTAATGATTGTTTCGTTGATTATATCTGCTATTTCTTCCATGTCTTTTCTTTCAAATCCTCTAGTTGTAATAGCAGCTGTACCTATTCTAACTCCTGAAGTTACAAAAGGACTTCTAGTTTCATTTGGTACTGTATTTTTGTTAAGAGTAATTCCTACTTCATCTAATAATTTTTCAGCATCTTTTCCTGTAATATCTTTGTTATTTAAATCTACAAGAATTAAATGATTATCTGTTCCATTAGATACTAGCTTAAATCCTCTTTTTACTAGTTGTTCACCTAGCTCTTTACAGTTTTCTACAACGCTTGCCATATATTCTTTAAAACTTGGATCTAAAGCTTCCTTAAAGCATACTGCTTTCGCTGCTATAATATGCATTAATGGACCACCTTGCATTCCTGGGAATATATTTTTATCTAAGTCCTTAGCATATTTTTCCTTACAAAGTATTAATCCACCTCTTGGACCTCTTAAAGTTTTGTGTGTTGTAGATGTAACAAAATCTGCATATGGTACTGGTGATGGATGTAATCCTGCTGCTACAAGCCCAGCAATATGAGCCATATCAACCATTAAGTATGCTCCAATTTCATCACAAATTTCTCTAAACTTCTTAAAATCTATTATTCTTGAATATGCACTTGCACCTGCAACTATTAACTTAGGTTTGTGCTTTATAGCCAATTCTCTTACTACATCATAATTTATTTCTTCAGTATCCTTATCTACTCCATATGATACAAAGTTAAATAATTTTCCTGAAAAATTAACTGGTGAACCATGAGTTAAATGACCTCCATGGCTTAAATCCATACCTAATACAGTATCCCCATGTTCTAAAATTGTAAAATAAACAGCCATATTAGCTTGTGAACCAGAATGTGGTTGAACATTTGCATGTTCTGCTCCAAATAACTCCTTAGCTCTTTCACGTGCTATTTCTTCAACGCCATCTACTACATAACATCCACCATAGTATCTCTTACCTGGATATCCTTCAGCATATTTATTTGTTAAATAGGAACCCATAGCCTCCATTACAGCTTCACTTGCGACATTTTCTGAAGCTATTAACTCAATTCCATTTTGTTGTCTTTCTAATTCCTTTTCAATTAAAGCATAAATTTCATTATCTTCTCTGCTTATGTGTTCAAAATTCATTTTATCACCCCAATATTTTTTTACAAAGTTTTCTTATAATTTAGCATATTTTAGTATATTAAATTATTATTATATTAAATTATAAGTTCTCCGACCAAATTTATCAACTATTTTTTTCTTTTAATTATAAATTACTTCAAATTCTTCACAAACTACCAACATATCTTCTGCAAATTCCTTATTAAAATCTTTTAATTCCCTATTAAAAAAATCAATATGTCCATTTCTCGAATTAAGTTCAAATATTCTTTCCACATTTTATTTATACTAGTATGTTCATTACTCATAATTCTTCCCCCAAACAATACTTATTATTTAAATACTACTATATAATTATATTTAATATAAAATTAAAAATCATATTTTTATATCTGGAGCATATCATAGCATTTGATGTAATCTACTACCCTAAGAGACCTCATTAACTTTCAAGTCATAATATGACATTATTCTTCTTTGACATCATATATTAATAAAGGTATACTAAGTACATAAGTTAGCTAAGGCGACTTACAAAATATAATATCGCGGGATGGAGCAGCTGGTAGCTCGTTGGGCTCATAACCCAAAGGTCGTAGGTTCAAGTCCTGCTCCCGCAACCATAAAAAAACAAACTCTTATAGTTATTATAAGAGTTTGTTTTTTACATACAATTTCTTTATTTTATAGTCTCATATTCATTATTTAGTAATATTTTTTACATAATCTATCCTTATTCCTTTCTATTATTGGAATATATTTAAAATAAAAAAAATAAGGAGCTATTATAATAAAAAAAGAGCTAGTTTTAATACTAACTCTTTTTAATAATTATGCTATTTAGAATTCTCAACATTTATATTCCATGGATAGTTAGTTTTTATGATTCTTTAAAATTCTTATATAATGATTAGCTTCTCTTAGTACATGATCAGCAAGAAGTGGTAATATTATAGATTTTATTTTACATTCAATTATCCCTTCCGTACCTGCTTTCTTAAAATCTCTTAATCTAATTGTTTCTAATAATGTATCATTTATGCATGTGCTCATTGACATATCAGTTATATTTCCTGATTTTTCAATTAAATCACTATATTCTTTTGCAAACTTACTTGAAGTGTTTATTAATTCATCCTCACTAGGATCAAGTAATCCTCTAATAAACAAAGCATGTTCCATCATAATCTGATCCCAAAACAATTGAACTTCTCCAATATCCCCTTTACCAATATCCTCTTCATTCTCAAGCGCACATATATATGAATGATATAACTTAGCTTCATGTATTATATGTTGAATAAGTAAAGGATAATTTAATGTAAATAATTCACAATTCAACATTTTTTCTAATACTTTCATTTTAAAGTCTATAAGACCATTAAGTAACTTTATAGCCCTATTATTAAGTTTTTTCACACAATTTACTGTTCTACTATCAATATGTTTTTTATTTTCACACTTCAATTCTTTCTCCATTTCGGTTATCTTAGAATTTATATTTATTCCTGTATAATACTGTGTCTTTTTTTCTGTACTTAAAGTATAATCAGTAAAAATTTCTCCAGAATCTATTACAAATTCTCTAACTCTTCCATCGCTTAGCTTAACTGTATCTAATAAAAGCTTTTCAAACTCCATTTTATAATTTTCAGCTTCCTTAGAAAATTTAGTGTTTTTAGGTGTAAATCCCGCCTCTAAAAACAAAGAATGTTCCTTCATAATTCGTCCAAAAAAAAGATGTAATTCTAATGATAAAGTGACATACTTTTGACTACTTAGCATAGTTTTCCTCCAAAAAAATTTTATTATATTATACTCTTAAGGAAACCTTTTTGTTCATCTTATCCTAATTAGTTCTCCATAGAATAGTTTTATTTTATATACTCAATCCATCTATTTTCTAAATCTTTTTCCGTAATTCCAAAAATATTTTCATAATCACTAGATGACTTTAAATCTTTAAGATAATTCCCTAAATTATAAGCACAACTTTTCACTTAAAATATGTTATAATTCATAATACAAACTAATACTTTATTGGTACTAACTCAAGGAGATAAACTATGCGAATAATATCAGAAAATAACTTATGTGAAAACAGACCTTATATTAATTTAAAAAAGCTATCAGTAAAAACCTCACTAAGAGTAGCTTCAGCTGATGGACTTGGCTTTAAAGGCACTTATATAATAAACCAACATACTCAATCTTTATCTAAAAATAATAATTACACTTCAGAATATAATAAAGGCATTGAAAAAATAACATTTTATACAGAAAATTTACACGAAATGTTATTAGTTGAAGTTAATTACTCATTTAGAAGTGATGCTTCTTCTGCTAAATTTAAAGTTTATGTTATTTTAAATAATATTAAATATGCCTTACCATTTAATTATTTTGAAGATGTTTATGTAAATTGTATGGATATATTAAATAAAGAATTAAGTGATAATGAAAATTTAATTTACATAAAAGAAGGCTTTAATAATTTAAAAAAGGAAGAGATATTAGTAGATCTTAAATTAAATTTAGAAAGATTATTGGAATTTAAAGATAAAGTTAATTACAAAAGAAATGTTAATTATTTTGTAATTAATAATATAACTTCATCTATTTCAAAATATGATATAAATAATAAAAATAATAAAATAGAAATAAATGATAGAGTGAAAGTTCTTAGACATGACTATAAAACTAGGCTTTATAACTTTGTAAATCCTAGTG
Source organism: Clostridium sp. CMCC3677 (assembly GCF_023845585.1). Lineage (GTDB taxonomy): Bacteria > Bacillota > Clostridia > Clostridiales > Clostridiaceae > Clostridium > Clostridium aquiflavi. The sequence goes on from NZ_JAMQHS010000003.1 coordinate 14,974, forward strand.
ATAATAGTAATACAGTGATTTTGAATGAAACTGATATAATTTGTGATTTAGGTGATGAAAATAACTTCCCAACTGTTAGTATATATACTAAATATGGTCTTGGGAAATTATTAGACATTAAGAATAATGTTATTCCAACAAATAATACATTATCATTATTTGCTAATCTATTAGATTTAGGATTAAATGTTCTTAATTAGTTTTAAATAATATAAGACTAAAAAACACTTGCTCTCCCTAAGAAGAGTGCAAGTGAAATACTTATTCTAATCTTTGTTGATGTTCAATTTCTCATATCCTACTTTATTAAAGATTTTTTCATTGAAACTACTAATTATATTACTAATAATACCTCCTATTATTGCAGGTATAATCCAATTGAATCCTAAACTAGCAAAAGGAAGGCTATGTATAAAACTTATTTTAACCCCTAAACCATCAATAACAGTAATAATACTTATAACTAAAGTTGCATATGCTGCACCCTTATAAGTAGAATTCTTAATAAATCTATTTTTAAAAGATGCCATTAAAACTAATACAAGAGTTACTGGATAAAGTACAGTTAATATAGGCGCAGCTATAGATATTATTCTATTAACACCTAAATTAGAAATAATAGCACTAAACACGCAAATAAATACCACTATATTTTCATATTTAATTTTTTTATTAGTAACATCTTCAAAATATTTAGCAGTGACAGATGTTAAGCCTATTGACGTAGTAAGACAAGCAAAAGCAACAACTAAACTTAATATAATTGCACCTTTGTCTCCTAATAATTGTTTTGTTATACTAATTAATAATGTAGTTTGAGATATATTCGCATCATACACATTAGATACAGTAGCTCCTAAGTATGTTAAACCACCATACACTATTATAAGTCCACTCCCTGCAACTACAGAGGCTTTTGCAGTAAGCTTTACAATTTCATTTTTGTCTTTATATCCTTTTGATAAAAATGTTGCCATAATAAATGCAGCAATTCCTCCTGCCCCAAGCGCATCCATAGTTTGATATCCTTGAGCAAGTCCATTTGAAAATAACACTTCTAAGTCAATAGCATTACTTAGTTTACCTAAAGGTGAAACTACTCCTTTTACTATTAATATGGCTAAAGCAATTAAAAGCATAGGCGTTAAAAATTTTCCTATAACATCTACAACCTTAGTTGGCTTTACGGTTAAAATAAGTGTCAAGCCAAAAAATAAAATTGAAAATATAATAGGATTAACAGAATTAAATACTGGATTAATACTCATTTCTAAAGTTGTTGCACCAGTTCTCGGAATAATAAGAATTGGACCTAGACAAAGCATTATAATAAATTCTAACCAAAACCCAAATTTCTTGCCTGCTCTCCCTAAAATTGCTTGATAAGAACCCGCCTTTGCAATTGCATTAATTGATAATAATATCATACCAACATCTGAAATGATAAATCCTAAGAAACTTATCACCCATCCATTCCCCGAGGCCATTCCTATATATGGTGGAAATATTAAATTTCCTGCTCCAAAAAACATTGAAAATATTGCAAAACCAATAATAATAATATCTGTATTTTTTCTCATAAACATCCCTCTTCCACTTTTATATAGAACAAAATCGCCAAGGCGACTTTAGAGCCGTCGATTTTTTTAGCCATACACCCTTTCCAAACACAGTGCAGGAATAATGGTGTGGCATATGATTATTTTTTATTCTTTAGGGGTACTCATCATACTTTTACAATACAGCCTCCTTAAAGTTATCCACAAATTCTTTAGTAATATAAATTCCTAAAGAATAAAAAAACCACATAGCATCAATCTATGTGGCTTATAACGAATTAATTTACATAACAAGTTAAGCTTATATTAGTCATCATAAAAAGCTTCTTAATAATTCACATTTATATTATATCATCTTGTATTATATATAGCTAATAAGGCTTTGTCAACTATAGGTATTAATTCTTTAAATTGTCAAATTATTATACTATTTTAGTAGTCCAATCCTCACAATTCCAAACTTCAGTAATAACATCTCTATAGAATTCTGGTTCATGGGATACTAATAATATTGAACCTTTATATTCTTTTAATGCTCTTTTTAATTCTTCTTTAGCTTCCACATCTAAGTGATTTGTAGGTTCGTCTAAAATTAATATATTTGTTTCATTATTTAATATTTTGCATAATCTAACCTTTGCAGCTTCTCCACCTGATAAAACTCTTATTTGAGATTCTAATTGTTTTGTTGTAAGTCCACATTTAGCAAGTGCTGCTCTTATTTGATATTGAGTAAATCCAGGGAATTCTTGCCAAACTTCGTCTATACATGTATTTCTATTATCAGTTCTATCTTCTTGTTCAAAGTACCCTATGTATTGGTAATCACCTAAATTAGCTTCTCCACTTAATGGTTTTACAATTCCAAGTAAACTTTTTAAAAGTGTTGATTTACCAAGTCCATTAGCTCCAACTAGTGCAATCTTTTGTCCTCTTTCCATATATAAGTTTAATGGTTTTGTAAGAGGTGAATCATATCCTATAACTAAATCTTTAGTTTCAAAAATAACTTTACCTGAAGCTCTAGCAGCTTTAAAGTTAAATTCTGGCTTTGGTTTTTCTTTTGATAATTCAATTACATCCATTTTATCTAATTTCTTTTGTCTAGATTTAGCCATATTGGCAGTAGCAACATTAGCTTTATTTCTAGCAACGAAATCTTCTAATCTCGCTATTTCTTTTTGTTGTTTTTCATATGCAGCTTCTAACTTTCTCTTATTTTCTTCATAAAGTCTTTGGAATTCATCATAATCTCCAACGTATCTAGTTAATTTTCTATCCTCCACATGATAAATTAAATTAACTACAGAATTTAAGAATGGAATATCATGTGAAATTAATATAAAAGCATTTTCATAGTTTAACAGATATCTCTTAAGCCATTCTATATGTTCCTCATCAAGGTAGTTAGTAGGCTCATCTAAAAGTAATATGTCTGGTGTTTCTAATAATAATTTTCCTAAAAGTATCTTAGTTCTTTGTCCTCCTGATAAATCATCTACATCTCTATCAAGTCCTAAATCTAAAAGACCAAGACCTTTTGCAACTTCCTCTACTTTTGGATCAATAACATAGAATCCATTATGATCAAGCATATCTTGAATTACAGCAGTTCTTTCAAGCATTTTATTTAATTCATCTTCAGTACAATCACCCATTTTTTCATATAATGAGTTCATTTCAGTTTCTAAATCAAAAAGATATTTAAATGCATCTCTTAATGCATCTCTTATAGTTTGCCCTTTAGTTAATGCTGCATGTTGATCCATATATCCAACTCTAACATTATTTGACCAACTTACTTTACCTTCATCTGGTTGAAGTTTTCCTGTTACTATATTCATGAAAGTTGATTTACCTTCACCATTAGCACCAATAAGTCCAACGTGTTCTCCTTTTAATAATCTAAATGATACATCTTCAAATATAGCTCTATCTCCAAAGCCATGATTCATTTCTTTTACAATAAGTACGCTCATTTATCTTTAATTACTGAAAATTTATAAAAGCTTTTGCCTATGTTTTAAATATGTATTGGTATGTAAAATATGTAGAGTTAAATTAAAACATAACCTTTATTTTAATTTGTTCTTTTATAATGTTACCTGATTTTCAGTAACTTTCTCCTTCCTTATTTATTAAGTATTCAATTTATACTTAACGCTGTAACTTGCGTTTTATTTTAGTTATCCAAATTAACATCTTTAAATAGTTTAAGTGATACAAACCCTCTATGTCAAAGGAAATTATATTTATTATATAAATATAACTTTTTATATAACTAAAAACAGTGTGTATTTAAACAAAATTTTTATGTATTTAAAATCTATAAAAAAATAAAATGTTGATATATCAATGATGCATGTATTACAATATAACTATTTATATGAAGAGAAAGGAACAAAAGAATGAATTATATTATATTGTTAATTGGCTTTGTCTTATTAATAAAAGGCGCCGATATTTTTGTAGATGGTGCTTCAGTAATAGCTAAAAAATTAGGAATACCAGCAGTTATAGTAGGACTTACTATTGTATCTATAGGGACAAGCGCTCCAGAGCTTGCTGTAAGCTTAATTTCAAGTCTTAATGGCAGTAATGAAATTGCAATTGGAAATGTTATTGGATCTAACATTTTTAATACGCTTATGGTACTAGGGACTACTGCTATAGTTTTACCCCTTATAATTAAGAAAGCAACAGTAAAAAATGACTTTTTAGTAAACACTTTAGTGACTATATTACTATTTTTATTTACATTTGATAGTTTGTTTATGTCTGACACTAATATAATATCTAGATTAGATGGATTTATCTTAATTTTAATATGCATATTTTATGTTGTAGTTTTAATAAAGAAATCAAAAAAAATGCCTAATGAATTGAAAAACTCTTTAGTAGATTTCAATGTTAATGTTAATATTTTACATAAAGTAATATTTATGATAATAGGTGTTGCTGGTATAGTTATCGGAGGAAATCTAGTTGTAGATTCAGCTACCAATATAGCGTATTCGCTTGGAATGAGTGAAAAGTTAGTTGGATTAACTATAGTAGCTGCTGGTACATCACTTCCTGAACTTGTAACATCTATTGTAGCAGCATTAAAAGGTGAAAATGATATAGCACTGGGTAATGTCTTAGGTTCAAATATATTTAATATATTGCTTATACTAGGTTTATCATCATTAATAAGCCCTATTCATGTTTCACAAGTTTTAATAACGGATTTTATTTACTTAATAGTTATTAACTTATTACTGGTAGGATTAGTTTTCTTTAACAAAGCAAAAGAAAAAAAATTAACAAGAATTGAAGGATTTTTATTAGTAGGATTATACATAAGTTATATGGCTTACATAATAATAAGAAATTAAAATAAAAAGTTCATGTTTTCTAAATGTTATGTTAGAATCATGGACTTTATTTTTTATCAACTATGTTTCAAATATTTGTTGATATATGCAATAGGTACAGTGGCATTGTAATTAGACTTTGAGAATAGTTAAGTGAGAATCAGAATTTTATATTCTGTCCATCGAACTTACTCAGCGAACATATAGGAGTCGAGCTTCCTCTTTTAATTCACATTTACTGCTTGTCTCAATTTTATATTGGGAGCAAGCTAAAATGGGACTATACTCATTTTTAGTATTCCTAAGTTTAATTACTCAGTCCACTTTACTTATGCATATATCAACACAATATTAAAACCTAAATATTTTTATAAAACTTTCTTTTCTATAAATGGATTAACATGAACCATACAGTGTTTTACATCTTTATTTTCTTCAATTATGTTATGAACATTCATAGCAATCTTATGTCCTTCCTCAACTGAAATATCTGATTCTACAGAAATTTCAACATCTACATAAATTTTACTAGCATGAAGTCTAGTTTTTAAATTATCTATATTTTTAACTCCATCAATTGAATGTATTGCTGCATTCATTTTTTTTATTGCATCATCACCAACAGATGTATCCATTAACTGATTTATACTTTGTTTTAAAATATCATAACTTACTTTTATTATTATAATACTTATTACTAGTGCTATTGCAGGGTCTAACATAGGAAATCCCATTCTAGCACCAATTATTCCTATCAAAGCTCCAATTGAAGAAAATGAATCACTTCTATGGTGCCAAGCATCTGCTTTTAATGATGTACTATTTATCTTTTTTGCATATTTTAATGTATACCAGTACATTGCTTCTTTTGATATAATAGATATTACTGCAGCAAATATAGCTAAACTTCCCGGAATTAAATAATTACCATATACTAAATTTTTTATTCCTGAAAATCCAATTCCTAATGAAACTAACAAAAGCATAATTCCTAAAAAAACAGAAGTTAAGCTTTCAAATTTTTCATGACCATAAGGATGTTCTTTGTCAGCTTTTTTACTTGACAATTTTAAACCTATTATAACGCCTATAGTACTAAATACATCAGACAAAGAATGAACACCATCAGCAATCATTGCCTTACTAGAAGCAATAATTCCAATTCCTATCTTTATAATAGATAATAAAACATTTCCTATTATAGTCACTATGCTTACCCTGTATCCAATCTTTAAACGTTCATTACTATTTAATTCTTTCATTTAAATATCCTCCACTTATTTTCAATTGAAAATAAAATAAATGTCTTATTTATTCGAATTAATATATAGTACGCTAAAGTTTAGGTAAATGTTAACTATTTAAACAAATAATTTTAGAAAATATTTATCAATTGATAATCAATGCCATGATGATAGTTACTTGAAAATTTGTTTAAAACGCTTATGAAACACTTTTTACAAATAAAATTTATAAACTAAAATGCGCTAAATGTAATATAGAAATTAAAGAGACAAAAAAACAGCAATAATTAATAGTATTATATATAATAATATCATTAATTATTGCTGCATTTTATTCTCAAGTACGCTTATTTTCTAAACGCATTTTTTTTATTCTTCTAAAATTAGTGATTTGGCGAGTTATAGTTGACACAAAAATCACACCTAATGCTAACATTCCTGCACTAGCTAAAGTACTCATCCCCACTTCTAGTGACCCCATAATATTGCCAGTTATTGTTTCGTACATTGTATAATACATTCCTGCACCTGGAACCAATGGGATTAACGCACAAATAACTATTGTTGTAACTGGTGTTTTTAATATTCTCGCACAAATTTCAGAATAAATACTAAAAACAACTGATGAGATAAACAATGATAAAACATTACTTACATTTAATTTTAAAAATAAAGAATAAACAAACCAACTTAAACCGCCACCAATTGCGGCAAAAACTAATTTCTTACCTTTTATATTAAACATAATCCCAAAGCCAAATGAAGCTACAAATGAAACTAAGGTTTCTTTAATCATTTACATTCCTCCCAATGCATTTATAAAGATACTTAAAATACCTCCTGTACCAACAGCTATTGAAACAGCTACTAAAAATGCTTCAAGAGCTTTTGTCATACCAGATACTAAATCTCCTGCAATTGTATCTCTAATAGCATTAGTGATAGTTAAACCTGGTACAAGTAACATTATAGCACCAATAATTATTTTATCTAAATTAGATCCTATATTAAGTTTAATAAATATTATCGCTAAAAATGCACATATTGCACCACATAATGAATTTATAAAAAATTCATTAATATTTAACTTTTGACAAGTATTAATTACTATTTTTATTATTAATCCAACTAAAGTGGCTACTATGAAATCTTTACTATTTCCTCCAAAAAGCACAGCAAATGAGCCTGCAGAAATAGCTGACCAAAAAAAAGTATAAAGATTAGAATACCTATCTCCTTTGGATATTTCTATAAGTTGTTTATTAAAATCATCAATGCTTAAAGATTCAATTTGTGTTTTTCTTGCAAGATCATTGATTTTATCTATCTTATTTAAATCTACCCCTCTAGATGTAACTCTTTTAAGTAATGAGGCAACTTCATTTTCATGTGAAATAGATACCATAATTCCTGTCGGTATAACAAAGCTATCTGCTTGCTCTGCCCCAAAAGAAGTGCAAATCTTACAAACAGTTTCTTCAACTCTATAAGTTTCTGCTCCACTTTCTAGCATTATTTTTCCTGCAAATGTAGATACTTGAAGTAATTTATTTAAATCCATTTTTATACCCTCATGTAAAAATTATTATACATTTTATTATGCCCATTTTAATCTAATAAATGATATATATTTTTAGTACAAACTAACTGATGAGAGTATTATATCACAAAGCATTTTCTTATTATATAAGTAATTATTTAAATTATAATAGTTTTATTTATACACATCTAAAATTATCCAAATTTAAATATATATCGTTTTTATTATTAGTATATTAAAAATGCATGCATTTTTTTCTTACTTGACATTAATTTTTCAAGTGTTATTATAAAAATATCAAATTCCATATTTTATTAAAAATACATTAAAAAGGGGGTTATATGAAATATGATGACATTAGAGAAATTTGAACAAGCATATGAGACAGTACAAAAAGTAATATTACAAACAAAACTAGTTTATAGTGATTATTATTCTGATCGTACTGGAAATAAAGTATACTTGAAACCTGAAAATTTACAAAAAACTGGGGCATATAAAATTAGAGGTGCTTATTATAAAATTAGCACTCTTACCGATGAAGAAAGAAATAAAGGCTTAATAACAGCATCTGCTGGTAATCACGCTCAGGGGGTTGCATATGCTGCTCAATTATATAATGTAAAATCTATAATTGTTATGCCTACTACTACCCCACTTATAAAAGTAAATCGTACAAAAGCATATGGTGCTGAAGTAATATTATATGGTGATGTTTATGATGAAGCTTGTAATTATGCTTTAGAACTTGCAAAAGAAAAAAGCTATACATTTATTCATCCTTTTGACGATTTAGATGTTGCAACTGGTCAAGGTTCTATCGCTATGGAAATATTTAAAGAATTACCTACTGTTGATATAATTTTAGTTCCAATTGGCGGTGGCGGACTCGCAACTGGTGTTTCTACATTAGCTAAACTTCTTAATCCTAATATTAAGGTTATAGGAGTTGAACCTTATGGGGCTAATTGCATGGAAACTTCACTAAAAGCTGGACATGTTGTAACCCTTCCAAAAGTTGATACTATCGCAGATGGTACTGCTGTAAAAACTCCCGGATCTGATATTTTCCCATATATACAAGAAAATATTGATCAAATTATTACTATTAAAGATCCGGAATTAATAGTTGCATTCTTAGACATGTTAGAAAATCATAAAATGCTAGCAGAAAATTCTGGTTTATTAACTGTTGCTGCCTTAAAACACTTAAATATAAAAGGTAAAAAGATTGTATCAATTATAAGTGGTGGAAACATGGATGTAATAACTTTTGCCTCATTAGTGCAACATGGTTTAATAGAAAGAGAACGTATATGTACTTTATCTGTTTTGCTTCCTGATAAACCTGGTGAATTAACAAATGTATCTAAAGTAATTGCTGAAGCTCAAGGAAATATAATAAGACTTGATCATAATCAATTTGTTAGTATTAATAGAAATAGTGCTGTTGAGCTTGAAATAACTATGGAAACTTTTGGTCCTGAACATAAAGATTCAATAATAAAAGCATTAAAAGATAAAGGATATGATCCTAATGTTTTAAAGCCTAAGAATATTTATCAATAAATATTTTTTAATTTAAGTTAATACTTTTATTAAATATCAATTAAATTAAGGCATAAGTTAATTTTTATTATAAAATACTTACTTGTGCCTTAAATTTTAAAAAGCTTATTCAATTATATGTACTTTTTCTATAGTAGAATATAGTACTGGGACTAATTAAAAATATAATAAATCAAGTTAGAAAATCTAATTCCTTTTTATATAATCTTTAAGTTTATCCTCTGCTAAAAAACTTATTTCTTGATGACAATGATTCAATTCATTTAACTCTCCTGTTTTTATAAAAAGTATCTCTTCTGCAATTTCAGAACACTTGCATAAAAAATCATCATAATTATTAGAACCTAAATTTTCTAATTTATCATTTATTGGCTTTGGAATATGTAATTCACTTGTGTCTTCAAATCCATATAGCTCATAAGCTTCTAATTTATCAACTAAATCCATAACAATTGCTATTATTTCACTTATTTCAAATATATCTATTTTCATAATATTCTCCTAATTAATTTTAATATAATAAGACATCTAAATTATACCTTGAGTTTTAAATCTCTAATATATAATTCCTTTTAAATATAGCATTAACATTATTTATTACTAGTATGTTCAAACATTATTTTAACATATTTTTATATTCATAAAGTAATTCTTTGATTTAAAGTAGAAATTTCTTTAAACCCAATGGTAACAAAATTATTATAATTTACTATTTTTCAAATAATTACATTCATTTTTATATATTTTGTAAAAATTTATAGTGAACTTGTTGAAGTGAACAATGAACAATGGTAATCTTATATTGTTCATAAATTGAACGTAATGAGAATTTAATAATTATTTATAAATGAGAGGATGAAATCAAATGGAAGATATGAGTTATTGGAAAGAAGTTTGGGAAAGAAAAGGAAGAGATACTACAAGAAAATTAGAAGTATTAGATGGCTATGAAAGTACTACTGCAAATGTAGCAAAAATAGCAAAAAATATTATTAAAGAATTAGATATTAAAGAAACTGACACTGTTTTAGAAGTTGCATGTGGTGCTGGTGGCCTAGCACAATATATTAATTGTAAATCATATGTTGGAGTTGATTATTCAACTTCCCTTGTAAAAAAACATATTGAATTACTTAATAATTCTGTATTGCATGGGGAAGCAAGTAACCTAATTTTTAAAAATAATACATTTGATAAAGTTTTTTGCTTTGGTGCATTTCATTACTTTCCAAATCAAGACTATGCACAAAAAGCAATTGATGAAATGAAAAGAATTGCTAAAAAAGCTATATTTATAGGGGACTTGCCTATAACTTCGCATAGAGAACAACACTTACTATACAATAAAGATAATTTTAAAGATTGGAAAATCACTGATGGATATTATAATCCTTGCAGATTTAATGTTTCATTAAAATTAGACTAACTTAAACAAAATAAAGTTAGATTATCTTAAAATTCAGCTTTGCTTTAGCAAAATTTTATATAATCTAGCTTTATAGTTAATTAATCATTTATTTTATATATGTTGAAATGTATCTAGCATTTTTGTCTGTTATAATATCTCCCATTCTTGTATATATTCCTGAAAACTTATCATTTGTTATATAAGCTCCTAAAATAGGAAATTGGTATTTATTTTCCTTAGTAATAACAGAATGTAAATCTATCTTAACTGGTTTTATATTCACTCTATCTTGAAATATCACATCATCATTTTGATTATATGTACACTCATAATCTAAGTTTATTCCATCCCCTTCTCGTGACAAATATGGTTTAATTAAATAATCACATGAAAGCTTTTTATCTTTTTCTAAAGACGTATATGGAATATATTTTACTATAAAATCTTCTTCCTCTTTTGATATAATTCCTTTATTAATAATTTCATGTAAAACTGCAAAAAATGCTTTTGATTGAACTATAAGAGTATGACCTGAATTAATTAAATAAACTTCATCACTTAAGGGTTCTATTAATTTTTTCATTTCTTCATCATAATAAAACCAATCTAATGGATAATATCTATATATAGCATGAATTTCTGCTCCATAAAGATATATCTTATGATTTTTAACATCTAAATCATATATGTTTCCAAATATAATATTATAGTTATCTAATTCTTTTAAAATTTCACATATTATATTTGTTGTATATATATCTTCATAATACCACGAAGTTACAACTGCAATATTTTTAACTTCTTTTAGTTGTTTTATTTCCTCTATAATATAAATTAATGTATTTTTTACATCACTCCTTAAATTCTCATTTGGATTAATATATTTCAAATTAAATCTTCTTTGCATTATTGAATTTATGCCTATAGATTCTACAATTCCTGCTGGTGTTTCTGAATTAAATTCTAATATCTTTAAATCCCCATAGTTATCTAATGCAAAATCAATTCTACCTAATGCACAAAGAGTAGATGTATAAGATTGAGATACCATTTTATACAGCTCTTCAGGTATACCCAAAATCGGTCCAAAAAGTTTAATATTTTTTTGAATATATGGATATATTTTTTTTAATATTTCACAAAAATTACTACTTGTTATTTTTATTTCATCATATAACTCATTTTTCAATATCATTATATCTAAAGAAACATACTCATTAATATTAGAATATGCTCCAGTAAAATTATACTTAAATGAAAGTTTCTCATTTAGTTCTTCATATATTTTAGCTCTACTTTTTTCACTAGTAAAACTATTTTTTTCTATTTTTAGTGGATAATCGTTTGTTCCCAAAGGTGACATCCATGTATAATTATCATCTGTTAAGAATTCTTTACTCCATCTAACAAGAAATCCTTCAACCTTTTTATCCATTATATAAACACCAAAATTTCCATATGCTAATATGGGTATATTCGTATTTTTAAAATCTGGAGCATACGTATATTCTTGTCTTATATTAATTAACTTTTGGACTATATGAATCTTATCTTTTTTTAAAATATTATTTATTTCTTCTGTCCATGCATTATCTTCATAAGACTTGCCGATATAAACTTCTTGACTATACCTTCCAAGAGAAGACTTTACTACATAACTATCTTTATTATCTATAGTGTTTATTAAATTTTTAGATTTCAGTATTTCTGTATATGGTATACTTTTTCTTATTATATTTTTGTCATCTTCACAAATAAGATTAGAATTATTTTTAATTAAATCCCATAAGTAAGCAAAAAATCCTTTTGCCTGAATTGCAATTATTCTAGGATCATTTATTATCAAAACTTTACCTTCATTAAATGAATCTAATATATCTTCTATATTATTGATTTCACAAAAAAATTCTGTTGGAAACAATCTTAAAATAATTTGTAATTTTATTTTAGAGTATCCATATACATATCCGTCTTTAACACTCAAATTATTATTTCCAACTTGTACTATATTTATATTTGTATTCTTTAAAATCTCCTTAAAATAATAACTATGATGCAATTCTTCATAATGACAAGGATCAATTAAAAATCCTATATTAACTTTTTCATTTCCATCACAATATACATCACTTATTTTAAGTAATGTATTAACTAACTTTTTAATAAACCCTTCATTTAAGTTTCCATTAAAATTACATCTCTCCGCTAAATGAATCTCTTTTTGTCCACAAGGCTTATCATAATTAAATTCTGCAAAATAAACATGGTTATTAATATCTATAAATGTGTCATATCTACTCCAATACATGGGAGATATAGGACACTTTAAATTAAATATCTTATCCCTTAAAGGAAAATCATCAAAATACTCTAAAAGTTTTTTATGCTTTCCATTTATATTTTCTAATATATCTAATGCCATATGATTAATTTTCTCACTGTAAAAAATCATATCTTCACATATATTCTTATCAATAAAAAATGGTATTTGTGAATGAACATATTCCTCTCCTAAAGAACTAACCATATAATTATTAAATAAAATATCCTCAGTATACTTTAATTGATTTTTCATATTTTTTACCATCCTATTTTTTAGCTTGAAGAACTTCCACCTTTTACACCAGAATATCCTGAAGATTTAGATGTAGATGACTTAGTCACACTACTTTTTTTACTGTTAGATGATTCTCCACTACGAAAAGAATGCCAAGCATGTGAATTATGAGTTGATGTAGTTGTTCCATTTTCCTCTTCATCATCTTCATCCTTTTGATTTACATTATTACATCCTAATAGTATATTAGGGGCTGTAACCATAAATGTAGAAGCTATTGCTATTGATAAAGCTCGTTTTTTATTTTTCTTAAAACTGTCCATTATTTTTCCATCCTTACTATCTTTACATTGATTTCATTCTTAAAATAGTCTATGTAATTCATTAAATCCTCTTTTATATTGTCTTTTGTAAAAACTACTATCCTATTATATCCTAATCTTTTTAAAATGTTAGAGTTTGGAAGATCTTCCTCACCAACTGCATATTGATTATTTAACTTATCATATATTTTTTTCACATCTAACTCTTCATTATATCTATCATATGGAATAAGCATAATATATTTTTTACTTTTTACCTCGTTTAATTTTATACCAGTATTTATAAGCTTACTTATATTGTTTCTACTTCCTACAATTCCAAATGGATGAAATAACAAATTAATATTTAATATAGGCTTTATTAAATAATTATTATTTAATTCTAAAGATAAATCTAAAATTTCATCCAAAGGTAAATCAATAATAATAAAGCATTCTTCGTTATATTCATCTAGTATTTTTCTTACTACTTCTTTTTTAGTCTCACTTTTATAATCGTCCAAAACAAAATCTTCATAAGTTTGTAGAGAAACAAATGGCGTACTTCTAAAAAAACACCTGAATTCTCCTAAATTACTTCTCCAAATTCTATAGATATTTCTTAAATCAACTTCTTTTAAATTCATATTTTTACCTTTCATAAGTTACTGAATATATCCCATCAAGAGATATATAATGCTTATGTCCATCTTCATTTATAAATACGAAATTATTTGCTCCGCACTCATCTTCACATACTTGTCCATTAAAACTAATATCAGGTCTTGACCTTTTCCACGAATCAACATCAAAATAAAAATTTATTTCTACAGCACATGCTAAAAATCCATAGTCCAACTTATAAAGTATTGCAAAATTATTTTTAGTAGAAAATAGTTGCCTATAATTTTTATTTTCTATTATTGTATCAACCGCTATAAGTTCATTATATAAATTAGTTACTTCTCCTTCTAGAACTTCTATTGGTTTATCTTTATACCATTCATTAAGTGTTTTATATATATAAATCTCCACATTTTCCTCCAAAATATAATATTATATGCAATATTATACCTTATCTGTTAAAAAAAAATATAGAATACATTAAATATATCCTATATTTTTAAATTATATATATTTTTTACATCATATATTCCTCTAATATCTTAGCAAACTTATTCATGTCTTCTGGATATACCTCACCAATATTAGCTACTCTAAATGTATTTTTTGATGCTATTTTTCCTGGATAAATTGTAAAACCCCTTTCATATAAATAATCATGAAGTTCTTTAAAATCGTATTTCTCTATCCGAGGTTCAATAATTGATGTTAATAGCATAGAGGAATTTTCATCATCTATTAAACGTTTTAAATTTAGTTTATCTAGGCAATCCCAAAGTATTTTACAACACTCTTTATATCGTAAATTTCTCTTTTCGATGCTTTCTTCTTTTATTTCTATTATAGCTTGCTTCAATGCATAAAGTACTTGTACAGGTGGTGTAAATCTCATTTGAAAATTATCTTTAAAGTTCTCATATTGCTTATATAAATTTAGATATAAGTTTCGTATTTTTTTATTTTTAATACTATCCAATGATTTTAGATTAGCAATTACAAAACTTATTCCGGCCATCCCCTGTATACATTTATTAGAACTAGATGCTAAATACTTTATATTCATTTCTTTCATATTAATAGGTATTCCTGCAAATGAACTCATTGCATCAACTATCATTTCTATGTTATATTTTTTACAAATTGATCCTATTTCTTTTATATCATTTAATAATCCAGTAGTAGTTTCATGATGCACTACTGCTAAATGAGTTATTTTCTTTTTGCTATATTTAATTACCTCTTCTAGCCTAATAAAGTCTATAGTATTTATAGGCGAACTACAAAATCCTATATAATTTAAATTATATACTTGTGCAATTTCACACATTCTTTTTCCATAAGCACCATTGTTAATTATTAAAATAATGTCTTCATCACTCATAACAGAACTTATTATAGATTCAACTGCTGCTGTACCTGATCCTCCAAATAATATTGTAGAATATTCAGAATTAGATCCAACTATGTTAGTTAATTCATTTGATATATATTCCATAACACTTCCGAATTCTTTTTCCCGTGGACATATATCTGGTACAACTTGCGCTAATTTAACAGTATCAGTTGTTGTAGCTGGACCTGGATTAAGCAATATATTTCTTTTAATTGTCATCTTACTAATTCACCTCTAAATTCTTCATAAAACCTTCTTTATTTTCAATTGGTATTTGGGTTGGTCTACCAAGATTTTTTCTCGCACCCTTTTTTACCTTAATTTCTAATAATGTAGGACCCTTACTATTTTTTAATTTTTCTAAGCATATTATTAAATCTTCTTTTTTACTACAACTATATGCTTCACTATATCTTGCACCCTTTGCTAAAGCTAATATATCTATATCTAGCGCTACTGTTTCTTGACCTCCTACAGAGTCATGTGCACCATTGTTCATTACTATATGTTTGAAATTTTCTACATTTTCATGACCTATTGTTGTTATTCCACCTAGATGCATTAATAAAGCTCCATCTCCGTCTAAGCAATAAACATTTAAATTTTTCTTATTTAATGCTATTCCTAATGCTATTTGAGAAGCATGTCCCATGGAACCAACTGTTAAAAAATCTCTATCATGTTTTTCCTTTCTTTTTTCTCTTAATTCAAAAAGTTCTCTTGATAACATTCCCGTTGTAGATACTATTATGGACTTTTCATTAATATGTGATAGAATAACTTCCAATGCTTCTTCCCTAGTCATTTCAAAGTCATACAATTTATTATTTTTAAGTTTATATTCATTAAAAGTTCCTTTTTTTATCACTAGTGCATAAGGTTCTTTTTCTTTTTTCATATAATCATTAACATCTCTTAAAAAACTCTTCATTTCATCTTTACTTGTATCATCACTTAAAATTTTATATTTTATATTTAAAGTTTCTAATAATTTAGTAGTTATTAATCCTTGTTTTTTATGTTGTGGTTCATCCTTCTTACCAGGTTCCCCTCTCCATCCTATTACTAATAACATAGGAATACTATAAACTAATTTATCACTTAAAGATGTAATTGGATTAATTGTATTACCAAGTCCTGAATTTTGCATGTAAACAAGTCCTATTTTTCCTGTTGCTAAATGGTAGCCTGAAACTAATCCAACTGCATTCCCTTCATTAGCTGCTATAATATTGTTTTTACTGATTGTATTATCATTAACATATGCACAAAAAGATTTTAATAATGAATCTGGCACCCCTGTAAAAAATTTTATATCATTATCTATTAACTCTTTATAAAATTCTGACACATCTAACATCCTTATTTCCCTCCAGGTATTAAAGTTAGTATTTCTTTTATTGCCATACAATTTTCTGAAGCTTCTTTAGAACGTTCATTTTCTAAAATACTTTTTGCTGTACTCATCATAGCTGGATAAGCACTTCTTATTAAATGATTTGCATATATAACAACATTAACTCCTAAATGTGATAATTCTTCTTCTGTAATAAAATTATATGAAGTTGGAACTACTATAAGTGGAACCTTATTTTCAAAATCACTATACTGTTTACAAAATTCTATTATTTCTTTTCCATCACTTTCTTTACTATGAATCATTATTCCATCAGCACCGGATTGTATATAAGCTTTTGCTCTAAATAAAGCATCACCAAGTCCAGCTTTAGTAATTAAACTTTCAATTCTAGCTATAATCATAAAATCATTTGTTACTCTTGCATTTCTTCCTGCTCTAATTTTGCTGCAAAAATTTTCTACAGTATCTTGCTTTTGCTCTACGTCCGTTCCAAACAAAGAATTTTTTTTAAGTCCAATTTTATCTTCTATTATAATGGCTGATACCCCTAATCTTTCTAATGTTTTAACTGTATAAACAAAATGCTCTACTTTTCCACCAGTATCTCCATCAAGTATTATAGGTTTTGTAGTTACTTCTAAAATATCATTAATTGTATTTAGTCTTGATGTCAAATCAACAACTTCTATATCAGGTTTTCCCTTTGATGTTGAATCACAAAGTGAACTTACCCACATACCATCAAATTCTTTTATCTTTCCTTCCTTTTCTACTTTTGTTTTCTCAACTATTAAACCAGTAAGTCCATTATGTGCTTCAAGTATTCTAACTATCTTTTTTGAATACATTAACTCTTTGAGTTTTTTCATTCTCATTTGAGGGGTTGTCCCTATTCCACTTAACTTTTCTTCTAATTTAGTAATTGATATTCCCTCAGTGTACTTTATTTCTACTAACTTTCCATCCCATTCCTTAATGACATCTATAATTCTTTTTCTAAATTTATTTTGAAATCCACTTTTCCAATCGTCACCATGCAAAATATAATCGGGTTTTAATATCTTAATATTTGCTACTTGATCTAATGTGTCTTGAGGAATTACCTTTGAAACACCTTTTATATTTTCAATCACCATTTTTCTTTCTTCATAACTCATTATTGGTTTTCTCCAATATCCTGCAATAACATCATCAGTATGAAGTCCTATTATTACTTTTCCTAAATTTCTTCCTTCATTAATTATATTTAAATGACCATGATGTATTATATCTCCACTCATTGCTATATAAACTGTTTTCATAAACTCATCCCTTCTATTCTTCACCATTAACATACAATCTAGGAATTATATATTCCTTAACTCTTTTTAAATGTTCTTTATTATCAATTTCTGACCATATTAAATTTTCAATTTTTAAATACCCAATCTTTCTCATCTTTGCAACATCAAATAATATATATTCATAGTCACATTTCTGCATTTTGGATTTATTAAATTGCTTTATCATTTCCCTATATAAATTTAATGATATTTTAGATATCCCAACTAATTCTCCATATATATTTTTTATTTCTTCTTTAATTTTAGAAATTTTATATAAGTTATTATTTTTAATCTCAATGTAGCATTCATCGCCACTATTAGTTAAATTGCTAATAATTACACAATCATCAGAAGCATATTCAATTGCATCTTTTAATGCTTTAATTTCATAAATAAGATCACCCTCTAATAATAAAAAATCATCAACAATTAAATTTTTTAATGTAGCCAATGAAGCCATACTACCAGTAGTTATATATTTATCATTTCTTTTGACATATAAATCTACCTCTTTTTCACATAACTTATCATAAAAATTTCCTAAATGTCCTGTAACTAAATATATTTTCTTTATTCCTGCTTGCCTTAATTTAGATATTGATCTTTCAATTAATGTTTTTTCATTTATGCATATAAAGCCTTTGGGTATTTCATCATTTGTTATTTCATATAATCTTTTTCCCATTCCTGCAACTAAAATAACCGCAGTATTTATTTTTCCCATAACACTCCCCCTTTTGTTCATTTATTGAACAAAATTATATTATCATTATTCACTGTTCAATACAATATGTTCATGTAAATTTTTTACTTTTATACAAAATAAAAAGTCATATAGAGTTTAAAAATATATTTCATATCTTTAAACTCTATATGACTTAAAGTTTTATATTTTTAAAGTCACATATAATCTTTTGTATTTATTTTTAAACCTTTTTTCTTTAAATTTGCTTCTACTATTTCTTTTATAATAGAATATACTACTGCAAATAAAGGTACACCTATAATCATTCCTATTAATCCCAAGAATTTTCCTGCAAATAATATTGAGAATAATATCCAAAAAGCAGATATTCCTATTGAATCTCCCAATATTTTAGGTCCAATAATATTTCCGTCAATTTGTTGAATTATTAATATTATTACTAAGAACCATAATGCTTTTACTGGAGATACAAATAAAATTATTATAAATGATGGAACAGCTCCTATAAATGGTCCAAAGAATGGAATAATATTAGTTATACCCACTATTACTGATATTAATATAGCATATGGCATACTAAATATAGTTAATATTATAAAAGTTAATACTCCTATAATAAAAGAATCTAATATTTTTCCCATTAAAAACTTTCCAAATGTATCATTACTTCTGTGAGTTATTTCTATAATTTTTTCTGCAGCCTTTCTGTAAAAAACAGCATATGTTACTTTTTTACTCATTGCACAGAATTTTTCTTTATCAATTAGTAAATATATTGATATTATTACGCCTAGAACAATATTCCAAATACTAGATGCTATTTTAGTAACAAAGCTTCCTAAAACAGGTAATAAATTAGTTGCAATCTTTATTATGTAATTAATAAATTCATTAAAATTATTATTTATTAAAGGAAGATATTCTTCTGAAATATTTAAATCTAGCATTAATTCATTAATAAATTTTGTTGATTCATTAATAAATTTAGGAACATCATTCACTAATCCTATTATACTTTGTATCAATTGTGGCAATACAAAGTGTATAAAAAGAGCAATCAATAACATAGCTGTTATATATGTAATAAATAAACTTAATCCTCTCTTTCCTTTAAAACTAAGAGATTTTAATTTATTATATTCACTTATTTTTCTTTCATAAAATTTTAATATAAAATTTAATATATACGCCATTGAAAATCCTATTATAAATGGTTGTAATATAACTATTATTCCACTTATTTTTCCTAATAATGATCCAAATTCAGATATAGATAAGTAAAATATAATAATTGCACTTACAACTATAAAAGAATATATTGATATTGTGTTATATTTTTCATTCCAATTAATTTTCATTTTTCCCTCTCTTTTGTAGTAGTTATTTAAATAATACTACTATGTAATCATTATAGATTTTTTACATATAGCTTTCAACAAAATTCTCATTAACTTAATTATAATTATGAACTATATACAAAATATAATACAAAATTCAAGATATAAATTAATAACTTAAATTGATCTATACAATTATCTTTAGTAATTCATCTAAATCTTTAACTATATAAGTTGCACCTGCTTCTTTTAATTCATCATAATTTCCATATCCATATAGTACCCCAATACTATCAATGTTAAATTCTTTTGCTCCAATAATATCGTGTTCTCTATCCCCTATCATAACAACATTCGATAAATCAGTGATATTATTTTCTGATAAAACGTATTCTATGACTTCACTCTTTTTAGAACGAGTTTCATCCATATTACTACCACCAATAAAAGTAAAGTATTTTGATAAACCAAAATGGTCAAGTATTTTTTCTGCAAAAAACTTAGGTTTTGATGTTGCAACCATAAGAGTTTTTCCTCTGTCTTTTAATGATTTTAGAAATTTCTCCATTCCTTCATATACATCATTTTCAAAAAGACCCACACTTGCAAATCTTTCTCTAAACTTCTCTATAGCCTCTACTGTTTTTTCTTCATTAAATCCATAATACAAATTAAAAGTATCTTTTAATGGTGGACCTATAAATTTAGTTAGTGTATTTATATCTTCAACATTAATTCCAAAATGTTTTAATGAATATTGTATTGATTTTGTTATTCCAATCATAGGGTCAGTTATTGTTCCATCTAAGTCCATAAAAATATAATCATATTCTTTATTCAAAGTCATCCCTCCAAATTAATATTCTTTCTAGAATATTATATTAAAATTTTAATAATAGTACAAAATAAAACTAGAATTATTTATATTTTTTTTGTTATTATAATATATAGACAATTTTTTACTATATAAAGATAGGAGAGGTTTTTTATGATTGATCTATGCACTTTAGGGACAATAGGTGGAATGCCTATGGTTGATAAATTTTTATCTTCTACTTTGATAAACATAAATGGTAGAAAAATTTTAATTGATTGTGGTGAAGGTACACAAGTTGCCATGAGAAAAATAGGTTGGGGGTTTAAATCTTTAGATTTAATTTGTATAACTCACTCTCACGGCGATCATACAATAGGATTACCTGGATTACTTTCTACAATAGGTAATTGTGGTAGAAGTGAAAAAATTACAATAGTTGGACCAAAAGGAATTAAAGAAATTGTTAATGGTTTAAATGTTATAAACCCATATCTTCCTTACGAACTAGAAATTATTGAATTAGAAAATAATGAGTTAAAATTTTTAATAAATACAAATGGTACTTCTTTATGTGAAAATGATGATAAGTGTAATCTTATATTATCTTCATTAGAAGTTGAACATTCTGCTAAATGCCTAAGTTATAATTTTTATATCAAAAGATTCCCTAGATTTTCTGTAGATAAAGCTATTAAAAATAATGTACCTAAAACTTTATGGAACAAACTACAAAGTCAAGAAACTATAAATTATAATAATAGGATATATACCCCTGATTTAGTTCTTGATAATGAGCGTAAAGGCATTAAAATATCATATGTAACTGATACAAGACCAACTAATGCTATTCCTGATTTTATCAAATATAGTGACTTGTTTATTTGTGAAGGTACTTATGGTAGCGATGAAGATATAGAAAAAGCTATAAAAAATAAACATATGACATTTAGAGAAAGTGCAACCTTAGCTCAAAATGGAGAATGTAAAGAATTAATTTTAACTCATTTTAGTCCTGCATTATCTAATCCTGAAAGTTATATCTATAATGCAAAAGAGGTTTTTGAAAATTCCAATGTTGCTCATGATGGTTTAATTAAAAACCTAAAGTTTATAGATTGAAAAATACTTTACAATTTTTAGTTTTACTTTTCCTTTATTAAAAGTTATAATATGTAAATATAAAAACTTAATTACTTTTTTTATTTCGAAGGAGAGATATGTGTGAATGGTATAAATATGCTTATTGAATTAATTGGGGGCTTGGGGCTATTTCTCTTTGGTATGAAGCTCATGGGAGACGGGCTTGAAAACGTTGCAGGTGAAAGATTAAAAGGTATTTTAGAAAAAGTAACAAATAATAAATACATGGGAGTTTTTATTGGAGCTCTCGTAACTGCTATAATTCAAAGTTCTAGTGCTACAACAGTAATGGTTGTTAGCTTCGTAAATGCTGGTCTTATAAATCTTATGCAAGCTACTGGCATTATCATGGGCGCAAATGTCGGAACAACTATAACAGCACAATTAATTTCTTGTAAATTAGATAATATTGCACCTTTATTTGTAGGTATCGGTTCAATATCACTCTTAGTTACAAGTAAGAAAAAGCATAGAGATATATCTTCCATAATATTAGGATTTGGTATACTATTCCTTGGAATGAATTTTATGTCTAATGCTATGAAACCGTTAGCTGAATCATCAATTTTTTCGCAAATTTTAGTTCTCGTTGGCAATAATAAACTCTTAGGAGTTTTATGTGGACTTTTAATGACTGCAATAGTTCAAAGTTCTTCTGCCACAACTGGTATCTTAATAGCCCTTGCTACAACTGGAGCTATTGATATGAATATTGCATTGCCTATTATATTTGGATGCAATATTGGAACTTGTGTTACAGCACTTTTAGCCTCTGCTGGTGGAAGCAAAACTGCTAGAAAGGCTGGCTTAATACATCTCTTTTTTAATATTATAGGTGTATTAATATTTACTCCATTTATAAATCCACTAATTTCATTTATAAAATATATTAACCCTACAGATGTTTCTAGACAAGTTGCAAATGCTCATACTATTTTTAATATTACAAGTACAATAGTTTTACTGCCTTTGTCAAAATATCTTGTTTTATTAGCAAATAAAATCTTACCTGGTAAAGATTCTTTAGAAACAGATGGATCAATTTATTTGGATAAAAATTTATTAGATACTCCTATTGTAGCAACTGGACAAGTTGTTAATGAAACAATTAGAATGGGTAAAATTGCACAAAAAAATATAGAATTAGCCATGAAAGCTTTTTTGATTGAAAATGAAGAATACATAAAACAAGTATATAGTAATGAGAAAATAATAAATACTTTAGAAAAAGAGATAACAGATTATTTAGTTCTATTATCAAATTATGAATTACCAGATACTGATAGTAAAATTTTAAGTACAAGCTTTCATATAATTAATGACATAGAAAGAATTGGTGATCATGCAAAAAATATAGTAGAATTGGCTACTGAAAAAATTGATGATCATATTAGAATTCCACAAGATGCTATTGAAGAACTTATGAGTATGTATGAGCAGACTCTTAATGCCTTAACTTTAGCTTTAAAGTGTTATGAAAACAGTGATTATACTAACGCTAAGCATGTAAAAGAAATTGAATTGAAAATAGATACTTGTGAAAAAACACTTAGAGAAAGCAATATAAAAAGATTAAATCAAAAAAAATGTTCAGCTAACTCTAGTACAATATTTTTAGATTTGATTAGTAATCTTGAAAGGATTGGTGATCACTCTACTAATATTGCCGAAAGAGTACTTTAATATTTTTATAATTTCCTAAAGAAGAAAAAAGCGACTGTAAATCAGTCGTTTTTTTCATATTTGCCTTTCTGAAAATATATAAACTTTCAAATTGTTCTATACTCTTTAAAATATACTTTTAAAGAGTATATTCTTTCTAAACATAATTACTGATATTTAAAATTAAAACACATGTTTTTATGTACTTTTAGTTTTTACATTAATATGATATACTATTTAAGTATTTTTACTATTAAATAATAGGGGGAGTTATTTAACTATGATACACATTTTAATAACAATATTATTTTTAACTTTAATTGGTGGACTTATAGGTTGGATTACTAATATTTTAGCTATAAAGTTATTATTTAGACCAATAAAACCTATAAAAATACCTATATTTAATATAGAAATTATAGGCCTTATACCAAAAAGACAAAAAGAAATTGCTAAAAATATTGGGCAAGTTATTGCAAATGAATTATTATCAGTAGATGATTTATTTAATGAAATAATAAAAGAAGAAGATAAAGAAAACTTTAATGAATATATAAAAAATAAAATAGTAAATGTAATATCAGAAAAAATCAATTTCATTCCTGCTCCATTTAATGTAATGATTAAAAGCTATATTGATGAAATTATTAATACTGAATTAAATCCTATTATCAACGATATACATAATACAATTATGTCAAAAGCTAAAGAAAAAATAGATATTGAAAAAATTGTTGAAGAAAAAATCAATCTTCTTGATTTGAATAAATTGGAAAGCATAATAATATCTGTTGCTAAAAAAGAACTTAAACACATTGAAATACTAGGCTTTATTTTAGGTGGTTTTATTGGAATAATTCAATCTTTAATAATACTTTTTATAAAATAAAATATAAAGTATTAGGCTTTGTTATAAATAATTAAAGATCAGATATTAAATAATAAAACTTTAACATCTGATCTTTACTCTATGTATTGCAAATTATCTATTAATATTTTTTAAATAAAGCTACGTATTCTTTCTAGTAACATACTAAGCGCAACTGTATTACATCCACCTTCTGGAATTATAATATCAGCTCTTTTTTTACTAGGGTCCACAAATTCTTCATGCATAGGTTTTACAGTAGTAAGATATTGATTAATAACAGAATCAAGATCTCTTCCTCTTTCTTGTACATCTCTTAATAGTCTTCTAATGATTCTAACATCAGCATCTGTATCTACAAATACTTTAATATCCATCAAGTCACATAATTCTTGATTTTCAAAAATTAATATTCCCTCAACTATTATTACTTTTGCAGGCTTGATCATAATTGTCTCACTTGTTCTAGTATGTTCAACAAATGAATATACTGGATGATTAATAGTTTCTCCATTTCTTAACATCTTAAGATGTTTTATCAGAAGATCAGTTTCAAAAGAATTAGGATGATCGTAATTTAATTTCTTACGTTCATCTAATGATATATTATCATTTGATCTATAATAATAATCATGAGAAAGTATAACTACATCATCACCAAATTCTTCTTTAATATTCAATGATAAAGTAGTTTTTCCTGACCCTGTTCCTCCGGCTATCCCTATTATCATTATATCTTGCATAATATAATTTCCTCCATATCGATTATGTTTAATTTATATTTAATATAAAATATTCTTATAAATTTATATATTTTTTTCCTATATAATAATAGCATAGCTATTATTATTTATCTATATTAAATTGTTTGTTTTAAAAAATAAGGAATAAAATAGCTATGCTGATATAATTTTTATTAGTAATTTTGAACAAGTATTTTAAAATACAGAAGATTTTTTATAGAAATATACAGTTAATTTATTATCATCCTTAGATACTACTGCTTTTTCTCTACCCTTTTCATTTGTATTTTCATCATCTTCAAAAAATTCTATTGCTCTATTAATTGATTTTATATCTAAACTATTTTCTACTTCTTTTCTATACAAAACCGCTAATTTATTGCTAAAATTATTATCAAATGATGATACATAATTTATTGTTCTATTGTTGCTACTACTTGTATTAAATTTATTTTTTAAATTATCATTGTTATTTTTATTGTATTTATTTTTTTTGAGTTCCTCTTTTCTTAAATTAATATTCTTTAAGTAATATGATACATCCTCTATCTCTAAATTGCTCAAGTCATTAGCTAATTTTATACCACATTCTTTAAAACAATTAACTGCATTTTTTAGTTGAATACATACTTCAACTTCACTACCATAGCGCTTACTAAATTCTCCTAATAGTTCATTTACTTTTTCTTCATTATATAAATTCATAAATGATATATCTTTACTTATATTATTTGCTATCAAGTATGCCTTTTTATATTTTATATTATTAAAGGCTTGTATACTGCAATAAATTGATATTATAATACCTGAAATTAGAACTATTAAATTTCTTCTTAAAATAAACGTCAAAATTAGAAAACACCAAAAAAATAATCTTGAAGTCTTATATTTTCTTATGCCTTTAATTAAATTCTCATCCTCATTAATTATTTCATTAACTATTATTCTCTTATTTTTTAACTTATTTTTTCGTTCTTGTATTCCCTTAATAAAAGATTTTAAGTTTAATTTTTTCTTTTTAAATATCCATAATTGCTTCTGTCTTTTTATATCTCCATTTTGTCCATAAACTATTAGTCTATTTTTATTTAATGATATATTGTTATCCTTATATTTAGTTATAATAGTTATATTTCCATTTGTAGATATTTTTACTTTTATATTTTCACCTAATCTAAAGTTTTTTTTATATTTAACTCTCATTCCAATAGCCACCTTTTCTTTATAATATTTCAGGCTTTAATCTCAATGACTTAAATGTAAATTTTTGTAATTATTTACCTTAATTTTACACTAGCTTTCAAAAATAATCAAGGGGCTATCTTTTATTTATTAATCAATTGTTTTTAATGACAGATTTATCTTTATTAACTAATATATATAGAATAAATATTAATATATTACAAAATATAAAATTAAGTAATTATCTTTATATTTACTTTGTAATTCAATACAAACGATATATTTTCAAAAATGGATTAAATTTTATAAAATGTGTTATAATGTAAATAAGCACATAAATAAAAGGAGGTGTTTTTTTGTTTAACGTTGGTGATAAAGTTGTTTATCCCATGCAAGGAATAGGAATAGTTCAAAGAATTGAAGAAAAACTTTTCTGTGGTAAGAAAAAAAAATATTGTATAATACAAATGTTAAAAAATAGTTTAGAAATAATGATACCTATTGATAGAATACCTAATTCTAAATTACGTATGATTAATGATATTAATACACTAGAAGATATACTAGATCATATTCAAGACACATCTAATCCGGAAGAAATAGATCTTCCTTCTAAACAAAGATATGAGATAAATTTAAATAAAATAAAATCTGGTTTATTGGAAGATAGCGTAGATGTATTTTATAATTTAACTCTTATCAATAAGATGAAAGCTCTCAACTCAACAGAAAAACAAATATTAAACACAGCACGCAAATTCCTAATAGATGAAATAAGAGTCATTAAAAATATAAGCGAAAATGAAGCTACAAAAATATTAAAATCTAGTATTAATTAAATTAATGCTTCAAATTTATTTTTTAAATTTATTAGAATAACTGATAATTTTCTTAAAATTAAGTTATTACTCATGATTTTTTAATTTAATATTTTAAATTACATAAAAGAAATATTTTACACCTTAGTTGTAATAAAGAAAGCTATATTGCTTATCTTAGCAATATAGCTTAATTTTTTACAAATATAAATTACTCTTGAGTATTTTCTACTTCTTTATTTGTTTCAGTATTACTTAATGATACATTTTCAAAATAATTAGTTATTAAATACCTACTATTTCCAACATTAATATATTTTATAGAAACTGAATCACCTACATTTGTTAAAGCAATTTCTCTAGATGTTTCAGTTGAAATTGAAAATATATTATTTATTCCTTTTAATTTAACATCATATATACTTGTTCCTTCTTTAACAACAACACCAATTCTTTCAACTTCACCTAAAATAGTTTCTTCTTTATTTCCACCCTCTAAAGAAATATTAGTGTTAGTTAATCCCTCTAAATATTTATTAAGAGTTGATTGAAGTGTATCTCCAACACCAACTGTATTATAATTTTTCACATTAACCATAGCATATTGTTTTACGAGTCCACTTGAATCTTTTAGTGTCATAAAATATGTAGGTTCATTTTGAATATTTATTAAGTAAGGGAATGTAGCAGTATATCCATATTGTTGCACTTTACCCTCAGCAGATTTCATACTTGCATATTCTGTCGCTCCTGCTGTCTTATATAATTTAGTTTGACCATTTCTTGTATTTGTTAAAGTAAATCCTACTAAACTTTCATCACTTCCTACTGAAGTTATGCCTGTATAATAATAGCATGTATCATTATTATAAATAACATTCATACCAGAAGTTGATTTTAATTTATCTTTATCACTAAAGTTAAGAATTCCATGAACTAATTCTCCCCACTTATCTATATATCTTTTTATATATGTTGATGGTTGAATTCTATCTACCCAATTAGGTAAATTATCAATACCATACTTTTCCGATTCACCTGTTTGTGCATCTATTATTAATGCTCCGATTGCTTTTGTTTCTGCTATTCCAATAGCATTATCATATCTAGTTACAACCCAATAAGGCTTTCCACTATCATCTAATTCAAATGTATAATCTGTATGTCCAGCTTTCATGTCTCTAAAAAATGCAGCTCTTTTTAAATTGCTAAATAAATAAGACGAATCTAAATATTTTATTCTTAAATCTTTTCCATCTAATTGTGTTACTAATTGAACATCATTTTGATTTGTTGCACTTACCTTTATGTATCCAGCTGTACCCTCTCTATTAGTAAACCACTTAAACAATGAAGAATGTTCTAATGGTGCTACATAATATAATTCACCATCAATACTTTGTAAATCTAAAGTTCCAACATATACTTGGCTACCAAGACTTGCAATTTCACCCAATTTTTTATCTGCTAATTTTTCCGCTAATTCTTTGTCTATAGTTGGTAATTGATTTAAATCTATATATTGTATCTCATTTGAAAAATCCACATCTTGAATACTTCCTATTAAATTTCTGTGAGCACTATAACTAATTATAGGACTACATATCACTGCTAATATAATATATAGGACTGCTACTGTTCCACCTGCCATAATAATTTTTTTATTTCTGTGAAGCACACCATATACTACTGAACATAATACAAATATTCCTATAATCAATACTGAATTTAAACTTAAATCAAAAATTAAATTATTAGTTAATAAAAGTACTATTCCTATACACATATATGCGCCTAATAATAATTTTAAAAAACTAAATGATTTTTTATTGTCCATTTTATCTCTCCACCTCATCTTTTATTATGGTTAATATTATATCATAATAAGTTTTTAAATACCACTTTTAAATTAAATAAGAAGAGATAAAAAATCTAGAAATTAGACTCTTTATCTCTACTTAAAAATATTAATGTAGAATTTCTATTAAAAATTTTATAAAAATAATTACTATAATCCTAATAATTATTTTTATCCTTATCTACCTCTTCATATTCAACATCAATTATATCGCCAACTAAATCATCATTTGAATCATATGTAAATTCTTTATTATTTTCATATACATTTTTATTTTTTCTTACATCTTCATTTAATTTATCTTTTCTTCCTTTAATAAATGATATTAACTTTATTAAAAGATAAGCTATTACTCCAACTAATAATATATATGGCAATATACTAAAAAATAATGATATTATTAAAATTATTATACATGTACTACCAATAAAGTACAGTATGTTTCTAAAATTGCCTCTCATAATATACTCCTTTGCAAGCTTTAATTTAATTTATATTATATAATATATTAAATTTATGTGCAATGCAATAAAAGATATTTTATATTCTATTAAGGGTTTTATATAAACTTATTATATATTTTTATTTATTTTTCCTACTTCTTGCCATACTAGGTAATATCAATCCTAGCCCTAATAATATGAACGGTGTAACTATATTAAGTACAAGTGTAAAAATCCACTCTGGAGAATAAGCCTCTACTCCATGTGGAAACATTCCCATTATACATGCAAATGCTGTAAATATAAAACACCATACACCTATTATTAAAGCAAATTTATCATTCTTAACAAATTTATAGCTAGAATTATATTTTTCACTAGCCTTCTTAATACCAATAAAAGCTAAAAATACCCATAAATATCTCATTGGCATTACAACCGCATTTAATCTTAAAAGCCAGTTAAATAAATCAGTCATATTGCCGATTCCCAAAGCTGGAACAATTATCAATATTCCTACTAATACAGCGGTCATTATGTAGCCATTTACAGGCACACCTTTATCATTTATCTTACTTAAAGATTTTGGAACAAAATTATCATCTGCATCTCCTAATAATACTTTTAAAGGTGCATCAATAGATACAACTAAAGCTGATATCTGAGCTATCATATTAGCTAATGCATATAAAATTAATAATGAATTGCCTAATCCATAATACTCTCCTAGTTTTTTAAATGCATAATATTGTCCATTCATCATAAGATCTTTCGGTATATTATTTGCATCAAACATTATTGCCATAGCTATAGAACCTAATATAGCTGATATTGTTACCATAATAGCTAAAACTATCATTCCTCTAGGAAATTCCTTTTTAGAATTTTTAGTATTATTAACATATGGAGATATTTTTTCTGCTCCACCTACTGCAAATACTAGCATTGATAATGTTGTAAAATATGAAAAATTAAAATTAGGCATTAATGCTTTAACTGATAAATCTGTTGTCGCAATTTTAACTCCTCTTAATGCAGGCGCTGTAATAACTAACAAAATGTATAACAATGACATTATAAAAATCGCAGTTCCTGCTATTGTTCCTATTCTATTTAATGACTTAATTCCTTTTGATGCCACCCATAAGAAAAGGAAAAATATCAATAGAGTTATACTTTGAGCTACTAAAGGAACCATATCTTTTAATAAAGTTCCATCACCTTTAATTACCCATCCTAATGCTATTAAAACAGCTTGTGGCTTTTGAGCCAAATATGGAATATGCACTACCCAATAAGTCCATCCTGCTAAATACGCTAATTTAACTCCATAAGTTGATCTTATCCATGAACTTACACCACCTTTTTCCTCTTTAAAAATTGTTCCTAATTCACCAACCATTAAAGCGTATGGTATAAAATATAATCCTATAATTAATATCCAAGAAACTATAACTTGTAATCCTTGATTTGCAAAGTTATTAACAACATTTCCAAATCCCCAAACAGATACAAAAGATATTAGGGCCAGATTATACCACCTGAGTTGTTTATGTTCATTTTCCATCTTTCATCCTCCTGTTAGTTTTTCTTTTAAGCTTAAGATAATGAAATTTGATATGAAGAGTATAATTTTTATAATACTATAAATTCAAATAATATTAAAACACCTCTATAGTATTCTTTTATTATTTGATAATATTTATGTAAGTTTTTGTTGAAAATTAAGAAAAAAAGTAGTATTAGTTTTAATAAATTAAACTAATACTACTTGAAATTTTATTATATTAAATTATTTTCTTAAGAATTCATTTACTTTTAATCCACTATTTATGCCTTCACTAATAGCTGTAACAACTAATGATTGACCTATTCTAGCATCTCCAGTTGCAAATACTTTAGGAATATTAGTTTTAAAATCTATTGAATTTGCATTTATATTGTTTCTTGAATCAAATTCTATTTTAAATTCTTCTTTTATATAATCTTCTGATCCTGTAAATCCCATAGCAAGTAAAATTAAATCAGCTTCATAAGTTTTTTCTGTCCCTCTAACTGTAATTGGAAACATTCTTCCTTCATCATCTTTTTTCCATTCTACTTTTACAGTATCAACGCTTATAATATTACCCTCATTATCTACATTAATTCCTGTAATTGTAGTTAAATATTCTCTTGGGTCTTTTCCATATAAATCAATAAATTCTTCTTGGCCATAATCAACTTTTAATATTTTAGGCCATTCTGGCCAAGGATTATTTTTATTTCTTTCATTTGATGGTTTAGACATTATTTCAAGTTGAACTAATGATTTACATCCATGTCTAAGGCAAGTTCCAACACAGTCAGTTCCTGTATCTCCTCCACCTATTACAATTACATTCTTATCTTTTGCACATATATAATTATTATCTTCATGATTAGAATCTAAAAAGCTTTTAGTATTTGCTTTTAAAAAGTCTACTGCAAAATGAATGCCTTTAGCTTTATCTCTTCCGTCAACATTTAAATCTCTTGCATTAGATGCTCCTGTAGCTAAAATAATTGCATCATACTCTTCAATTAAATCATTAGCATTATAATTTTCTCCAACATTTGCATTAGTTATAAATTTTATACCCTCTTCTGCCATAATTCTAATTCTTCTTAAAATTACTTCTTTATCAAGTTTCATATTAGGAATTCCGTACATTAATAATCCACCTGGTCTATCATTTCTTTCATAAACTGTAACTTTGTGACCACACTTATTTAATGTATTGGCTGCTGCAAGTCCTGCTGGACCTGAACCTATTATAGCTACTTTTTTCCCTGTTCTTTTTATTGGTGCATTAGCTACAACTTTGCCATTATTAAATGCAGTGTCAATAATAGCTCTCTCATTTTCTTTTATAGTAACTGCTGGACCATTTAATCCTACTGTGCAACCTGCTTCGCAAGGAGCTGGACAAACTCTACCTGTAAATTCAGGAAAAGGATTTGTTTTGCTTAATCTTTCATATGCCAAATCCCATTTCCCCTTATATACTAGGTCATTCCATTCAGGAATTAAGTTGTGAAGAGGACAACCTGAAACCATTCCTGAAAATAATGTACCTGATTGACAAAATGGTACACCGCAATCCATGCATCTAGCACCTTGAATAGATTGCTTTTCTAAAGAAAGACTTTTATGAAATTCATCATAATCCTTTAACCTTTCCTTTGGTTCTCTATTTAAACCTACTTCTCTGTCATATTCTAAAAAACCAGTTGGTTTACCCACATTTAAGCCCCCTATCTTCCTTTTATTTCTTGGAATGTTTTTATTAAAGCTTCCTCTTCTTTAAATCCAAGATTCTTATACTTTTCTACTGCTTTCAATACCTTTTTATAATCTTTAGGTATTACCTTTATGAAATTAGATTTGTCATTTTCAAAGTTAGATAATATTTTATTACCCTTAGAAGATCCTGTAACTTCAACATGTTCTTCTAATAAATCTTTTAAATCTTCTTCATCTTCTAAACTTAATTCTTCTAAAAGAATCATTTCTTCATTTATATTAATCTTGAAATTGTCATCTTCTTTATAAAGATAAGCAACTCCTCCACTCATTCCTGCCGCAAAATTGATTCCTGTCTTTCCTAATACAACAACCTTTCCTCCAGTCATGTATTCACACCCATGTGCTCCAACGCCTTCAACAACAGCTGTTGCGCCTGAATTTCTTACACAAAATCTTTCACCTGCAATACCATTTATAAACACCTTACCTGATGTTGCACCATATAAGGCAACATTTCCAATAAGTATATTTTCTTCTGCTATAAAAGTAGCTTTCTTGGGTGGATATACTATAAGCTTACCGCCTGATAATCCTTTTCCAAAATAATCATTAGCGTCACCTTCAACTTCAAACGTTAATCCCTTTGGAATAAATGAACCAAAGCTTTGACCTGCTCCACCATTACATTTGATAACTATACCATCTTCTGGTAATCCCTTATTTCCATTTACTTTTGTTATTTCAGATCCAAGTATTGTTCCAAGAGTTCTGTCAGTATTTGTTATATCTACTTCAAATCTTATATTTCCATTACCATTTATAGCATCTTTACACTTTTTAACAAACATTGTTTTATCTATTACTTCATTTAATTTATGATCAGATTTGTTTGCTTCATCAAATTTAATAACTTTACCTTTAAATTTATCTGGAGTATAAAGTATAGAACTCAAGTCAATATTTTTAGCTTTCCAGCCATGTATATTTTCTTTTTGTTTTAATCTATCTACTCTACCTATCATTTCATCAATTTTTCTAAATCCAAGTTTTGCCATGATTTCTCTTAATTCCTGTGCTATAAAGTACATAAAATTAACTACATATTCTGGCTTTCCTTTAAATCTTTTTCTAAGTTCTTCATTTTGTGTTGCTATTCCTACAGGGCAAGTATCTAAATTACAAACTCTCATCATAACACATCCAAGTGATACTAAAGGTGCTGTTGCAAATCCAAATTCCTCTGCTCCAAGAAGCGCTGCAATTGCAACATCTCTGCCTGTCATAAGCTTTCCATCAACCTCTACTGTTACTCTGTCTCTTAGTTCATTAAGTAATAATGTTTGATGTGCTTCTGCAAGTCCAAGCTCCCATGGAAGTCCTGCATTTTTTATTGAATTCTTAGGTGATGCTCCTGTTCCTCCATCATATCCTGAAATCAATATTACATCAGCTCCACCTTTAGCAACTCCAGCTGCAACTGTTCCTACTCCACATTCTGAAACTAGTTTAACAGATATTCTTGCATCCATATTGGCATTTTTTAAATCATAAATTAATTGTGCTAAATCTTCTATTGAATATATATCATGGTGTGGTGGTGGTGATATAAGTCCTACACCAGTAGTTGAGTGTCTAGTCTTAGCAACCCATGGATAAACTTTAGTAGCTGGTAATTGACCACCTTCACCTGGTTTTGCTCCTTGCGCAAGTTTTATTTGAAGTTCATCAGCATTTACTAAATATTCAGATGTAACACCAAATCTACCAGAAGCAATTTGTTTTATTGAAGACCTTCTTGAATCTCCATTTTTATCTACAATCCATCTTTCACTATCTTCTCCACCTTCACCAGTATTAGATTTTCCGCCAACTCTATTCATTGCAATAGCTAATGCTTCATGAGCTTCTTTGGAAATTGATCCATAAGACATAGCTCCTGTTTTAAATCTTTTAACTATTTCAGAAACAGATTCTACTTCATCTAATGGAATTTCTGATGAATTATAATTAAACTCTAATAATCCTCTTAATGTTATTTCTGCTTCTTCATCATTAATTAAGGATGCATATTCTTTAAATAATTCATAATCTCCAGTTTTAGTAGCTTTTTGTAACTTATGTATGGTATTAGGATTATATAAATGTTCTTCTTTTTCTTCTCCTGATCTTAATTTTTCATAACCAGGTGAATCTAATTGAAAATCTGCTGCATAAGTTTTATCTTTAAAACCTTTTTCATGATTTATTTCAGCTTCTCTTTGAATTTCTTCTAATCCTATTCCGCCAATTCTACTTACTGTATTAGTAAAATATCTATCTATAACTTTTTTGCCAATACCAACTGCTTCAAAAATTTGAGCACCTTGATAAGATTGAATTGTTGATATTCCCATTTTAGAAAGTATCTTAATTATTCCTTTAACTACTGCTTTATTATAATTATAAACAGCCTTATCATACTCAATTTCAAGTAACCCTTCCTCAATAAGTTCTCTTAAAGATTCATATGCCATATATGGATTTACAGCTGATGCTCCAAAACCAATTAATGTTGCAAAATGATGAATTTCTCTTGGTTCTCCACTTTCAAGTATTAACCCTACCGATGTTCTAGTACCCTTTTTAACTAAATATTGATGAAGTGCTGAAACTGCAAGTAATGATGGTATTGGTACTTTAGTTGAGCATACATTTCTATCAGATAATACAAGTAAAGTATATCCTTTTTCATAGGCTTCTTGTGCTTTATCAAACATTTCATCTATGGCATCTTCTAAAGAACTTCCCTTATCAAATACTATATCTATAACCTTTGTTTTTATCTCTCCCTTATTAAGTGCTTTTATTTTTGATAATTCTTCATTGTTTATTATTGGAGACTCAAGCTTAAGTAGTTCACAATTTGAAGATTTATCTTCTAAAATATTTCCTTCTGGTCCTAAATAAATATTAGACGCTGTAACTATCTCTTCTCTTATTGCATCTATAGGTGGATTAGTTACTTGTGCAAATAATTGTTTAAAATAATTAAACAAAGGTTGTGCTTCTTTAGATAATGGAGCAATTGGAACGTCTATCCCCATTGCAGCAAGTGGTTCTGCACCATTTTCAGCCATATGAAGAATAGTTGTTTTTACTTCTTCATAAGTATATCCAAAAGTTTTTTCTAATCTTTTTCTTGTATCCTTGTCATACTCTATTTTCAAAGTCTTTCTATCATTAATTTTATCTAAAGTAACTAATTTCTCTTCAAGCCATTCCCCGTAAGGATGTTCTGTAGCATAAGTATGCTTTAGTTCTTCATCATCAATAACTTCTTTTTTAATTGTATCAACAATAAGCATTCTGCCTGGTCTTAATCTATCTTTTTTCTCAATTATCTCTGATGGAATATCTAGTGCACCTACTTCTGAAGATAAAATTAATCTTCTATCTTTAGTTATATAATATCTTGATGGTCTTAAACCATTTCTATCTAACACTGCACCTACTTTTTCACCATCAGTAAATACTATTGCAGCAGGACCATCCCATGGTTCCATCAATGTAGCATTATATTCGTAAAAGGCTTTTTTCTCTTTGCTCATAGTTTTACTTTTTTGCCATGGTTCTGGAATTGCCATCATTACAGCTCTAGTTAAATCCATTCCATTCATATATAAAAATTCCAAATTATTATCTAAAATTGCTGAATCTGATCCTTCTTTATTTATAATAGGAAGCACCCTAATTAAATCTTTTCCAAGTGCTCTTGATTTTACATTAGTTTCTCTAGAGTAAACCTTGTTTACATTCCCTCTTAATGTGTTTATCTCACCATTATGAATCATGAATCTATTAGGATGTGCTCTTTCCCAACTTGGAAATGTATTAGTACTATATCTAGAATGTACTAATGCAAGTGATGTTTCTACTCTCTCGTCTTCTAAATCTTTATAAAATTCTCTTAATTGAGTAGATAATAACATTCCTTTATATACTATTGTCTTTGATGAAAAAGAAGCCATATAAAAAATTTCATTTAAGAATTTACTTATCCAAGTAGCTCTTTTTTCTATATTTCTTCTAACAATATATAATTTTCTTTCAAATGCAATTCCTTTTTTAGTTCCAACTCTTTTTACGAAAATTTGTTTTATTACGGGCATAGCTTCTAAGGATGCTTTACCTAAAATTGAAGGATTACTTGGAACATCTCTCCATCCTATTACTTCTAATCCTTCTTCTTTACATATATCTTCAATAAGGCTTTCTGCTTCTTTTCTTGCTTTCTCTTCTTGAGGTAAAAAAATCATACCAACAGCATAATCACCTTCATTACCTAAAACAATGCCTTTTGATTTTAGCTCTTCAGTAAAAAATTTATGGGGTATATTTAATAGAACACCTGCACCATCACCTGTATTTTCATCAGCACCAGTTCCACCTCTATGTTTTAATTTTTCTAATATAGTTAAACAATCTGATAAAATATCATGGGATTTTTCGCCATCAATATTTACAATTGTACCAATGCCACAAGCATCATGTTCAAAACATGGATTATATAACCCTTGCTTTTTAGGAATAAATTTTTCCATTTGCGTTCCTCCTTACAATAATATATTTATGAGTAGCAAAATAACGAGTAAAAATACCTTTTTTCGATATTATTACTCGTATATTTTACTACAATAAGTGATTTTGTACAGCTTAATTAAAAAAAATTATAAATTATTCTCTAATATTAGAGAAGCAACGTCACTCATTTTTTTTCCTAAATTCATACTTAATTTTTGAATATATCTAAAAGCTTCATTTTCACTCATATTTTTATCTTCCATGATATTTCCCTTAGCTTTCTCAATTAACTTTCTATCTTCTAATGTATTTTCTAAATTTTGCACTTGTTGTTGCAATTTTAATATTCTTTTCTTTCCTTGAAATATAATATCAATAGAATTCTTTAAAAGTACATTGGAAATTTTGGTTCCTATACAATATATATCAGTATCTTCTTCTATAAAAGAACGATAGGGTTCATTAACTAATGCTAAAAAACTTGTAAAATCATATATTGCTTCATATACATCTAGTAAACTCATATCCTTAAACTTATAGCCTACTAAAACCAAATCTGGTGAATATTGCATAACTATTCTAATTAATTCATTTCCTGATGTACATAAGGCTAAAACATCATACTCTTCTTGCATCAATAAACATTTTAGCTTCTTATTAGTTTCCATATTACTTAATGCTATAATTATTTTGCCTCGAGATTCCATCATCGCAACCCCACCTTAAACTTTACTAATATTTATTAAGATAATTTTCTATTTCCCAATCATGAACTTTAGTTCTATAATCATCCCATTCAGCAGCTTTAGCTGAAACATAAGTCTTATATATATGTTCTCCTAAAGCTTCTTTTGCAAGATTACTTTCTTTCATAAAATTAACTGCCTCATATAAATTATTTGGTAAATTATCTATTCCTTCAGCTTTTCTTTCCTCATCGTTCATAGCAAAAATATTTGCCTCTATTCCTGCTGGTGGTTGTAAATTATTTTTAATTCCATCTAATCCTGCTTGTAAAAGACATGCTAATACTAAGTATGGATTTGAACTTGGATCTGGACATCTTAATTCTACTCTAGTTCCTGCTCCCCTAGCTGCTGGAACCCTAATTAATGCTGTTCTATTTTTACATGACCAAGCTAAATAAACAGGTGCTTCATATCCTGGTACTAATCTCTTGTATGAATTAACTAATGGATTTGTTACTGCTGTAAGACCTTTTATGTTTTTTAATAAACCTGCTATAAAATTATATGCTATTTTACTTAATCCATTTGGATCATTTTCATCAACAAATACATTGTTACCATCTTTAAATAATGACATATTAACATGCATTCCTGAACCATTAATTCCAAAAACAGGTTTAGGCATAAAAGACGCATACAATCCATGTTTTTGTGCTATTGCCTTAACTACTAATTTAAATGTCATTATATTATCTGCAGTACTTAATGCATCTGCATATTTAAAATCTATTTCATTTTGTCCTTCTGCAACTTCATGGTGAGAAGCTTCTATTTCAAATCCCATATCTTCTAACACTAAAGTCATATCTCTTCTAGCATTTTCTCCTAAATCCGTAGGTGCTAAATCAAAATATCCAGCACTATCTTGTGTTTTGGTTGTTGGTTTGCCATATTCATCAGTTTCAAATAAAAAGAATTCACATTCTGGACCAACATTCATCTCATATCCAAGTTTAGCTGCTTCTGAAATAGCCTTCTTTAATATATATCTTGGATCTCCTTCAAATGGTGTGCCATCTGGTTTATATACATCACATATTAATCTTGCAACTTTACCTTGTTGAGGTCTCCATGGAAATATTACAAAACTATCTAGATTTGGTCTCAAGTTCATATCAGATTCTTCAATTCTAACAAATCCATCAATAGATGATCCATCAAACATACATTCATTATTTAGTGCTTTTTCTAATTGCCTATCTGTTATTGCTACATTCTTTAATGCTCCAAACATATCAGTGAACTGTAATCTTATAAATCTAACCCCATTTTCCTTTACTAAGTTCATGATATCTTCTTTACTGTATTTTGCCATTTCTAATTCCCCCTTTAAGTAAAAAAGGCGAACAATGGATATATCAATATATCCATTGAACGCCTTTGTTCAATAATTTTATTGATATCATTATATATGATATTCTTATATAACTCAAGATTTTTTTTAGATTTTTTTATTTTTTCCTAAAATATATACTAAATAGTTAATTTTATTAATATTTTTATACTTAAATGTCAATTCTATTAAGTGAGAACTTATTTATAATATTATATATAATCTTTTTTATTATTCAATAATTAGATATATTTATATACAAAATTGTTGAATATTGAATAATAAATTGTTACAATTTATTATGTATAAAATTATATAAATAAACATAAATTTGATACTCTTATATAAGTAATATAAGTAAGTTATCAAAATATATACTTTATTTTTTGGGGGGCTATAAAAAATGAATACTATTATAACAAAATTTGGCGGAAGTTCATTAGCTGATGCTGTACAATTTAGAAAAGTGAAAAGCATAATCACATCTAATAAAGCTAGAAAATATATTGTACCATCTGCACCTGGAAAAAGAACTTCTAAAGATTCTAAAATCACTGATTTACTATACCTTTGTCATGCACACATCAATGCTGGCATATCTTTAGACGATGTTTTTAATCATATTAAAAACAGATATATTGGAATAGTAACAGATTTAGAATTAGATCTTAATATCAGATCTCACTTAGACATTATAAAAAAGGATTTAGAAGAGGGGGCTTCTAGTGATTATGCAGCTAGCAGAGGGGAATATTTAAATGCTCTAATTCTTAGCAATTATTTAGGATTTGAATTTGTTGATGCTAAAGATGTAATTAAATTTAATACTGACGGGTGTTTAAATTATGATGAAACATTAAGATTATTAAAAGAAAAACTTTCATCAATTGACAAAGCTGTTATTCCAGGATTTTATGGTTCTGATAGCAATGGAAATATAGTAACTTTTTCAAGAGGTGGATCAGATGTTACTGGCGCTTTAGTTACTGCAAGTTTAAATGCTGATCTTTATGAAAATTGGACGGATGTTTCTGGATTTCTAATGGCTGATCCTAGAATAATATCTAATCCAAAACCTATAAGCACAATAACTTATACTGAGCTTAGAGAGCTTTCTTATATGGGTGCTTCTGTTTTACATGAAGAAGCTATTTTCCCTGTAAGAAAAGCAGGTATTCCAATTAATATAAAAAATACTAACAAACCAGAAGATAACGGAACATTTATAGTAGAGGACTCTTTAAGTGAAGATTTACAAACTATAACTGGTATAGCTGGTAAAAAAAATTTTACTGTAATTTCAATTGCAAAAGCTCTTATGAATTCTGAATTAGGTTTTTGTAGAAAATTACTATCAATACTTGAACAGCATAATGTTTCATTTGAAAACATGCCTTCTGGTATAGATACTGTTTGTTTAGTAATTTCAGATTCTCAATTAAAAAATAAAACTTCTTTAATTGTTGAAGAAATTAAAAAAACTTGTAATCCTGACACAATAGAAGTTCATCCTAACCTGGCCTTAATAGCTACTGTTGGTAAAGGTATGGCTAAACAAAAAGGTGTAGCATCAAAAGTATTTACTGCGTTATCAGAAGCTAATGTAAATATAAGAATGATTGACCAAGGATCTAGTGAAATCAACATATTAGTTGGTATAGAAAATGATAGTTTTGAAAAAGCCATAACTGCTATTTATAATGCTTTTAATTAATATCCAACGCAATTTTAAAACAATATTTAATATTATAGTATAAATAGATTGATAGTTATCAGGATAATGATCCTTTTGTAAAAAATCACTTTAAGAGATATAACAATAAAACTAATATAAAAAAATGGATTCGTAATTTATACGAGTCCATTTTTTATACTATAAAACATAATTTTAAAATATGATATGCCTAGTATATCATATATTAACATTTTTAAACATATACCTGAAAATAAAAAATAAAATAGTGCACCAAATTTTGGTGCACTATTTGTGTTAATATTAGATTGCTTTCATATTTCTAGCAGCTACAATATCAACGCCTGTTCCTAATACATCTTTAACTATAACATCTCCAATTTTAACTGGTGCTTGTAATTCTACTCCAGATAAAACTTCCATGCATTTGAAGTTAAGACCCTTTGGAATTGCTCCATTAGTTTTTACTGGTATAACTGGAAGTTGTCCTCCCTTTACTTTAACAGTTGAAGTTATTACTCTAACTGGGTGAGTAACTTCGTTTATACCGTATTCTGCACCTCTTTTACAAGTGTTACCTGTTACAGTATTATTTTCTGCGTCTACTTTTAAATGACAACCCATTGGGCAGCTTATACAAATTAATTCTTTTATCATCTTATTCACCATCCTCTAATGATATTGTAATATCACCTTTAACTTTTTCTAATAAAGGCTTACTTAAAATAACCTTTTCCATTTCTGATGGTGCTAAGTGAGCTCTCTTAAACTTAGCAATTTCTTCACCATTACATCTTACAACTAAAGCCTTATTATGATAAATGTTATTAACTCTCATGAATATAGTTAATTTATCGTCTACTGCTTCTACATCAAGTTTTTGAGGTACTGTATAATTAACATTTTGTCCATTAATTATATTTACATAACTACCTTTTTTAAGTTCTTTCTTAATGTATTTAGCAGCTGCTTGTCCAGCATGTTTTGATTCTTGAGTAACAAAGTCAACTAAGTCATGAACGTGTACTACATTACCACAAGCAAATACTCCATCCATTGAAGTTTCCATGTTTTCTGTTACTATTAAACCATTAGTTCTGTTATCTTTTTGAATACCAGCATTTGTTGATAATTCATTTTCTGGGATAAGACCTACTGATAATAATAATGTATCAACAGTAAATTCTTTTTCAGTTCCTTTAATTGGTTTTCTGTCTGGACCAACTTCAGCAATTACAACTTTTTCTACTCTTGTATCTCCTACTATATCAATTATAGTGTGTGATAAGTATAGAGGAATATCATAATCATTTAAACATTGAACAATGTTTCTGTTTAATCCATTAGAATATGGACATAATTCAACAACAGCTTTAACCTTAGCACCTTCAAGTGTCATTCTTCTAGCCATTATTAATCCGATATCTCCAGATCCAAGTATTAATACTTCTTTACCTGGCATATATCCTTCCATGTTTATATATCTTTGAGCAGCACCTGCTGTGAATACACCTGCTGGTCTGTCTCCAGGAGTATTTATAGCTCCTCTAGTTCTTTCTCTACAACCCATTGCAAGAATTACTGCATTTGTTTTTAAAGTCATGTAGCCTTCTTCTGAATTCATTGCATGTACAGTTTTGTCTTCATCTATATTTAATACCATTGTATCTAATTTAACTTCTACATCTGTATCTTGTAACATATCAATAAATCTGCTTGCATATTCAGGACCTGTTAATTCTTCTTTGAAAGTGTGAAGCCCAAATCCATTATGTATGCATTGATTTAGGATTCCTCCAAGTTCTTTGTCTCTTTCTAATATTAATATCTTCTTGATTCCATTAGTATATGCTTCGTGTGCTGCTGCAAGTCCTGCTGGACCTCCACCAATTACTATTAATTCATAACTCATAATTAAAGCCTCCTACTTAGTTTTTCCTGTTAAAATGTAAGAACCGTCTTTTTCTTGTACTACTTCTTCTAATTTAACACCACATTCTCTTGCTATTATTTCTTGAACTCTTGGTCCACAGAATCCGCCTTGGCATCTTCCCATTCCTGGTCTACATCTTCTCTTAACACCGTCTAGAGAAAGTGTTCCAAATGATCTCTTTATAGAATCAACGATTTCACCTTCAGTGATGCTTTCACATCTACAGATCATTCTACCGTATTGTGGGTTTTTCTTAATCATTTCAGCTTTTTCTTCAGCTGATAATTCCATAAAGTGAACTTGATGTCTCTTAGCTATGAAGTTATCTTTCTTAGTTAATTTAAGACCTGCATTACCTAATATTTCAACTACTGCTTCAGCTACAGCTGGAGCTGAAGTTAATCCTGGTGATTTCATACCAGCAGCATCAACGAATCCTTTAACTTCATCATTTTCTTCAATTATGAAGTCTCCTGTACTTGGTGTTGCTCTTAAACCTGCAAAGTTTCTTATGCTTTCTCTGAAATTAATCTTTGTAGTAGTATGCATAGCAGATTCTCTTATAGCGTCTAATCCTTCACCATTTGTTCCTAAATCTTCTTTATCTTCGATATCTATAGCATCTGGTCCTATGATAAGGTTACCATGTATTGTTGGACTAACTAATATACCTTTACCCATTTTAGAAGGACAAGGGAATATTGTATGAGATACTATTTTACCTTGAGATTTATCCATTACATAATATTCACCAGTTCTTGGAGTAATATTAAATGTTTCTTTACAAATCATATTGTGTACTTTATCTGCATAAAGGCCAGCAGCATTTACTATATATTTAGCTTCTACTTTTTCTCCATCAGTAGTTTCTATTATAAATATTCCATTTTCTTTTTTGATTGAAGAAACTTCTTTTTTAAGTTTAATTTCTCCACCATTAGTTACACCGTTTTCACATAATGCAATTGTAAATTCAAACGGTCCAACTATTCCACCAGTTGGTGCATATAAAGCTCCATGAACTTCATCTGTAAGATTTGGTTCCATTTTTAATAATTCTTCTTTATCTATAACTCTTAGGTTTCTAACACCTATTTTAGTACCATTTTCACA
Source organism: Clostridium sp. CMCC3677 (assembly GCF_023845585.1). Taxonomy (GTDB): domain Bacteria; phylum Bacillota; class Clostridia; order Clostridiales; family Clostridiaceae; genus Clostridium; species Clostridium aquiflavi. The sequence continues at coordinate 59,434 of NZ_JAMQHS010000003.1, forward strand.
AAGATCTCTTACTGTTTGCATTTCTTCTTCTGAATGAGCTACAACTAATGAACCATTTCTTTTAAACGGAACATCTAACTCTTTACAAAGATCTTCATACATTTCATTTCCTTTTACATTGTACTTAGCCATTAAAGTACCTATCTTTGGATCGAATCCAGCATGTACTATTGCTGAGTTAGCCTTTGAAGTACCCATTGATACATCCTTTTCTTTCTCTAAAACAGCTACTTTTAAGTTATATTTAGTTAATTCTCTAAATATAGAAGCTCCAATGACACCAGCTCCAATTATTGCTACATCATACATATTTTATCCTCCTTTTATATAACAAAAGAGCCAATCACAAACACAAATTACAAATAACAAGTAATCTGTCTTTGTGCTTGACTCTAATTCTCTAAGCACTTTTTATTTACTTTATATTTATATTATAACATAAATGTTTAGGTTTGTCTACTATTCTGCCCAACCTTTAACTCTTGAAACTGCATTTTTCCATCCTTTGTTTAGCTTTTCTCTCTTAGCACTTTCAAAAGTTGGTCCATAGCTCTTACTAACAGCCCATTTAGTTGCAATTTCTTCTTTAGATTCCCAGAATCCAACTGCAAGACCTGCTAAGTAAGCAGCTCCTAAAGCTGTAGTTTCAGTGATGATTGGTCTAAGAACTTGAGTATTTGAAATATCAGCTTGGAATTGCATTAATAAATCATTTCTACTAGCTCCTCCATCAACTCTAAGTGATGCTAATTTACATCCAGCATCTTCTGCCATAGCAGTTAATAAATCATTAGTTTGATAAGCTATTGATTCTAATGCTGCTCTAATTATATGATTTCTATTAGCTCCTCTAGTTAATCCAAAGATAGCTCCTCTAGCATACATATCCCAATATGGTGCTCCTAGTCCAACGAATGCTGGTACTACATAAACTCCACCATTATCTTCTACTTTTTTAGCAAAATATTCTGAATCTGCTGCATCATGGATGAATTGAAGTTCATCTCTTATCCATTGAATTACAGCTCCACCAACGAATACTGATCCTTCTAACGCATATTCAACTTTATCATTTATACCAACAGCAATTGTAGTTACAAGACCATTTTTGCTAAGAACCATATCTTCGCCTGTATTCATAAGTAAGAAACAACCAGTTCCGTAAGTGTTTTTAGCACTACCTTTTTCGAAACAAGTTTGTCCAAATAATGCACATTGTTGATCTCCAGCCATACCAGATATTGGAACTCTAACGCCACCAACGCCGCCAAGATTAGTATGACCATAAACTTCTGAAGAATTCTTAACTTCTGGTAACATAGAAGTTGGTATTCCTAGTTTATTGATGATTTTTTCATCCCATCTTAATTCTTTTATATTGTATAGCATAGTTCTAGAAGCATTAGTGTAGTCGGTTACATGAACCTTACCATTTGTTAACTTCCAAACTAACCATGTATCAACTGTACCAAATAATAAATCGCCTTTTTCAGCTTTTTCTCTTGCGCCTTCAACATTATCTAAAATCCATTTAATTTTAGTTCCTGAGAAGTAAGCATCTAATAATAATCCTGTATTTGCTTTTACATATTCAGCAAATTCTTCGTCTTTCTTTAATTCATCTACTATACCAGCAGTTCTTCTACATTGCCATACTATAGCATTGTAAACTGGTTCCCCAGTATTTTTATCCCATACAATTGTAGTTTCTCTTTGATTTGTTATACCTATAGCTGCTATTTCATCAGCCGTAATGTTAGTTTTTGCTAATACTTCTTGAAGTACTCCATATTGGCTTGACCATATTTCTAGCGGATTATGTTCTACCCAACCTTCATGTGGATATATTTGTGTAAACTCTTTTTGGCTTACACCTACAATATTTTGTTCCTTGTCGAAAATAATAGCTCTTGAACTTGTAGTTCCTTGATCTAACGCTACAACATATTTACCCATTTAATTCACCAATCCTCTCATCATAAATAAATAAATTTTATAAATAAAGCCAAATAAAACTTTTTTGCTTTATAAGACTATACTAACTAAATCTAAAGCCTACATATTCCATATTTTATTTTTAGTTGTTGAGACACATGTTGCACCTGAACTTAGCGCTAACATAACATCCTCTTTAGTTTCAATCAGACCGCCTGCAACAACCGGTTTATTTGATTTTTTTGATATAATTTCTATAACTTTTGGAATAACTCCTGGTAACACTTCTAATGCATCGCAATCTACTACTAAATGATTTTCTGCATTTTTTAATGATAACGTATCAAATATAAATACTCTTTGTATTGCTACTAACCCATAATTTTTTGCTATCTTTACTACTTGAGGTTTTGTACTAATAATTCCTTTAAATTTAGTTTCTTGTTTTAAGAATTTTATAACAACTTCTTTATTCGTAAAGCCTTCTACTAAATCAATGTGAATCACACCTACTTTACCTTTGGAAACTATTAATTCACTAATTTCTTTAATGTTCATTACGTCTCCAAATAGTACAAAAATTATTTCAGCTGAGGATTCTAATGCTACGTCTAATTGTTTCATATCTTTTACTGCTGCTATTATTGGATTTTCTTCTAATAATTCTTTAATATTATTCATTGTGCACCCTCTATACAAACGTTTTCTTTTGATGTTTTTATTATTACACACTTGTATAATCTTGTCAACATTGTTATTTTTTTAACTTTCTTGATATGACTCGTTATATATCTATTCTTATGCTTATTTACTCTCCTTTATTAATAAATTGTTAATTAATAAAATATTTTTTACAGGAATTCAGCTTTAAAATTTATAATAAGTATTATTTTTATCATTCTTTTATTTATATGTTCTTAAAACATGACCTTTATTTTAAAATAAAAAACCAGTCATATAATAAACTACTCCCTTTATAAAGAAAACAGTTTTATTATTTTAACTGTCTACTATAAAGAGAGCATATCATAAATCTATTTTTTAATCTACTCTTTAAAATCTTCTATTCTTATTATATTGTCTATTTTATTTACAGAACTTAAATTAGATATTTCATTGCAAGAGCTATATATTTGAGCTTGAGTTGTCTTATGTGTAACTAAAACTATTGTTACTTGACCCTCTTCATTTTCCTCACCTTTTTGAATAACTGATCTTAAACTAACATTATGTTTTCCTAAAATAGCAGTTATTTCACCTAAGACTCCTGATTCATCTAATACAGTTGCTCTAATATAAAACTTACTTTCAACATCTTTTATATCTGATATTTCTCTATCCCATAAATTATTTTTTACTACTGAATTATAATTTTCTAAATCAACATTGCTTCTAAGCATAGAAATAACATCACTAACTACAGCACTACCTGTTGGTAAATCTCCTGCTCCTCTACCATAAAACATTAAATCACCAACTGCATTTCCCTTTACAAACACAGCATTAAATGAATCATATACATTAGCTAGTGGATGTTTTTTAGGTATCATAGTTGGATGAACTCTTAATTCAAGTTTTCCCTTAACTTCTTTTACAATTGCAAGCAATTTAATAACCATTTTAAATTCTTTTGCATATTCCATATCTATAGGATTTATATTAGTTATTCCTTCCCTATAAACATTATCTACGTCAACCTTTGTTCCAAATGCCAATGATGAAAGTATTGCTAATTTATATTGAGCATCATAACCATCTATATCAGATGTAGGATCTGCTTCTGCATAACCTTTTTCTTGTGCTTCTTTTAAAGCTTGGTCAAATTCTAATCCATCACATTCCATTTTAGTTAAAATATAATTTGTAGTACCATTTATAATTCCATATAATTCTTTTATTTTATTTGCAGTCAAACTTTCATCTATTCCATTTATTATTGGAATTCCACCTGCAACACTTGCTTCATATTTAAACATAACATTGTTGCTATCAGCTTTTTCAAAAAGTTCATCTCCATGTGTTGCAATTAACATTTTATTTGCTGTTACAATATGTTTTCCTGCATTCATGCACTTTATCATATATTCCTTAGCCGGATCTATTCCTCCCATAATTTCAATAACTATTTTGATAGAATTATCATTTAATATTTCATCAAAACTTGTAGTTATAAGTTCTTCTGAAACTTCCACTCCTCTTGCTTTGCTTTTATCTCTTACAAGAATCTTAGCAATTTCAACTTCATAACCTGAACGTTTCATTATTTCTTCTTTATTAGAATTTAAAATCATACAAACACCACGACCAACATTCCCCAATCCTAGTAGTGCTATTCTAACTTTTTTCATTTTTATTCCCCCTTATTGCATATAATTGCTAATAATACTATTCTCTTTCATTATATTATAATGTTTCTGTGTAACTTTTACCATATGATTTTTATTTTTATATTATTAGGAAAAGCATACGGTTTAATATTCAACTTACTTAATTTGCATAAATATAATTTAGCACTTTATATGAAGTTAATAAATTATAACAGACAAAAAGAGTATTGATAATCCTATTTATCAATACTCCTTTTGTTATGAGTTAATCTGTAAATAAACAAATAAACCCTTGTCGTTTAGACTCTGCCCAGCTTTTCTTGTGCACATGTCAATATTGTACTGAAACAAATCAGTTTTTCATATTATTAATGACCACATCCATCATGGCTACATGTATGATTAGATGGGAATTCTGTTAATTCACCTTTTTTATATGCTTCTAAGTTTTTGTTAACATTTCCTTCTATTGCTTTAAAAACTTTAATTCCCATAGAATTAAGTTTTGTAATAGCACCACTTCCTATTCCACCTACTATTACTGCATCTACAATTTCACCTGATAATGCTTTTATTGGTTGGCATTTCCCATGTTCATGACCTAAATCACCATTGTTTAATGATTTAACTTCATTAGTTTCAGTATCACATATTATAAATAATGGTGCTGTTCCAAAGTGATTATATGGAATACTATTTACACCTTCATTTGATTTTACTGGAAAACATACTTTCATTGTCAATTCCTCCTTAATTAATTCTTTTTTAGAACATTTTTTGTTTTTGCAATTTGATAAACACATAAGAGATCCTACTTTATAATTCTTATCTTTAGAATTTAAGCTTAATGATATATTATCGCTATTAGTTATTAAATTTAAAAACTTAATAGCATCATTTATTCTCTCTTCATTTAAATCATAAATAATATAATATCCTATTTTATATCCTATTATAAGTTGCGATTCTTTCAATATCTTTATATGTTGAGAGACAGCTGCTTCACTTATTCTTAAGTGCTTTGCAATCCCTTTTGCGCACATATTTTTTTTAGATAGTAATATTAATATATTTACTCTTGTTTCATCAGCTATTGCTTTAAATAAATTTATAAAACTATTCATAAAGACCTCTTATATAATCTAATTAAGTATTTGCTTAATTAGATTATAATCCTATTGTAAATATTTTTCAAGTAATAAACAAAATAAGTTACCTCAATATTAAAAATTGAGATAACTTATTATTTAATAGCTAATCATTTAATTGATCTCCATCATAAGATATCATTCCACCATAAACATTTATAACATCAAATCCTTTTTCTCTTAGATCAATACACACGCTAGCTGTTCTTGCTCCCGATCTACATATCAAATAATATTCCTTGTTTTTATCTAAGTAATTATCTGCATTATCCAATAAATCATGCATTGGTATGTTTTTAGACGTCTTAAGACTTCCTACTCTATATTCAAAAGGCTCTCTTATGTCTATCAATTCTATCTTTCCTAATAATTCATCTATTTCACTTACATCTATAGTCGTTATTTTCTTATTAGTATTTTCATTCATTAAATCTAATCCTCCTTAGTATTTTGCTATGTTTAAAATATCATTGATATTATATATCAATATTCACTTAAAACAAAGCTAAGTATCTAAGTAACTCTAAATATTTACAATTAAGTTACCTAATGAAAATTATTATTACTTAATAATAATAATAATAATATGTAATCTCAAAAAATTCCAAATATTATTGGTATAAATATAGCTGGGATCATGTTTGCAACTTTAATTTTGCTTACCCCAAGTATATTTAATGCTAATCCAATAATTAAAATACTCCCAACAGAGGACATATTGGATATAATCACATCATTTAATATTGCAGAAAGACTATTTGCTAATACAGTTATTATTCCCTGATAAATAAAAACTACTACTGAAGATAACATTACACCTATACCTAATGATGAACTAAAAATAATTGATGATACTCCATCTAATACTGATTTAGCAAATAAAATTGTATGATCACCTCTCAAACCACTTTCCAAAGATCCTACTATAGCCATAGCGCCAACACAAAATAATAAACTTGCTGCAACAAATCCTTCTGCAATAGAAACTTCATTTTTAGTTTCTTTTTCATCTACATTTTTATAATTTAATCTATTTGCCATAATTTCTCCCAAATAATTCAATCTTTTGTCAATGTCAATAATTTCTCCTATAAGTGAGCCTATAGCAATACAAAGAATTATTTGTAAAGTATCTTCACCTTTTAAAGCTCCTGATATTCCGATATAAAGTGCACATAAAGCCAACCCACTCATTATTGTAGAACTAATTTTTTCAGTTAATTTTCCTTTTAGAAGTAATCCTATTAAACATCCACATATTATAGATATGGAATCTACTATAGTCCCAAACATATCCCTTCTCCCCTTACATTTTTAATAATTTATTCAAGTATTATACCATAAAATTGTATTTTAATCTTAAATTCACATTTGTATGTTTAACTACAATTACTAATCTTTTGAATATAAATTGTTTTTATTAGACATATTAAGCATATGTAATAAATTTAATTAACACAATGAGGTGATTTTTAATGTACAAAAAAGCAAAACTTAAATTATATATTCCACTGCTATTATTAATTACTATTTTTTCTTCATTCTTTTTAAACTTTAATATAGCTTTAGCATTTAATGAACCAAATAATAAAAGTGATGTAAATCTTATAGTTGATAGTTTAAAAAAAGATAAAATTCCCAATAATTTTAGAACTACTTCTAATCTAACAAATATACAAAACAAATCTTCTTTAAATTTAAAGGGATTAGAAACTTTAAATACATCCGGAAGTCAACAATTTTCTAAAGATAATTTAGATATTTTAACAAAATCTATAGAAAGTAAACTTCCTATATTAATTATTGATTTAAGACAAGAATCTCACGGATTTCTAAATGAATACCCCATTAGTTTTGCAAATGAGAAGAATGATTCTAACTTAGGTCTTAGCAAAGCAGCAGTTACATTTAAAGAAAAGAAAGATTTAAAAAGTATAAAATTAAATACTCCATTTAACTTTTATAATCATCCAGAAATAAGCGTAATTCCAAAAGAAGTTTTATCTGAAAAACAAATTACAAAAGCTCATTCTTTGAATTATTCAAGAGTTCCAGTAACAGATACAAAGCTACCTACAAATGAGATAATCGACTGTTTTATAAATATTGTAAAGGAATGTTCAAAAGATAATTGGATACATTTTCATTGCAAAGCAGGATTTGGTAGAACAACCACTTTTATGATTATGTACGATATGATGAAAAATTATAAAAATGCTACTTCTGATGAAATTGTAAAAAGACAATTGGCTTTAGCTAGTTTTAATGAAAAAGAAATATCTGAATTTTCATCAAATGACCGAGTTAATTTTTTAAATAAATTCTTCAATTATTGTAAAGATACTAATGGAAACTTTGATACAACTTGGAGTTCTTGGTTGAATAACTCTCAAAAGCATTGATAAATTAATCAATATACTTTAATAGGGATATTAGCAATTTAAAAATCTTTCTAATATCTCTATTTATTATCTATACTCTTATAATTTATAATTTTCTTTTAAAAATTTTGCTAAATCTAAACTCACTTTATCAGCTCCCCATATATTGGTATGACCTATGTTATTCATATCTTCTTTAAAATCAAAATTAATTTCACTCATTTTTTTTGACAAAGAATAATTTATAAATGGTATATTATTTTCTTTACTTATAATAGATACTTTATTAAACATAGCAGCATCATCTTTGTACCAGCCTTCAAAATCATTGCTTGAATAATCATAAGGAGCATTTGTAAATATAAGCTCAAATTCTTTTTCTTTTGATAGTTCAATGAATTTATATAAATATTCTTTAGATTTAGCTGGTATTTCTCCTATTATATCATTTTCTTGTATACCTTCTATACCGTATCCATACTTTTCACTTCCTGCCTCAAACCCATTTATATCAGAGTTGCCTGATATATTATACTTTGTATAATCGTACTCTGTTAATTCTCCCCATCTATTGTGATACTTAAAAATAGGAAATATATATGATATATAGTCTTTAGATGGTGTACAATTAAAAATCGCTTCTAACTTGTTATAAGAAAATTTCATATTATCTAAAACATTTCTAATATATGATTCTTCTCCATATTCATTTTCTAATCCTAAATAATATAAGTCTAGTATTACTATATCAACATTTTTTTGTGTCTTTAATGCTTCTTTTAATAAATAATAAGTAACGTCTATGGGTTGCCCTCCAGTGGCATAATTAAAACTAGTTATACCACATTCATTATATAAAACTTTAGGATCTATAGATCCATTCATATGACTAGATCCAAGTAATAATACCTCATACTGTTTCTCTTTATTATACAATCCTTCAGTTAATTTTTCTAAATGCCCTGGATACTTAAATATTGGAGATAATATATTTAATATAAAAGCAATTATAAAAATCAGTATAAATCCTTTTATTAAAAACTTTTTAATCATATTAACCTCCTAAAATTGAAAATATATAAATTGCTGTGCACTGTAACCTGAACCATAAACCCCGAATATGCAAATTATTATAATTGCAGAAATGTACATAGCCCCTCTAAAAACAAAATTTTGCGTAGAAAAAATTTCTATTAAATTCTCTTTTTCTTGTAAATTATCCATAAATATTACTATAACTATTCCTATAATAGCCATAATAAACTCATATGAACTTAATCCTAAATTATATAAACTTTGATCACTTAATACCCAAGGATTATATACAAATAAGTTATTTAATATTATCTTTATATCACTAAAAGAATTAGCTCTAAAAAATATCCATGCAAAATTAACCAGTATAAAGGTTATTAATATTTGTGATAATTTAAAGCTGAATATATCTGTTCTTATATTATATTTATGTATTATTTTATTTTTTATAGGCTTAATTATGTCACCTATAACTTGATAAATACCATGTAGTGTACCCCATATTACAAAATTCAGTGATGCTCCATGCCATAATCCGCTTGCTAAAAACACACTCATAATATTTAAATATGTTCTAAATTTACCTTTTCTATTCCCACCTAATGGTATATATAAATAATCTCTAAACCATGAACTTAAAGTTATATGCCACCTTCTCCAAAAGTCTTTTATAGATTTTGCTAAATATGGTTGCTTAAAATTTTCTGAAAGTTCAAATCCCATTACTTGCGCTGATCCTATTGCTATATCAGAATAAGATGAAAAATCACAGTATATTTCAAAAGTAAAAAATAAAGTTGCAATTATAAATTGAAATCCGAAATACTCATTTGGTGCATTATAAACCGTATTAACTAAAATAGCCAATCTATCTGCAATAAATATTTTCTTAAAAAATCCCCATAGCATTTTTATAAGACCATTTTTTACTCTGTAGTAATCAAATTCATACACTTCGTTAAACTGTGGAAGTAATTTTTTAGATTTCTCTATAGGACCTGCCACTAACTGTGGAAAAAACGATACAAACAACGCATATTTACCTAGATTTTTTTCTGCTTTAATATCCCCTCTATATACATCTACTGTATAACTTAAAGCTTGAAAAGTATAAAAAGATATTCCAACAGGTAAGAGTACATCAAAATTCGGAAATTTAATTATAAAATCAATAGTTGTTCCTAATCTAACTATAATGTTTGTAAAAAAATTATAATATTTAAATAAAAATAGTATTCCTAGGTTAATAACAAAACTTAATATAATCCACAACTTTTTTATATCTTTAGCTTTTTTTACATCTTTTACTGTATTATTTGTTCTTTCAATTAATATTCCACTTAAATATGTAACTATAGTTGATAATCCTATTAAAATTGCATATTTAGGATTCCAACACATGTAAAAATAATAACTAGAAAATAATAACCATATCCATCTTATCTTAAATGGAATAAGAAAATATAACATAGTTACTATAGGAAAAAACACTAAAAAGTGTATTGAATTAAATGACATATTCTATATCCCTCGCTTTATTAATCTCTATATATTATTATTTTTTCCTTAATACTAGCTTAATAAACAAAGTTTTTGAATTATATTTGCAATAAAAAAGCCTATCATAATAATTATTTTTATTATGATAGACTTTTGTTTTTTATTATTTTAAATTTTATTATTCTTGTTCTTGTTTTTCTTGTTTTGGAAGTATTCCAATTCCAAGCTCAGTTAATTGTTTTTCATCAGCTATATTTGGAGCTTCACTTAAGTAACAATATGCATTTTGATTTTTAGGGAATGCAATAACATCTTTGATGTTTTCTGTTCCAGCTAAGAACATTATCATTCTATCAAGACCAAATGCTAAACCGCCATGTGGTGGTGGACCAAATTTAAATGCTTGTAATAAGAATCCAAATCTTTCCCATGCTTGTTCTTCAGTAAATCCTAATGCTTTAAACATTCTTTGTTGAAGTTCCATCTCATGAATTCTTATAGAACCTCCACCTAATTCTTCACCATTTAATACTAAGTCATATGCCTTAGATCTTACTTTACCAGGATCTGATTCAAGGAATTCTAAATCTTCTTCCATTGGTGCTGTAAATGGATGATGGCAAGCTGTATATCTTTCCTCTTCTTCACTATATTCAAATAGTGGGAATTCAGTAATCCATGTGAAGTTAAATTCATTTTTATCTTTTATTAACTCAAATTGTTTAGCAAGCTCTAATCTTAAAGCTCCTAAGCTTTGGAATACTACAGATTCTTTATCTGCTACTATTAAAATAGCATCTCCAGTTTCTGCTCCCATAGTTTCTATAATTGAATTTGTAACATCGTCAGTTAAGAATTTAGCTATTGAAGATTTAACACCATCTTCTTTAAGTTGGATCCAAGCAAGGCCCTTAGCTTTATAAGTCTTAACAAATTCTCCAAGCTTATCAAGTGGTTTTCTACCTAGTGTAGCTCCACCCTTTAGGCATAATGCTCTAACACTTCCACCAGCTTCTATGGCAGATTTAAATACAACAAAATCCATATCTTTAACGTCTTCTGTTATATTAGTTATTTCCATACCAAATCTTAAATCTGGTTTATCTGAGCCGTATTTTTCCATAGCATCTTTAAATGTCATTCTCTTAATTGGAAGTTTAACATCTACTCCAGCTACTTCTTTAAATACGTGAGCTATTAAGCCTTCATTTAATGCCATTATATCATCTTGTTCTACAAAGCTTAATTCCATATCTACTTGAGTAAATTCTGGTTGCCTATTAGCTCTTAAATCTTCATCTCTAAAACATTTAACTATTTGATAATATTTATCGAATCCAGACACCATTAATAATTGTTTAAATATTTGTGGTGATTGTGGAAGAGCATAAAACATACCTGGATAGTTTCTTGAAGGTACTAAGTAATCTCTAGCTCCTTCTGGAGTACTCTTTGTAAGCATTGGAGTTTCTACATCTAAGAAATCATTTTTTTCTAAGTAATCACGAATAGACTTCGTAGTTTTACTTCTAATTTCAAAAATTCTATGCATATCTGGTCTTCTTAAATCTAAATATCTATATTTTAATCTAATATTTTCAGCTGCATCTAAGTTTTCTTTTATATATATTGGTGGTGTTTCTGATTCAGAAAGAATCTTTAATGATTCACATTTCAATTCAACAAAACCAGTAGGCATGTTTTCATTAACACTTTCTCTTTTTACAACTTCTCCAGTTACTGCAATGCAGTATTCTGGTCTAACGCCTTTTGCCTTTTCAAAAGCTTCAACATTTATTTCTTCACCAAAAACAACTTGCATGATACCTGTTTTATCTCTTAAATCAATAAAATCAAGACCTCCAAGTTTTCTATTTCTTTGAACCCATCCCATTAATGTAATCTTTTGACCTACATGTTCTTCTCTAGGTTCGCCGCACATCATCGTACGCTTTAAGCCATTTAAAGCTTCACCCATTTTCATTTCCTCCTAACACTTTTCCAATATACAATACATTAAATATAATTTATATATTGTATATAATCTTTTTGCACATATTTATTTTTGTGCATATATTTGTTATGAATCTAATTAAATATTATATTTAGGCTACATTCTAAGCAACTGAATATATTATAAATATCAAGTAATTTTATGCTTAATTGACACTTATAATATAATCAGAGTTTCAAAACATAGCAATTATTTAACTATTTTTTGTATTTCTTCTATATTATCTAATGAAAGAGTAAATATTTCTCCATCTTCCATTCTCTTTAAATTAATTTGATTATTTTGTAATTCATCTTCACCTAATATAGTAGTGAATTTAGATCCAATTTTATTAGCATATTTCATTTCTGCTTTTATACTTCTTCCCATATGATTAATTTCACATTTAACGCCTAAACTTCTTAAATCATGAGCTAACTTGAATGCATATTTTTTTTCTGCATCTCCTCTTGCTCCAATATATAAATCTACCATATTTTCATTAGGGATCTCAATACCTTCATTTTCAAGAGTCATTATTATTCTTTCTTCACCTATAGCAAAACCTACTGCTGGCATTTCAGGACCACCAAGTTCTTCTACAAGTTTATCATATCTTCCACCACCACATACTGTGAAATCATCATTTATTATTTCAAAAATTGTCTTTGTATAATAATCTAGACCTCTTACTATGCCTTGATCTACTACATAAGAAATTCCTAAAATATCTAAATGCTCTTTTACTTTATTAAAATGTGTTTCACATTCTTCACATACATAATCTAAAATTTGTGGAGCATTCTTTGTAATTTCATGACATTTTCTTTCCTTACAATCTAAAATTCTCATAGGATTTTTTTCAAATCTACTTTTACATGTGTCGCAAAGATTTTCATAATTTTCTTCTAAGAATTTTTTTAATGCTTCATTATATTTAGCTCTACAAGTTGGACATCCTAAATTATTAATATGTAAACTTAAGCTCTTTAAGCCTAATTTACTTAAAGTATCCATAGCGACCTTTATTGCTTCAACATCCATTGTAGGTTCTTTAGATCCAAATATTTCAATTCCACATTGATGAAATTGTCTAAGTCTTCCCTTTTGAACATTTTCATATCTGAAAGTTGGTGTTATATAAAATAATTTTGTAGGTTGAGCTTCGTTAAATAATCTATTTTCAATAAAAGCTCTAACTGCTGGTGCAGTTCCTTCTGGCTTTAAAGTTACACTTCTATTTCCTTTATCATTAAAAGTATACATTTCCTTTTGAACTATATCAGTAGTATCTCCAACCCCTCTTAAAAATAGTTCTGTATGCTCAAACATAGGTGTCCTAATTTCTCTTATTCCATAAGCCTTTACTATATCTCTAAATGTATTTTCTACATAATGCCACTTATAAGCATCTTGTGGTAACATGTCTTTAGTACCTTTCGGTGCTTGCATTTCCATTGCCATAATTCATCCTCCTTATTTAAACATAAAATTATTAATTCATCTAATATAGTGTATTTAATAATTTTATCTTCTTATCAATCATTTCATCTACTCTATTAACATATTCTCTAATGTCTTTTAGATTAGCAAATCTTTCAATTCTATCTTCATCTAGAAATATTATTTTACTAACAGCATCTGCTCCTAAAGCAATTACTGTTTGCTTTTCTTCAATCATTTCTATATTGTAGACACATTCTTTGCCCTTTTTAGCATATCCTACATTCTCCATATTTCCAATCATATTTTTTTGTCTGTACATATAATATGGTGAAATATCTAGATGTTTTGCTAAATTTCTACTTTCTTCATACATTTTTATTATCTCTTCTTGTTTCGGAATGTCAAGTCCCTTTTTCAAGATAAAGTTTTCATACATTCTAGAACCTCTTTTTAAACAAAGCCCATGAACGGTAATACTATCAGGATTTAATTTTATTAATTCATCCCTAGTTTTTATTAATTCTTCATGACCTTCACCTGGTAATCCTATTATTATATCCATGTTAATATCATCAAATCCAAGTTCTCTTGCCATCTTAAACTTTTCTTTTATATCATCTACAGTATGATTTCTACCTATTAATTTTAATGTCTCATCATTCATAGTTTGTGGATTTATACTTATTCTAGTAACATCATACTCTTTCATTGTTTGCAACTTATCTAAAGTTATAGTATCTGGCCTTCCACATTCAACAGTAAATTCTTTAATGTTTTTTTCTTTAACAAATCCATTATATATTTCAGTCATAACAGATTTGAATTGTTCATCATCTACTGAAGTTGGTGTTCCGCCACCAAAATAAACCGTTTCTATTTCTAAATTCTTTTCTTTTACATATGAACTAATACCTTTAATTTCTTTAATTAAAGCCTCTAAATAAGGTTCAACCATTTTTTTATTTCCAACTATAGAATTAGATGTAAATGAACAATATAAACATTTAGTTGGACAAAAAGCCATGCCTATATAAATAGAAATTTTATCTTGTTTCTTATTTACAAACTTCTCTTCTGATTTAGCAACTTCTAAACATATTTTCGCTTTATCTTCATATGCTAAATAATCATTTTTAAATATATCCATGATTTCTTCTTCATTTTTGCTTTCTTGTATTAGCTTTAATGCTATTTTAGATGGTCTAATTCCTATTAAAATTCCCCATGGATATTCATCTTTTGTTATTTCCTTTAAGCAAGAAAAAACGAACCTTCTAAGAGATTGTTTTATATTATCTCCTAAAGATTCTTCTTTCACATATTCCTCATGGGAAAATCTCATGATTTTATCATCAATATAAAAAGAATAATTGTATTCGTCATCTAAAAACTTAATCTCACTTAAAGGAAAATATATATTGAATAATTGGTATACATCATATCTATACTTTAAGTTATTTAAATTAATTTTAATTTCCATATCTTCTCCCTAGTATATTAAAAAACTATTTTTCCTTTTTTCATATCCTATTGTAGACACTGGTCCATGTCCTGGATAGACTTCTATATCATCTCCAAGTATTAATAGTTTTTCTTTTATACTCTTTATAATTTCCTCAAAATTGCCACCTGCAAAATCAGTTCTTCCAATTGAGCCTTGGAAAAGTGTATCTCCAGTAAATAATTTATCCTCAATGAAAAAACAAAGTCCACCTTTTGTATGGCCTGGTGTTTCAATAACTTTAAATTCTTTATCACCTAATTTTATTGTATCACCTTCTTGCAAGTACCCAGATGCCTTTGGTAATGTGCCAAAAACAAAGTTATCTTTTTCCATATACTCTTCATCTATTTTATTTATATAAAATGGAACTTTAAAAGCTTCACTTAATTCAACTACTCCACCTACATGATCCATATGTCCATGTGTTAATAAAATATACTTTACATCTACCTTTAAAGAATCAATTATACTTTTTAGTCTTTCAGCATCTCCGCCTGGATCAATTATCCCACATTCTTTTGTGTTCTCATCTATTACTAAGTAACAATTTGCTTCATACATTCCTGCTGGAATTGTTTTTATAATCAATATACACACCACCTAAAATAAAAATTTATTTTAAAAGTTTTTACTACTATCTAAAATTATTGTTACAGGGCCATCATTATTGATTTCAACTTTCATATCTGCTCCAAATTCTCCCGTTTCAACTTTTAGATTTGATTCTTTTAAAAGACTAAGAAATTCTTCATAAAGCTCTTTGGCCTCTTCTCCACCTTTAGCTTCCATAAAGTTAGGTCTTCTGCCTTTTCTACAATCTCCATACAATGTAAATTGAGAAATAATTAATAACTCGCCTTTTACATCTAATAAAGATAAATTCATTTTTTCTTTCTCATCTTCAAAAATTCTTAAATTAATAACCTTATCTCTTATGTATTTCAAATCCTCTAATGTATCACTTTTAGATATTCCTATCAATACATTGAGTCCTTTTCCTATTGAACCTACTATATTGCCATCAACTTTAACATTTGATGATGTTACCCTCTGTACTACTGCTCTCATATTACCCTTCCTTAACTATTCATTCTATATACATCTAGTATACCTTTTATACCTTTTATTTTTTTCATAAGATTTTTCAATTCATCAATAGAAGTAATTTTTATCTTTATATTTATAAATGCCACCCCATCTTTTGCTGGATTTGCATTTAATGCACTTAAATTTAATTTTAAATCAGTTATAACACTCATTATATCAGTTAAAATACCCATTTTATCATCTGACTTAACTTGAATTTCCGCAAAATATGCAGTACCTTTAGCTATTCCCCAAGCTACATCTACAACTTTATCTGCATCTGTTTGAATTAGATTTTTTAAATTACTACAATCAGTTCTATGAACTGAGACACCTCTACCTTTAGTTATATATCCAAGTATCTCATCTCCCGGAACCGGATTACAGCACTTAGCAAATCTAACCATAAGATTACTTTCACCTTTTACCGTAATACCATAATTATCAACTGATCTTTTTCTCTCAGTTTTTAATATATGCTCTTCTATTGTTTTACTCAATACATCTTGATTATCTTTATCTTTATGTGGTTCATTTTCTTCCTTCAGTCTTGAAACAAAAGAAGATGGAGAAATTCCTCCAACGCCTATTAATACATGTAAATCCTCAATAAAATGAATGTTATATCTTTTAATTAATCTATCATAGCTTTCACCTTTAGCTATATCTATAAAATTAACCCCTTGTTTTTTTAGTTCTTTTTCAAGAAGTTCTTTACCTTTTAATATATTTTCTTCTTTTTTAGCTTTTTTAAACCACTGTTTTATTTTACTTTTTGATTGATTACTTTTAGCAATGTTTAACCAATCCATATTAGGTCCTTTTGAATTAGATGATGTAAGTATCTCAACTATTTCACCAGTTTTTAATGTATAATCAAGTGGAACTATTCTTCCATTTACCTTAGCTCCTACACATTTATGTCCAATATCAGTATGTATTCTATAAGCAAAATCTATTGGAGTTGCTTTTGCACATAGATTTATTACAACACCTTTTGGAGTAAAAACAAAAACTTCATCAGAAAATAAATCTATTTTAAAACCCTCTATAAATTCTTCTGCATCCGATGTTTCTTTTTGCCATTCTAACATATCTCTAAGCCATACTAACTTTTTCTCAAAATCTTTTACTTTATCTTCTTCATTTTTGTCGCCCTCTTTATATTTCCAATGGGCTGCAATTCCGTATTCTGCTGTTTTATGCATTTCAAAAGTTCTTATTTGAATTTCAAAGGTCTTCCCTTGATTTCCAATTACTGTTGTATGTAGTGATTGATACATATTAGGCTTTGGCATAGCTATATAATCTTTAAATCTACCTGGTATTGGCTTATATATTGTATGAACTATTCCCAAAACTCCATAACAATCTTTAACTGAATTCACCAATATTCTAATAGCTGTTAGATCAAAAATTTGTTCTATACTCTTATTTTTATTTATCATTTTTTTATAGATGCTATAAAAATGTTTTGGTCTACCTTCAATATCCGAGTCTATTCCAGATTCATCTAATTTCTCTTTTAAATAGCAAACCACTTCGTTTATGTATGTTTCTCTTTCTACCCTTTTTTCTGCTATTTGCTCTACTAATTGATAATATTCATCTTCATGTAAATATCTAAAAGAGAGATCTTCAAGTTCCCATTTTATTTTAGACATACCAAGTCTATGAGCTAAAGGAGCATAAATATCTAATGTTTCCTTTGCTTTTAATTTTTGTTTTCCTTTTGGCATGAATTTAAGTGTTCTCATATTATGAAGTCTATCTGCTAATTTTATAATTATTACACGTATATCCTTAGCCATAGCAAGTAACATTTTTCTAACATTATCAGCTTGCTGCTCTTCTTTTGTTTTATATTGTATTTTTCCAAGCTTAGTTACTCCATTAACTAAATTTGCTATTTCTTCATTAAAAATAGTTTTCATACTCTCATAAGAACATGTTGTATCCTCAATAACATCATGAAGTAAGCCAGCTGCAATTGTACTTGTATCCATTCCAAGTTCTGCAAGAATTTCTGCTACATCTATTGGATGAATTATATATGGCTCTCCCGATTCCCTTTTTTGCTCCTTATGTGCATCTTCTGCAAAGAAATATGCTTTTTTTATCATTTCTACATCAACATTATGACAATTGGTATGAATCTTTTTCAATAATTTATCAATCATAAGGATAGCTCTCTCCTTTTGCTAAATTTCTGTAAATTCAAAGGCTGGTTATGTAACCAGCCTTTTCTTCTAATTATATATTATTTTATCAGTATTTTCAATAAATTTAAATGTCATATTGAGTTAATGATATTACATCATACTCACCTAATTTATCTCTTCCTTTAAGATCTATTAATTCTATTAAAAATGCAAGTGAAATTACTTCTCCACCAGCTTGTTCAACTAATTTAGCAACACCTTCTACAGTTCCGCCAGTTGCTAATAAATCATCTACAATAGCAACTCTTTGACCTTTTTTAATAGAATCCTTATGAATTTGAAGTGAATCACTACCATATTCCAAATCATACTTAACAGAGATAGTTTCTCCTGGTAATTTACCTGGCTTTCTAACCGGAACAAATCCTGCACCTAATGCATATGCAACTGGAACACCAAATATAAATCCTCTTGCTTCTGGTCCAACAATTAAATCAATATCTTTATCTTTTAAATATTCTACAAACATATCAATTGAAGCTTTTAGTCCCTCACCGTCTCCTATTAATGTAGTTATATCTTTAAAGCTTATTCCTTCTTTAGGAAATCCGTCAATTATTCTTATTTTTTCTTTTAAATCCATGTTTACTCCTCCAAAAATGTTATTTTAGATTCAATAACTTTTATTTTAAAAGCTCATTTTTCTTTGAACTATACAGATATTTAACAATCTGATCTGCCCTATCTTTGTCATCAGTAGTTAACAATTCTAGTACTATTCTTGCATTGTCCATAATTCCAACAGGTCCTATTGTAGGCGTAATAAATTCTATCATGCTATCCATTGCATGACAATCAAACTCCATTATGCTATTAAACTCTATTACCGATCTCAACCCATTATTATTTGTATTAAATAGAAACTTGTTTCCCTCTTTAATAAATACCTCATTTTCCCCTTTTATTGGAGTATCTGTAAATTTTACTCCCATAAGAATTAAATCCAAATATTTATTAATACTTTTCATATTATAATATATAGCTATTGATTGCATTAACTTAAACGTTAAAGCACTTATAGATAAATCCTTATACCTATATTGACAGCCTTTTTGATTTGGATTAATGTATATGTATTCATCTATAAACTTACTCTCTTTATTTTCAAGAACAATTAAATTTATACCTAATTTTTTACATAAATTTATTTCTTCTTGCGATTTTAACCCTAAGCCTAAAGTTATTAACAGTTCAGCACCCAAAAAATCCACATT
This sequence comes from Clostridium sp. CMCC3677, assembly GCF_023845585.1. Classification (GTDB taxonomy): domain Bacteria; phylum Bacillota; class Clostridia; order Clostridiales; family Clostridiaceae; genus Clostridium; species Clostridium aquiflavi. The sequence continues at coordinate 79,225 of NZ_JAMQHS010000003.1, forward strand.
ATTCTTTATGTCTTTAGAATTAAGTTTATCTCCACCATTTTCTTCATCATATATCAGATATTCAACATCTGCGTTTAAATACTTTAATACAAGTATTAGAGAAGCAGTGGCACAAATACCATCAACATTCGAAGTACCATAAACAATTATTTTCTTTCTATTATTCACAGCAGAGACTACTCTCTCTAATGCTTTGTTCATACCTTTAAGTATAAATGGGTTATATCCAGTAATATAATTTGGACAATAAATACTTTCCCAGAACTTACGCATTGCTTACTCCTCCATAAAATTAGAAAACATTTATATTATAATGTATAAAACGAATTTTTACAAATATTTTATAAAAAAATTAATAAACCTCCATATTTTTGTCTACGGAGGTTTAGGCACATCCCAAAAATAATATACCGATATTATTGTCTATTTTATGTCATATCTCGTTAGCAAATTCAGCTAATAGATCAGCTCACACTATTAACTGAACTTGCCTCCTTGTCTGACACAAAATATACGATCCATTTTTGGTCTATTATTTTCTTTCATGTGCCTTAAATTAAAAGTCATATTTAATTTTATATAAATGTTTAAACTCTTTGTAGTTTCTTATTATTTGCTTTAATTTTGCCATTTCCAAGTTTATTTTTAAGATAAACCCATACTGGAGAAGCTACAAATATTGAAGAATAAGCACCTGCAACTATTCCTATAATAAGTGGAACAGTAAATTCTCTAACTGTTGGTACAAATATATTCACAGCAATTATTGTAAATAACGTTGTAAGGGTTGTATTTATAGATCTTGTCATAGTTTCTGTTAAGCTTGTATTAGCTATTTCTATTGAATTTGCTCTTCTCATAATCTTAGAATTTTCTCTTATTCTATCAAATATTACTATTGTATCATTCATAGAATAACCTATTATAGTAAGAATTGCTGCAATAAAAGAAGTATTTACTGGTATTCCAAAAATAGCATATACACTTACTGTTATTAATACATCATGTATTGTTGCTATTAAAGCTGCAACACCAAACTTAAATTCAAATCTTATTGCTATATATATAAGCATAACTATACATGCAACAAATAATGCTATCAATGAATTTTTTGTTAATTCCTTACCTATTGAAGCACCTATTTCTTGTTGATTAAGTAGTGCATCATCAGATAAATCATACTTTTCTTTTAATTCAGTCATTATAGATGATACTTTTTCACTATTTAAATCTCCTGATTTTACTTCATATTGATTATCATTTATTGTATTTGTGACAGCATCTGCTGCATAAGTTTTTATTGTATTATCTACATCTTGTTTATCTATACCATCTTTTAATTGAATTGTTAATTGAGTACCACCCTTAAAATCTATTCCAAAGTTTAAGCCTTTAGTAAACAAAAATCCACATCCAATTAAAATTATAATTAGAGAAATTGAAAGCCATATCTTTGATTTTTCTATTATTTTAAACATGTTCTTCCTCCCTCTTAACTCCAAAATGAGGTAATTTTTTTAGCAATCCTATATCAACTGATAAATTGACAAGTAATTTTGTTACAAATAATGATGTGAATAAACTTACAACTATACCTATCATTAAAGTAACTGCAAAACCTTTAACAGTTCCTGATCCAATGAAATATAAAATTAATCCTGCTAAAATTGTTGTTACATTTGAATCTACTATTGAAGAAAGAGCATTTTCAAATCCTTTTTTTACTGATGTCTTTATTGATATACCTTTTTTCAATTCTTCTTTTATTCTTTCAAAAATAAGCACATTTGCATCAACTGCCATACCTATTGTAAGAAGTAATGCTGCTATTCCTGGAAGTGTTAAAGTTACTCCAATTTCAGAGAATATTAATAATGTAATAGTGATATATAATGTTAACGCTATACTAGCTAATATTCCTGGAACTCTGTAATATAAAATCATAAATAAGAATACTAACCCTATTCCTATTGCTCCTGCCTTTAAAGCATTTGGAAGCGCTGTAGCTCCAAGTTGTGCTCCAACATTTTGTACTGAAGCAGCTTTAACAGTAACAGGTAATGCTCCTGAATTTATTATTCCAGCTAATTTCTTAGCATCTTCTAAACTAGTGCTTCCTGTTATTATTGCACTACCATCTGTAATTTGAGTTTGTACTGTAGGACTAGTTAAAAGCTCATCATCCATATAAACTGAAATTTTTTGTCCTACATATTTTCCTGTTGCTTCAGCAAATGCTTTTTGACCATCGTCATTTAGTTCTAATGATACAACTGGATTTCCATCTTGTTGATTAAGAATTGCTGATGCTTTTTTAACATCTTTACCAGTAAGAATTTCTTCACCTTCTGGACTTTTAAAAACCAAGTTTCCTGATTTACTTAAACTCTCTACAATTTCTTGAGAATCAAAGGCACCTGGAATATCAACCCTTATTCTTCTTTCTCCTTCTGTCGTTACAATAGTTTCAGCTACACCCATCTTATTAACTCTTAAAGAGATGTGCTCTTTTGTACTGTCTAATTGTTCCTTTGTAACTTTATCTTCTTGAATTTCCATTAACACAGAAACTCCACCTTGTAAGTCGAGACCTTTTTTTATAACATCATTAAAAGATTTAATTTCCCATCCGCCTACTACAAATCCTTTAAATCCTGAAAAAGCTAAAAAAAGTGTTACAAGAACCATTACCACGAATAATGCTGAACTTTTTCCTTTTTTCTTCATTTTAATCCCCCTCTGCTAAATAAACAGCTATTATAGTTTTATAAATTAAACTTCACTTAGTTTTTTATTATGTAAAACTACTATTTTAAATATAAGTCTTGGCTAGTAAATTGAAGATACATTTATCCTCATATTAAACCAAAACTTATACTTTTCTCTAAAATTGATTGTTCAATATATTTCCAACCAAAATGATTATATCACATTAAAAATTCTTAATAAAGATTTTTATATTTATAAATTTATACCTAGCATGCCTGCTAAGAATCCAATCCCCATAGAAATTGCAAATTTAGCTAAATCAAAAATTTTAAATGTTATTGCTCCGCTTATGTAACTTGAAATTATAAATAAAGCCATATAGTATATTATGCCTATTCCAAGTCCTACTAACCATCCTTTAGACTTATTAGCTTTAGCCCCAATTATAGAACCAATAGCTAAACTTATTAAGGATATTATTACATACAGCATACTAAATATACTTGGTGTAAATTCCACTATCTTCATAAGTAAAGATAAGACAACTGCACCAACAAAACTTAATATTACTGCTCCAATGGAGCCTTTGCAAACAGATCTCAAATAATTATTATTGTTATTTTGCATTTTAAAACAACACCTCCTAATACTTCATTTTATGAAGCATCAAGAGGCATTATGATTGATTTTATTTATTTAACTTATATGATATTCCACTTTTTGAAAGCTTTATTCTAGTTTTTGCTGCACTTGTTTCAATAACTATATTTTCATCATCAATATTTACTATTTTGCCGATGATTCCACCTCTTGTCATAATTTCATCTTTAACTTTCAATTCACTTATCATATTACCATATTGTTTTTTCTTCTTCTTTTCTGGTAAAATAAGTAAGAAATAAAATACAACGAAAACAACCAAAAATGGTAGTACATTCATAAGTATTGCACCTATATTATTCATCTTTTACCTCCATAAATTTATCAATAAAACATAGTATTATTGATTTTTTGTGATTTATTCCATGATAGATAGTTTACATTTTTTTAGATATATTGTCAATTAAACTATCATTTTCTTTCTTCCCATGCTTGTATTTTCTTATTTTTAAATTCCTTGAAATATCCGCCATCAATGGCATCTCTTACTTCTTGCATTAAGTTGTTATAGAAATATAAGTTATGTAATACACATAATCTCATAGCTAACATTTCTTTTGCTTTAAATAGATGTCTTATATATGCTCTTGTATAATGCTTGCATGCTGGACATTGACATCCTTCTTCTATAGGCTTTGCATCTAATTCATGCTTTGCATTCATTAAATTAAGCTTACCTTCGTTAGTATACACATTGCCATGTCTACCATTTCTTGCTGGAAGTACGCAATCAAAGAAATCAACGCCTCTATCAATAGCCTCTAATATATTGCTTGGTGTTCCAACTCCCATCAAATATATAGGTTTATCTTCTGGAAGATATGGTGCAACAGCATCTATAATTCTATACATATCTTCATGGCTCTCTCCAACAGCAAGCCCTCCAATTGCATACCCATCTAAATCCATTTTAACAATTTCTTTAGCATGTGCTATTCTTATGTCTTCATATGTTCCACCTTGATTTATTCCAAATAACATTTGTTCATTATTTATTGTATTTGGAAGTGAATTTAATCTATCCATTTCATTTTTACATCTTTCAAGCCATCTTGTAGTTCTTGCTACTGATCTTTCAACATATTCTCTTGTTGAAGGATTTGGTATACATTCATCAAAAGCCATTGCAATAGTAGATGCTAAATTACTTTGAATTTGCATTGATTCTTCTGGTCCCATGAAGATTTTTCTTCCATCTATATGAGAATTAAAGTAAACACCTTCTTCTTTTATTTTTCTCATAGCTGAAAGTGAAAAAACTTGGAATCCACCTGAATCAGTAAGTATTGGTCTATCCCAATTCATAAATTTGTGTAATCCGCCCAACTTATTAACAACCTTATCTGTAGGTCTTAAATGTAGATGGTATGTATTAGATAATTCAACTTGACATCCAATTTCTTTTAAATCCATACTTGATACTGCACCTTTTATAGCTGCTAATGTACCTACATTCATAAATACTGGGGTTTGTATAGTCCCATGAGGAGTTACAAATTCTCCTCTTCTAGCTTTTCCATCCTTTTTTAATAAAGTATATCTTTTACTCACAAGCGTCACCTCTTAATTATAATTTTTAGAAATCTTCCTTAATAGTATTAGGAAAATTAATTAGAGCTATTTATTTTTTAGCTCTTTATTTATAATTGAGACACTTGACTATGTCACCTCATCAATGTACTCAAAAATTATTATTATTTTATAAACATAGCATCTCCAAAAGAGAAAAATCTATATCTTTCTTTTACAGCTTCTTCATATGCATTCATTACATGTTCTTTTCCTGCTAAAGTTGAAACAAGCATTATTAATGTAGATTCTGGTAAGTGGAAATTAGTTATTAACCTATCAACTACTTTAAATTTATATCCTGGATATATAAAGATATTAGTCCACCCACTTGTTTCTTTTACATTACCATTTTCATCTGCTATTGTTTCTAAAGTTCTAGTAGATGTTGTACCTACTGAAATAACCCTATTGCCTCTTTTTTTAGTTGCATTTATTATTTCAGCATCTTCTTTTGAAAGATGATAATATTCTGAATGCATTTCATGATCTTCTATAGTTTCTACTTTAACTGGTCTAAATGTTCCAAGACCAACATGTAAAGTTACATAAGCAATATTAATACCTTTATCTCTTATTTTCCCTAATAATTCTTCAGTAAAATGAAGACCTGCCGTTGGTGCTGCTGCTGATCCATTTTCTTTAGAATATACTGTTTGATATCTTTCTCTATCTTCTAATCTTTCGTGAATATAAGGTGGTAATGGCATTTCTCCTAAAGAATCTAATACTTCTTCAAATATACCATCATAATAGAATTCTACTATTCTATTTCCATCTTCTTTAACTTCTACTACTTCAGCTTTTAATTTTCCTTCACCAAAAGTAAATCTTTTTCCTACCCTTGCTGATTTTCCTGGCTTAGCTAAGCATTCCCATCTATCTTTTTCTACTCTTTTTAATAGTAAAAATTCTATTTTTCCACCAGTTCCTTCTTTTTCACCAATTAATCTAGCTGGCATTACTCTTGTATTATTTAATACTAAAGTATCACCTTCATTTAAATAATCTATAATGTCATAAAAATTCTTATGAGATATTTCCCCTGTTTCTTTATCCAAAACCATAAGTCTTGAAGTATCTCTTTTTTCTAAAGGATGTTGAGCTATCAATTCCTCTGGTAAATAAAAATCGAAGTCTTTTACGTTCATTGTTATCGCGTCTCCTAACTATTTAAAAAAACTTGTTTGTCCTTTATTTGAATTGTTATTTTTATTATTAACTCTTCCTAAATGTTTATAAGCTTTATCACTTGCAATTCTTCCTCTTGGAGTTCTTACTATAAACCCTTTTTGAAGTAAATAAGGTTCATAAACATCCTCAATCGTACCTAATTCTTCACCTATAAAATAAGATAAAGTTTCTATTCCAACTGGTCCACCATTAAAGTTATCTATAATTGCTTCTAATATTTTATTATCAACCTTATCAAACCCTTGATTATCTACTTCTAGTAATTCTAATGCATCTCTTGCTTCTTTTAAAGAAATTACTTTATTAGATTTTACTTCTGAGTAATCTCTAACTCTTTTTAATAATCTATTAGCTATTCTAGGAGTTCCTCTAGATCTACTTGCAATTTCTAAAGCTCCCTCTTCAGTAATTTTACATCCAAATACAGCCGCACTTCTTATTACAATTTCCTTTAATTGAATTTCATCATAATATTCCATTGCACAAAGTACACCAAATCTATCTCTTAATGGAGATGTTAGCATTCCGATTCTAGTAGTTGCACCTATCAATGTAAATTTTGGTAAATCAAGTCTTATAGATTTAGCAGCCGCACCTTTACCTATAACAATGTCTAATGCATAATCTTCCATAGCAGGATATAAAATTTCTTCAACACTTCTATTTAATCTATGTATTTCATCAATAAATAAAACATCATAATCTTTTAATGTCGTTAATATAGCTGCTAAATCTCCTGCCCTCTCTATTGCTGGACCTGATGTTATTTTTAAATCTCCAGTCATTTCCTTGGCAATAATATTAGCTAAAGTAGTCTTTCCAAGTCCAGGTGGACCATATAAAAGCACATGGTCAAGGGCTTCTTTTCTATTTCTAGCGGCCTTTATAAATATATTTAATCTTTCTTTTACTTTATCTTGACCTATATATTCATTTATTTTTTGAGGTCTTAAGCTAAGTTCAGAATTTCCATCTTCAAACATTTCAGCTGGAGTTACTATTCTTTCCATAAATACACCCCCATTTACATACTAAATACTTTATTTTAACCCATTAACTTAACTAATGCACTTTTTATTATATTTTCAACACTTTCAGATTTATCCACTTCTTTAAGAGCTTTTTCCGCTTCTTTTTCTGTATATCCTAAAGAAATTAACGCACTCAATGCTTCTGAAATAGCAAGTGAATTATCTACAGTTACATCATCAAATTCATCTATACAATTCAATAACTCATCTGGTTTCAACTTATCTTTTAATTCTAGTATAATTCTAGCTGCAGTCTTTTTTCCTATCCCAACACCTCTGCAAAGATGTTTTTCATCACCAGTAATTATTGCATATTTTAAATTATTTAAACGACTTATAGATAATAATGATAAAGCAGCCTTAGCTCCAACACCATTTATACTAAGTAATAGTTTAAACATATCTAATTCTTCTAAAGATTCAAAACCATATAATCCTATAAAGTCTTCTCTTACAATTTGTTCAATATATAATTTTATTTTTTCACCACAGCATGGCATTGAAGACATAGTTGCACCTGAAGTAAATATCTTATATCCTATTCCATTATTTTCAACAACGATATAATCTTTATTTATTCCCATATATTCACCTTTTATATATTCATACATCCAAAACAATCCCCCTATAGTTTAAAATAAAAAAATCGTCAAGACGACTTTGAAACCTAACTTATACTTTACCATTTTATAAGAAATCTTTCAATTAAAAATACAACCAAAAAAGTTATACTATTGCTAATATAAATTCAACAATGGCATAACTCTTTAAAACATAAACATTATGATATTAATTCAGATACACTTTCTTCGGCTTCATCTTTTGTATTGTATTTAAGTTCAAAATTCTTTATTTTAGACTTATCTACATCACGTAAATTTTCTATTGGTTTATTATCTAAAAAAACATCTTCACTATTTTTTATAGATGCATTCCCTTTTTCATCTGTCTGATATATAGCTAAATATCCATCTTTTTCACCAATGTAATATTTATTAGGTTCTAATGCATTTGAAGTATCTCTCTTAAACATAATTTGACTATTGGATGTAAGATCTAGCGCATAACCACTATTTTTTAATATTTTTATTAATTCCTCTTTAGTTAGATCACCATCTATGTTTAACTGTTGTTTTATTTGAGCAACAGTCATATCACTCTCTTTTTTATCGCCAGCAAATAGTGCTACCTTAACACTATCTTCTAGTTTATTTATCTCAGCATCTGTATTAACTTTTTCTTGTGAAGTTTGAAGTAAATTTTTATTATTAACAGATTTATCTACTAAATAATAAGTTAAAGAAAATATAATTGCTAACATTAAAATACATATAACAGATAATTTTTTCTTGTTGTATTTCATATTCATCACTCCTTACTAGGAGCATTGACCAAATTTATCATATTTATTCATATTATTACTATTTTAGTAATTGTTTGGTGCACTTTGCTTATACACATATAAACAACATATTAAAAACACAAATTCCTTGTATATTATCTTACTCTATTTATAAAGCCACACTTTTTACATAACTCTTCTACTGCAACTCTTCTTGAAAAGCCATCATACATATCTTTAGCTCGTTTAGAATTTAAAATTTCTTCTAAATCACTTTCGAATATATTACCAAGTGGTATATTACCTTCACTATCTAGACAGCATGGTACAACTGTTCCATCTACTAATATCCCTATTTGATCTCTTAATCCATAGCAAAAAGCTCTTTCTCCTAACTCTTCACTATTAATTGATGGCCATTTAAATTTTTCCCCCATGCTTAAATATACATTTTTAGAAAGTTTAACACTATTTTTTTCCCTTAATATATCTTTTAAGTTATAGTCTAATTTAAATCTTTCTTCAAGAACACTATATATGTCTATATTCATATCATTACTTGCTTTATATCTTGTATCTAAATTCCACAATCTTAATGAACAAATTATATTACTTTTTTCTGTAGCTTCTTCACAAAAACTTACTATATTTTCTATATATTCTTCAAATTTTATTTCCTTATTATTAGCTTCAAAACTATGAAGTGAAATATTTACTTGTCTTAATGCTGGTGATTTAATCAATATATCCTTCACATCATTTATTAATGTTCCATTTGTAGTAATATTAGCTTTTATTTTATACTTATTACTTAAATCTAAAAACTTTTCAAGATTAGAATTTAAAAATGGCTCACCCATTAAATGAAAATAAACATAATCACTATATGGTTTTACAGATTTTAAAACATGTTCAAAAGATTCCTCATCCATAAATTTTAATTTTCTACTTGTCTTGGGGCAAAAATTGCATTCTAAATTGCAAATATTAGTTATTTCTATATATACTCTTTTAAATTTTCTCATTAATTTTATTCACCTTTTCAATCGTTTTAATAATGATATTATACTAAATTTATTATATAACTTTCTATAAATAATCACAAAAAACGCACTAAACTAAAAAGAAATAAGTTGAAAGTATATACACAATACTTTTTAAATTATTAAAATTTGTAACATAAACCATATTCTGAATTATATATGCTATACTAGAGTTATATTATTTTATATATTTTAGGAGGGATAATCATGGCAAATATTATCATTTCACCAGGTAAATATGTTCAAGGAAATGGCGAACTTGAAAATATAGCAACACACACTAATAATTTAGGAGATAACTTTTTTGTAATCATTAGTACCTCTGGAATGAAGAGGGTATCTAATACTATAAAGAATAGTTTTTCTAATAGCGATGAAAATTTAACATTTGAAATATTTAATGGAGAATGCTCAGAAACTGAAATAATGAGATTACAAAAATCATTTAAAGAAAATAATTGTAATGTTGTTATAGGAATAGGTGGAGGTAAAATTTTAGACACTGCTAAAGCTGTAGCATATTATGAAGATGTTCCTGTAGTAATAGCTCCAACTATTGCTTCTACAGATGCTCCTTGTAGTGCATTGTCTGTTATTTATAAAGATAACGGTATTTTTGATAAATACTTACTATTAAAGAAAAATCCTGACGTTGTATTAGTAGATACAAAAATTATAGTTAATGCTCCTTCAAGATTGTTAATTTCTGGCATGGGAGATGCACTAGCAACTTATTTTGAGGTGAGAGCTTGCAAAAGAGCCAATAGTTTAAATTTATGTGGAGGACATATAACTCTTGCTGCTGAAACTCTTGCTTATTCATGTTACAAAACATTATTATCAGAAGGATATAAAGCTAAGCTTGCTGTTAGTAACAATGTTGTTACTAAATCAGTTGAAAATATTGTAGAGGCAAACACATTATTAAGTGGTTTAGGTTTCGAAAGTGGTGGTTTATCTGCTGCACATGCAATCCATAATGGGTTTACAATTTTAAAAGAATGTCATGATTTATACCATGGTGAAAAAGTTGCCTTTGGTACAATAACACAATTAGTATTAGAAAATGCTCCTATTGAAGAAATTAGAGAAGTTATAAACTTCTGTAAATCACTTGGTCTTCCAACTAATTTATCTGAGATGGGAATTAAAAATATTGATAAAGATGATATAATGAGAGTTGCCGAAGCTTGCTGTGCTGAAGGTGAAACTATTCACAATATGCCATTTGAAGTTACCCCTTATGATGTATATGCTGCTATTTTAACAGCTAATAAATTAGGACGAGCTTAATAATAATTAAGCATTAAGTTTTATATAAAACATAAGCAAAAAAGTGCAGATTAACGAAATAAAATTCATTATTCTACACTTTTTCATTTTAAGTTACTATAAATTAAAAATTTGTTAATATATACTAAGTAACAATTCTCTTAATACTTTGCAAGCTAATGCTGTTGAACTTCCACTTTTATCATATATAGGACAAAGTTCATTTATATCCATTCCTACAATATTTAACTTACTTATCTTTAATATTGCTTTTAACAAATCCATAAAAGTAACCCCACCAGCTTCTGGAGTTCCTGTTCCCGGAAATACTGATGGATCTAATACATCTAAATCTAATGTAAAATAGACTGGCTTTCCTTTTAATTTATCAACAATCTCTGCAAGTTGATTAAAATTAAATTTATTCGTAAAAACATGATCTCTTCCCCAATAAATTTCTTGTTTTTCTCCTGATCTTATTCCAAATTGAAATATTTTATTATCTCCAACTATATCCCACACTCTATGCATAACTGTTGCATGAGATAATTTTTGTCCTAGATAATCATTTCTTAAGTCTGCATGAGCATCAAAATGTATAACATGGACATCAGGATATTTTTTGTTTATAGCTTTAAATGCACCTAAGGTTACTAAATGTTCCCCACCAATCATGCATGGTATTTTATTGTCATTAACTATTTTAGATGTAAATTTTTCAATATCATTTAATGCATTTTCTGGATTTCCAAAACTAAGTTCTAAATCTCCTCCATCAAAAACACATATATCTTCTAAATCCTTATCTTGATATGTACTATAAGTTTCAATTCCAAAAGACTCACTTCTCATTGCTTTACTAGCAAATCTTGTTCCTGGTCTAAATGATGTTGTTGAATCAAATGGTGCTCCAAAAATAACTATTTTTGATTCATCGTAATTATTGTCACATCCTATAAAAGTCTCTACATTCTTATTCATAATTCTCTAAATCCTTTCTAGCATAAAATGTAATTTAATTTTTTTATAATCGTGATTTAAAATCTTCATATCCAAATTTTTTTATAACTTCTATTCCTTTTTCTTCACTATATTTAACTATTGAAGGTAAGTTTATTCCATTAAAAGTATTATTTTTAACCATTGAATAAATAGCCATATCACAAAACACTAGCTTATCCCCTACTTTCAAGGGCTTTTTAAAAGAATAATCTCCTATTATATCTCCTGCAAGACAAGTTGGAGCACCTAACCTATATGTATGTTCATACTGATTTGGCATACCTGAATTTATAATATGAGGTCTATATGGCATTTCAAGTACATCTGGCATATGGCAAGCTGCTGATGTATCTACTATTGCAATATTCATTCCGTTTTTTATTACATCTAAAATAGTACATACTAGAAATCCACTGTTTAAAGCTACTGCTTCACCAGGTTCTAAATAAATATCAATTTCATATTTATTTTTCATATATAAAATTGTTTCTATTAGAGTCTCAATATCATAATCTTCTCTTGTTATATGGTGTCCACCACCAAAATTCAACCATTTCATATTTTTAATGTACTTACCGAATTTTTCATCAACAACTTTAATGGTACGAGCTAAAGTATCTGAATTTTGTTCACACATAGTATGAAAATGTAATCCATCTATTCCTTCAAGTTCTTCTGGTTCAAAATTTTCTAAAGTAACTCCCATTCTGGAATTTTCAAAACAAGGATTATATATATCTGTTTCTATCTCTGAATACTCTGGATTTATACGAATTCCACATTCTATTCTCTTATCCTTATATTTTTTTACTTTATCCTTATAAAGTCTCCATTGATTGAAAGAATTAAATACTATATGATCACAATACTTCATTATTTCATCAAATTCATCTTCTCTGTATGCTGGAGAAAATATATGTACTTGTCTTCCCATCTCCTCATATCCAAGTCTAGCTTCAAAAAGCGAACTTGAAGTAACCCCTTTTAAGTATTTACCTATTAAAGGGAATGTAGAATACATAGAAAAGGCTTTTGTTGCAAGAATAATATTAGCACCTGTCTCCTTTTGAACATAATCTAGTTTTTCTAAATTCTTTTTTAAAAGTCTTTCATCAATCAAATAACATGGTGATGGCAATTTATTTAAATCTATATCATTCATAAAATATATTCCTCCTAATTTTAAATTTACGCTATGTTTTAGTAAAATTTTGATGGACTAAGTAGTTGAATTTAATAATATTAAATTAACCAAATATTATTTTGTTTTTTATATTAAGAATGATGAAGAAAATTTATCTCTTCATCATTCTTAAAATGTATATCTATACAAACTATATTGTTCTTAATTAAGATTACTAAAGTTTAAATATATCAAAACTCTACTAAAACATAACTTACTTAATTAAAGTTGGATTAAAATCTTCTTGCCATGGTAATCCCCATTTATTTAATTCCTCCATAAATGGATCTGGATTAAATTCTTCTATATTGTGAACACCTGGTTTATTCCATAACCCTCTTAATATCATACTTGCGCCAATCATAGCTGGAACTCCTGTTGTATAAGAAATAGCTTGCGATCCAACTTCCTTATAACATTCTTCATGATCACATACATTATATATATAGTAAGTTTTTTCTACTCCATCCTTAACGCCTTGGAATATACATCCTATATTAGTTTTTCCTTTAGTTCTTGGACCTAATGATGCTGGATCTGGTAAAACAGCTTTTAAAAATTGTAATGGAACTATTTTTTGTCCTTCAAATTCAATTGGTTCAATAGATGTCATACCAACATTTTCAAGTACTTTTAAATGAGTTATATATTTTTCTGAGAAAGTCATCCAAAATCTAATTTTCTTTATTCCTTTAATGTTAATAGCTAAAGATTCTAATTCTTCATGATGTAATAAATACATATCCTTTGGTCCTATTTCTGGAAAATTATAAACTTCTTTTAATTCAAGAGGTTCTGTTTCTACCCAATTACCATTTTCCCAATAGCTTCCATTAGCTGTAATTTCTCTAATATTAATTTCCGGATTAAAATTAGTTGCAAAAGGATACCCATGATCTCCTGCATTAGCATCTAAAATATCAATATAGTTTATTTCATCAAAATAGTGTTTTTGAGCATAAGCACTGAATACGCCTGTAACTCCTGGATCAAAGCCACTACCAAGTAAAGCTATTATTCCTGCTTCTTCAAATTTCTTTTTATACGCCCATTGCCATTTATATTCAAATTTAGCTGTATCAAGTGGCTCATAATTAGCTGTATCTACATAATGAGTTTTTGTTGCTAAACATGCATCCATAATAGTTAAATCTTGATATGGAAGTGCAAGATTTATTACAACATCTGGTTTAAACTTTTCTATAAGAGAGATAAGTTCATCTACATTATCAGCATCAACCTTTGCTGTTTGTATCTTAGTCTTTCCACCCTCTAATTTAGTTTTTAATGCATCACATTTTGATAATGTTCTACTTGCAATACATATTTCTTCAAAAACATCTGAATTTTGACAACACTTATGAATTGCTACACTAGCAACTCCTCCAGCGCCAATAATTAAAGCTCTTCCCATTTTTAATTCCTCCAATTCATTCATGTAAATATAGTTTTCTCTTTTTATTTTTTTCTATTCCTTATCTTCATTATATTCATTAAGTAGTTCCTCTACATAAGTAGGTAACGCAAAACATCCCACATGAAGATCTGTATTATAATATTTTGTTTTTATTCCTAATTTATTCCATAACTCTGCATCAAGATCTTCAATTGGATCATATTTTTTAGAAGCAAATCCAAATAACCAATGTCCTGATGGGTAAGTTGGGATATGCGCTTGATAAACTTTGTTTACTTTAAATAATCCTTGTATTTTTTCATGGGCATCTTTCATTGATTTTGCATAATATTCATAATATGGACTTTCATGTTGATTAACTAATATTCCATCTTTACCTAATGCTTTATAACAATTCCCATAAAATTCTTTAGTAAATAGTCCTTCTCCTGGTCCAAATGGATCAGTTGAATCTACTATTATCAAATCATATTCATTTTCTTTATTACGAACAAATCTTAAACCATCTTCGTATACAATATTAACTCTCTCTTCATCAAGCTTGCACGCTGTTTTAGGTAAATACTTTTTACATACCTCAACAACTCTTTCATCTATTTCAACCATATCTATTTTTTCTATGGTTTTATATCTTGTAAGCTCTCTTATAGTTCCTCCATCACCTGCACCGATAACCAAAACATTTTTTATATTAGGATTAGTTGCCATAGGAACATGAACTATCATATCATGATATATGAATTCATCCTTTTCAGTTACCATCATTAAGCCATCTAATGTAAAAATTCTTCCAAATTCCCTTGATTCTAAAATATCAATTCTTTGAAAATCACTTTGTTCACTATATAATTCTCTATCAACTCTAATTGAAAATTTTACATCTTCTGTATGCTTTTCTGTATACCATAATTCCATTTATTCTGCCTCCACTACATTAATCTTTTCAATTTTTGAATCTTCTGTTCCGGTTAAAAAACATCCCTTTTCTTTTGCATAATTTATATAGTCTAAAATTTCTTTAGTTATTTTTTCACCTGGCGCAAGAATAGGAATTCCTGGTGGATAACACATCACAAATTCAGCGCATACTTTACCAACACTTTCATTCATAGGTATAGAATTTTTTGAAGAATAAAATGCTTCTTGAGGCGTAAGTATAACTTCTGGATTTATATATTCATGGTCAAACATACCTGCTTTATCTTTCGAATGTAACCTCTTGATTTCTGATAATGCTGAGATTAGTCTTTCTATGGTTAAAGCTCCATCTCCAACAGATATAATGGCAAGTATATTGGCAATATCTCCAAACTCTATTTGTATTCCATATTCATCTCTTAAAATATCGTATACTTCTATACCAGCAAGTCCTATATCCCTAGTAAATATAGATAACTTAGTTCTATCAAAATCAAAAACAGTATCATTATCTATAAGTTCTTCTGAAAAAGCATAATATCCATCTATTTTGTTTATTTCATCTCTAGCATACTGAGCAAGATTTTTTACCTTGTTAAAAATTTCTTTTCCATTAAGCACAAGATCTCTTCTTGCTAAATCTAAAGATGACATTAAAAGATATGAACCACTTGTTGTTTGAGTTAAATTAATTATTTGTCTTACATATCCAATACGTAAATCACAATTTAAAAGTAAAAATGAACTTTGTGTTAATGAACCACCCGTCTTATGCATACTAACAGCAGCCATATCTGCCCCAGCATCTATTGCTGATACAGGCATATCTTCTCCAAAATAAAAATGAGTTCCATGTGCTTCATCTACTAAAACATACATTCCATGTTCATGAGCTAATTTAGTAATCTCTCTTAAATTAGAACAAATACCATAGTAAGTTGGATTATTTACAAGTACAGCCTTTGCATCTGGATTTTCTTTAATTGCTCTTTTTACATCTTCAACAGACATCCCAAGAGGTATGCCTAATTTTTTATTAACACCTGGATTTATATAAACAGGTATAGCACCACTAATTACCAAAGAATTTATAGCACTTCTATGAACATTACGAGGCATTATAACCTTTTCGCCTCTCTTACAAACACTCATAACCATTGCTTGTACTGCTGATGTAGTTCCATTCACCATAAAAAAAGCATGTTTGGCGCCAAAAGCATCAGCTGCAAGTTTCTCTGCCTCTTTTATAACTGATACTGGATGACAAAGATTATCCAATGGTTTCATTGAATTTACATCAACAGAAAGACACTGTTCGCCTAAAAATTCTTTTAACATAGGATTTCCTCGTCCTTGCTTATGTCCTGGTACATCAAAAGGTACAACTCTTGCTTTTTTATACTTCATCAAAGCTTCATAAATAGGAGACTTTGAGTGAGATTCCTTATCTTTCATTTTCCAATCCCCCTCATTAATATATATTAGTTCCACTGAAAATCTCTATCATCTCTTTACGCAAATTGTTTTCAATTTCAAGCCTTTGTTTTGGCTTGATTTCATAAACATCCCTATTAAAAAGATAATTTTGAAGTTCAATTTCTTTAATTAACATTTTTGTATGAAATATGTTTGATTGATATACATTTATATCCATCGCATCATATTTATTTAAAGTGCTTTCATCAATATAATCTTGTATTGATGTTATCTTATGATCTATAAATAGCTTTTTTCCATCAACATCTCGAGTAAAACCTCTAACACGATAATCAATTGTTATAATATCTGAATCAAAGCTTCCAATAAGATAATTTAATGCATTTAATGGAGAAACTTCTCCACAAGTAGATACATCAATATCTACACGAAAAGTAGCAATTGAATTATCTGGGTGATATTCTGGATAAGTATGTACTGTTACATGACTTTTATCTAAATGACCTACAACAGTATCTCTAGTCTTTAAAATATCAATTTGTCCAAGATTACATGATTTATCTATTTCCTTTACTGCAAGTGTTTCTTCTGATATTAATATTGTTACACTTGCTCCTTGAGGATCATAATCTTGTTTTGAAATATTAAGTACATGAGCACCTATCATATCAGTTACATCACACAAAATATTTGTAAGTCTTTCTGAATTGTATTGCTCATCAATATAAGCAATATAGTCCTTTTGCTCTCGCTCACTTTTTGCATAGCATACATCATAGATGTTAAAGCTAAGTGTTTTTGTGAGGTTGTTAAAGCCGTATAATTTCAGCTTGTTTTCCAACCCTAACATCACAACCTTTCTCTATAAAAATAACACTTTATTGTTTAATTAATATATACTTATTTTTTCAGTAAGCATATGTAAAAATGCTACAAAATTATTCTATAATCTGCATGTTTTTTAGAAATTCTTACAAATACTTAACTTTTAGTTTAGCTATTCTTAATCTTTTATCTTGTACATTTTACTATATTTTAATTTTAATTACTACTGTTTTTTAAATTTTTTCCCACTTTTTTTTTAATAACTTGTAATAAGTTCAAGATTTTCAAAAATAATTTATTATTTTAATTGTTAATTAATCATGTAAACTTCTTCATCCTGCAAATCTTGTCAAGAACAAAATCGTCAAGGTGACTTTAGAGCCGTCGATTTTTTTTAGTCATGCACCCTTTCCAAATGCAATGCAAGAATAATGGTGCAGCATATAATTATTTTTTATTTATAATTCATATAGTGTTTATAATATTATATCAACACTATATGATATAATATATTATGTGTTTATAAAAATATAAATAATAAAAAGGGGGTAAATTTATATGAATAAAGATTATATTAATGCATTAGATGCTGCTAAAGAATATAATTTATATTTAAAAGTAGTTACATCAGTAAAATCTTTTGATACATACAATAGCTTTTTCAATATATTTGATCAATATGATGATGCTTGTAGACGAATTGTAGTATTAACAAAATATGAAAACTTAGAAGAAATTTATGAAGAAGATCCAACTCAAGAAGTTGATTCTAGTAAAATAATAGATGGATGCATATATCTTAAAAGTGCGTCATTACTTACAAGACCTGATAAAATTGATTGTAGTAACATGGTAGTAGCTAAAAATTTAGTAGAAGATTTAGTAAATAGTTGATATTTTATTCTAAAATATCAACATTATTTCAACAAGTATCTATTATTTTCTTATTTCTCAGAAATCATATTTATTATTTGTTTATATATGATCGCATATAATCTTTGCAACCCTATTTATTTCATAATAATTTAAGAATCTAGATTGTCATTAATATTATAAGCATAAGATTCAAAATTATCCTATCCTATATAAATATTAGAATAATCGACCAATTCACTATAATATATATCAGAACTATTAAGCTTTTAGATTAAAATTAAAAGTATTATTTTTTACACAAAATTGACATTATGTTGTAACAATTGATCTATATAATAATCAATATAAAGAAATTACTAATTAAATACCCCTTTTATAATCATAACTTTCAATTTTCAGAGTAACTTGCCATCCCCATTAGCAAGTTACTTTTTAATTTAAAACATAGCCTTAATTTTATGCAAAAAAGCACCTTTAATATCAATGTGAATTCTCATTGATATTAAAGGTGTTCTTATTTCAATGTAATGTTACTTAGCTTTTTATTCTTCCCATCCTTCTGGGAACTCAGCATTGTGGTAAACTTCTTGAACATCATCATCATCATCAAGTAAGTCTAACATCTTTTGGAACTTCTTAGCATCATCTTCATTAATTGCTGTGTATGTATCTGGAATCATTTTAACATCAGCTTCTAAGAACTCAATTCCAGCTGCTTCTAATGCTTCTCTTACTGTTCCAAAATCTTCTGGAGTTGTTGTAACTACAAATACTTCTTCTTCATCAGCGTTGAAATCTTCTGCTCCAGCATCTAATGCAAGCATCATCATTTCGTCTTCGTCTTTATCAGCTCTTTCAATTACAAGTTCGCCTTTTTCTTGGAACATGAATCCTACACATCCTAATGTACCCATGTTTCCGCCACCTTTTGTGAAAGCGCTTCTTACATTACCAGCTGATCTATTTTTATTATCAGTAAGTGTTTCAACAATTACAGCTACTCCACTAGGGCCATAACCTTCATAAACTATATTTTCAAAATTAACTTCTCCTAACTCACCTGATGCTTTTTTAATTGATCTTGTTATAGTATCATTAGGCATATTAGCAGCTTTTGCTTTTGCAATAACATCTCTTAATCTATTGTTTATTTCTGGACTAGGTCCACCATTTTTAACAGCTACCATTAATTCTTTACCTATTTTGGTAAAAATTTTACCTCTTTTTGCATCTGTTTTGCCCTTCTTAGCTTGAATATTATGCCACTTTGAGTGTCCTGACATATTGTTTTCCTCCTTACTTTAATTTAAGGCTATGTTTTAGCAGAGTGTTGATATATGCATAAGAAAAGTGAGCGAAGTAATTGAACTTAGGAATGCTAAAATGAGTATAGTCCCATTTTAGCTTGTTCCAATGTAAAATTGAGACAAGCAGTAAATGTGACAATACTCATTGAGAATTCTCAAATTCCAATTACAATGCCACTTTACCTATTGCATATATCAACACACACTTAAAACAGAGCCTAATTTAAATATATAAATTGCATTACTAAATCTAAATAAAAAAATAATATTAATATAGATTTTCAATTACAATAATATAATTAATTCACCATTATTTTAATATATACTTTAATATAAAAATCACCAAAAATTATATCATAACAACGATTGCTATTCAAGTAATTGCTATTATATGTAAATTAAATACACTTATATAATCTATTTTCTTCTTTAAAATATATTTCTTCATCGCTCTTAGATATTATTATTTTCCCACTGCTACATTCAATCATTTCTTTTTCCATATTTTCTATAATATCTTTTTCAGCTAAAATATGAACAATAACTTTATCTGTATATTCAGTATCTTCTATATGCCATAAATTTTGTGCACATATATATTGAACTTTTCCAAATAAATCATAATCCATTTCTAAACTTAATTTTAACCCAACAACTTTTTCAACAATTCCTGCACATTTTATTGATATACTTGCACCTTTAGTATAAGCCCTAGTAAGTCCCCCTGTTCCAAGTAAAACTCCACCAAAATATCTTGTTACTACTACAGCACAATCAGTTATACCGCTCTTTTTCATAACTTCTAATATAGGTATTCCTGCTGTCCCCTGAGGTTCACCATCATCAGAATATCTTTGAATATTCATATTTTCACCTATAACATATGCCCAGCAGTTATGTCTTGCTTGTTTATGCATATTTTTTATTTCACTAACAAAGGCTTTAGCTTCTTCTTCGCTTTCCACACGTTTTGCATATCCTATAAATTCAGATTTCTTTTCTTCAAATCTGTCTTCACCAAAATTTCTTATAGTTATATATGGCATTCAATTAACTCCTCTCTTAAGATATTGAGTCCCTTTATAATTTTACTTTCATCAGTTTGATAAAATCCTATTCTAAATGTATTTTTCCCATCATTATGAGATGTAAAAAACATTATTCCTGGAGTTATATATACTCCTTTTTTTCTTAATCTTAAAAATAATTCTTTAGAATTTATTTTACTATCCTTTAATGTTAGATAAAAATTCAATCCTCCTTTAGGATCAATATAACTTACCAAATCTTTAAAATCATTGTCTAATATTTTTTGCATCATCTTATATCTTTTACTGTATTCAATATTCAAAGCTTTAATGTTTTCTTTCCACTTACTTTCGTATATATATAAATCTAAAGCTCTTTGCATCAAACTTGAAGTAGTTATGTCTGTATTAAATTTCGAATTTTGAAGACTTTCTCTAAAAATTTCAGGTGCAACTAAATACCCAAGTCTTATTCCTGGTAAAAATATTTTAGAAAAACTTTTTATATAGATAACTCTTTCATTTCTGTCTAGCCATTTAAAAGGAATGTATTCTATTGATTTTTCATATATAAGTTCTGATAAATAGTCATCTTCTATTATATAAAAATCATATATTTCTGCTAATTCTAAAATTCTTTTTTTCTTTTCTAGACTGTAACTAACTCCTGTTGGATTTTGAAAATAGCTCATAGTATAAAAACATCTTATATTATTTTTTTGAAGTATTTTTTCAAACTTATCTAAATCTATTCCATCTTCTTTTATTGGTACTTCAAAAATATTAGCTTTTTTCCACTTAAATACAGATAATGCACCTCCATAAGTAGGTTTTTCTACTACTACATTATCATTTATATTTAAAATTCCTTTTGAAACTATATCTATACCTTGTTGAGCACCAGATACAACAAGTATATCTTCTTCATTTAATTGATCATTCCAAAAAACATTATTTATTGTTGATATTAGATTCTTATAACCATATGAATTATTAGATATAAGTGCATTTGCACCATCTCTATCTAAAACCTTATCTATAATTTCCTTCAAATCTTCTATTGGAAATAACACTTCTGTATTGGTTTCACCTGTAAAATCAACTATATTAGGTAATTCATCTATTCTTAATTTTTTTAATGTATTTGAATATTCTCTTCTAAATATATTAGGTAATTCTTTTACTTTTGCATATGTTCCACTACCGACTTTTTGATACGCATATCCTTCAGCTTTTAATCTTTTATATGCATTAACAATGGTAACTGAATTAACGCCTAAAACTTTAGACAGCTCTCTTATTGTAGGCAATTTTGCTTTATCCTTTATTATTTTCTTCTCTATTAAACCTTTTGTAAAATTAGATATTTGTATATACTTAGGTATCTCTTCTTCAAACTCTATTTCTTTATATAATTTAATATATTCACCCATTATTTAAACCCTCTATAACCTAAAAATTATAATTTTTGCATGAATATACATTTTCATTGATTAACTTTTTATTATCTTCTATATCTAATTTTCTTATATCTTTTTTCACTAAATTTCTTTTTAAAAGCTCTTTTAATATATCTTCTATTTTTATATCAAACTCTTTAAATCTCACATCATTTTTTATTTCATATGAACTTAAAAAAGTTCTTTTTTCATTTAGAAATTCTATTAGAGCTTTAGTTGATGCAACTATGTTCAGCTCTAAAAATCTTTCAATGTACATTAATGTATTTTCTATATTTTCTTTTGACATTGGCTTATAAAATAAATCATTTATAATATTATTAAAATTATCATTTAAATTTGTTGCCATTCTAACAGCATCTTTGCTTACTGTATACCCATTTAAATTTAAATATAATTTTGAAAAGCTATCTAGAGCTCTTATCAAAATTTCATATGAAGTAAATACGCTACCATTATGTAAATATTTTTTAGTCACTCTAAGATCCTTTATAAGCTTACCTAAATAAACTAAATTCCATTTTTCAATATGTTTATCTAAACTATATTTTGCCTCATCAAAAGTTAATGTAATTTCTTCATCTCTTGAAAATACAATTTTAGAAGATAATAATATATTTCTTGCAAAGCCTTTTTTTCCATCACTTTTATATAAATTTAAAAAGCTCTCTTTGCTTAATAATTTCATATGAACATCTATTCCTAATATTTCCGAATATACATCCCTAATTTCATCGAAATTATCTTTATATAAAACAAATAAATCTATATCAGATTCATCCCAGAGATCTCCACTTATTATACTTCCAAAAGCAAATATAGCTAAAACTTTTCTATTAACTTTTAAATCATTTATTAACTTTTGAAATGATTTTTGATATTCTAATATTGATTTTAACATTATATCGCTCCCTTTCCCCATCTAACTATTATAACTTAATTAAATAATCATTTAAAGAATTGTTGTATTTTATAGTTTCTTAAAAAATAAAAAATTCTTAGTTTTAAAATGGAATCTTTGTATAAAACACTTTAAAATAGACCTATTATTTTTTATATCTATTTTTAGATTCCATTCTATTTTATCTAAGAATTTTTTAATAAATTATTTCTTAAATTTTATAAATTATTTATTAGCTTAGTACATTTAATACATATTCTTTAGTTTTGTTGTATACTTCATCATCAACTTCAACAATCATAAATGTTCCATCTTCTCTATATTCTTCTTCTAAAACTCTGCCATTTCTGTGTAAAAATGATTGTATATTACTTTTATCATATGGGATTAAGAACTCTGCTTTTTTATAATTATATGGAAGTTTTTCTTCTATTAATGCTAAAAACTCTTCTAAATTTATTCCTTGTTTAGCTGATATTCTTATAATTACTTGTTCCTTGTTAATTTCATCATTTTCTATAAATTTAATAAAATCACTTATTTGTTCTTCAGTTGCTTTATCTATCTTGTTTAAAACTAATATTGTTTCTTTATCAATTGCCTCTAATTCTGTTAATACTTCATTTACTGCTTTATACTGTTCTATTGCAGTTTCTGATGATACATCAACTACATGACATAAGATATCAGAAAATATTACTTCTTCTAATGTTGACTTAAATGCTTCAACTAAATCATGTGGTAATTTTCTAACAAACCCAACTGTATCTGTTAATGTAATTAACCCCTTATTTTTTAATGTTAAAGCTCTTGTTGTAGTATCTAGTGTTGCGAACAGCATATCTGCTTCAAATACTTTTTCTTTTCCTACAGTATCTTTTCTTGCTGATAAATCACAAAGAACATTTCTTAAAGTTGATTTTCCTGCATTAGTATAACCTGCAAGTGATACCTTAGGAATACTTTCTTTATTTCTTTTTTCTCTTTGTACTTCTCTCGTCTTCTTTATTCTTTTTAGTTCTTTTCTTAAATCATAGATAGTTTCCATTATGTGTCTTCTATCTGTTTCTAATTTCTTTTCCCCAGGCCCTCTAGTTCCAATACCTCCTCCAGTTCTTGAAAGTATTGTACCTAAGCCTTGTAATCTACTTAATCTATATTTAAGTTGTGCAAGTTCAACTTGAATCTTAGCTTCTTTGCTCTTAGCCCTTGTTGCAAATATTTCAAGAATTAATGTAGTTCTATCTATAACTTTTGCTCCTAAAGCTGCTTCTAAATTTCTAACTTGTGATCCTGTTAATTCATCATCAAATATTATTACATTAGCTCTTTCTATTTGTCTAATAGAAGCTATTTCTAATACCTTTCCTCTTCCTATAAAGAATGAAGGATCAATTTTATTTCTGCTTTGAAATACCGTTTGTAAAACTGGAATATTGCAAGCTTTAGTAAGTTCCTCTAGTTCTTCTAAACTTTCTTTTGTATCAGAACCTACAAGTATTGCCTTTTCACCTGTTTCTTCTATTACATCATTAACTTTTATTAGATTTTCTATAAACTTAATCTTATCTAATATATTTACAGATGTAATTTCTTCTAAAGATAAATTCATATTTTCATCATATTCTAGCTTATTGTTATAAAGTCTAAGAAGCCCTAATGAAAAATCTTTTATTTTTCCTTCTTCTGTTATAGCAACTGATACAATAGCATCTAGTTTTAATTTTAAAAGTGCAGTTACATCTAAAGCTGAAAGATTACAATATCCATTAGGATGAGTATGTATAACTCTAACCCCCGATAGTCTCTTTTCACTTATATCTATTAAAGGCACTTCAACTGATGTTGAATCTCCAATAGCAACTGACGTAACATTACCCTTTCTATTTATTGCTACGCTTACTTCTCTTTCAATATTTGCTGATACCTTAGCAATTATATCTAAAATTTCTACATTACATACTTCATCTTTAGAAGTTCTAATTGAATATATTCTTTCTAATTCATTTAAAATAGAATTTCTAATTCCATCAATATTTCCCTCTATCATTGTAAATCACCTCAAATTTAATTCTTACAAAAGTTCTAAAAATTACTATACTTCTTTAATTTATCAACCCAATTTTTAATAAACATGATAAAAACTAGTTAATATATTTTTTTACTTCTTAATTAGTGTCCACATTATCATTCTAACTTATCACATATACTAGTTATCATCAAATTAATTTTATAAATAATAATTTAGTCTTATCTTAAGAACTTTCATATAATTTTATACTATTAATATTTCCTTGTAAGTGCTCTTGTATTATCTGACTCCCTTTGATTTTCAATAAATTCATAAGTGTATTGTATCATACTTCTATTGAAAACATACAATTTCAGTAAAAGTTAAACTAAGATGGTATTGGGCCACCTTAAATTTTATGTTTCATATTTTACTAAAGAATAAAATAATGAGACATCCTCCTTGACAATATTACTAATATTTTATACTATTAAAATACTTTAAAGAAACTTAAATGAGATATATTAGAGGAGGTGACCTGTTGTTAAATCTTTATTATGATTTTAGATTTTAACAGCAGAATTGCATGGATAATAAAAAGCGTAACATACTTTTTTCTAAAGAAAAAATTGATGCTAGAATAGAAGAACTAGGTAAAGTTATCACTGAAGATTATAAAGATAAAAACCTTTATGTTTTATCTTTATTAAGAGGTAGCTTTATATATGCAGCTGATTTAGTTAGATCAATAGATACAAAAGCTAAAATAGGCTTTATGACTACTTCAAGCTACGGTCATGATGAAGTATCTTCAGGAAAAGTTAAAGTAATTAATGATATTCCTGATAATATTGAAGGATATGACGTTCTTATTGTCGATGATATTATCGATACTGGTATAACAATGGATTTTGTTGTCAATCACGTAAAAAGTTTAGGTGCTGCATCAGTTAAAACTTGTGTTTTACTTGATAAACCATCAAGAAGAAAAGTTGAAATTGAACCTAACTACTGCTGCTTTACAATTGAAGATCTTTTTGTAGTTGGTTATGGATTAAATTATGGAGATCATTATAGAAATATTCCTTATGTATTTAACTGGGAATAATTTATAATCCATTTTATATATTAAAATATTATAATCTAAAAAAGAAGCCTTATTTAAAAGTAGAGGCTTCTTTTTTAATTGCCAGGTTTAAAATCAATTGCTGTTTGTGGTATTTTTCCTACTATAATTGTATCTGATACTGGTACTTTAGTTGCTATTTCAACTTCATTAGTTTTAAATGGTAAAATCACTCTAACTTTTGATTCAACATTAAGATATATTCTATGCCTAGTTTGATTAATTCCCGCACTTTCAAATTCTGATTCATAATTTGCATTTATATTCCCTATATCTTCAACTCTAATAGTTATTTGTGGTCCTACATTATAATAAATACTATTTTCAGTAAACCATCCTAATGGTATTTTTATTTTTATATCTTCAAGATTCTGCAATTCTTCATTACATTGTATAGATAACTTAGATGCTAAATAATTTAATTTTACAGTATCTGCTTGAATAAGAGTTATATTTCCTTCATTATCTTTTTCTATTTTTATCATTTCATTATAATTAAATTCATCTGCAAAAAGCTTAATACTGTTACTATTAATTATGTTAAGAATTCTTGATCTTACAGTCATTTCTGCTACTCTATCCAATGCTGGCATAACTTTATTATCCAAAAATACTGCCATTGAATTAAAGATAATAACAAGGGCTATACTAATTACTATAATTGGAATATATTTTCGTTTTTTACGCTTTGTATAATATTTCATTTCACTACCTTTATAATGAGTTATTAGTTTACTCTTATTATAAGTATGCTATAATAATAAAGAATATTATTTAATCATTAACGTAATTTTAGGAGGATAGAATGTCGACTGAAAAAACTCCAAATAAAACAAAAAAAAGTACTAATAAAAACAGTAATAATAAAAGAAAAAAAAAGAAAAAGAAAAAAAATAAATTAACCGCCTCTACTATCTTAAAAAGAACAGGTATTGGTTTTTTGACTTTGATATTAATGTTATCTGTCATAGGTGCAGGATACTTACTTGCAATTATAAAAACTACCCCTCCATTAAATGTTGAAGATGTTTTATCATTGAATCAGCCTTCAAGTTTATATGATAGCAGCGAAGAATTTATGGATAATTTACATACAGATGAAGAACGATATGTAATAACTTCTGACAAAATCCCAGATAATCTTAAAAATGCCTTTATATCAATTGAAGATGAACGTTTTTTTAAACATAGAGGAATAGATGTTCAAAGAATATTAGGTGCTGCTTTAACAGATGTAAAGAAAATTTTAACTGGGCAAAAAGGACTACATGGTGCTTCTACCATAACTCAACAACTTATCAAAAACACAGTTCTTACTAATGAAGTATCTGTAAAAAGAAAAGTAAAAGAAATTTACTTATCTCTAGATCTTGAGGATCAGTTAAGTAAAGATCAAATAATTACTGCATATTTAAATACAATACCTCTTGGCGGTCAAGTATATGGTGTTGAGGCTGCTTCATTATTATACTTTAGTAAAAGTACATCAGATTTAAGTTTAATTGAATGTGCTTACTTAGCAGGTATAACCCAAGCCCCTAGTTATTACAGTGCTTATAATGAAAATAGCCAAAAAGATCCATCCAGATATATTAATAGAACTCTAACTGTTTTAGCTAAAATGAATGAATTAGGTTATATTTCACAAAGTGAATATAATCAAGGTGTTCAAGACATTAATGATGGCAAACTAGTATTTAAATCAAGTAAAAAAGATTTTCGCTTAAATTATGAATGGTTTGTTTATCCTGCTGTGTCTCAAGTTAAGAGAGACTTAAAAGAAAAATATAAATATACAGATGAAGAAGTATCTAAGTTAATGGTTAATGGTGGTCTGAAAATCTATACTACTATGGATAGGAAGTTACAGGATTTTACACAAAAAACTTTAGACAATTATCGTAATTTAAATGTTGGAAATTCAGAAGCTTATGATGAAAATAAAGTTCCATTATTACAAGCTTCAGCAACAATAACAGACTATAAACATGGTAAAGTTCTTGCTATGGTTGGCGGAAGAGGTAAACAACTTCCTCAATCAAATAATAGAGCATATAATGATTTAAGATCAATAGGTTCTACTACTAAGCCACTTACTGTATACGGGCCTGGTATAGATCAAAAGATAATAACTGCTGCAACATCAATAGATGATGCTCCATTATCACCAGAATTAACAAAAAAATATCCTGCATATGCTCCACCTAATATCCTTAGAAATTCACCTGATGAATACTTAGGTCTTATATCTCCGCGTGAAGGAATAATGTATTCTAAAAACACTGCTTCTGTTATAACAGCAGACACTATTGGTTTAAAAACAGGAATATCTTATGGAGAAAATTTAGGTCTTGTATTTAACAGCGCATCTAAAACTTCTATAGCTACTGTTGCATTGGGTCAATATAACAATAATCCTAATGATAGAGATGGTGGTAATACTTATAAATTAGCTGCTGCATTCGGAAGCTTTGGTAATAATGGTATGTACGTGGAACCTTTGCTTTATACAAAGGTAATTGATGCCAAAGGTAATACCATATTAGACGGAAAACCTAAAGAAAAACAAGTATTTTCACCACAAACAGCATATATAATGTATGACTTACTGAAAGGACCTGTTAACTTTTATGGTGGCGCTCCCGCTAAATGGGGTGATATGCCTGTTGCTGGTAAGACTGGTACTACTACAGATGCTAAAGACTTATGGTTTGCAGGCCTTTCTCCTTATCTATCTGGATCAGTTTGGGTTGGCTATGATAACCCTAAAACTGTCTTCGGAGGATCTGGAACAGTATGTGCTAATTTATGGGGAAAAATAATGGCTAAAGCACATAAAGGACTTGAAGTTAAAGATTTAGAAGAACCTAAAGGAATTGTTCATGTTGCTGTATGTAAAGATTCAGGTAAGCTACCATCAAATTTATGTAGCAGTGATCCTAGAGGAAATAGAATTACAGAAGAATTATTTATCGAAGGAACCGAACCACATGAAACATGTAATACTCATATTAGTGGACGTATAAATAGACTTAATAATAAATTAGCAGGTGCTAATACCCCTACATTGTTAACTCAAGAAAGAGTTTTTGTAAGCAAAAAATATCCTAACCCATTAACTAGGGATTATATATACGTACTTCCATATTCACAAGATAATTATATCGAACAACAACCTACCCCTGAACTTTCTCCTCCAAATATAAATGAGGAAAATGAAGTAGAAATACCAAATAATAATGAATCTGCTCAGGAAAATCCTACTGTACCTCCTGAGACTGCTCAAAATAATTCTGTATTAAAACCAAATTAACTTCAAAAAGCGATACATTAAATTCTTAATGTATCGCTTTTTCTTATTAAAATAAATAGAAATTTAAATGTTTTTATTGCAAAATGAATAAACGATAACCAATCCCTGCATTTTCTATTTTTTATGTAATCTCAGCGTTTACAAACCCTACTAAAATTAATATTTTCCATAATATCAATATATTAATTTTGCATTTTTTGCTCTTTGTTCTTGCATTTTTTACTTTTACAATATAAAATTATATTTATCGACATATTTTTTTCTAATGTAGGAGGCATAAATTTGGATATTTTAAATAATTTACTTGTAAAATTCAATGATTTTTTGTATACATATATACTTATAGCTTTATTAATAATTTTAGGTCTTTACTTTTCTTATAAAACTAAATTTGTTCAATTTAGATTTATAAAAGAAATGTTTAGGTTATTAGGTGATGGTGTTACATCGGAACGAAAAAAAGGAAGTGTATCATCATTCCAAGCCTTTTGTATAAGTACAGCATCAAGAGTCGGAACCGGTAATCTAGCTGGTATTGCCATCGCTATATCTATAGGTGGACCTGGTGCAATATTTTGGATGTGGGTTATAGCTTTAATAGGAGCTGGTTCAAGCTTTGTTGAATCTACTTTAGCTCAAATATACAAAATTAAAGATAAAAATGGTCACTTTAGAGGTGGTCCTGCTTATTATATTGAAAAAGGTCTAAATAAAAAATGGATGGGCGTTTTATTCTCAATATTAATAACAGTCTCTTTTGGACTAGTATTCAACTCTGTTCAATCTAATACTATTTCTCTAGCTATGAATGAAGCTTTTGGAGTGAATCAAATTACTGTAGGAATTATCTTGACTGTTTTAACTTTAGTAGTTATTTTTGGTGGAGTTCATAGAGTTGCTAAAGTATCTGAAATAATTGTTCCTATAATGGCAGTTGCTTATATATTTGTATCATTATTTGTAGTATTTAAGAATTTCAATCATATCCCTAGAGTGTTTGCATTAATTATTGAAAATGCTTTTGGTTTAAATCAAGCTATCGGAGGAACTTTAGGTGGAACTATGCTTATTGGAATAAAGAGAGGTTTATTCTCTAATGAAGCTGGTATGGGTAGTGCTCCAAATGCCGCTGCAACTGCTGATGTAACTCATCCAGTTAAACAAGGTTTAATTCAAACTCTTGGAGTTTTCACAGATACAATAATTATTTGTAGTTGCACTGCTTTTATAATATTACTTTCAGATATAGATTTATCTGGTGGGTTAACAGGTATTCAATTAACACAAAATGCTTTAACTTATCAAATAGGAGGCTTTGGAAGTATATTTGTAGCTATCTGTATATTATTATTTGCATTTAGCTCTATAGTTGGTAACTACTACTATGGAGAATCTAATATTGAATTTTTAAACAAAAAAAAGATATATTTAATTATTTATAGAATAGCAGTTGCTTCTATGGTATTCTTTGGTTCTATAGCTAATTTAAATATAGTTTGGAACTTAGCAGATACATTTATGGGTTTTATGGCTATAATAAACTTGATTGCAATTACTTTACTTAGTAAATTTGCATTTAAAGCATTAGCTGATTATAAAGCTCAAAAGAAAGCAGGAATAAAAGAACCTGTATTTAAGGCTTCATCTATACCTGAATTAACAAATGTTGATGAATGGGAATAGCTTTAATTAGAATATAGACATAAAAAAATGTAATGATTAATTAATCATTACATTTTTTATTTGCTCTTGTTTCAAATGAATACTTCTTATTTAATCAGTCACTACTGAATTTTCTGTTCCATATTTTATATCATTAATCACTTCTTTAGATTCTGTAGTTATAAAAAATTTGTTCGTAAATTCTGCATCATTTTTATCTTTGCCTTTTACTGTAACAACATAACAAAGTTCAGAACTTAAATTTTTTTCACATTTTGCTTTTCTTTCAGCATAAGCTAGTTCAGTTGGATAAACAACTTCCCCATTGTCATTTAATTTATCAAATAAATTTAATGCTTCTTTTTCTGCTTCTTCTTGCGATATATTTATTACAAAATCTTTACATTCTTTTTGAATTGACGAATTAGTGTAATTTTCTAACAAACCATTAGACTTATTTATGCATATTATTATTTCATCAGAATATATTGGATAACCATTTTTACATTTCAAATATACAAAAGAATAATAAGGAAGCTTGTCTGTATCTTTTTCATTTTTTATTCCCCTAAAAGTTAACTCTTCAGTGCATATATTCTCTAGATATTTTTTTGACTTTTCTTTAGCTTCATAATATGATATTTCATATTTATCCTTTTTAATATCTTTATTAGCAAAACCTATAACATTATAATTTTTATCTAAATCTATTCCAAAGGAATTAGCTGTTATAGTTTTATAGATTAACTTATTCTTATTGCCTAGTGTTTTTACTCGTTTATATTTTATATTTTTTAAATCCTCATCATCATCAATTGCATTTATTGCATGTAATCTCTCTATAAAACTTTTAGCAGATTTAATATCTTTAGATCCACTTCCTATAAATTTATGCATTACAAATATTACAGTTATACTAAGAATCGCCAAAACAATTACACTAATCATCTTAGTTTTTTTAGAGCTCATTTACATCAATCCTTTATAATAAGCTTTTTTATAATTGTACAATATTAGTAAAATTTAATCAAACTTCTACTTTAATATATATACTTGATTCCCAATTTATCCTCTATTTGCTTTACTAAATCTTTTCCTACAACTTTAAATATTATGGCTAAAATCATTTCTATAGTCCCCATTAGATTAGATGAAATCATTACTTTTCCATTATCCACAAAATTTTTATTAACTATCTTCATCTTATTTAAATTTTCAGATTTTATTAACTTATTTAAATTTTCAATATGAGGAATAGACATACCCGTTAAAGATTTTATTTGTTCTAATATTACTATTGAATTCCCTATAGCGCATATATAATTACATTGATTATATACTTCTGCTATACTTTTTATAATATTTTCATTTTGAATTATATTTTCTATACTTATTGAATCTGGTAAAATTATAATATTTGAATCTGAAATGCTAAAATTTGATGAATTTAACTCCAACTTTAAATTATTACTGTAATTAGTCCTATCAGTTAATGATATTACTTCAAAATTAAACATTTTCTTATTTGATAATATATTTACTTCATTAAATATATCCCAAATTAAAGTATAATTTGCTATATTTATATTTTCATATACAATAAATGAAACATTTTTTACATTCAAATCTTTAAAATAAAAAAAATTACTTTTAGCAAGTTTAAATGTTGTTTCCTTTTGATAAGTTCCACTTTCTTGAAAACCTAATTTATTTGCAAATGATCGTGCATATTCATTTCCTACTTTATCTAATATCATTTCTCCAGCAAAATCAAAGAAGTAATACTCAAGCATCAATCTCATAGCTTCTTCACCAAATCCCATATTTCTATATTTATGATGAATTTTTATATTAGATCGAGCTATTTTTGTTGTAGGGTCATATCCATGAAAACTTACTTCTCCAATAGGTTCATCTTCAACTGTATATATAAGGCAATAAAAATTTCTTCCATCCGTTGGAGATACCATTTTTTTATAAAAACTCTCCCACTTACTTTCCGTAAATTTATATACTCCCCCAATATCCTTCATTGTTTCTTCATCATCCCATAATTTTGATGTAAAAGCTAATTCTTCATATTCAGGTTGCTTTATATATACTAATTTACCATTTCTTCTATACAGTTGATATTCTGTTTGCATAAAATCACCTAATAATTTCTTTATTATATTATTTTAAATATCTCACATTTTCTTCTTTTTATCAATATTTATAATTCAAATAAATGTTAAAATCATTTATATAATTTTTATTTTTTAATTTTTATATAAAAAAGTAAAAATTTTTTTCTACACCTTAGTATATGTATACTTAAATTTACATAATACTAAACACATTCTTTAATAATAAGTAAAATAAATGGTTAAAAGAATAAATATTTTCTTTTTTTACTAAAAAAATGTTGATTTTTACCTCTAAAATTTATATAATATCATTGTTTGTTTAGTAATTTTAAACTTAAGGTTTAGTAAAAGTGAGTATATTATATATTCGACGGTAGGTGTATATTGTGCAAATTGGAGAAAAGATTCGTGTATTAAGAATGGAAAAACAATTAACCCAGGAAGAATTGGCAAATAGGTGTGAGTTATCTAAGGGATTTATATCTCAACTTGAAAATGATTTAACTTCTCCCTCAATTGCTACTTTAATGGACATATTAGAAATTTTAGGAACGAATTTAAATGAGTTTTTTAGTGAAACAAAAGAAGAACAAGTTATATTTAGCAATGATGATATGTTTAAAACAGATGATGAAGAGTTAAAATATTCGTTAATGTGGCTAGTCCCTAATGCTCAAAAGAATGCTATGGAACCAATTATGATTGCTATTGAGCCAGGTGGACAATATATTGAGGAAGAACCACATGACGGTGAAGAATTTGGCTATGTATTATCTGGAAGTATTTATCTACATTTGGGAAAAAGAAAACTAAAAGTTAAAAAGAATGAAAGCTTTTACTTTAAACCAAAGGTTAATCATTATATTTCTAACGCTGGTAGAACACCAGCAAAAGTTATTTGGATAAGTACTCCACCATCATTTTAAATTTTAGAGAGAGGTGCTTTTTTGGTGAGCGATAATATAATTAAATTAAATAACATAAGTAAATCTTACGGTGAACAAAAAATATTAGATAATTTATCTTTGACTATTAGAAAAAATGAATTTTTAACATTATTA
This sequence comes from Clostridium sp. CMCC3677, assembly GCF_023845585.1. Lineage (GTDB taxonomy): Bacteria > Bacillota > Clostridia > Clostridiales > Clostridiaceae > Clostridium > Clostridium aquiflavi. Next base: position 113,698 of record NZ_JAMQHS010000003.1, read on the forward strand.
GGACCTAGCGGTTGTGGTAAAACAACTACCCTAAAAATAATTGCTGGTTTTGAAACAGCGGATACTGGAGAAGTCTTATTTAAAAATGAAGATATATCTAATCTTCCACCTTACAAAAGACAAGTAAATACCGTATTCCAAAAGTATGCATTATTTCCTCATATGAATGTATACGAAAATATCGCTTTTGGGCTTAAATTAAAAAAACTCCCTAAAGATCAAATAAGAAAAAGTGTTAAAGAGATCCTTGAGCTTGTTGCATTAAAAGGATTTGAAAAAAGAAGTATTACTTCATTAAGTGGTGGACAACAACAAAGAGTTGCAATAGCAAGAGCTTTAGTTAACAAACCTGAAGTATTACTTCTTGATGAACCTTTAGGTGCATTGGATTTAAAACTGAGAAAAGAAATGCAAATAGAATTAAAGAAAATACAACAAGAAGTTGGTATTACATTTATCTTCGTAACTCATGATCAAGAAGAGGCCTTAACTATGTCTGATACTATAATTGTTATGAATAAAGGTGTTATTCAACAAATGGGCAGTCCTGAGGATATTTATAACGAACCTGCTAATGCTTTTGTTGCAGATTTCATTGGTGAAAGTAATATCTTAACCGGAATCATGATTGATGATTTTAAAGTTGAATTTTGCAACAAGAGATTTGACTGCGTTGACAAAGGTTTTGAAAAAATAGAAAGTATTGATGTAGTAATAAGACCTGAAGATATAAAAATAGTTGAAGCTGAAAAAGGAATGCTTAAAGGTATTGTAAAATCTATAATGTTCAAAGGAGTTCATTATGAAATGCAAGTGGACGTAGATGATTTTACATTCATTCTTCACAACACAAAATCTGTAGATGTTGATAATGAAATTGGATTAGACATACATCCTGAAGATATACATATTATGAAAAAGAGTGATGACAATGCGTAAAAAAAATACTTCAATCTTAGCATATCCTTATTTTGTATGGAGTGCACTATTTATAGTTGTTCCTTTAATTATAGTTTTATTTTTTAGCTTTACTACAAAAAACAACTCAGGTTATTCATTTTCTTTGGAAAATTATAATAATTTATTTAATTCTCAATACTTATATATATTTAAACAGTCTATAATATTGGCCTTTGAATCAACTATAGCTTGTTTAATTATTGGATACCCTGTTTCATATATAATTTCAAAAATAAATTTAGATAAAAGAAATTTTTTAATAATGTTATTTATTTTGCCCATGTGGATGAATTTTTTATTAAGAACTTATGCTTGGGTACCTATCTTAGGAAAAACAGGTTTAATAAATCTTTTGCTTAGTAAACTAGGTATAGGACCTATTTCTTTTCTTTATAATGATGGTGCTGTTTTACTAGGAATGATTTATAACTTCTTACCATTTATGGTTCTTCCTATTTATACAATATTAATAAAGATGGATCAGGATTTAATAAATGCTGCACATGATTTAGGTGCAAATAGATTTAAAGTTTTTACAAAAGTTGTGTTACCACTTAGCATGCCTGGAATAATTTCTGGGGTCACTATGGTATTTATGCCTGCTGTTTCTACCTTTGTAATCTCAAGATTATTAGGTGGAGGTCAATATATGTTGATTGGAAACGTCATTGAGCAACAATTTACAACCATGGGTGATTGGAATTTTGGATCTGCCATTTCAATATTAATGATGATAATTATATTAATATTTATGGGTATTACTTCTAGATTCGAAAATGATGACAGCAAAGAAGGTGGTGGACAATTATGGTAAGTAGATTAGAGAATTTTATTAAAAAATCCTATTTAGTTATTATATTTTTATTCTTATATACTCCTATCATCACTTTGATGGTATTTTCATTTAATAAATCAAAAACCATGGGAAGATGGACTGGCTTTACACTTAAATGGTATAAGGAATTATTTGGTAATGAAAGACTTATGTCTGCACTTTATTATACTTTATTAATTGCTGTTATAGCCTCAATTATAGCCACTATAGTTGGTACAATAAGTGCAATTGGTATACATAAAATTAAAGGCAAAAAAAAGTCTCTTATTTTAAATGTTAATTATTTACCTGTTTTAAACCCAGATATAGTTACAGGTATTGCACTTATGTCTATGTTTATATTTATTAATTTAAAATTTGGATTTATTACTATGTTATTAGCGCATATTACATTTGATCTTCCTTATGTAATTCTTTCAGTTCTTCCAAAATTAAAACAGTTACCTGAAAATACTGTAGAAGCTGCGGAAGATTTAGGTGCTACTCCACTATATGCTATTAGAAAAGTTATACTACCTCAAATAAAGCCTGGTATAATTTCAGGATTTCTTATGGCCTTTACAATGTCAATAGATGATTTTGTTATAAGTTTCTTTACAACAGGTCCTGGAGTTACTAATTTATCTATAGAAATTTATTCTATGGCTAGAAGAGGCATTAAGCCAGAAATTAATGCTCTTTCAACATTAATGTTCTTGACTGTTTTGACTTTATTAATAATAGTAAATAAGAAGCAAAATCTTACAAGGGGTGAACAATTTGAAAAAATTTAAAATATTCAGTGCTTTAGCATTAACAAGTTTATTGACTATAAGTCTTTTTTCTGGATGTTCTGATAAAAATGTAGGACAAAATGGTACAGTTTATTTTTATAATTGTGGTGATTATATTGATGAAGATTTATTAGCTAAATTTCAAGATGAAACTGGTATTAAAGTTGAATACTCCACTTATGATACAAACGAAATAATGTATCAAAAATTAAAAAGCAGCCCAGGTAGTTACGATCTAGTAATACCTTCTGATTATATGATTGAAAAAATGACAAAAGAAGATATGATTGAAGAATTAGATTTTAATAACATACCAAATTATAAGTATATAGATGATCGCTATAAAAATTTATCTTATGATCCAAATAACAAATGCTCTGTTCCTTATATGTGGGGTACTATAGGAATAATATATAACCCTGATTTAGTTACAGAACCTGTTAATAGTTGGGATATATTATGGAATGAAAAATATAATAATAAACAAATAATAATGTTTGATTCAATGAGAGATACTCTTGCTATTGGATTAAAGAAACTTGGATATTCTATAAACAGTAGAAATCCTGATGAAATAAATGCTGCTACTGAAGAGTTAGTGAAACAAAAGCAATCAATTTCACCACTTTATTATGTAGATGAAGTTAAAGATAAAATGATAAGTGAAGAGGCTATTATGGCAACTGTTTGGTCTGGAGATGCTGCTTATATAAGATCAGAGAATCCTAAATTAGAGTACGTTATTCCTGAAGAAGGAGCTAATAAATGGTTTGATGGTATGGTTGTTCCCAAAAGTGCTCCAAATAAAGAAAATGCTGAAAAATTAATCAACTTTCTATGCGATCCTGAAAATGCAAAACAAAATGTTGATTACATAGGATATTCAACACCTAATAAAGGTGCTTATGATATGTTAGAAGATCCTGTTAAAGATGACAAAGGCATTTATCCATCAAAAGAAGTTCTAGATAAATGTGAAATTTTTACTGATTTAGGTGATTCATTAAAATTATATGATGATGCTTGGATGAAAATCAAAACAGCTAAATAATAAAAAATCCTTAGATAAATTTTACTTTATCTAAGGATTTCTTTATTATAAGGCACGTTCAAATAAATAACTAGTTAGTATGCTAGTTTATTTTTATATACCTAAATTAACTTCTGGAAACCACAATTTTAATTCTGATTCTGCACTCTCTGCATTATCTGATGCATGAACACAGTTTTCAGTCTTGCTTCTAGCATATCTATGTCTTATAGTTCCTTCTTCAGCATCATCAGGACTTGTTGCCCCATTTATTTTTCTAACCTTATTTATTGCATCTTCTCCAGTTAAAATCATAGCACATAATGGACTTCCAGTTATAAATTCTATTAATTCTTCATAAAAGTTTTTTCCCTTATGTTGTGAATAATGTTGTTCTGCTATCTCTCTTGTTGCTTTCATCATTTTTATTTCAACGACTTTTAAGCCATTAGCTTCATAGCAACTAATAATATTACCTATTATATTTCTTTTTACTCCATCTGGTTTGATTAAGACCATAGTTTTTTCACTCATATTGATACCCTCCTTTTATGCTACATAATTATTATATGCATTATAATAATTATTATATACCTTTTCACAAGGTTTACATACCTTATGTTATAATATACTATAACATATTATAACATAAGGGAGTGTGTTTATGAAAAGGTATTCTATAAAAATTTCTGGTAGAGTTCAAGAGGTGAGTTTAGATATCTTTCTCATTTAATATTTATATAAAACAAAGGAGCTATCTTTCAGATAACTCCTTTAAACATTAAAACTATATTAAGCTACTACTTCTTCAATTGAATCTTTTGCTTTAATTTCTTCAAAGAATTTTTCAGTCTCTTTAATTACAACTTTTCTAAGACCTATTAATGCTATTAAATTAGGGAACGCCATACAACCATTAACTATATCTGCTATTATAAATATTAGTTCCAATGGTAAGAATGGTCCTATAGCAACTAATATTATATAAACTATTCTATATGGCATAATTGATTTAATACCAAATAAATATTGAATACATTTTTCACCATAATAATTCCATCCAAGAATAGTTGTAAATGCAAAGAATATTAATCCTATGTTAACAATATATTTTCCTAAAATTGCAATTGGTAATCCTATTTCAAATGCTGCTGATGTAAGACCAGCCCCTTCTATTGTTGCACCAACTTCAAATATCCCAGTAGATCCACTTGTTATTACTATTGCAAGACCTGTCATTGTACAAACAATTATTGTATCAAAAAAAGTACCTGTCATTGATATTAATCCTTGTTTAGCTGGTGAATTTGTCTTTGCTGCTGCTGCTGCTATTGGTGCACTACCAAGGCCTGATTCATTAGAGAATACACCTCTGGCTATACCATTTCTTATAGCCATTGTAACTGTAATACCTAAAACGCCACCGCCTATAGCTTGTGTATTAAAAGCACTTTCAAATATTAATCTTATTGCACTAGGAACAGCTGTATAATTAAATGCAAGAACTAATAGTGCTCCAATTATATATGCTACAGCCATAAATGGCACAAGAGTTTCTGAAACTTTAGATATTCTCTTTATTCCACCTAAAGTTACTAATGCTACTAACGCTGTTACAATTACTGCTGTTACAATTAACGGTATATTGAAATTAGCTGCTGCTGCTGCTATTGAATTTACTTGACCAAAAGTTCCAATTCCAAAAAATGCAACTCCAACACCAAAGAATGCAAATAATTTTGCAAGCCACTTTAATCCAAGACCATTTTGTATATAATACATTGGTCCTCCACACATTTCTCCATTTTCATCTACTTCTCTATATTTTATAGCAAGTAAACCTTCTGCATACTTTGTTGCCATTCCCAAAAATGCTGCTATCCACATCCAAAGCAATGCTCCAGGTCCTCCAGCTTTTATTGCTGTAGCAACTCCAACTATATTTCCTGTTCCTATAGTAGCTGATAAAGCTGTACATAAAGCTGCGAAACTAGATACATCTCCTTGTGCATCTTCATCTTTAGCTTCTTCATCTTTTCCAAAAACAAATTTTAAAGCCATAGGTAATTTGAATACTTGAAGTAATTTAAGACGAAAAGTTAGGTATAGACCTGTTCCAACTAAAAGAATTAGTAATGGTGGTCCCCAGATAATGCTGTCTATTTTTTCAAAAAAACTTTGAACTCCAGCTGTTGATAATAAGAAATTTGATAATAACATAAAAAAATCCCCCTTAATTTTTGATTATGGAGGAGAATAAGAATTAACTCAAAATGAGTTTAATAATCCTATCCCCTGTCCTTTTACCTGAGAGTTTCAGCAAATAAAATTTGCCTTGCTCCTTCGGTGCTCATATAACTATGAGTCTCTCCAGAGGCTCGTCCAGTAGCGGTCCTAATACCTGAAAGATTTCCCTCTTCGGTGTATTATTATAAATAATAATAACTCTCCCACTACCTTCATCCGAACGTTCTATAAATTTGTTACTTAATTATATATTCATTTTTAAATTAATGCAAGTATTTTTTAACTTTTTAATATATATAATATACATTTAATATATTTAGTGCTATTTTTTTTATTATTTAATTTTTATTTTATAATAATACGAACATTATCATTCTGATTCAAAATAAAGTTTACCATTTCTAATAATTAATTATAAAATAAGATAGGAAAATATCCAATTTCACATTTTCCTATCTTACAAAAAATTTTAGTTTAATTTTGAATTTTTTTTGACATTATGCACAAAGAATTAGTTTCTTTAAAATCATGTTTTAAATAAAAATTCTTTAAATTATTATTTTGAGTTGATAAAAACATAAAATCTACACCCAATTTCTTTACTTTACTTTCAGCACTATTAATTAATTTACTTCCAATGCTTTTTCCTTGAATTCTCTTTGAAACAAATACTTCTTTTATATTAAATTGTCTTCCTTCAAACCACTCTTCGCAATTTCCAAAAAGTGCTCCAAAAATTTCATTATTTTCAGTATACTTAACCCCTATAAAATTAGGAGATTCATATATATCATGCAATCTTCTATATGCACTTTCTATAGTCCAATTATCATTCCATGGTTCTTCATTGAATGCTTCTATAAAAATCTTTGCACATTCTTCTATATCACTCTCATTAATTCTCAATATTTCCATATAAACTTCCCCTTTTTTTCCCAATTATACGAATTAATATATTTAAAATGTTGATATATACAACAAGCAAAATGGCATTGTATATATCAACATTTTGCTAAAACATATATTCGATTTATATTTCTAAATCACTTAACTTTCCTTTTTTCTTTAGTCTTAATATTAATTCTTCTGGAATACTATTAATTATAAGCTCTTCTGGAAAATCTATTTCTTTCAGTATTTCAATTGCTTCTGTAAATTCCCCTATTTTAGTACAAAAATGTGCATCACTATTTAAAACTAATTTAGCACCATATTTTTTACATAATAAAGCTACTTCCTTGCAATTTTTTTTACTTCCAACTCTTGATGTTGTAAAAGAACTATTATTTATTTCAACTAAAACATCATTTTCAAAAGCACATTTTACTACTTTTTCAAAATCTATTGGCACTTGTGGGTTTCCAATATGACCTATTATATCAATTTTTCCACCTTTTATTGCATTTATAAATGCATTTGTATTTTCTTCCTTACTTCCAACCTTATATACTTCTGGTTGTGGATGAATACTACCGATAACTATATCTACCTTATCTAGTGTATAGTCATCCATGTCTAAATTCCCTTCATAATCTCTTATATTAGCTTCTACACCATAAAGCATAGTTACTCCATACATTTCTCTTGGTAGTACTTTATAATTATGAAAATACCAAATATGAGGAGAATTTGGCATTGTTACTCCATGTTCCGTTGTACCTAAAACTTTTATTCCTTTTTCTGAAGCTGCTTTAGCATTCTCCATCAAAGTAGAATACGCATGACCACTAACCAATGTATGCGTATGTACATCTAATGCATATTTCATCAAAATCCCTCTTTTCATCTATTGTTTTTCTATCCATTTATTATCATACTATCATAATTGAAATATAAATTAAACTTTTTAAACATTTACATGTTAAATATTTTATTTTTATACCAAATTATGTTATGATCTAACTTCTTTAAAGGTATTAATATTTATGATATGATGTAACTAATTAAATTAAAAGTACAAGCACTTTAAGGAGGACTTTATGATAAAATTAATCGCAACAGATATGGATGGAACTTTATTAGATGAAAAAGGACATTTACCAGAAAGCTTCACAGAAGTTTTAGATTTAATAACAGAAAAAGATGTTAAATTAGTTATAGCTAGCGGTAGACCATATGCTACATTACAAACAAACTTTGGCCCAATAGCTAATAAACTATCATATATTACTGATAACGGAGCATTAGTATATGATAATAATGAATTAATATTTAAAGATGTTATAGATAGAGATTTAGTACAAGATATAATAAAAACAGCTAGAAAAATAGAAAATACAACTATAGTATTATGCGGAGCAGAATGTGCTTATTTAGAAAATTGTTCTGAAGAATACTTAAAAGAAATACAAAAATATTATGTGAAATATGAAGTTGTTGAAGATATCTCTAAAGTTGAAGATGATATAATCAAAGTTACTGTATGTGATTTAGATCACGCAATTAAAAATTCAAATCCAGTTATAAATCCATTATTCGGAAATGATTTAAACGTGGTTGTAGCTGGTGAAATCTGGCTTGATATAATGAATAAAACAGTAAACAAAGGTACTGCTTTAAGAAAAATAATGGAAGCTGATAATATCTCAAAAGAAGAAACAATGGCATTTGGAGATTACTATAATGATATAGAAATGTTAAATGAAGCTGACTTTAGCTTTGTTATGAAAAATGCTCCAGAAGACATGAAACAACATGCAAAATACATAGCAGAAAGCAATGAAGATTACGGTGTATTAGGAGCTATAATGGAACATGTGGTTCTATAATATCCAAGTGTTAATATATGCATAAATTGAAACTTAAATAATTCCTTGAATAGAAAAGGAATTACATTATGAAAATAGCAATTTTTACAACATTTTTAGCTACCGAAGTAGTTCTTTATGCAGTTTCTAAAAATAAATGTAAGTAATTTTTCTCTGTATATAAAATAAATGGATACCTTGTAAAGTATGTGTTAATATATGTAATAGGCAAATTGGCATTGTAATTGGACTTTGAGAATCCTTAATGAGTATTGTCACATTTACTGCTTGTCTTAATTTTATATTAGGAACAAGCTAAAATGGGACAATACTCATTTTAGCATTCCTAAGTTCAATTACTCAGTCCACTTTGCTTATACATACATTAACACTCTACTCTATTTTTCATTTTACCCTTATTATAAACTCTTATGTTTTCTAATAAATCGTTAAATAATCTATTTCTTGCTTCTTCACTTGCCCATGCTATATGAGGGCTTAAAACTAATTTTTCTTTATTTTTAACACTTAATAATGGATTGTTTTCTGGAATTGGCTCTATTTCAAATACATCTAAGCCTGCACCACCTATTAAGTTTTCATCTATAGCCTTTGCTAAATCTGCATCCACTACTATTGGACCTCTTCCCATATTAATTAGTATGCTATATTCTTTCATTTTCTTAAATGCTTCATGATTCATTAATCCTTTTGTATTTTCATTTAGTGGAGCATGTATAGATATTACATCCGCTTTCTCTAATAATTCTTCAAAAGACACCCTGTCATATTCTGAATTTGAGTTCTTTCCTGAAGTTGAATAGTAAACCACTTTACATCCAAATGCATCTGCAATTTTAGCAACTCTTTTTCCAATAGCTCCAAGTCCAATTATTCCCCATACCTTACCATCAATATCTTTATAAACTTCATCTACATTGGTAAAGATATTAGATCTTGAATATTCTTTAGACTTAACATAATTATCAAAATATGAAATCTTATCATATAAATTAAGTGCCATAGCAAAAGTATGTTGTGCTACTGTATTTGTAGAATATCCAGCTACATTAGTTACTGCTATATTATTTTCTTTAGCATACTTTATATCTATATTATTAAATCCAGTTGCCATTTCACAGATTAATTCTAAATTTTTAGCATTCTTTAAATTATTTTCATTTAATACAACTTTATTAGTTAATACTATATTGGCATTTTCTATTCTTTCTTCCACTTCATTCCTTGAAGTTAAATCATAATATGTTACCTTGCCAAATTCGTTAAGTTTTGAAAAATCTACATTTCCTAATGTTTTTCCATCAAGTACTACTATTTGCTTCATAAAAATAAGACCCCTCTCTATACTTCAATTAATTTTTATTATATCATAAGCTACATTATTTAAAACTATTCTCACTTTAAATTTCCGTATTGTATCATGTATGCCTTAATGTTAAACTTTATCTAAGAATACAAATTTGTAAAACAAATTATCTTTTAAGTTAATATTAACTTAAAAGATATCAACAAATTCAAATACAAGGAGATTTTTTATGTTTATTATTACTTACAAAATACCATATCAAAATGTAGACACTTCTATTGAAAAACTTCAATTCAATGATATTTTTAATGTGTTTTACGAAAGTCCACTAGAAATAACTACAGATGAATTTGGATATGGATTTATAGAAAAAGATGATGTTATTATCGACTTCAAAGTAGCTTTTGATGGTGATGAATGTGCTCTTAATGACTTTACAAACAAAGTTAATTCTATTCTTGAATTAACGCCAGACAATATGGTTGAAGAAAATTATAATTATGAAGAAACACATTTTCCTGCTATACATATAGATGACACTTGGGTAATAGCTTCTCCGGAAGAAGATTTTCCTGAAAAACAAAAAATAAATTTTATATCTCAAGGTGCTTTTGGAACTGGAATGCATGAAACCACTCAAGATATATTAAGATATATTTTATCACAAGATTTCACTGGATTAGATGTATTAGATATAGGTACTGGTTCTGGAATACTTTCATTAGCTACAAGTGTTAAAAATGCTAAAAGAGTATGTGCTTTAGACATTAGAGATGTACATGAAGAAATAGAATTCAACTCATCTTTAAATAACATTACTAATATTGAGACTTTTGTTGGTGATGCTTTAAGTAATGAAGTAGTTATAGATGGCACTTTTCATTGGATATACATAAATATAGGTGGAGAAGAAACTGAAATGTTTATGGATTATATAAATGATCATATAAAAGAAAATGGTAAGCTTTTAGTTTCAGGCTTAGTTGAATGGAGTTTTGATTCTGTTAAAGATAAAGTTGAAGCTAAAGGATATATTATGGAACATAAAATTCAAACAAACGAATGGTGTACAGCAATATTTAATAGAAAATAACTCTCTAATAGGCTATGTTTTAATATCTTGTTGATTATTTATAAATAAAGTGGACTGAGCGGTGGGCTTAAGTATACTAACATAAGTATTGTTAAATTCCAATTACAATGCCACTTAAATTATTGTATATATCAACATCTATTTAAAACATAGCCTATTAATTTAATTACATATCTGCTTATTTCATTATTTATGTTTTTTATTTAAATATATATCCTCAATCCTCTGTAATTCTTAGCATCCTATATCCTATCCCTATATGAGTTTGTATATATTTGGGTTTTGAAGGTTTTTCTTCTATTTTCTTTCTTAAAGTTGCCATAAAAACACGTAATGATGGTGTATCATTAGGTAAAGTATTTCCCCATACCTCTTTTAATATAAAATTATGAGTAAGCACTCTTCCTACATTTTTAGCTAAAAGACATATCAATCTATATTCAATAGGTGTTAAATGAATTTCCTCATCTTTAATAAATACACATCTTGCTGCGTAATCAATCTTTAAATCTCCATTAATAAATAAATTACTGTTTTCGCCTTGTCCACTATTAACATAATTAATTCTTCTTAAGCTCACACGTAATCTTGCTAACAGTTCTTCAACACTAAATGGTTTAGTTAAATAATCATCAGCTCCACAATCAAGTGCTTCAATCTTATCTCTATCTTCACTACGTGCACTAACTACTATAATTGGAACATTCGACCATGTACGTATTCTCTTTATAATTTCTATTCCATCCATATCTGGTAACCCTAAATCTAAGATAACAATGTCAGGTACATATGAAACAGCTTCTCGAATTGCAGCTTCACCATTTTCAGCTACATGATACTTATAGTTTTCAGTCTCTAATGTTATAGTAATTAAATTTCTAACAGCTTTATCATCTTCTACAACTAAAATTTGTGGTTTATTCACTATAAATAACCTCCTCACATTGTAATGTAAAACCAAATATAGTTCCTTTAGGTTCGTTGTCTCTTACATAAACTTCTCCACCATGAGCATTTATTATTGACTTACATAATGATAATCCCAAACCAAGCCCTCTTCTTCCATCTGCACTAGCGCTATTTAATGTAAAAAACATATCAAACAATTTTCCTTTCATTGAATCCTCAATTCCACATCCATCATCACTTATTTCAATCACTACACTTTTGCCTTGCTTTTTTCCAAATATTTTAATATTTGAACCTTTGGGAGTATATTTCACAGCATTATTTACAATATTAATTATTACTTGAATAATTAATCTAGAATCCATTTTAGCCATCAATAATTCATCATCTACTTCAACTTCAATATTATAGTCTGAGCTTTCTCTATTAATATGTTGAAGTGCTTCTTGTATGACTTCATCTATTAATTCTGGTTGTAATTTTATATTCATTGTACCATTTTCAATACGAGTTACAGACAATAAATTTTCTACTAAATTAATAAGCCACATAGAATCATCATAAATATCTGTATACAACCTCTGTTTTCTATCTTCATTTAATATTCTAGAATTTCCCATTAAAATTCCAGCATTCCCAGATATACTTGTAAGAGGTGTACGTAAATCATGTGAAATAGCTCTTAATAAATTAGACCTTAGTTTTTCTTGTTCTGCTTTCATATAAATTTCATTTTTAGTTTCATTTATATATTCTTTTTCTAAAGATAAAGCACTTTCAGCTAAAATTGCTATTAACAAATTCTTTTTAAAAGAATCTAAAGTCTCATCTTTATCTATTGGAATTGCTACTACAGCAAAAGATTTTACATGATTTCTTATAGCCATGTAAAGACATTTTGCCCCTGGTAAAGTATTTGTAGTTGCTCCAGCATGTTTTTTATTTTTAAACACCCATTGTGCAACGGCTCGTTCATCTTCTGTAATAAAGTCTTTTATATTGATTGTCCTATTTTTTTTAAATACTATAGGTTCTAAAAGTACTTCATTATCAGCAGGATATAAAATTACTGATTTATCTAATAACTTTTCTATTTGAATAAGTATCTTATTAAAAATTTCTTCCCTATTTTTAGCCATTTGTAACTTTTGACTAGTTTCCAATAAAACTTCAGTTCTATAAGCTTTTTCAGCAGATTGTTTAGCCTCTATCTTTACTCTAGTAGCTAGTTTACTTGATATTATTGACGAAACAAGCATAACAAAAAAAGTTATTGGATAACTTTTATCATATGCTTGAAATGTAAATCTAGGATTAGTAAAAAGAAAATTAAATACCAATACTCCTAATATTGATACCAGTAATCCACAACTTTTACCTGTTGTAGTTATAGATGTTAACAATACACCCAATATATATATATTTATAATATTTGCTTCACTATATCCTAAGTTATAAAAAATCATCCCTGTTGCTGTGACAGCTCCTAATATTACTGTTGTTTTTATTAAGTCCATTACAGTAAAATGTGGTAAAGTAATTTTTTTAAGTTTCTCATTAGAATTTCTTTTATAAGCTTTTAAATTATCTGGAATAATATATATATCTATGTTTGGCGCAAACTCAGTTAATTTATCAACTAATGTTTTTTTATTATTAAACCAACTTTTTTTATTATTAGATCTACCGATTACAATCTTAGATACACCACTTATCTTAGCATACTGAGATATTTGATTTGCCACATCGTCACCATAAACTGTAGCTATTTTAGCTCCAAGTTGTTCTGCAAGTTTTAAATTCGTCTCTAATATCTTTTTATTTTCTAAGCTAAGATCTTTGCTATTAGAGGTTTCTACAAATAATGCTGTAAATAACCCATGAAATGCAAATGCCATTCGTGCAGCTGTTCTAATTACTTTCGTATTGCTTGGTGAACTTGATAAACAAATTAAAATGTGTTCTTCTGTATAGTACGTACTTTTTATTTCATCTCTTTTATTTTCAATCTTTTTATTAACAGCATCTGCCGTACGTCTAAGAGCTATTTCTCTTAATGCAACCAATTTTTCTTTTGTAAAAAAGTTAATCAATGCCCTGCGTGCTTGATCAGTTTTATATACTTTTCCGTTATCTAATCTAGTAATTAAATCATCTGGCTCAATATCAACTAGTTCAACTTGATTAGCATTGTCAAATACACTATCAGGAATTCTCTCGCGTACTACTATTCCAGTTATAGATGCTACAATATCATTTAAACTTTCTATATGTTGAACATTTATAGTTGTATAAACATCTATTCCATTATTCAACAATTCCTGTATATCTTGATATCTCTTCATATGCCTACATCCATAAGCATTACTATGAGCTAATTCATCTACTAAAATTAGCTTTGGTTTTCTATTAATTGCAGAATCAAGATCAAATTCATTTAAAGTTATTCCTTTATATTTAACTTTTAAATTAGGCAACATTTCTAACCCATCTAAAAGAGCAAGGGTTTCTACTCTAGTATGAGGTTCTATATACCCTGCTACTACATCAATACCTGAATTCTTAGCTATATGAGCTGCCTCAAGCATTGCATATGTTTTACCTACACCAGCTGCATATCCAAAAAATATCTTTAATTTTCCTTGTTTGTTATTTTCATCTAGGGATATTTTCTTTAAAATCTCATCAGGATCTGGACGTTCATCTATCATATATGTCACCTCAAAATATAATCTACTTATAAATAAATTATACTATAGCCAAAATAAATATTTCATAATTATTTTAACTATAGTATAAAGATTGTGTTAATATTTTATTTTATATTCATAAAAAGTTGTTTTTACTGCTTTTTGTATAATATCAATTCTATCAATATCTATTTTAGAATTCCATCAATAGCAAGATTAACTTCTAATACATTTACTGTTTTTTCTCCTAATACACCAAAAAGTTTTCCTGAAGTGTATTTATCAATAATCTTTTCTACATCTTTTACTTCCATATTATTATTTTTAGCAATACGATTTATTTGATATTTAGCAGCCGCAACTGAAATATGCGGATCCAATCCACTTCCTGAGCAAGTGACTAAATCTACTGGTATTGCTTGTGCATCTTGTTCTGGATGATTTGCTTTTATTTTATCAACTCTTTCTTGAACAAGAGCTTCGTATTCTTTACTTGCAGGACTTAAATTAGATGGTGCTGAATAAGCTAATTTCTTTCCATTATCATCAACAAAAGTATCTGTATCAATATTCATAATTCTTCCCCATAAATGTTTTTCATCATTATATTGTTGTGCTAATAATACACTGCCGTATTTTTTACCATTAACTTGTATAATACTTCCATTGGCTTGTTTAGGAAATATTAATTGAGAAATTCCTGTTATAAATATTGTATATATACCTCCACACAAAATAGTAAATATTATAAATATTATTAAAGCTTTAGGAAATACTGCTTTAAATTCCTTCATTACTAATCATCCTTTCTTTATACAATACCAATTGCAGTAATTAAAACATCAATTACTTTTATAGCTATAAATGGTACAATTATTCCCCCTAAGCCATAAACCAAAAGATTTCTTGATAATAACTTACCTGCTGAAACTTCGCGATATTTTACACCTTTAAGTGCTAATGGAATTAAAGCTACAATAATTAATGCATTGTATATTATTGCTGAAAATATTGCACTCTCCGCACTGTGTAAATTCATAATATTTAATGCAGATAATCCTGGATATAATCCAATAAATAATGCTGGGATTATTGCAAAATATTTAGCTAAGTCATTAGCTATACTAAATGTTGTTAAACTGCCGCGTGTCATTAATAATTGTTTACCAATTCTAACTATATCAATTAATTTTGTTGGAGAAGAATCTAAGTCAACCATGTTTCCAGCTTCTTTAGCTGCTTGTGTTCCTGTATTCATAGCAACTGCTACATCTGCTTGTGCAAGTGCTGGGGCGTCATTAGTTCCATCGCCTGTCATTGCAACAAGATGGCCTTTTGCTTGAAAATCACGTATCATTTCTAGCTTACCTTCTGGAGTAGCCTCAGCTAAAAAGTCATCAACACCAGCTTCTGCTGCAATAGCTGCTGCTGTCAATGGATTATCTCCAGTTATCATGATTGTTTTAATACCCATTTTTCTTAAATCTGCAAACTTTTCTTGTACGCCTTGCTTAATAATATCTTTTAAATAAACTACTCCAAGAACTTTATTATCTTTAGCTACAACAAGAGGAGTACCGCCTTTATTTGATATTCTAGCTACAATCTCATCACATTCTTTGCTATAACATCCACCTCTTGAAATTACATAGTCTTTAACTGTTTCTGCTGCTCCCTTACGAATTTCACTATTATTATAATTAACACCACTCATACGAGTTTTAGCTGTGAATGGAATAAATTCCATATTAGATTCTCTAATATTCCTTCCTCTTATTCCAAATTTCTCTTTAGCAAGAACCACTATACTACGTCCCTCTGGAGTTTCATCTGCTAAAGATGAAAGCTGTGCAGCATCTGCTAACTCATTTTCATTAACTCCATTTACTGGTATAAATTCACAAGCTTCACGATTACCTAAAGTGATTGTGCCTGTTTTATCTAACATCAAAATATCAACATCTCCTGCAGCTTCAATAGCACGTCCACTCATTGCTAAAACATTAGCTTGATTTAAACGGCTCATACCTGCAATACCAATAGATGAAAGTAATGCACCTATAGTTGTTGGTGCAAGACATACCAAAAGTGCCACTAGTGATGTAACTGAAATAGGATTTACCACACCAGCCTGATTAGCTGAAAAAACAGAATATGAATATAATGAAACTGTAACCAATAAAAATATAATAGTTAGTGAGATTAATAAAATTTGTAATGCAATTTCATTTGGTGTTTTCTTACGTGCTGCACCTTCAACCATAGAAATCATCTTATCAAGAAAACTTTCTCCAGCTTCACTTGTAACCTGAACAATTAGCCAATCTGAAATTACTGTTGTTCCACCAGTCACAGCACTTCTATCACCACCACTTTCTCTAATAACAGGTGCTGATTCTCCTGTTATTGCACTTTCATCAACTGAAGCTGCTCCATCTATTACTTCTCCATCAGCTGGAACTTGCTCTCCAGCAACAACAATTACTATATCTCCTTTTTTAAGCAGTGCTGATGAAACTTTAGTTATTTCATCTTTCTTTTCTAAAGAAATTATTTTATGCGCTTCCACATCTTTCTTTGCTGCACGTAAAGAATCAGCTTGTGCTTTACCACGCCCTTCTGCTATTGCTTCTGCAAAATTAGCAAACAATACAGTAATCCAAAGAATTATAGTAATACCTAATATAAAACTAGATTTTGAATCTCTAATTCCAACTAATGAAACTGCATATAATACAGTTGTTAATATAGATGAAATATATACTAAAAACATAACTGGATTTTCCATTTGAGTTTTTGGAGAAAGTTTTATAAAAGAATCTTTAACAGCTCTTTTAATCATTTTTTTATTTGCAAAATTACCTTTATTTTCATTCATATTTTGTCACCCCATTTAACCTAACATTTGAAAAAATTCAGCAATTGGTCCAAGTGCCAATGCTGGGAAGAAACTTAATGCACCAATAAGCAATACAACAAAAATTAAAAGTCCTATAAACATAGCATTATGTGTAGGCAATGTACCAACACTTTCTGCAACTTTTTTCTTTTTAACCATGCTTCCTGCTATAGCCAAAGTACCCATCATAGGAACAAAACGTGCAAATAGCATACTTAACCCAATACTTATATTTATAAATGGTGTATTCGCTGTAAAACCAGCAAATGCTGAACCATTATTACCTCCAGCTGAAGTGTAAGCATATAATACTTCTGAAAATCCATGAGCCCCTGAATTATTCAAACTGTTAACAGTCTCAGGTAATATACTTGCAATACCACTACCAATTAAAATAGCTATCGGTGTTGCTAAACAAACTAAAACTGCCATTTTCATTTCAAAAGGCTCTATTTTTTTACCTAAATATTCTGGTGTTCTTCCTACCATAAGTCCTGCCATAAATACTGCAAGTATTGCAAAACCTATCATTCCATAAAGCCCACATCCAACACCTCCAAATACAACTTCTCCAAGTTGCATAAGTAGCATAGGGATCATTCCACCAATTGGAGTATAGCTATCATGCATTGAATTTACTGATCCATTAGACGCAGCAGTAGTAAATGTTGCCCATGTTGAAGAAGTAGCAATACCAAATCTAGCTTCTTTTCCTTCCATATTTCCACCGGCTTGATTAATTGTTGATAAATCAACTTGACCATTTAACGCCATTTGTGGTGTAGCAATTTGTTCATTTATTCCAACAATGCCCATTGCTACAACTAGCATTATACCCATTGCTATAAATATAGCTATTCCTTGTCTTCTATCTTTTATATTTCTCCCAAAAGTAAAACATAATGCTACTGGGATTAATAATAATGAAATCATTTCAAATAAATTAGATAATATAGTTGGATTTTCAATTGGGTGCGCTGAATTAGTCCCCATAAATCCTCCACCATTTGTACCAAGTTGCTTTATTGCTATTTGGCTTGCTGCAGGTCCTAATGGAACAACTTCTTCCGTTACTACGGTTCCATCTTCAAGTGTAATAGGCTCTAATAAAGAAACTGTTTCATATTGTTTAAAATTTTGTACAACACCTTGAGACACTAATGCTAAAGATACTACTATTGAAAGAGGAATTAATATATAAAGTACAGCTCTAGTAATGTCTATCCAAAAATTTCCTATACCTTTTTGCTTAACTCTAATAAATCCTCTAATTAGTGCGAATAATACTGAAATACCAACTGCTGCCGAAACAAAATTTTGTACAGTTAGTCCCATCATTTGTGTGAAATAACTTAATGAACTTTCACCTGAATAACCTTGCCAATTAGTATTAGTAACAAAACTTACCGCATTATTAAATGCAAGATCCCAGCTTGTACCTGAAACTTTTTCTGGATTTAATGGCAAAAAGCCTTGGAAAATGTGTAGTAAAAATAATACTATTAAACTTATAATTGAAAATGCTAAAACAGAAAAAGAATATTTTTTCCAACTCATATCTTCATCTTTATCAATATGAAGCATTTTATAAATAAAATTTTCACATGGTGTTAATATTTTAGATAAAAACACTTTTTCTCCATTCATAATCTTACCTATATAATTCCCCAATGGAATTGCCAATACTACTAATATCAAAATATACAATCCATATTGTAATACTAAATTCATCATTACTTGTCACCTCTTAATAAAATATTTGCTAAATAAATAAAATATATAAGTGAAATTATTCCTATAAGCCCAACCATCACATGCATTTTTATTTCCCCCTTCGTTTTGATAGGACAAGTTTAACATGGAAAAAATTATAGTGGTGTTAGAGTTTACTTGTTTAGAATTAAGATTGTGTTAAGATTTTTATATTGATATTTACACGCACAAAAAGAGGACTCAAATTAATGAATCCTCTTTCATTGGCTTGTAATAAAAATTATTATATACAGCCTTATTTATATTATTTATTTTGCTATGTTCTAATATATGTTTATATATGCAATAGGTAAAGTGGAATATATAAACATTTTACTGGAACATAGGCATTTATTTTATAGGAGTCTCTTTTATATCCCAAATTTCATCACAGTATTGTTTTATAGTTCTATCACTTGAGAATATTCCTGCACTATAAAGATTAGCAAAACATTTTTTAGCCCACTTTTTAGTGTCCTTGTAATCTTTAAATACTTTATCTTGAGCTTCTTTAAAGCTCTCAAAATCTGCTAGAAGATAATATTGATCTCCTTCTTCTAATAATGAATTATATAGGTCTTTAAAATCATCAGTATTACCATCATCAAAAGTTCCATCAATTAGAGTATCTAGAACTCTCTTAATGCTCTTATTCTTCTTATAATAAGTCATTGGATCATACTCTTCTTTAATATCATCTATATCTTCAACTCTTAATCCAAAGATGTAATTATTCTCTTCTCCTGATTCTTGAACTATTTCTATATTAGCTCCATCATAAGTTCCAAATGTAGGAGTAGCATTCAACATGAATTTCATGTTTCCTGTTCCTGATGCTTCTTTTCCAGCTGTAGAAATTTGTTTAGATAAATCTGCTGCTGGGAATAACTTTTGAGCATATGAAACTCTATAATTATGAACAAATACTACTTTTATTTTTCCATTTACATCTTTATCATTATTTACAAGTTCTGCTATTTCATTTATAAATTTAACTATTGCTTTAGCTCTAACATATCCTGGGAAGGCCTTAGCTCCAAAGATAAAACTTACTTTTGGTATATCTAAAGATGGATTTTCTTTTATTCTATAGTATAAATCAAGGATATACATTGCATTTAATAATTGTCTCTTGTATTCATGTAATCTCTTAATTTGAATATCAAATATTGAATTTGGATCTAATTCTATTCCTTCTTCATCTCTAATATATTCTGATAATTGCTTTTTCTTTTGAAGCTTTATATTCATAAGTTCTTCTAAAACTTTATCATCATTTTCAAACTTCTTTAAAGCCTTTAATAAAGATAAGTTCTTAACCCACTCTTCAGTTCCTAATAACTTAGTTATGAATTCTGATAATTCTTGATTACATAATCTTAACCATCTTCTTGGAGTAATTCCATTTGTTTTGTTTTGGAACTTTCCTGGATATAATTTATACCAATCATTTAATTCTTTATCCTTTAATATATCCGTATGCAACTGAGCAACTCCATTTACTGCTTTTGATACAAATATAGCTAAATTAGCCATTCTCATTTGGTCATCAGAAATTATTCTAAGTTTTTCAATTTCTTTTTCTGTATACTTCTTAGCTTTTAATTCTTTTATTAATTCTTTATCAATTTGCTTAGTAATTTCTAATATTCTAGGGAATAATTTTTCTATTAATTCAACATCCCATTTTTCTAATGCTTCTGCTAGTATAGTATGATTTGTATATCCAAAGAATTTATTAGCATATTCTAATGCTTTTTTAAATGTAACCTTTTCTTCATCAACTAATATTCTTATAAATTCTGGTATAGCAAGTGTTGGATGAGTGTCATTTAATTGTACAAAATTATATTCACTTATCTTTTCGAAATCGGTACCGAATTTTTCTATGTGTTTTTTAATAATATCTTTTAATGAAGCGCTTACTAAGAAATATTGTTGACGTAATCTTAATATTTTACCTTCATCGTTTGAGTCATTTGGATATAAAACTCTAGATATATCCTCTGCTCTATTCTTTAATTCTACTGATTCATCATATTTTTGTTCATTAAATAAATAGAAATCAAATTCTTTTATCGGTTCACATTTCCATAATCTTAATGTATTTATATTTTTAGTTCCATAACCTATGATAGGTGTATCATATGGTATAGCTTTAACTTTCATATCTTCAAATTCTACAATTTGAGTTTCGTTATCTTTTCTTATACTCCAAGGATCGCCATACTTTAACCAGCTATCTTCACTTTCAGTTTGAAATCCTTCATCTATATTTTGTTTAAATAGCCCATTATTATATCTAATTCCATAACCATTTAACGGCATATCTATTGTAGCTGCTGATTCCATAAAACAGGCTGCAAGTCTTCCAAGTCCCCCATTACCAAGGCCAGCATCTTCTTCTATTTCTTCTACTTTGTTAATATCTATATTTAATTCTGATAATACTTCTTTTACATCCTCATACAAGCCTAAGTTTATTAAATTATTTCCAAGTGCCCTACCCATTAAATATTCTGCTGAAAAATAATTTGCACTTCTCTTAGAATTATATGCTTTAGTTGTATCATTCCAATCATCCACGATTTCTTCTAATATAGTTAATGAAAGAGCATTAAATATTTGATATTCCTTAGCATCTTCTAACTTTATTCCATATTTTACTTTTAAATATCTATCAATACCTTTTTTTATATTTTCTTTATTCATTATTCTTCGCACCTTCCATATATTTTCGTTATATCATGAATTTTTTCTGCTAGTTCATCTGTAAATACATCTTTTTTAGCTCTCCAACGCCAATTTTGTCCTAGTGTTGAAGGAACATTAATTCTAGATTCATTCCCTAAATTTAAGAAATCTTGTATTAACGCTATTGATAAATAAGCTTTACTACTCCATACCCCTCTTATAAATCCCCAGTTATATCCTTCTTCTTTATTTAATCCCAGATATTTAATAGACGCTTCAATTTCTTCTTCAGTTCCTGTTTTTTCAAGCCATCCTCTAAATGTATTATTATCATGAGTGCCTGTATAAGCTATACAATTTTCTTCATAATTATGAGGTAGGTCTCTGTTTGCAGCATCTCCTACAAATGCAAATTGAAGTACTCTCATTCCTGGAAATCCTGATTCTTCTCTAAATTTTATAACTTCATCAGTTAAAAATCCTAAGTCTTCTGCTATTATTTTTATATCTCCAAGTTCTTTCTTTATGGCATTGAATAATTTCATTCCTGGACCCTTTACCCATTCTCCATTTTCTGCTGTAGGATCCCCATAAGGTATTGACCAATAAGATTCAAACCCTCTAAAATGATCTATTCTTATAACATCATATAATTTTGAACTTTGTTTCATTCTGTCTATCCACCATTTATAATTAGTCTTATCAATATAGTCCCAATTATAAATTGGATTTCCCCATAATTGACCTGTTACAGCAAAATTGTCTGGTGGGCATCCTGAAACTTTTAATGGTACTAACGTTTCTTCATCTAATAAAAATGCTTTTGGATTTGCCCATATATCTGCACTATCTTCAGCTACATATATTGGAATATCTCCTATGATTTCAATACCCAAATCATTTACATATTTCTTTAAATTAGTCCATTGTTCAAAGAATTTATATTGTATAAAGGTCCAAAAGTTTATTTCATCTTTTAATTCTTCTCTATATTTATTTAAAACTTCTTTTTTTCTAAGTTTAATATCTATATCCCATTTTTGCCAACTCTTTAATTCAAATTTTGATTTAAGTGCCATATATAAAGAATAATCATCTAACCACTGATTTTCTTCTTCAAATTCTTTTAAGTCTGTTGGTAAATTACGCTTAAACCTCTCATACGCTTTTCTTAGAACCTTCATTTTTTCTACAAATATTAATCCATAATCAATATCTTCTTCATCTTTTCCAAAGTTTAAATTTAAATAATCTTTACTTTCCAATAACCCATCATCTTCTAATAGTTTAAAATCTATAAAATAAGGATTTCCTGCAAATGCTGAAAAAGATTGATATGGTGAATCTCCATAACTAGTCGGTCCTATAGGAAGTATTTGCCAATATTTTTGATGTGATTCTTTCAAAAAATCTGCAAACTCATATGCCTCTTTCCCAAATGTTCCTATTCCAAATTCCCCCGGCAAAGATGCAATATGCATTATAATTCCACTGCTTCTTCTCATTTTTTTCTCCCCCTTATGCCTTTTTTATCATTTGCTATGTTTTAATAAAGCACTGATATATGAATAAGCAAAGTGGACTCAGTAATTAAACTTAGAACACCACTTTTCATATTGCATATATCAACACATATTTAAAACATAGTCTATTATTTTTTCAATAAGTCCTTACATGATTCTCTTTCGATTAATTTAGTATCTAGTAATATTTGCTTATTTTCCTCAGTTCCATTAATTAATGAAAATAATAATGATATACTCGTTTCAGCCATTAATCTTTTTGGTTGATTTACTGTAGTAAGTCCTGGATTATAATACTTGCTTTCATCCATCCCATCAAAACCAATGATTGAAATATCATCACCAATTTTCAACCCACTATCTACAACTGCCTTTGCTACTCCTGTAGCCATAATATCTGAAAGTGCAAAAATAGCACTTACATCTTTTCTATTTTTTATAAGATTTATAGTTTCGTTATATGCTTTTTCACAAGAATAATCTCCGATTAATTCAAGTTCGTCATCAATTTCAATATTATTGTCTTCTAAAGCACTTCTATATCCCTTAAGTCTCCACCAACTAATTCCCAAATCATTTTCATCACCTAAAATAAGTGCTATTTTTTTATGGCCTTTTTCTATTAAATATTTAGTTGCATCATAAGAAGCTTTAATATTATCTATTCCTATTGAAGAATAATGTTTCTTGCCTTTTTTAGATATAGTATTAACTGATGTTAAAACTATTGGAGTTTCTATATCTGAAAAACTATCTTCTTTTATATCAATAAAGTTTCCACCTAGACAAATAACTCCTTGTAATTTCTTTTCTTTTATAAATCCCATAAGATTTTCTACATCCTGATAAAAGTTGTAATCATTCTGCTCTAATATCATTGTATATCCTGATCTATCTATGATGTTACCTATAACATTTATCATCTGTGAAAAAAATGGATTAAACACTCCTTTTACTAGTACACCTATATTTTTAGTATTGTTTTGCTTTAATATTCGTGCACTATTATTAGGTATGTAATTGTTTTGTTTTATAATTTCCAAAACTCGTTCTCTTGTACTCTCTTTTACATCTGGATGATTATTTATAACTCTTGAAACAGTACTTACCCCTACACCTGCAAGTCTTGCTATATCTCCTATATTCATGATATTCCTCCTAATATATATGTAAAATCTAATAAAAATAATGGTAACGTTTCCGCAATAATTTTATTATACACCCATTTCAATTATTATATCAATAAACTAATAAATTTACCCTATTGAATTCAGAACTCGGTATCGTTACCGGAATATCAAATATGAATTTATATATTACTCTCTTTCCATATGAAAAATGCTATTTTAAATAGTATTGCTTCATTAAAGTTTCTAATATCATAAGACGTACATTTCTTAATCTTATCTAACCTATAAATCAAAGTATTTCTATGTACATATAAATTTTTAGCTGATTCACTCAAATTTAAATCGCAATTAAAAAATACTTCTATTGTATTTATTGTATCATCATCTAATTTATTAAATCCATAATTAAATTTAGATAATATTTTTACTTTCTTTTCTTCACTTAAACTATCTACAATACTTTCAAATAATAGACTTTTTTCATTAAATATTCTATTTGAAATATTGTATTTTTTAGCTAAGTTAATTTTATATATCCCATCTTTATATAATGAACTTATATTATTATAATCTTCTACAGCATAGTAACTTATATAACATCTTTTATATAAATTATTGTGTATAGTTTCAGTTATGCTTGATATATGATCTTCAATATCTTCAAATGTCCCTAATAAAATAATATATTCATTATATTCTAATATAGACACTTCAGTATCTATATATATTGTCTTTAAAATCTCTATAGCTTCACTTATTTTTTCTTCTAAATTAATAGATATTAAATAGACCTCATTTAACTCAATCATAATATCATTTAATTTATCACTTGATACATATTCATTTTTTAATAAAGAAATTATTGTATTTTCTCTAACATTGTGCTCATCTTTGCATCTATTTTCAATACAAAATTTAATAAGCTTTAGTGAGTCTTTAAAATTGCTATAAGTTCTTAATATAAATATTTTATTATTTATATTAAATCTAGCTTCTATTATTTCTTTATCAGTGTAAAGAAAAGGATTAGTTTTAAAAACCATTTTATTATCAATACATAATTCAAAAGGTATTTCACATTTTTTATATAATTCATTTAAATATTCAACTAATCCGTACATCTCTTCACCTCAAAATAAAATTTATATTACTCTTAATTCACTTTCTTTATCAAATACGTGTATTTTTTCACTTTCAACGTATAATTTTATTGAATCTCCAGTTTTTACATTAGTAGTTCCATTTACTCTTGCTGTCATATTATTGTTAGATGCTACAAAGTAAATATAACTTTCAGCTCCCATAAGCTCAACTACTTCTACTTTTCCATTTATAATTGATGATGGATTTTCTTTTACAACTTCCATATTATCATCTAAATGTTCTGGTCTTATTCCAAATGTAACTTCTTTATTCACATAACCTTTGGTTTTTAATTCCTTAGCTTGTTGTTCTGGTAATAATATATTATTTTCTTCGAAGCTACAATATAGATTGCCTTCTTTTTCTATTATTTTACCATCTATGAAGTTCATTTGAGGACTTCCTATAAATCCAGCTACGAAAATATTTACTGGGTTATTATATATGTTTTGTGGAGTATCTACTTGTTGTATTATACCGTCTTTCATTACAACTATTCTAGTTCCCATAGTCATTGCTTCAACTTGGTCATGAGTAACATATATGAAAGTTGTTTGTAATTTATTATAAAGTTTAGATATCTCAGTTCTCATTTGAACTCTTAATTTTGCATCAAGATTTGATAATGGTTCATCCATTAAGAACACTTTAGGTTCTCTAACTATGGCTCTTCCTA
Source organism: Clostridium sp. CMCC3677 (assembly GCF_023845585.1). Taxonomy (GTDB): domain Bacteria; phylum Bacillota; class Clostridia; order Clostridiales; family Clostridiaceae; genus Clostridium; species Clostridium aquiflavi. Next base: position 140,126 of record NZ_JAMQHS010000003.1, read on the forward strand.
ATGCAACTCTTTGTCTTTGTCCTCCAGATAAAGCCTTTGGTTTTCTTGTTAATAAATGTTCTATGCCTAATACCTTTGCAGCCTCAGTTACCTTTTCATCAATTTCCTCTTTAGGTACTTTTCTAAGCTTTAATGCAAAAGCCATATTATCATAAACACTCATATGAGGATATAATGCATAGTTTTGAAATACCATTGCTATATCTCTTTCTTTTGGCTCAACATCATTTACTAATTTTCCACCTATATATAATTCACCTTTAGATATTTCTTCTAAACCTGCTATCATTCTTAAAGTTGTTGATTTACCACAACCTGATGGTCCAACAAATACTATAAATTCTTTATCTTCTATTTCTAAATTAAAATCGTTTACTGCTGTTACATCACCTGAATATATTTTATAAATGTGTCTTAATGACAAATCTGCCATGTTAACCCCTCCCATTTAAGTCTAATTAATTGTTTATCATGGTTATATTGTACAATTGTAATCCTTTAAACTCTATATGAAAAACTCACAAAACTAGATTATTTTTTTTGTGAAATGCTACTAAAGTTAAATTTAGTAGCATTTTTACTTTCTTATATACTGTTCTTTATTAGTTTATTACCATTCTTCGATATAACTCCTTTAGAATATGTTTGGATTAACTCACCTTTATACTTAATTGTTTTTTTACTTGTAAGTTCTGTTACGGATTTCTTTTCATTATCATTAATATAAACTTTCCCACTATAATCAACTAATACATCTTCTTTATTTACTGGATTATCTAATTTGAATTCTTTCCAATCTTTATAATTATCAGATGAAATTGCATAATATATTTTTACAACCTTATTATCTACTTCTGAGGCAAAATATACATTATCGTTTATATCTGCTCCTAGTAACTTTGGATTTTTTGTATTAGGTATCAATAAATTATCTGGTTTATCTAATATTGTTACTTGAGTTCCCATCTCCATTATTGCATTAGCTCCTGTAGTCGGGATAACAATATTACCTATCTCTTTATTACTTCTCTTTTTCTCTAATTGATTCATAGTGTTTGCATAATATAAATCACTTTTTTCATTACTCTTTTTAATTTTAATATATAAACTATGGGTTCCTATTGAAAAAGGAATATCTTCTACTTTATCCTCACTATTTTCAATTCTCACTCTTAATTTGTTAAAATCAAAGTCTGCAAGTTCAATTTGTTCCCCATTTTTAGCATTAAATGCTATTGGCTCAAAATAATTTCTTCCTTTTTCTTTTATTTTTTGTATGGCAATTATACGATCTGAATTTGTAACCCATTTGTAAAATACAATATTACTATTAACATTATTTTTAACGTCTTTATATTTATTTTCATCACTATCTAATACTTTTAATCTTCCATCTTGAAGCCCTGCAATATATCTACCATTAGAAGATACTTTTAAATCATCTACATTTTCTTTTAATTCAACTTCTTTTTGTTCATTTTTACTAACTTCACTATCATCAGATTTTTCTATCTTAATATCCATATTTGATGATAAATATATATTTTCAATATATAAAAATATTCCTTGTTGAATTATAAATGCTACAAATGTAAAAATTAATAATTTATTTAAAACTTTCATAATATTTCATCTCCTAACTTACTGTTCAACATAAAATGCTGTAGCAACAGTTCTTTCTCCATCCCACGAATTAGGAGAATTTATTACATCACCTTTATAATACATAGTCGTTGAATATCCACCATCAAGCATACCTGCATTTATGGCTCCACGATTTTTCATTATTTCTTGAACTTCATATATTGTAGCTCCTGGTTTAGATAATTTTCTACCATCTAAAGCTAAAAATAGTACTGTTCCATCTTCTTTTTGTCCAACTGCAGTTCTAGGATTAATTCCATCTACATAATCTTCTTTTTTATGCTGTCTAACTCCATTTATTATTACGTTAGGTTCCCTAAAACACATTGCTTCCTGCACATCAAGTTTTTTTAATTCTGCTAGGGTATGATTTCCTACAATTAATTGACCCTTTTTAGTAAATGCAATTACATTCGCAATAAAATGCTCATCACATTTTGTAGTAGGATATATAACATTTCCATTAGAAATCACAAACCCCTCTGGTTTTCCCCCTGTGCCAGCACGTATTACTCCATCTGAAGATGTATCTGAGAATGCTCCACCATTTATAGCTGCTATTGCATTATGTTCTTCTGCCATTTCGCTTGTCTTCTGACCTAATTTTCCAAGATATTTAGTCATAGCTACTTTAACTTTATGTGGATTTTCTATTTCTAACATATAACCATCATATCTTTCTGTATGTATATCATATTTAGTTACATTATTTCCAGAATCATATTTAACATCTATTTTGTTTAAATCTATAGATGTATTAGTTGGAACACTTTCTTCTTCAATTTCACTTTTTCCCAATATTTTATCTAATGTTTTTTGCGGTATAAAATCATTTACTAAATAGGCATGGCGAGTAGCTAACACTGTTGAAATTAAAGTTTTCCTTGTCTTGTCATATGGACCGTAAATTAATACTAAAGGTGTTGTTATTACTAAAAAAGTAATAACATATATTAATCCCACAAATACCGAAAATGATTTTTTCTTTTTCTTCTCACGCCTCGCTTTTTTTCTTGTTGGTTTTTTTTTAACTTTTTTATTCATAATTTCTCCTTACCTTTAAAAGCGTTAATGCTATACATAAGATTTTATCATATATCTCTTTGTATAAATATTACAAAAAAGTTAAATTGTCAACATATTTTGGAAAAGTATTATATTCTTTCTTAAACTTCCCTATTAAAATTGCTTATAGAATATAAGATAACAAAAGAGTTGATCTAAATTGTTTTTTAATCATTTAGATCAACTCTTTTGTTTATATTAAAATATATTTACATTTATTTTAAAAAACTACTTACTACAACATTTACAGCATTCACATGGAGAATAAGTGAATATTACTTCAAATTTATAATAATTGCATCCATCATATGCTAAGAATGGTAAAACATCTATAGCGCCAGGGTGTAATTGTTTTTTAGGAATAATAACTATTCCTGAATCAAATACAAAATACGTTCCAAGACATCCATATATTTTTTTACATTTTTCATCATAATTATGGCCTAAATATTTAACACTAATTGGTCCACAACATTTTGATGAACTAGCTAAAAAGTATTGAGCCTTTCCTGGACATACATAAATCATCTTATTTTCAGAATTAACATGCATTTCGAAATTGCAATTTGCTGAAAGATCAACATGTTTTCCAAAATGCCATCTTTTTCTCTCTTCTTCATTAGCTATATCTATTTCTTTATTTATTTCCTCAGTTGTCTCCATATCTATATTTAAATTTTTATCTTCTTCTTTATCATTTACATTTAACTTCTCAATTATTTCATCATTTGCGGCTATTTCTTCCTTATAATATAATTTACTCATATTACATCCTCCTTGTGTAATCTAGTTTTAACATTTAATAGATACTTATTCTTTTAGCAAACATTACATTTTTTATTATAGGAATATCACCAAACAAATCTCAAAAGCAAAAGTAACTCTGATTACTATAACTCATGAAATTATAAACTTTATAACTTCATACAATATTATATGCATGATTTTATTACATTGTTATTAATAATAACTATTATAATATCAATCTAATTTTTGTTTGAGAAATAGTATCTAAAAATTGGAGGATTATTTTTGCATTATCATCCTTTATTAAAAATCTATTTTATACAGTAGAACCAACTACCTAATTTAGCTTTTAATTCTTGGCACTTACTCATAGGTAAAATTTGAGTTTCTAACCAAATGCCTTTACTATCGCTTCTAACATAACATCTAATATCATTGAAATAACTTAAAACATATTCTAGATCAACACCCTTAAATTCGTTATTTCCCCTATACCCATTTGGCAAATAATCAGTTATTACATATCCTATTTTCTTATGTTCTACTAATATAGCATCTGTAAAATTATTTATATCTGCATTAGTATCAATTCCTTTTATCTTACCGTTTTCAGTGAATTGATGTCCTGCATAATTTTCTCCCCATATAGTTGTTTTCATAGGATTTTCAACGCCATAATGAGCTATCCAACATTTATATTTAGCTACTCTAGAATCTAAGTTTTCATTTGCAAAATAAGGCGAAGTGTATATGCAAAGTTGTAATTCACATAAACTTTCAAACTTTTTTATAAATTTTAGAGCATAATCCATTACATTAAAATTGCTTATTTCTATATCTAAACAAGGTTTTAAATCATTCTCCTTGTCTTTTATATTATTATAAAAATTTTCTGCCTGAGTTTCTGGCTCAGAAGAACCAACTAAAAAATGATAAAAGCCAGTCTTAATACCGGCTTTTTTAGCTTCATTATAATTTTTATTTAAGTAAGGGTCTTCATAGGTTGTCCCCTCAGTTGCTTTTATATAAGCAACTTCTATATTGTCTTCTTTTACTTTATTAAAATCTATATCTCCATTATGATTACTTACATCTATACCTCGCATACAACCTCACCTTTCATAATTAATAAATAATTTTTAGTTTCATCAATACTCTATTTTTATTTCTAGCTCTCAATCTTATTTTTAATTTCTTTCACATCTTCTTTTATGTCTTCAACAACATTAAACTTTTCTGCTAATGCATCAAGTAAAGTTTGATACTTATTTTCTCTTTCACCAGTTGTCTTAAGAACATATAATAATAAAAAAACAAATAACGCATATCCTAAGCCCTGACTTAAAGCCATTTTCATTATTTCATCCATAAAGTTGCTCCTTTTAATATAATTTTGGATATAAGAAAAGACACCTACATTTAAGTGAGTGCCTTAATAAATTTTAACTATAATTTTATTCCACTACAAGAACTGGTATTTTTATTATAACTGTTCCTGATGGAGGAATATCTCCAACATTAACTATAATACTTTTAGATGTTGAACTTGAATCAATTAGCCCTTGAGTTGTTGTTACTCCATTAGGTATAAATTGAATATGATTAGGAGCACTATCATTAATAACTACTGATTTAGCAGTTTTATCACTTGTGTTAGTAACTTCTATTGTATATGTAAAATTATCTCCCACATATACAGAATCTACATCTGCTGTTTTTACAACTTTTAATTGTGCCTCCGTAACTCCCCTAAATATTATAGATACTTGACCACTAGCATTATTAGTATTATCGCCTTTGGCATAAGCAGTGTTAATTATATACTCTTGTTCCGGATCTATTGGTTCAGGTTCTTTATCTTCTTTTGTAACTGTAACCATACAATTAGCTTTTATATCTGTTCCTTTAATTTGTGATGTTATCGTTGCTTGTCCTTCTTTTATAGCTTTAACATTTCCATTAGAATCTACTGTTGCAACTGTTTCATCTGAGCTTGACCAATTTATATCTACCGCTGAAGGTGTAGTTGTCGCTGTTAATTGTTTTGAATCATTTACTGTTAAATTCATTATTGAATGATCTAATGATATTGATTCATTAGTATTTACTATTAAATCTTTTTTAAAAACATTTAAAACAGGATTATCAGTTGTACTATTTTTATCAAGTGAAGTTATTCCAACAAAAGTATTAGCAGATACACCAGTAAATTCTCCATTAGTATTTTTTATAGGATCTATAGACCATGAACCAAAGTTTGTAGCTGATCCTGTATTAGTATCATCCCAAATAAATTTTCCAGCACAACCCTTTTCCGTATATTCTTCTTTTATACAAACTACGTCTTTTTCTAATGGCTTAGATCCATTAGTTACAATCATTCCCATAGCAACATATCCTTCTGGAGCTATAGGTTCCCAAAAATATCCATTCATATTTGCACCAGAACCTTTATCATTCCATATTACTTTATAATCTATTGGATAAACTGTTATACCATCAGTAAATTTAACTGTAAGTACTTTTAGCACATCACTATTTGGATCATTATAATTTTCTTGACCATAGTATCCAACAGGTACATATCCCGTATCAGTTGTTAGTCTATAGAAAGCTCCATCATACTTTCCACCACTACCACGATCATTCCAAGCTAAACTAAATTTTGTTGCTTCTTTTAATTCAAGTTTTGGAAGAGTTTCAGCATTAGCAATAGTTTTATTTTGAAATGCTCCAACTCCCATAATGGTTAATGTCATTACAAACATGATAAGTATTCTTTTATAACAATTTTTCATTATATATTATTTCTCCCTTATTTCCATTATTGAACGCGTCCATAAAATATTTTAACTTTATATATGGTAAAAACCAACAATAATCGTAATACAAATTCCTTTATATATAAGAAATTTAGTAAATTTTTACTTTTTATCATATAGTTGATTTTAAGCTGTTATTTTTAGACAATAAAAAAAAGACTATCGCTAATCCTGATCTATTGCCTTATTTAATTTTGTTTTTACATCATATATTGCTATTGTGCAGTATTAATAATATAAGGTTGAAATAAAACTATATTTCAACCTTATATTTATCTAGTACTATAAATAGCTGATACTTTTATTGTTACAAATTCAGATAATTCTTTAAGTTCAAGAAATCTCAATCTATTTTTATTTATTAACCCAAATTCTATTTGAGTTGGAACATCCTCAGTCGGAATTATTTCTGCTACTAACTGCCCTTCTTCAGTATTTATTCCTTCACATACTCCTAAAGAACAGCTTCTATACATATATGGACTTGCTGTAAATGGCAATCCATCAATTATTACTCTACATCTCTTGGCTACATTATTAGCTTCAGCTCTAATCTCATCTGTGATTTGTGCAGTAATATATAAATTTATATTTATAATATCACCTTGTTTAACATAAGTACCTGCTCCATTAGTTATAAAATAATATTTATAATCTCCCCATCCATATAATTGTAATTTAGGCGTCCATGATCCCTTCTCATATCCTAAAAGTTCATCTTTATTGAATATGATTTCATTTATTTTATCAGTAGCCTGTTCAATCTTCTTATCTCTTTGATCATCTATATTTTTTATTTCTTCATTAAATCTTTTGCTTACAATATTTCTTACTAATAGTACTAATGCTGCACCTGTTAACGCTATAGCTATCGCTAATATTGCTAAAAATGTAGTAATATTGAATTGAATATTGGTATTAATTAAATCAATCTTATCTGATAAAAAATCTAACTGTTGTTTTATTTCTTCTATAGTCATTGCAGAATCCCCCTTGCATAAGTAAATTCTACAATATTTGCATACTTCTGTAAATAAATTTCAAATAAAATGCAAATATACTCCCAAAATAAATTAAAAGTACAATAAAAGTTTTTATACCTAATTCTAAATTATTCATTTCCAAAAATCTTTTGTAAAATTTATTCATATTTAATTCATTTCCTATTTTAAGCAATAAAAAAAGACCTATTACAGTCATTATTATTGCCTTATTTATTAAATTATTACTAGTTTGCTATTGCGAAACAACTTTACTATTTATAATCTCTTGTTTTTCTTCTTCTGTAATATCTTTACTTCCTACAAATACATTTAAGTTTTCATCTGTATAAAGCCCCATAAGATAAAACTTTTTAATCCATTTATACATTTGCATTACCACCTTTCAACTCTGCTATTTTTAGCATTAAATTTGCTGTCATTTCTTCTAAATCATTTGTTTTTTGTTTCAAAGTTGCATTTTCTAATAAAACATTAGATATTAATATTTCATCTTCACTTGGTTCTTTAGGTTTTGGTTTATTACTTTCTTCCCATTCTTTTATTTCTTCTTCTGTTGCACCTTCAATCCATTCTTCTTTTTCAAAATCCCATTTTGGTTTTACATAATCCCCTGTATACCTATTAACAATTTGTATATCTTCTATAACTTCAAAATATTGGGGTTTATTGTCTATAAATAGTACACACATATCTATTATAAAACCATTTTTATCAATTATTGTTTTATTTTTATAATCCATTCTCATCACCTCTCATTTAATTTACTAGAAACATAATTGGAGATAGCATAAATCCATTTGAGGAAGCTATTGACCTCATATTCGTACCCTTTGTACCAATTGCACCATTAGCACTTACATATATTTTTAAGTAATTATCATCATTCGTACTTTTTGGTAAGAGTACAATATTGATTTCTGACGGTCTAAAACCACTTGGTAAAGTTGCTATAACTTTATCTGATTGCGTTTCTGTTGTAATTCCACTTATAATTCCACATAATTGAACTATTTTTCCCACTTTTCTATATCTGCATGTATACCCTTGTATAGATGAAATCCCATCTGTCAAAGGTAAATCAATCCATCCTGTATTATTCCCACCAATTAAACTCCAATTAGACCAAATACCTTTAAAGCAAGTCCTAATATAAGTATCTGCATCTGTATAATTCAAAGTACCTAATCTATATAATATTTGTTTTATTACTTCCCCATTACCAAAATTCTTTACTTCTAAAAGACCATTTCCAGGTGAATTAGTACATTTAACACTAACATAGTAATTACCTTGTTCAGTTAATGTGTTTAAATCAATGTCATCTTTAAAAGTGTAATTCCCATCATTTATAATTTTGGTTATATTTTTCGTCAAATCTTTCAATTGCGAAATAGTATGATTAACTTTTTTATCTATCTCATCTACTTTGCTCTTTTTTGCCAGCATTATATTAGGATCAACTTCAAAAGAAATACTCTCAGTATTACTAACTGAGAGTATCATTTTTATTATTAATTCCTTTGTACTTCCATTAGATATTGTAGGTTTATAAGTTTCTGGACATTTTGATATTGCCAGTAAATTATCTTCTTCATCAAATGCTCCATATTCTCTAATTGTAAAATCTCCGACTTCTGGTGGAATTATTGCTTCTAGAATTATCCAATTAGGATTCTCTTTATCTATTTGAATATTTCCTATCTTTCCTTCCCAAACTGTATTTATCAAATCTTTTTGATTTTCTATTGGGTTATAATACTTTCCATTTCCATCTCCAACTTTTAGTTTAACGAACTTTACTTCTTCTCCATTAATTGCAAAGTTAGCAACTTTACTTTTTCCTATATTAGTTAATATAGTATAAAACTTTTCAGACATTTATTAAACTCTCCTTTCTATTTATATGTGCTTCCTATTTTATTCCTATTGCGAACTAAACTTCAACTCCTATTTCAACTAAAACTTCTTTTACACATTCTTGCAAGTTTAAAAGCTTAGGAACAGCTTTATATTCATAAACTCCATTCATTATTAATGTTACCCATACCTTTGTGCATCCACTATTTTTATCAAATTTCATTTTATCTACCATCCTTTTTATTTTAAATTTTAATTTCTTAAGCATTTTGACTTTGCATAGACACTAATGTAGTTAATTCTGCATTAGCCATTTCTAAGCTTTCTACTTTTTCTTTAAGTATTTCTACCTCAGATTTTGGTATATCTACTAAAATAGCTTCTTTTTTATCTACGTTTATACTTTTAACCATTTTCCCTGTAGGTATCTCTACTTCTAAGTATTGTACACCACCTTCTTGTGCTCTATAAGAACCTGTTTGTTGTAAAATTATAAAACCTGTATTGTCGTAAATTATTAATGTTTTCATGTATTTCCTCCTTATTTTTATTAAATATTAAGAATAAGCTATATATGTCATAATATTTCTATCATTATTTAAGATACGTCCTAATGTAAAATTAGTTCCTATAATCGTAAAACTTACATCATTATTAATACTCATATTACCGCTACCACCACTCGAATATTGTTTTCCTTCTCCCCCAACAGAATAGCGTACACCATTTACATATATAGCAAGAGAATGAAAATTAGGTTCCCAAAAGTGACCTATGAGAACTGATGGAACAAAACCCAAATTTACAGTTTCTCCTTTTTTGATTGTACCACTTGTGAATAATTTTCCTCCCATTTCCTGTATACTTATATTTGCGATTTTAGAAACTAAACTAGCTAAAGCTTCATTTCCATTTGCACTCACACCCTTATTAGATAAATTAGTTGCTGCTGTATTTTTATCTGTTTGTATTTTATTTGCTATTTCTGCATGTGTATTGCTTCCTGTAACATTTCCTACTTTGCCAGCAATAGCATTTTTACCATCACTGGCTGATTGAAAAGCCGAATTCGCTCTATCCATTGCTAACTTAACTGCATTGGCTGTAGCTGCTTGGGTAATACTTGTGCTATTCGTAGTATTATTAAGCTGTACAATTCCCTTTTTAGTTATAGTAGCATCTGCAATTTTAATATTATCTACTTTGTTCGCAATATCTTTCATTTGTGACTTAATTTCATCAACATTAGCACTAACTTTCTCAACATCACTTTTCTTTGCAACCACTATTGTTGGATCTATTTTTAGTGAAACATTGTCTGTATTACTTACTGAGAGTACCATTTTTATTAATAGTTCTTTTATACTTCCATCACATATTATTGGTTTATAAGTTTCTGGACATTTTGATATTGCTAATAAATTACCCTCCTCATCAAATGCTCCAAATTCTCTAATTGTAAATCCACCTTCATCTGATGGAATTATTGCTTCTATCTCTATCCAATTAGGATTTTCTTTAGTTACCTCAATGTTTCTTATATTGCCTTCCCAAACAGTATTTACAAGCTTTATTTGATCTTCTGTTGGCTCATGGTATTTTCCATTTCCATCTCCAGCTTTTATTTTTGCAAAATTAACCTTACTTCCTAATGCACTGCTATTAGCTATCTTTGCTTTCCCTATATTCGTTAATATTGTATAAAATTTTTCTTTCATTTATATTCACCCCTTTGGATATATAATTAAGCTTTCTAAGCTTCTATTTTGTATAATTTGTATATTGACTTTGTTATTAGATTTAATATCACTAGAACTCCATGGATAACTAGTTAAAATTTCTCCATCCATAGGAGCTATACCAAAATATATAGAACTTTCATTTATAGCTATAAGTTTATATTTTGCTTTTAAATGTGCTGGTTTTACTTCTTCTACTGCTGAATATAACAGCTCTAGCATTTTTGAAAATCCATCTCTTGATTTTAGATATACTTCAAAGCTATAATTCTCATTTTTTTCTTTTACCTCAACATCATTTATAAAACTTTTAGCAATTTGTTTTATTACCTCTTTTGATGTTGTTCCTTCTCCTCTTAACCTTGCTAATACATTTGATCTTCTACTTTCTATTGATTTAGAATCATCTGGAACAATGTTAAGAAAGTCTTCCCAATATTTTATTCCCCATGTTGATGTTTCTACAAAACATTGATTTAGTAAATCTCTTATATTTAAAGTCAGTTTTTCAATTTCATCTTGCTCAAGATCATATATTTTTGCAAATTCTTTAATTTGTGATATAAAAAAAGGTACATAGCTCTTAATTAACACCATCTACCACCACACTTTCCAATATTGGAACGCTATCTTCGCTTAAACTTATATCCTTTTGTTTTCCATTTAAAGTAATTTCTTTATAATCTTCAACTCCATCCACATCTAAAATACAGTTTACTATTCTATTAAATCTTATTATATTAGTTTTTAAACTTATCTTTTTAAAATAAGAGTTAATATTAGAAATAATCATATCTTTTATTGCTTCTAAAACACTACCTTCTTGTAAAATAACCTTTGTAGAAATTTTAATATTAACTTCTTTTATTCCTGTAACTGTAACGGTTGCTCCTATAGGTCTTTTTTCTTCTATAACATCACTTACTTTTTTTATTAAATCTTCCACAGGTGCTCTACCATCAGTATCTGTTATTAACACTTTTACGGTTCCATTTCCATTCCACAATGGCTTTACTTTTGCATCTCCAACTCCATTAACACTTAAAGCCCAATTTAAGTAATCATATTTATTTCCAGATGTTGATGGCGTTCTTACTTTTACCATTAATCTATTAAATAAGCTTTCATTGCTTTCTGTATCAACACCATCTAGTATTGTTTCACCTAAAGCTCCCTTTCCTAATCCTTCAATGTATTCAATAGGAAGTAAATTCCCACTTGGATAATTTCCTTTAGTCCCTATAAGTTCGCATTGCATTTTATATTTTCCCTTTTCAATTCTTTCTGTTGCAATGTAATTAGTCTTATCTATAGAGAATCTAGATTTCAATGGAATATCAATTAACTTCTCTTCTGTATCATAAAACGTTCCTAACTTTATTGCATATGTTGCCATCTTTCTTTCAATTCCATGTTCAACGCATCTTTTATCTAAATATTCATCAGGTATATTAGGTGATGCAAAAGTATATTCTAAAAATCTATCCATATCAGATCTTAGTTTTGATATTTCTTGTGCTGCTGGAGCTAATGCATTATATATTAAACTACTGCCTTCTCTTTTATCCAAATCATTAGGGATTTTATCTAGCATTTCTTTTAATAAGTCTTCTTCTTTTACTTCAAACAAATTTAAATCACCACACTTTCATATAATTTTGAGTAAATAGAAAAGACAGTGAATTTTACTAATACACTGTCTTTCTCATATTCAAATATAAATTCATCTGCATTTTCAATCCTATCATCTTGGGTTAATGCTTCTTTAATTCTACGCTTTAGTTCGCTCTCTGCAATATCTCTGTCCATTTCTATAGTTCTTCTAAATTCACTTCCATAACTATCAGGATATATTAAATAATCATATCTCTCTGTATTTAATATAAAATATATTGTCTGCTTAAGTGCTTCTATCTCATCACAAAATCCAATTATTCTATTTTCTTTGATCTTATAAGTTTTACTAGGATGCTTTTTTTCTTTTATAATATCAATATCTTTTATTATGCCTCCTTGAGGCAATATACTAAAATTATTCATACTTTCCCACCTTATCAAGAATTAAAAATCTACTTCCCTTTTCAATCATTAACAATGCAAGAATGTCTCCTTTTTTTAATCCTTCTCTAATAACTATTGTGCCAAGAGCTGATGATGTTTCTGAATGAGAATGTTTTAAATCTATTTCATATCTATTTAAACTTTCTGGAACAACAAAGAAATCTTTTTGTAATATTCTTTTCTGATCTATCCTAACAGTTAAATTATCATCTATTATAGTTCCAAATTCTATATCTAAAGGATTTCCAGCATTAATTGCATTTACACTTGCTTGTTTTATAATTTCTATCATACTAGCCAAACTTTACACCACCTTTAAATCAAAATCCATTATGTGTCCATCTTTAGAAAACTTATGTGTGGCTTCTTCTATTAAATACATTTCATTTATTCCATATCTTTTTATATCAACCCACACACCAGATCCCCCTCTAAGTTTTGCCTCTAATTTAATGTCAGTACCTAAAACATCTTTAAGTTTTAATGACTTCTTCTCTTTATTTTTTAATGTTAAATGAGCTTTGAGTATTTCGTCTATTTGTGCCTTATTCACTTTATCATCAATGCTTTTAAAAAATTGAAGTTTACCCCATTTATACATGTTATTTTTATCTTCAGTAGTGTATACTTCTTCCTCTTCTGAATCCTCACTTTTTCTAACAAGCTTTATAGCATTATAACTATCTTCGATTGAATTACTCCAATCATATTTTCCTAAATTAGTATTTTCAGATATTATTAATTCCTGTCTCATATTATTTATATCTTTAAGATTAATACTTCCAAAATCATCATATAAAACAAAAGTTCTTTTAGTTGAACCTAATGTTTTTTCCAATGCTTTATAAATAATATCTACTAATTTTTTATCTTTTTCGTTAAATCTAGGAATTACATAACCAGTATCTTCTATAATACCTTTTGTCAATCCTAGATTATAAAGTATCCTTTCAACTACATCACTTGCTTTTAGGTTAACATCTGAAAAAGTATCATTATACATTAAATATTTAATTTGATCATAAGCTATTAATTTTATTTCTTCTCCTTCATTACCACTATGTTTGAACACATAACCATAGAAAATATTAACCCCATCAACTTTAAATCTTATTATGTCACCATTTGATACACCTAATGTTTCATTCGTTAACAATGTCACTTCTAAGCTTGAAGGACTTCCTTTTCTTTTTGTTTTCCATGTTACTTGTTTTATAAGATTGCTAAGATTATAGATATTACTTTTTTTATCATCAATTAATAATTCTATATTCATGTTAACCTCCTTTATGGAATATTAATAACTTGTCCAGGATATATTAAACCTGGATTTGATATATTATTAAGTTCTGCAATTTCTTTATACCTGTTTCCATCGCCTAAATATTTTTTTGCAATGTGCCATAAGCTTTCACCTTTAACTACTTTATGGCTATTAACTTTTACTTTATCATCAGGTCTAAGTGTAGTATTATAATTTTCAACAATGATACCATTTTTTGTTTCCATTACAACTGCTCTTGTAGCATAATAAGGTTTATATCTTTTTAACTCTATTGAATAATATATATCTCCTACTTCTCCACCTTTTTCGGTAAATTTAAGATTTTCAATAGAAAATAAATCATTTATTGCAAATTCTGAACCTATAAATATAAATCTTACTTTTTCTGCATTTTGACGCCATTCATTTAGTCTATTCATATATTCATGTGGTCTAAAAAAATGCTTATCATTCACATAAGGACCATTATTTCTTGGGAAATAGCTTTTAAATGATATTTTAGTTAATTTAGGAATATTTATTACATTAACTTCACCTATATTTATTACATTATGAGTTTTGTTATCTCCACTATCACTTATTTCAATATCTTGTGGAAGAACTGGTAAAACAAATCCTTCTCTGCCTTCATTTACACTTAATCGCATCTTATATCTTTTACTCATTACGCATACAGCCCCTCTGCACTATTAGTCATTTCATTTTCCATATATGATTCTATTCTAGATATAATTGTATCTATATCTGCTTCTTTTCTTATATCTCCTGTGGTTACTTGTACAGTTGGAGTTAATGTTATGAAATTTTGGATACTTTCCAGTTCTGCTAAATCATTCATTAAGTCTAAATTTTCATTTGAAACTTCCACACTATCATTTATCCCTTTAAGTGATTCTGATCCTTCTGATACATTATTACCTAAATTAGTATTGTCTATTGCTGAGGTTAAAGCATCACTGCCTCCACCCATATCACTTGGAATACCACTTGAATTATTTCCACCTTGATTTAATAGAGAATTATTAAAATTATTTCCCATGTTATCTTCATTATATGAATTTAAAATAGCATCATTATTTTTAAACTTATCTGAAATACCATTTACAAAATTACTACCGCTACTATAACCTAAATTAAATTGGCCATTTAAATCCTTTGTTTCCATTCTTTGTACACTTACATAATCCTCTGGTGGTTCTGGTATATCCATTTTAAAAGACCCTATTGAAAAATCTCCAATTAAATCTTTTAGAAATGGAATACTTTTAGCTTTTTCTACAATCCAATCTAAAGCTCCACCTATGAATTCAACAATAGAATTCCATATGTTATAAAATAAACGTTGAACAGAATACAATGGATGATTAAATACATTTGCAAAAAATTCAGCTAATGCAGCAACTATATTCCAGACTAAAGCAATGCTATTATATATAAAACCTACAAATCCCATAAAGAGTCCACCTATAAAACCTATTATCTGTTGAAAATTTATTCCAAATAAATTCAAAAAGTATATAAGTAACATTATTGTGCCTATTAAAATCAATATCGGTAAATTAGCTATAACCCATGCAAATGCAAATTGAAATACAAGTGGTATTAATATAGCTAATAAAGCTATTCCTAATGATATCAACATAGGTTGTATTATGTCCCAATTGCTTGTAACTACATCTCCAACCCAACATATTAAAGTCGCTATCAAACCAATTCCCATACATATACCACTTATTATTCCCTGAAAAGCTCCATCGGAAAACATTTCATTTAACATTTGCATTGCTGGATTGATAGCATTCAATAACCCTAATCCAATCGTACCTAAACTACTATCAAAGTTTTCTTTAAGATTCTCAAATTGTGAGGATGCTGAATTGTTAAATTCATCTAGCATTGAAGAATCTAAGCCTTTTTTATTTAATAACACATCAAATTTTGAAGTAAAATCATCTAAATCCTTACTTGCTTGTAAAACTCCCATATCTTCGCTACTAAATCCAAACTTATCTTTAAGATCAGATCCATCTCCAGATAGCATACTATTAATAGCTCCACCTGCTCCAGATATTCCTTCTCCTGAATTACCAAGTGATAAACGTTCTGATAAATTGGCTAGTTTATCTAAGCTTTCTGTATTTTTAGTTACTCCCATAAATGATTGTGCATTATTTTTAAGTTCATCAAATGAAAATCCTGATTCATTAGCCTGTTTTTGAAGATGATTAAAATAAGCTGTTCCTGCCTCTTTATTTCCAAGCATTCCTTGTACTGAAATCATTTTGTCTTGCATTTTACTTGCTTCACCTATAACTGCTGATATTCCATTTTTCAATGTTTCTGCATTGAAAAAACTTTTAAATGTTTCTGATGCCTTTGTTGCTAGTGCAGACATACTAGATGTACTTTTATTTACATTTTGATTTAATTTATCTTGTTCATCTGCTGCTTTTTGAACATTTATTTGTAAAACATTTGTTAATGAAATTTCTTGTTGTATTAATTGTATTTGCTGCATTTGTAATGTTTGTTGAAACTTAGGCATTATTGGTTGTTGTAATGCTGGTTGATTTACCATACCATCCATTACCATTAAGCCCGTTTCCATTGATGCCATAATATTACCTCCTCTCCTTTTATCTTTTTCTCTTCATCCTATTTGCTTCTTTCTTTTCCTTTTCTACATGTAAATCTATTGAAGCATATATAAACGCCTTTTCTTGTCTAGATAAATTCATTAATTCATGAGGTAGTATTTTTAATTTATGGAGGGCATAGTGAGCATATGATGCTTCACCATCTCCCTCCTTAATTAGTTTTTTGCTTCTTCAATTAAATCATTAACGCTTTTATCATAGCCATTAACTTCTCCTACTATTGATGACCAATCTGAAAATTCTCCATCTCTCATCTTAGATTTCATTGCACTTAGTAGCTCTTCAGCACCAAGAACTCCCCATGAAGCTTGTAGTTCTGAATTTTTTAAGTCAGGACAAATTGTAGTTTCAATTATTAAATCAGATACATATTTATCTTGATCTGTTTCCATTATTCTTTGACCTTTTATTAATTTAGTTTTTCTATTTTTCTTTCTTATTCTATCCCCCATTTCAGCAGAAATAGGTCTAAATTTCATAAGCTTTTTCTTACCACCTATTGTTACTTCTCTTTCAATTTCTTGTGTATCCTCAAAACTATCCATTAAAAAATCTTCAAAATTATTCATTATTCCATACTCCTTCACTAATCGTTTTTGTTTTTACACTAATATTTAATACTCAAAGCATAAATAAGACTCTGTTTTAGCATACGTTGATATATTCATAAGTAAAGTTGGACTGAGTAATTGAACTTAGGAATACTAAAAATGAGTATAGTCCCATTTTAGCTTGCTCCCAATATAAAATTGTGACTTAAAAGAGGAAACTCGATTCCTATTAAGTCACTGAGTAAGTTCGAGGCGTAAAATATAAAATTTTTACTCTCACTTAACTATTCTCAAAGTCCAATTACAATGCCACTTTACCCATTGAATATATCAACGTATTCTGCTAAAACAGAGTAGATTTATAATATTAACCAATTACTGGTTTTCCGAATTTATCTAATAAATCAACATCTTCATAAGTAAATGCCATTTCTTCTTCTAAAACTTCACTTTCTACATCAAACATAGCCATGCTTACTTTATCAAAGTTACATTTTTTTAATACAATTGTTTGCTTTCCAACTGTAGAAGTTGCATCTTCATTAGTGACTGTCATATCGAAATAAACATCTTTTCCTGTTTTAATATACTTTATCATCATTTCTCTAAATAAAGATGTTACATAATAAATTGTAAGTGTTCCTGTTCCTTTCCAGCCTGTAGCTTTATTTTGTTCAACTCTACTGCCTAAAGTTTTACCTGTTGTTTTAGTTTTTTCTGCATCTGATTCTAACTTTTTAGCATAAAATAATTCCTCATTTCTACCATTTACAGTTATGAACCCCTTTGCTTCTGTTCCACTTAAAGTATCACTAAAATTTAAAAAATTACTCATTTAATATTCCTCCAATCATTATATAAATACAGTCATATATATTTTTTCCATACTATCTACTGGTTGCGCATTAACATTTACAACAATAGAATCATTAGAATTTCCTTTAAGTACCTCAATATCATCTACAACTACATTTTCTAATGCTCCTTGTCCTTGTAATGTTTCTAAAATATTTAATATATCTTTCTTAAATAAGTTTCTTCCATCCTCATTGTTGCTTACTTTGCCAATATAAGATTCTTCCCACTTATATTTAATCTTGTCATTTATTCCATCTAAAACTCTTATAACTCTGTTTTTTCTAAAGTCAGATTTTTTATCCTCTGTAAAAGTCTTTAATGTGTTAATATCTTGTTCAATTAAAACTTGTTGCTTATTATTGATGAAGATTATTTCACCTTTTTTGATTATCTCTTTTATTTCGCTATCTGCATATCTAACATCAACATTGCTTGCACCTTCATATAAAGCATAAGTATTAGAATCAGCATAACCTGAGCTTGCTGTTAACGCTGCTACATATGCTGTTGCTTGTACATTAGTTACATGTACATCATCTTTAAGATACACACCATTCTTTATAGATATAATCCCTTCATAGTCTGCTTCTGCAAAGTTTGGTAAAACAGCTTGAACTTTTCTTCCCTCACATTCTCTTAATCTTTTAATAAACTCTTTTACAACCAACTTAGTGTCTGACTCATCATACGGTATTGCTACAGTATTGAAATCAAATAATTCTAATTCTGCTAAAAAGTCTACATAATCCTTTCCTGTAATAGGTTTATCTTCTCCACCTTCTAGTTTTGCTCCAGCAGATAAAGTTAGTGCACCTGATCCTTTAAAGTCTACAAGTGCATTAGATACTAACTCATCAATATTTTTTACAGTTTGTGTATCTAGTTTTGTATATTCTAGGAATGTGATTACATCAAATTTAGTTTCATCATTTACATTAGTTTGAATTTGAATTCTTATATCATTTCCTTTACTTCCACTCCATTTTGATGTTACTGCTAATTCTCCTAGTTTCTTCGTTGCTTTAACACCTTCATTAAGTCTGTATAATAAAACTGTTTTTGCTTTCTTTAAGCCTTCTTTAAGCATTAGAAGGCTTTCTTCATTTAGTTCTATTCCTATTACTCCTAACAAATCTGTTTCATTATCTATTTTTACTATTGTTTTTTCTGGTCCAAAAGGCAATACTAACGGTAAAGCCATTACCCCTCTTTCATTATTGCTACTATCATTATTCTTTTTACTTTTAAAATTAACATAAGCTCCTGCTCTTATTTTATTTTGTTTTTCCCATGTTCCACCTGCCATTTATTTGACCTCCATATTATAAAATTTGTTTATTACATCTCTTGCATCATTTATGCTATATTCTTCTTTTGTTAATAATGCATTTAAAATGTCCTTTTCATTTCTTGTAAAATGTTTAGATTGTACTAATTGCTCTTTTGAAAATTTACTTTCCAACAATATCTACCCCCATCTTTTGCATATTTACTTCTTCAATTGTTTTTAATATATTAAACTTTACTTGAAACTTAAAATGTAATATTCCATCTGATATTTCATGCTCTTTATTAGATACTCTGTACTTTTTATTATCAACCTCTATATATTCAAGTGTTTTATATAAAGTATCAGCCATATTAAAATAATCTAAATTAATACTTTCTTTATTACTTAAATAATTTACATCAAAATATATAACTTCTTTATATCGTCTATTTAATTCTTTTACTTGTTTTGAAGATAATACTTGCACAAAAAAACAAGGCTTCGTAAAACCTTGCTCCATAGCATCATCATATATATTTATCTCATGAAAATTTTGAGATAACATTTTATTAATTTCAAGCTTTAATTTACTTATCATTCAAATTATCACCTCCCTTCAAGGCTGATTCGTTTTAATAATATAAGATTTTTAAATTTATATATATTTTTAGGTACCTAAAATCATATGTCTTTTTTTACTTTTCCACAATATCATTATCTCATGGTTATTATTTCATTAAAATAACATCTTTTTTTCATCTATTTTTCAAAACGATATTTCATGTGTACAATTTAGCTTTGTTATAATTAAAAGCACCTATATTTTCATACAAGTGCTTTTCCCATATAACTATATTTAAATTGTTGTTTTTGTGTTTTCTTACTTTTCCACAATACCATTATCTCACGTTTATTATTTCATTAAAATAGCATCTTTTTTTCATGTATTTGTCATTGTATTTTAACATACCTTCATTCCTTCTACTCCAAATAAATATATTCCTAACTCTTCTAACATCTCTTTAACCCATCTTCTAACTGTAATAACACCACAATTAAGCTCTTCTGCAACTTCTTCATATGTCTTTTCATCTATAAATAGTTTTTCTAATGCCAAATATTTCTCTACAACACCCTTTTTTCTTTGCTCTTTTTTTAATACCTCTAATGAAGAATCTATATGCGATATCATTATTAATGTTTTCACTTTACTTTGTTTTATACTTAATATATATAATTCATCATATTCTTCTTTTTCTAATTCAATCTTATCAGTATTTGTTATATCATTTATATCACTTATTGAATAAATAATATGAGATTTTAAATCATTATAATGTTTCATTAATAATTTGGTATTATGAAAAACTTTTTTCTTATCTAAATCTTTTTGTTCCTTGTCATATTCTTTTATTGCTGTTTTAACTGCCATTTCTATAATTCCTTCTATATTCATTTCTTGTAATTCCATAATTGTTTACTCCCCTCAATAAAATTTAAACTTTGTTTTAAAACACATCAAAACTCTAATTAATCTATAAATACATCTTATATCCGGTTTCCCGTTTATGCAAATCTAATTTGTTACGTTTTTCCGGTATTTTAGTTTAATTTTTATGCATTTTCTCTCATTTATTCGGTTTTCTGTATACAATTGTTTACTTTTTCCATATTAAGTGATATTATATTTCTGTAAACCGGAATAAATATAAAGGGGTGATTTCTATGAGCTATATAGGTAACTTTTTAAAAAATAAAAGATTTGAAAAAAAATTTACATTAAAAGACCTATCAGATTTGAGTGGTGTTGGACCAAGTACAATTTCAGATATAGAAACTGGTAAGGCCTTAAATCCTCGAATGATAACACTTCAAAAACTAGCTTCTTCTCTTGATATATCCGTAAATGATTTTTTTGAAGAAACAAAAATTGATATTATAGATGAAAATTCAATAAAAAATGTAGATATTGAAAAACAAAAACAAATTGATACAGTTGCAGCACATTTAGAAGATAAACATTTAACTCCAAAAAAAGTCAAATTACTAAAAGATTACATAGATGCTTTATTTGATGATGAAAATTGGTAACTTACATGAGTAATTTAATGACATATGAAGATTTGCTTATATATGCTCAAAATAAGGGGTTAAATATTAAAGAAAAAAAATTAAAATTTAATTTTAAGGGATTATATAAGAATAGCCGAATACTTATTAATTCTGATATTGACACAGATATCGAACGTAAATGTATTCTAATTGAAGAGATAGGACATCATGAAACATCCTTCGGGAATATAATTGACTATAATAATCTTAACAGTAAAAAACAAGAATTGAGAGCTCGGAGATGGGCAAATGAAAAACTTATTGAAATAAAAGATCTAATTTGTGCTTATAATTATGGTGTAAAAAATAAATATGAATTAGCTGATTTTTTTGGGGTAACTGAAGAATTCTTAAATGATACCATTATTAACTACAGAAAAAAATATGGTATTTGCTATAAGATAGATTCTTATTTAATATATTTTGAACCAAACTTAGGAATATTGAAATTAGTTTAAATAAAAAGAACACTAGACGTTAACCTAGTGTTCTTCATATTTGTACGAGACAAGCCGTAAGCGGGGTTCTGTATTAAGCAATCATCTATCTAGGCTCATTGTTGCCAATGAGCTCAAGCGACGCACCCGGAGGCGGGACGGGCAATCCCTTAATGCCTCTCTATTCGGTCTTGCTCCAAGTGGGGTTTACATAGCCGTGATGTCACCATCACGCTGGTGAGCTCTTACCTCGCCTTTCCACCCTTACCTAAGTAAACTTAGGCGGTATATCTCTGTTGCACTATCCTTCAAGTCGCCTTGACTGGACGTTATCCAGCACCCTGCCCTATGGAGCCCCGACTTTCCTCTCCTGGGTCAAGCCCAGCAGCGATTGCACGTTTTGCTCGCAAGATTTATATTATCACACATCTTATAATTTTACAAATAAAAATTTAATAATTTTTTTGGTAATTATTAAGCTAAGTGATAAAGTTACTAAATATTTTTATTTTATACCAAAATAAATAATAATATTAATAAAGTTATTATTAATACACCATAAATATTAACCCCACATAAAAGTAGTGATGCAAGTATCATTGCTCCTACTACAGCTTTAGGACAAAAGTACCAAGGACAAGGACCTTGAAAGAATGGAAACCACCCACCTCTTCTTCTCCCTCCCCTAAAACATCTCCTCATATTTTTGCACATATGTTTAAAACTTTTATTATTGTCATCTCCCATAATACCCACCTATAAATTGCTCTCACAATTAATATATGCAGATATTACTTAATTTAGTTAAATAAAATCATATGGATCTTCACATTTTTCTGAAACTATAAACTTTATTTCTTTAAATTTATTCTTTAAGAATTCTAAACTTTTTATAAATGCTAACCATTCAGTTGAAAAATGTCCCGCATCTATTATATTGATCCCATATTCTTTAAAATCAGAAGCAAAATGATAAGTTGTATCACCAGTTATTATGCAATTTACTCCAAGTTCTTTACACATATAGAAAAAATCTTGACCACTACCATTAATTATTGCTAATTTATTTATATGATTATCACCTTTTACAACTCTCATATTTTTAATATTTAGTTTTTCTTTAAGATTACTTACTATTTCTTCAATATTAATATTTTTTTCTAGTTCTACAATTCTGCCTAGTCCACATTCTTCAAATCCTTTAATATTAGAACTTTCAATTATTTTACTATATTTCAAATCTAATAATTCAAGTAATGCATCATTAATTCCATCCTTAGCAGAATCTAAATTAGTATGACATGAATATAAACTTATATCATTTTTTATTAAATCTATAACTTTATCACCTAATAAATCTCCATTTATTATACTTTTAGGCTTTTTAAATATTAGAGGATGATGAGTTATTATTAAGTCAACTTTATTATCAATAGCTTCTTTTATAACTTTTTTAGTACAGTCTAAAGCTAATAAAACTGTTTTTACTTCTTTATTTTCATCTCCAACCATTAATCCAACATTATCAAAATCCTCTTTTAAAAATTTAGGAGCTTTTTCCTCAATGATATTTGCAATATCTTTTACTAAAACCATATAAATCCCTCCATTGTATTTTTTTCAATAGCTATTATTTTATAAAGTTTTCTAGCATTTTTATTTTATTATGTAGTTCTTCTTTTCTTAATTTAGCAGATTCAGTTTCTTCTTTTATAAAGCTTAAAATTTTATTGTATTTTTCAATTTTAATCTTTATATATTCTTTTATTAACTTATTATTCTCTTTTAACATTATTGGACTTATTTCATAAAATATAGGATCTAATTTGGTGTTTTCTCCCATTTTATATTTCACCTTAAATAATTCATAAAATTGACCTTCATCAAAACATAAGTCTTCATTTAAAATCTCATAATTGTTATTATATAAGTATTCTCTTAATACTTCTGGATTTTGAGCTGGTTGAAGAATTAAATAATCTAATTTTTTAACTTTATTAATATCTTCTTCTAATATATCTCTTATTAGATTTCCACCCATTCCAGCTATTATCACACCTTGTACTTCATTCTTCTTTAAAGGTGAAAGACCTCCCCCTAAACGTAAATCTATTTTATCTATAACTCCATCTAATGAAGCATTAATCTTTGCTTTTTGAAGTGGATCTTTATTTATATCACTTGCAATTACTTTTTTTACCATTTTATTTTTTACTAAGTAAATTGGTATATATCCATGATCAGTTCCTACGTCCATTACAGCATCACATTTATCAACATATTCTAATATCCAATTTAATCTTTTGCTTAAATCCATAATTTATCTCCTCTTCTATTTATCATTATTTAAATTTCAAAAAATTCTATAATTTCTTATACTATAAAAAAGAGCACCTGTAAAGGTGCTTTTTAATCTAGATAATCTTTTAATTTCTTACTTCTTGATGGATGTCTAAGCTTTCTTAATGCTTTAGCTTCAATTTGTCTAATTCTTTCTCTTGTTACATTAAACTCTTTTCCTACTTCTTCAAGGGTTCTAGCTCTTCCATCATCTAGTCCAAACCTTAGTCTTAGAACTTTTTCTTCTCTTGGAGTTAAAGTATCTAATACATTTATTAATTGTTCTTTCAGCATTGTAAATGCTGCTGCTTCTGCTGGAGCTGGAGCTTCATCATCTGGTATAAAGTCACCTAAGTGAGAATCTTCTTCTTCACCAATAGGTGTTTCTAATGATACTGGCTCTTGAGCGATTTTTTGAATTTCACGTACTTTATCTACTGGTAATTCCATTACCTTTGAAATTTCTTCTGGGAAAGGATCTCTACCTAATTCTTGTAATAATTGTCTTTGAACTCTTATTAACTTATTGATAGTTTCTACCATATGAACTGGTATTCTAATAGTTCTAGCTTGATCCGCAATGGCTCTAGTTATTGCCTGTCTAATCCACCATGTTGCATAAGTAGAAAATTTAAAACCCTTTCTATAGTCAAATTTCTCTACTGCTTTTATAAGACCTAAGTTCCCTTCTTGAATTAAGTCTAAGAATAACATACCTCTACCAACATATCTTTTAGCTATACTTACTACTAATCTTAAATTAGCTTCTGCAAGTTTCTTCTTAGCTACTGGATCGCCTTCTTCAATTCTCTTAGCATAATCTATTTCTTGTTCTGATGATAATAAAGGTACTTTACCTATTTCCTTCAAGTACATTCTAACAGGGTCATCTATTGCAATTCCTTCTAAAACTGTTAAATCTATCTCTTCTTCAACTTCTGGTGCATCAGTTGCACCACCGATTACTTCAATTCCCATCATTTCAAGTACTTCATAAATTTTTTCTATTTGCTCTGGACTTAAATCTATATGATCTATTTCATCCATAATTTCTTTATAAGTCAAAGAACCATTTTTCTTACCTTTATCAATCAGACCTTTTACCATGGCCATTTTAGCACTTTTATCTTCTTTTCCTTTTTCGGTCTTATTCTTAACTTTTTGCTCCATACTTTCTTTACCTCCTTCTGCCATGACCATTAACCTCTCTTTCTTTTTTTCAATATTTCTAAATTTGTTAACTTAACTGCAAGTTTTATAGACTCCTCAATCATTCCCTTATCTTCCAATCTTTTTTGTTCATTTTTTAAATCATTGATTTCTAATTGTAGTTTAAAACACTTTACTTCATTTAAATAATCATTGATTAACTTATCTTTGTTACTTAGGTCTAGAATCTCAAGTTCTTTTATCTCAATCCATTCTTTTGAACTTTCAATTTCATCACATCTATTTTCCACATATGATTCTACATTATTAGAATTTTCATTTTTAGCTTCTAATATTAAAGAATATATTCTTTTATGAGAATCTAATATAAAATCCTCTAAGCTCATACTATCTTTAATTTGGTCATAGATTTCTTCGTTTAACATTAATTTAAGTAAAGCTCTTTCCGCTTTTAAATATGCAGGCTCTATATATAATTTTGTTCCAAAATATTCCTTTTTATTCACATAATTATCTTCTTTTTGGTTTTTTGACATTACTTGTGAAAGTAAATCATATAGTGCCTGTTCTTTTATACCAGTATCTTCTGAAATTTTCTTTATATATACATCTTTTTCTACTGGATTTAAGTCTGCTAAAATTTCTGCTACTTTTTCTCCATACCTAATTAAATTATTTCTGTCCTTTAAATTTATGCCTTCTCTTATTCTTTTAATTCTGTATTCAATTAAAGGTAGTGCTTCCCTTGCTAGTTTTAAAAAAGCATCTTTTCCATTACTTCTTACAAACTCATCTGGATCTTTTCCTTGTGGAATTACAAGTACCTTAACTTCAAAACCAGAATTTCTAAGTATCTCAAGACCTCTTAAAGTAGCTGTTTGCCCTGCAATATCTGCATCATATGATATAATAACATTGTTCGTATATCGCTTTAAGAGTTTAGCTTGATTGTTAGTTAGAGCTGTTCCCAATGACGCAACAACATTTGTTACCCCATACTGATGAAGCGTTATTAAGTCCATATACCCTTCAACAATTATCATATAATCCTCTTTAAGCTTGTTTTTGACTGCAAAATTTAATCCATAAAGATTAATTCCTTTTTGAAATATTGTAGTTTCAGGTGAATTTAAATACTTAGGTTTTGAATCATCTAATACTCTTCCTCCAAACCCAATGACTCTACCTTTCACATCAAAAACAGGAAACATAACTCGATTTCTAAATCTGTCATATATATTTCCTTTCTCTTGATTTTTTGAAACCAATCCTGCTTCTATTAAAAAGTCATCTTTATATCCCTTAGTTCTTAAATAAGTAATCAGATCTCTCCAACTATTCTTAGAATATCCAAGTCCAAACTTCTTTATAGTTGCTTCTTTTATTCCTCTGTTAAGAAAATAATCTTTTGCTAAATGTATTTTTTGCAAATTAGTAAAGTAATATCTTCCAGTTTCTACATTAATTTTATATAATATCTCCCTCTTTTTAATAAACTGAGGCGTTTCGTTAGAATGTAGATTTATAGGAATATTAGCTTTATTAGCTAAATACTTTACCGCTTCTACAAATGTAAGATTTTTTTGTTTCATAATAAAGGTTAAAACATTACCAGCTTCTCCACATGCAAAACATTTATATATTTGCTTTTCTTGCGAAACGCTAAATGATGGTGTTTTATCACTATGAAACGGACATAACCCTATATAATTTTTTCCTGTTCTCTTTAATCTTACACTTTCTGATATAATATCCACTATATCAGTTTGTTCTTTTACTTTTTCAATAATTTCTTGTGGAATTTGCAAGGAGACATCTCCCTCCTTACTTAATTTTTCAACAATTATATAATATTCGACATCATACTCACTTTTCCTTCTTAATTATCCAAAAAAATTTTTTTATATTATGTCATTGAATTAATAATTCTTTTTTTTACCTTATAATCCTCTTTTTTCATCACAAAATTTGTTTGCCCAATTTATTGGTATTTTATACTACAAGAATACATTAGATATTCTTGATTCTAGCTTTACCATTATAAATTTATTTAAACAGCTAATATATTACTAATTTAGGAACATACAATCTATTAAACAAAGATAAACAGTAATCATCGCTCATTCCAGCTATATAATCTGCAACACCTCTTTCTAAACCTTCTTTTTCTACTATATCCTTATATAATTCCGGCATTTCTTCCGGTTTATTACTATAGTAATTTAAAAGTTGCCTTAATATAAATTTCGCCTTATCTCTTTCCACCTTTAATGTATCTCCTAAATATATATTTTCAAACATAAATTTTCTAAGTTTAATCATTATTTCTTCAGTTTCTTCATCTAAGGAAACTTTCTTGATTCCATTTTCAATATTATTGTTTGATGTTTTTATAAAATTTTTAATTAATTTTTCCATTCTCTCATCTGAAGAATTACCTAATACTTTTTTTATATCACTTGGAATATCACTTTCTTTTAATAAGCCAGCTCTTATGGAATCATCTATATCATGATTTAAATAAGCAATTTTATCACTATACTTTACTACAGTGCCTTCTAATGTTAATGATTTATTACTTTTCCCACCAAATCCACTATGATTTAGTATTCCA
The DNA here is from genome assembly GCF_023845585.1 of Clostridium sp. CMCC3677. Classification (GTDB taxonomy): domain Bacteria; phylum Bacillota; class Clostridia; order Clostridiales; family Clostridiaceae; genus Clostridium; species Clostridium aquiflavi. The sequence continues at coordinate 168,359 of NZ_JAMQHS010000003.1, forward strand.
TCAAGAACTTCTTTACTTAAATTAAGTCCTTCTCCATCATTCTCCAACTTATTTACAACTCTAACACTTTGCTCATTATGCCTAAAGCCTTCTTCTAAGTATTCATTTAAAACCTCTTCTCCATTATGTGCAAATGCAACATGACCTAAATCATGTCCTAACGCTATAGCTTCAATTAAATTTTCATTTAATCCGATACCAACGCCTATGTTCCTAGCTACTTGTGCAACTTCTAAGGTATGAGTTAATCTGGTTCTATAATGATCACCAAATGTTTTTATATATACCTGAGTTTTATGTTTTAATCTTCTAAATGACTTACTATGAATAATTCTGTCTCTATCAATCATATAGCAAGTTCTAATATCATCATCATCTTCTTGTTTATTCCTTCCTAAAGAGTGAGAGGAAAAAGAGGCTTCCTTAATAAATGTCAAGTTTTCAAAATACTCAATTTTTTCCCTTATATTCATATACTTCACCTCTTCTTATCTATTCTATATATATCATTAAAATCCTTTATAAATTCATAAAATTATTATTTACCAAAACCTTATTAATTATTGTTATACTTTAATTTTTTATTTCCTTTTTTATGTATATTTATAGTTTTTTATTAATATCATAGTAATGAATAAATTTATAAGGAGAAGTATTTTATGGAACCAGAATTAAATTTATTAGAAAAATCAAATCTATCACCTGATATAATAAAAAACACTGTTTTAAAACATTATAATTTACAAAATGCTAAGGTAGACGTAGTTAAATTTAAAGATACTGCTAAACAAAGAGCTGTATATAAAGTAGAAGCTAATAATAAATGCTATTGTTTAAAAAAAGTTTATTATGATTTACCCGATTTACTATATGTATATTCTGCTAATGAATGGGTTTACAGATACGGTATACAAGTTCCAAAATTTATTCCCACTACTGATAATAATAGATTTGTATCTTATTCAGACATGCTATTTATACTAACACCTTGGATTGACGGTGTAAAATGTAATTTTGATGATCTAAACCACGTTATACTTTCTATAAAAAAACTTGCTAATATGCATCTAATTTCAACAGATTTTCAACCTATTCTAGGAAGTTCATATAAGGTAGGTCTTGATGATTACTACATATCAACCTTAAAACATTTTGAACAATTATTAACTATATCTAATCAAGCTTTCAAATATAAGGATGATTTTTCTAAAGAATTTATATCTAATTTTGATGTTAATTTATATCTTGCAAAACTCTCTTTAGATATAGCTTACAATATTGATAATGAAGACTTAAGCACTTCATTATGTCATGGTGATTATGTAAATAAGAATATAATTTTCACTAAAGATTTAGAAACATGCATAATAGATTTTGATAAATGTAAAATCGATTATTGCGCTAAAGACTTAGCTTACTTTATGCGTAGACTTCTTAAACGTGAAAATACAAATTGGAATGTTGATTTAGCTTTATCTATAATAAAAACCTATAATGAAATCTTTAAATTAACACCTTCTGATTTAAGATATTTATTATCCTATATTTGTTTTCCTCAAAAATATTGGAGAATTTCAAGGGATTATTATAGAAATATATCAAAATGCAATAAAACTGCCTTTTTAACACTCTTAAAAAATACAACATCAAAGAGTACTACTCAATATAACTTTGCATTAGAATTACTGATGAATATAAAAAATGAATTTAATATACTTTTGGTATAAAAAAGTGGCTGTACCACTTTTACTTCGTGGTTAGTATTTTTACTATTCAATATTCCTAAGACCATTGATATTATTAAACTTAAGCAAATAAAAATTTTATAATTTTTTGTACAATAAAAAACACGCAATGGAATTTACCATTACGTGCTTTTTATATTTTATTTCAACATATAATTTATCTTTTACTATTATCTACTATTTTTAACCTGAGCTTGTACTACTGCTATCATATACAATGAATTTCTGTATTTAATATATCTGAATTACCTTTTCCTAAATCATCAATACCACTTTTCAGAAGGTTTTTTATTTATCTCTTTGATTTACTCATAATCAAAATATCTTGAACTATTTATATAGTAATTCTTTAACATCAACTTTAGTTTCTTGAAGTCCATTTTGTATTAAAAATTCTTGTGTTTCTTCTAATGATTTCATATCAGCATCTGTTATTTCTAAAGAAAAATCATACCATGCATACATTTCTTTTGTTTCTTCAACTGTTAAACCAACCTCATTTGCAACCTTTTCCATTGCTTCTTCATAATTTGATTTTATATAATTTAATGTTTCTTCTTCTACTTTTAAAAATCTTTTAACTATTTCTGGGTTTTTTTCCGCAAATTCTTTGCTTACTGCTGTTACAATAATTCCATCAACTAATCCTTCACCATTAGCTATAACTCTACTACCTGAATTTATTGCCTTTAGTGCAGTTGGTCCTGCAATCAAGGCAGCATCTATACTTCCATCTTCTAACGCTGTAGCTGCATCTGCAATTCCCATATTAATAAATTCTACATCATCAATACTACATCCTTCACTTTGTAAAGATGCAATTAATACTTGATGTAATATTGTTCCCTTAGGTCCAGCTACCTTTTTACCTACTAAATCTTTTACTGACGTAATAGCTTCATTTTTAGCCAAAATCATAAATCCTTTTGGAGATCTACTATATGTGTTTAATATTTCTAGTTCAACGCCATTTGATGCTGCAATTAATGCAGATGTGCCACCTAGAGCATGTAAAAAGTCCAATTCTCCTGCTGCTAAAGCTTGAGTTTGATCTGGTCCTGATGTTATTTCATGAAAATTAACTGTAATACCATCATCAGCAAATTCATTACTAAATAGATTATCATTTTTTTGAAGAATAGATGGTACATTTAGTGGTGCTTTTACATATGTAAGATTTATCTCTTTTAATTCATTATTTGTTTTTGTAGTTTTACACCCAATTATACTTGTTGTAACCAATGTTAATGTTAATACTGTAGTTAATATCTTTTTTAAATTCATTTTTTATCTCCTGTTCTTTCTATTATTTATATCTTAATATTTTTAAAATTTCTTTTTTCAATTTAATATTTTCTAAAGCATCATTATTTTGTTGCTTTACATTAAATTGTTTAAGATTCATGTCACTTGTAAACACAATAATATTTGTACCTATAGTTAAAGCTTCATCTATGTCGTGAGTTACAAAAATAACTCCCTTATTAGTAGCCTTATGAATTGCTATTACCTCATTTTGCATATCCATTCGTGTAAAATAATCTAATGCCGAAAAAGGTTCATCCATTAATAAAAAATCTGGTTCAAATGAAAGTGCTCGTGCAATACTTACCCTTTGTGCCATTCCCCCTGATAATTCATTAGGGTATGAATTTCTAAACTTCTCTAACCGCATCATGGAAAGATATAACTCTATATCTTTCTTGGAAGATTTTCTATGAAAATTTATATTTTCACTAACATTTAACCATGGCATAAGTCGACTTTCTTGAAATACCAATCCAACCTTAGGTTTTATTTTTTTATCTCCTTTAATAAATTCAATATTTCCATTACTTAATTCCTCTAACCCTGCAATAATTCTTAATAATGTAGTTTTTCCACAACCACTTGCACCAAGTATTACAGTAATATCTTCTGAATATATATCTAATGAAATATCTTCTAATACTACATGTTCCTGTCCATTTATTTCATATATCTTATTAACATTTTTTAATTTATATTTTGAGCTATTCATATGCTTCCACCGTCTTCCCTTTGCTTACTTTTTTAACAAGCTTAGCAAATAAAAAGTCACAAATTACACCTAATACTCCAATTACTATAATCCCTACTATTACAATATCAGTTCTAGACATTTCTTTACCATCTGAAATAAGATAACCAAGACCTGATGATGCTGCAATTAATTCTGCACCAATAATAGCCCTAAAGCTATAACCTAATGATAACTTTAATCCAACCACTATATCTAATAATGCATTAGGAATGATTATTCTTGTTATTATTTGTAATCTATTTATTTCAAATGCTTTTCCAACTTCTATTAATTTAGGATCACAATTACGAATTCCCTTTAATGTGCTTGTGAATATTGGGAAAAATGCTGCTAAAACAATAATTATTATTTTAGTGCTTTCTCCTATTCCAAACCATAAAATTAGCATTGGTATCATTGCTAAAGGTGGAACATTTCTTAAAAAGTTTAATATTACCTTCCAATACTCATATATATTGTTATTCATTCCAAATGCTATTCCCAATGGAATTCCAATTACTGCACTAATTCCAAATCCAATAAATACACGTCTCATGCTAGTATAAATATGTATAAAAATACTTCCATTCTGAATCATATTTATGAATGTATTAAATACTTTTTGGGGTGTTGGTAATATATAACTACTCCAAATTCCTATATCACAAACAATCTGCCAGGCAGCTAATAAGATTATAAAAATTAAATATCCTTTTATATGTTTCCATATCTTCATTTATAGACCATCTCCATTATTACATCCATCTTTACAATATAACATTTCTATAATATCATATTTCTTTTGATTTTTTTTAATAGCTGAAATTATCATATCTTCATTTGATAATTTCAATACGTTTTCAAATGTATTATCAAAAAATCCTAATGGTATTGGTGATGCTTTAATTTTGCCTAAAGATTTCATTCCTTCGCTTTCAATAAACTCTTTCCATGTTAATACTATAATTTCTTTTTTATCTTCTAACTTTTTTGCAGTAAAATCTCTTAGTTGAGTACATGGACATGTAATAATTAAAGAATCGTTTTCTTTAGATATATATTTATCATATAAAACTCTTGATGTTCTAATTAAAATTGGTTCAATATCTGGAACATCATATCCATCTGTTAATTCATATTCTTTTAATACTTTAATAGTTTGTGGACATCTACAATCTAAAATAGTATTTTTATTTTTCTCTGCATATGATTTATATTGTTTTTTCACATAATCTAACTGTGATTCACAGCTTACTAATACATAACCCTTTTTAATCAACGCTTCTTCTATTGTATTTATATCTTTTCCATACATCTTCTCCGCTACGGGATTAATCCATAAAAATTTGCTCATTTTTTCCCCTTATTGATTTTGATTATCATTTTCTTTATAATTATACTGTCTCCCATTATAGCATGTCAACTTTTTTATTAAATTTAACTTTTAATAAGTTTCTTACTTTTAGCATTTTACTCCAAGTAAAATTTTCATTAATAAATTGTATAAAAATAGAGCATTATACTTAAAATCAATACTGAAATTAAGTTATAATACCCTATAATTTTATAATGAAATATGCTCTAACCCCTCATTATATAAGACTTTTTTTGATAAATTACATTTTTTATTAACTTCTCTTACATTTGTCTTTTATTCTTAACTTGTGCTTGTGCTGCTGCAAGTCTAGCAAGTGGTACTCTAAAAGGTGAACAAGAAACATAATTAAGTCCCAAATCATGACAGAATTCGATTGATGATGGATCTCCACCATGTTCTCCACATATACCTAATTTAATATCAGGTCTTGTTTCTCTGCCCTTTTCTACTGCGATTTTAATTAAAGCTCCAACACCACTTCTATCTAATTTAGCAAATGGATCTTGTTCATATATCTTCTTATCATAATAATCAGATAAGAACTTAGAAGCATCATCTCTTGAGAAACCGAATGTCATTTGAGTTAAATCATTAGTACCAAATGAGAAGAATTCAGCTTCTTTTGCAACTTCATCAGCTGTTAATGCTGCTCTTGGTATTTCTATCATTGTTCCTATTTTATATTCTAAATCAATATTTTTTTCTTTTAATACTGATTCTGCAGTATTTTTTATTACATCTTTTACGTATTTTAATTCTTTTAAATCACCTATTAAAGGTATCATTATTTCTGGAATAATATTATATCCTTTATTAGTTTTAACTTCTATAGCAGCTTCTATAATAGCTCTTGTTTGCATCTCTGCTATTTCTGGATATGATACCGCAAGACGGCAACCTCTATGGCCCATCATTGGATTAAATTCATGTAAATTATCAACTGTAAGCTTTAACTCTTCAAAAGTTAATCCAATTTCCTTAGATAATGTCATTATATCTTGCTCTGTACTTGGTAAAAATTCATGTAAAGGTGGATCTAACAATCTTATAGTAACAGGTCTTTCTTCTAAAGCTTCATATATCCCTATAAAATCTCCTCTTTGCATTGGTAATATTTTGTCAAGTGCAACTCTTCTTTGTTCTTCATCTTTAGATGTAATCATTTGTCTTACTGCCATTATTCTATCTTCTGCAAAGAACATATGCTCAGTTCTGCAAAGTCCGATTCCTTCTGCACCAAATTCAACCGCTTGTTTGGCATCCTTTGGTGTATCTGCATTAGCTCTAACTTTTAATTTTCTTATTTCATCAGCCCAACACATAAATGTTGCAAAATAACCTGATATTTCTGGTATAACAGTTTTTATTTTTTCTCCATATACATTTCCTGAAGTACCATCTATGGAAATAAAATCATTAGATGTATATACTTTATCTCCAACTCTAAGAGTTCTCTTAATTTCATCTACCTTAATAGTTCCACAGCCTGCTACACAGCAAGTTCCCATTCCTCTAGCAACTACAGCTGCATGAGAAGTCATTCCTCCTCTTACTGTTAATATACCTTTAGCGGCAACCATACCTTCTATATCTTCTGGAGATGTTTCAAGCCTTACCAGAATAACATCTTCATCTAAAGCAGCTCTATCTTTAGCTTCTTCAGCTGTAAATGCAATTTTACCACAAGCTGCTCCTGGAGATGCTGGTAAGCCTTTAGCAATAGGATTGGCCTTTTTTAATGCCTCAGTATAGAATGTAGGATGAAGCAATGTATCTAATTGTTTAGGTTCAACTTTTAATACAGCCTCTTCTTTAGTTATCATTCCATCATTAAACAAATCAACAGCTATTTTTAATGCTGCTTGAGCTGTTCTTTTACCATTTCTGGTTTGTAAGAAATACAACTTTCCTTCTTCTATAGTTATCTCCATATCTTGCATATCTTTATAATGATTTTCTAATTTACTTACAATATTAACAAATTCCTCATAAATCTTAGGATCTTGTTCTTTTAACTTTGATATTGGAAGTGGTGTTCTTATACCTGCTACAACATCTTCACCTTGTGCATTCATTAAGTATTCACCATAAATAACATTTTCTCCTGTTGCTGGATTTCTTGAAAATACAACACCTGTTCCAGATGTTTCACCCTTATTTCCAAAAACCATTTCTTGTACATTTACTGCTGTACCCCATTCACCTGGAATATCATTAAGTCTTCTATAAACAATAGCTCTAGGATTATTCCATGATCTAAATACTGCAGTTACAGCTTCAATTAGCTGAGTTTTAGGATTTTGTGGGAAATCTTCCCCTTTTTCCTTTTTATATATTGCTTTAAATTCAGATACCAATACTTTTAAATCATTTTCATCTAAATCTGTATCAAATTCTACCCCTTTTTTATCTTTAATTTCTTCAATTTTATTTTCAAATAATCTGTTTTCTATACCCATAACAACATCTGAAAACATTTGAACAAATCTTCTGTAAGAATCATACGCAAATCTAGGATTATTAGTTAATTTAGCCATGCTTTCTACTACTTCATCATTTAATCCTAAATTTAAAATAGTATCCATCATTCCTGGCATTGATGTTCTTGCTCCAGATCTTACTGATACTAATAGTGGATTTTTATTGTTTCCAAATTCTTTTCCACTAACACTTTCAAGTTTTTGTAAACTATTATAAATTTCATTTATAATTTCATCTGAAATAGCTTTACCATCTTCATAGTACTTGTTACATGCTTCAGTTGTAACTGTGAACCCATAAGGTACAGGAATGCCTAAATTAGTCATTTCTGCTAAATTTGCACCTTTACCTCCTAGTAAATTTCTCATTGAAGCATTTCCCTCATTGAAAAGATAAACATACTTTTTGGTCATATCAATACTCCCCCATTCTCAAATTTTTATACCATATATTTACTATCGAGAAAAAATATCTCGTAGTTAGCACTGATTAACCTTATTATTATTGTTTTCCTAATTTAACAAACAATTTTGTAACATTAGTCTTGGAAACTTTTCCCATTATCTTAAATTGTTCCTTATCACCTATCTTTTCTAACGATTCTACAATGGGGATACTGTCAATTTCATGCTCTATTATTTTTTTAGCTAAATCATATGCATTATCATCTTTATTACCACATATAATATTGGGCATACGAGTCATTATTACTCCAATTGGTACCTTGTGGATATCCGTTCCGCCTATAGCAATTTTAAGAAAATCCTTTCTTGAAACAGCTCCAGTTAAAACGCCTTCATTTTCTACAAATAATGTACCTACATCATTAAGGAATAAAAATACAATTGCATCATATACCATAGTTTCTTCACTAACTGTAATTGGCTTAGACATAATTGCATTAGCTTTAATTTCAGTTATATAGTCATGTAACATACCACTAGAAGATTTGCCTGAATATATATATCCTACCTTAGGTCTAGCATCTAAAATGCCTATCATTGTAAGTATTGATAAATCTGCTCTAATTGCAGCTCTTGTTAAACCTAACTTTTCTGCTAAAGCCTCACTTGTGATTGGTTGATGCTCTTTTACTAACTTAATTATTTCTTCTTGCCTATTTGATAACTTCAAAATTCTCCCTCTTTCCCTGAAATAAAAGAATTACTTAAACTTTTAATCTTGGTCATCAAAATCAACTTTATATGTATAAACTGTTTCATTTCCAGTATATACTTTTGATTTATCTTCACCATTATTTGTTTTTACTTTATTCTTTACTTCATCTACTTTAGATTTCATTTTATCTGCAATATCAACGGCTTTGTCTTTCACATCATTTGAAACTTTACATACATATTTATTTATAACTTCGACTGAACCATCTTTTTTAGTTATTTCTATTGTTATTTTTGTTGCAACTGCTGCAATTATACCTGCTACCAATATTGGTGGAATTAATACTGCAATAACTCCAGCGGCTATTCCTGCATTTACAGGAATATCTATTAATTCAGTATCCTCCTTCTTAATCTTTATTCTTGTTATATTCCCTTTATGAATTAAATCTTTAATAAAATTTTTTAATTCTTCTATAGTCATATTTTGTTTATCTTCTTTATCATCATAAATATTATAGTCTACATTTTCATCATCTTTAATTTCTTCTTCTAAATAAATTAATGCTTCTAAAACATCTCCATTACATTCTTCTAACGCATGTTTAGCTATTGCATAGCTAACTCCTGTTCTTTCTATTATCATATCTACTTTTTCTAATGTAATATTAGTCATTATTTATCACTCCTTAATAAATTTTAACATTTCTAAGCTTTTAGGCTTTTTAGAATAATTATTTGATATCAAATAGCTAGATATTTTTTCTAATTCTTCTTTGATTTTATCAGTTAAATTAAGTCTATATACCTTATCTATTCTCATCTTTAATAAAAATTTCAAAGCATTATAAGTAGCTTTTGAAATATACAATCCATATTCTTTAGGACATTCATCACATACCCCACCGTAATTAGATAAACTTATATAATTAGATGAGGGGATTTTCTTTTTACACATACAGCAATTCTCTAATTCTAAAGAATATCCTGTGTTTTTTAATAATTTCAATTCAAATGCTCTAACTAACAATTCATACTCTAAAGCATTTGTATCTAAAAGATAAAAAGTCGTAACTAAATCTATAAAAATCTGTTTATTTTTTTCATCATCAGGTGTACATATATCTATGAGTTCACATAAATAGGATGAGTAAGTAAGCTTATCTAAGTTTTCTAACAATCCTTGAAAAGAATTTATAATTTTCCCTTCTTGAATCGTATACAAATTTTTACCTTTATATAACATGTACTCACCATAACATAAAGGCAAAGTAATAGAAAAAGACTTGTTTTTGCTTTTCTTTGCCCCTTTTGCTATGGCAGTAATCTTACCCAACTCTTCTGTATAAAGCCAAACTAATTTATCATTTTCTTTAAAATCCTGTGATTTTATAATAACAGCTTTACTTTCAAAAAGTGCCAGAAAGATCATCTCCTAATTTTAGAATAAATATATCTATTTTTTCTTATATCCTAATTCTTTTAACAGATTTTGATTATCTCTCCACTCTTTTCTTACTTTAACCCATATTTTAACATTAACTTTTGTTCTTAAAAATCTTTCTAACTCATATCTTGAAGTTTCACCTATTTTTTTAAGCATTTGTCCGTTTTTGCCTATTATTATTCCTTTATGGGAATCTTTTTCACAAATCAAATCAACTTCTATATGATAAGTTCCATTATCACTTTGCTTCATTTGAATTATATCAACAGCAATACCATGTGGTACTTCATCACGTAAACATCTTAAAGCTTTTTCTCTTACGATTTCAGAAACAACAAATCTTTCTGGAACATCTGTTATCATATCTTCTGGATAATATTTAGGTCCTTCTGGCAACTCATTTTTCATTAAGTCAACTAATGTATCTACATTTTTTCCTTTTATTGCAGCTATAGGAACTATTTCTTTAAAGTTGAATTCGCTTGAATACATTTCTAAACTTTTAGCTACTCTTTCTGGTGTACTTTCATCTATCTTATTTAAAACAAGGTATACAGGACATTTTTTATCTTTTAAAGATTCTAAGATAAACTTATCTCCTTTTCCGATTTCTTCGTCTGGATTAGTTAAAAATAAAACTAAATCAACATCATTAGTCGAATCCTTCGCAGAATTGACCATATATTCTCCAAGCTTATGTTTTGGCTTATGAATTCCTGGTGTATCAACAAAGACAATTTGATAGTCCTCACCTGTTAATATTGTTTGAATATTATTTCTAGTGGTTTGAGGCTTATTAGAAACTATTGATAGTTTCTCCCCCATTATATAATTTAATAAAGTTGATTTTCCCACATTAGGTCTACCAACTATTGTAACGAATCCTGATTTAAACATTTTTCCTCCTTCTATAACTTAACCATACTCAAATACTGTAATTAAGTTATACGTTAATTATAAATTAAAATTCATCTTTAGATAAAGTTTATTTCCCTAACTAGAAAATAACTATATCTTCTCTAATCATAATATAGTTTACAAATAGTATACTCTATTTATTCTATTATGTATATTATAAATAATAATTAACAACGTTTATGAAATAAGAATATATACAAAGAATTATTAATTAATATTTCTATGATAATAATTAAAACTTTTTGATTATGCCTAAATTACAAATGCTCGTAAAATTTTCTAATGATATTTTACGAGCACTTATTATTTATTTGAAAGAAATTTATCTTTAAAAGAATAAACTAACTACATAGTTTATCAATTGCTAACACTAATTTTAAAAGATTTCATACTTTTCTAAGTATTAATTTTACTGTTTATATTCTAAATACTACAAATATAAGCATAGTTAATAAAATTCCAAAGAGTGCTCCTACAATAACTTCCAAAATCGTATGTACTTCAGAGTCAACTCTACTTTGAGCGGTTATAAGAGCCATTAAATAGCTTAACATAACACATATAGGTTCTTCTGTAATTAATGAAATTGCTGTGGCAATTGAAAATGCTAAAGCACTATGTCCACTTGGCATTCCACCTTTTAATGGTGTTCCCTCTCCAAATATAGCTTTTACTATTATTGTAGCTATACATACTATTACTAGTACAATAAAAATTGTGTATGGTTCTGATTTTTTAACTTTATTAATTAAGTTATATGAAAAATACGATAATTTATCCCAAAATATTATATATCCTACTAATACAGCATTTATTGCAGTAACTAAAACAGCTCCGGCAGCTGCATTTTTAGCTATTTTAGCTAATGGATGATAATAATTTGCTTTTAGATCTATTACAGCTTCTATAGCTGTATTAATTATTTCTGCACTTATAACCATAGTAATTGTTATGGCTAATATAAGAAATTCATATTTTGTTACATCAAAGAAAAAACATGCTATCAATATTAACAACGCTACTATTAAATGTATTTTCATATTACGCTCTGTTCTTACAGTTTCTATGATTCCATTTATAGCATTATTAAAACTATCTAAAACTTTTTTAAATTTCATCGTTATTTTTCACCTGCTTTTCTACTATCTTCTTATATCAAGTGCAGTTAATATTTCTTCCTCTCTTTTTCTCATTTTCACCTTATCATCTTCCTCCATATGATCGTATCCTAGAAGATGTAACACTGAATGTACTACTAGATAAGATGCTTCTCTTTCATAAGAATGATTATACTCTTTACTTTGTTCTAAAGCTCTCTCTAAAGACAATACAATGTCTCCAAGTACTAAATCATCTCCATCAAAATCTGCTTTAGAAAAATCATTTTCTGTATAAACTTCTTTAAATACTTTCTTTTCTGGATAATCCAGCATAGGAAAAGATAAAACATCTGTAGCTCTGTCTATATTTCTTGTTTCATTATTAATTTCTCTAATCTCTTCATTATCAACGAATAATAAAGAGATTTCACTTGAAATATTAACACCTTCTTCTTTTAACGCAAATTCTATTACCTTTTCTAGATGATTTGTAAACTCATCACTTACTTCCATTTTTTCTTGTCTATTATCAACGTAAATCATCTTACACTCTCCCTACAATTTTTCTTTTGGATATTCAATTCTTTGATGATATATACCATTTAATGCATTTAAAAAGCATAATCTTATCTTTTCAATATCCTTAAGTGTTAAATCACAATTGATTAATTGATTGGAATTTAACTTATCCTTTATTATGTTATTAACCATTTCCTCTATTTTTTCTTTGTTAGGCTCTTTTATCGATCTAACCGCTGCTTCTATTCCATCTGCAAGCATTACTATACCAGCTTCTTTGCTACTTGGAATAGGTCCTGAATACCTATAATCTTTTTCTTTTATATCATCTGGATTTTCAGCATTATTTTTCATAGTATAATAAAAATATTTTACCAAGGTAGTTCCATGGTGTTCTGCTATAATATCTTGAATTATAGCAGGCAACTTATGTTCTTTAGCTAATCTTAATCCATCTTTAACATGTGATATTATAATGTGTGTACTAAGTTTAGCGCTTATCTTATCATGTGGATTTTCTCTACCAATTTGATTTTCCCCAAAGAAATAAGGTCTTTCAGTCTTACCTACATCATGATAATAAGCTCCAATTCTAGCGACTACTGGATTTGCTCCAACTTCTTCTGCTGCCATCTCTGCAAGGTTTGCAACTAACATACTATGATGATATGTCCCTGGTGCCTCCATAAGTAACTTTTTTAATAGTGGATTATTAGGATTTGATAATTCTAATAACTTAATCGTAGTAACTTCATTAAAGGTACCTTCTAAAAATGGTAGTACTCCTAATGCAAAGATTCCTGATAACACTCCTCCAATTATAGAGAATAAACTTACTATGAAAATTTCCTTTAAATTACTAGATATAATAACTCCTGTAGCTAATGTTAATATTGAGCTAACTACTGATATATATAATGTTGCATATATAAGTTCATTCCTCTGTTGCATTTTCTTTAGCATAACAGCACCTAAAATAGCATTTATAAATACTAATAACATCACTTGTGGATCAAATTCAACCAGTGCACTAATTATGGCTGAATTAAAAATACTTATTATAATTGAAATTTTATAATTTAAAAGTAATGTGAGTAACATAGATCCAAATGCAAAGGGAATTAAAAATGCCGAAACAGCTCCAATGCTTCTAGCTAAAATAAGAGAAAGTATATTAATTAAACTAATAAGAATTAATCTTTTAGCATCAAAAAATATTTCCTTATAATTTAAATATATATAACTATATTGTAAAAATAATATAACAAATAAAAATAGTGCTAAAGATAAATATACATATACATATTTGCCTGTTATTCCATTATCAAGAAGTCCTAATTCGTTTATTATAGCAATTTGTTCTGCTGTTACAGGTTCTCCTTCTTTTATTATAATTTGATTTTTCTTTATTATAACTTTAGAAGTACTTTTTTGGGCTTCTTTTTGCATTTCTTCAGTTTTTTCACTATCATAAAATAAATTTGGATTTATTTGTGATTTTGTTATATTAACTAATATTTCTTTTAATGGAGTTGCTATATTAAATTCTTCAATAGCATTTATTCCTTCTTTTTTTGCATTTTCAAGTGAACTTTCATTATTTTCTTGAATATCTTTCTTATAAATCTTATCAATTATATTGACTATTTTTCCTTCTAAGTCAATTAATGTTTCTTTAGGTGTATTTATTAATTCTTTGTATTCACTATCTGTTAATTTAAATTGCGTTATTTTTCTTAATTCAGTTATTTTACTTGCTTCATCCATATTTGTTGCATTTAAATTTAATACTTCATCAAATAAAGACTTTATATTATCTTCTGCTTGAACTTTAACTTCATTTTTTACTGTATACTGCTTATCAACTTTTTCTATAGCTTCACTTTCTTTTTCTTTTGTTGCTTTTTGATCTATTGTATCTCTTGGTGCTTTTATATCAACTCTAGCTATGTCGCCCTCTTGCAAATTAAACTGTTTAGGTGCTATTGCTGTTAAAAGTAAAAGATATGACACAATAAATACAGTACCAAACAAAGCCAAATACTTTGATTTTTTTGACTTCAAATTCTGTAGTTTCTTATTATTTTTTGATTTCATGTTAATCACCTTCTCATCGCTAACATTGAAAGTATTAAGATATATTTTCAGCTATATCTTGTTCAACCGTAAAAATCACCTTTATACATATTGTATCTTTAGAAATATTTTCTATATTTACTTTATTGTCTATTATTTTAGCATCATTAGTTAAATCCTTTTGTAATGATTTTCTTAATTTTTCTACTGCATCTTCTACAGCTTTATCCTTATCTAAATTAACACTTTTTCCTTCTTTTCTAAAATATATTACTTGATTTAATAAACCACCAGTTTCCTCTATTTTATCATAATATTTAAAATCATTTATAGCTTTTTTTAGATAAATTTTCTTATCCCAAAAGTTTACATAAATATCTCTATCTTTTTCCCCAGTTCTTTGGATTTTTTCCCCACTTATTTGTACTTCCATTGACTTTTCGTAAAAAGTGTTAGCTATTACACTGCCACTTGGCTTAACTTCTTTTTCAAAGCCTTCTTTGCCTTGTATTGGCAAAATTAAAACATTACCTGTTTTTACTATATCTCCAGGTTTTACTGCTGCATTCCCTGAAAAAGTAAATACCCTTTTAATTTCTCCATCCATCTTAGCTAGCACTTGCTCTGGTAATATTTTTTCTGTAACTGGTGGATTAACTTTTTCTGCTACAATTACTCTTAATGTGGATCCTTCTATTCTAGCTCTTACCCACATAACTTCTGAATCTAAATCTTCCATCTTTTTTTCTATATTATATACATTTATATCAGATTTTTTTAATCCTGGTTTTATACCTATAGATGTAAGTTCCTTTCTAATCTCAAATGGTGATAAATTATTTCTAGTTTGTATATCTATGGCCCAGATATAATTAGATAATAAGTATAAAACCAATAAAAATACTCCTGCTCCAATACACAATGATAATTTTCTTTTTATTGATAATAGTAAAACTATTATACCACTTTTCCCAACAATTCTGACTTTTCCTTTAGTCCTTTTAACTACCTCTTCCACTTCTTTATATGAATCAAAAGGTATCTGAAACCTTACTGTAGTTATATTAAGTTTAACTATTTTTGATACATTTATTCCTTTTTGCCAAAGTATGTTCAATGTCTTTTCAGGTATTAGACTGTTAACTTCTATTGTTATTTTTCCTACTTTAAACTTATCTAATATCATATTTATCCCTCATAAGATATTCCTCTAAAAATTCCACTTATAGTAATGGTATTATCTCCTATAAAAAGTATTTCAAATTTTTCACCCTCTACTATAACTGCACCAATTCTAGAGTTTATTTTTATCATGTTATTGTCAAAAGTCATAATACCCTTATGATTTTCAATTGTTATTTCCTTATTTCCTACAACAATGATCTTTGGCAAATCTAAAACAACATCTGTGGGAAACTCTAATTTATCAAATACTTTTTCTCGTCCTCTTTGAAACTTATCTTCCATATTCTCCTCCTCTATACCCAAATACTCTGCTATTGTAATCTATGATTAAATAATTAAATTAATTCATTAAAATTTACCATACATTGTATTTTGTATATAAAACAGTTTTTGAAAGTTAAAGTTCAAGTTAGTGCTTACTAAAAATACTATATATTAAAATATTATTTAAATTATAGTGTAATACAACTCTTAATTTCAGATGATGTAGCTTCTTTGAGATTTTTTCATAATTACTTGGACAACAAAAAAATCCTTATGTTTAACAATATATTAAACATAAGGATTTTTTGTATAGCTTATAAATAATAAAAGAACTCAAAAAAAGAGTTCTTTTATTATTTATTTAAATATTCCTTAACAATCTGACTTACAAGTTTACCATCAGCTCTGCCTACAATTTTAGGTCTTATAGCCGACATAACTTTACCCATATCTTTAATGCTACTTGCACCCATTTCTTCAGCTGAATCTTTTACTATTTGTTTTATTTCTTCTTCGCTTAACTGCTGAGGAAGGTATTCCAACAAAATTTCTAGCTCAGCATTACACTGATCCACTAAATCTTGTCTATTTCCTTTTTCGAATTCAAGCATAGATTCTCTTCTTTGCTTAACTTCTTTTGCTAAAATATTGATAACTTCATCATCCTCAAGCTTAACATTATCAGTTTTCTCAACTAATAATATAGCAGATCTCGCTGTACTAATTGTATTAGCTTTAAATTTATCTTTAGCCTTTAAAGCGGCTTTCCAGTCTTCTTGAAGTTTTTCCTTAATTGTTGGCATTGTTATACCTTCTTTCAAAAGAAACCATTTTATTTAAACTTTCTCTTTCTAGCAGCTTCTGATTTTTTCTTTTTCTTAACGCTTGGCTTTTCATAATGTTCTCTCTTTCTTACTTCTGAAAGAACCCCAGCTCTAGCACACTTCTTTTTAAATCTTCTTAAAGCACTTTCAAGTGTCTCGTTTTCTCCAACTTTAATTTCTGACATTTACTATCCCTCCCTCCGCTAGCTTAAATTAATTAACTCAGCTATGGGCTTTATAACACACGGTATATTATACAATATTACAATGATTAATGTCAACAACTTAGAATAAAATGTCTGACTAATTATATTGTAAATTTTAACCTGGTGGCCATTGCAAGTTTCTACCAGCTAAAATGTGAAAATGCATATGATTTACCGTTTGGCCACCATCTTCTCCACAATTGTTCACTATTCTATATCCACTTTCAGCAATACCAAGCTCTACTACTAGTTTATTAATTACTTTAAAGATGTGTGAAACTACATTAATATTTTTTTCATTTAATTCATTTGCACTTTTTATATGTTCTTTAGGAATAATTAAAAAATGAACTGGTGCTTCTGGATTTATATCATAAAATGCATATACAAGCTCATCTTCGTATAACTTTTTGCTTGGAATATCACCTTTTATAATTTTACAAAATATACAATCTACCATAAATTCACCTCCTAAAAAATATTATCAAAATGTTCCGTTCTAATACAATATTGATATATGCATAATCAAAACTCTTATCATAATTCTAAAATTCCAATCACAATGTCACTTCATCTATTGCATATATAAATATATATTTAAAACATAGCCTATTAGAAATTATAATTTTGTATATAATTATATTTTCTTATTTTTACACATTTATTATACCAAATCTTTACTTTATTTTCCCAATAATATAATTATCTTCGTAATCTTCTATATTGCAATTCATAATTTTGCCTATCATCTTTTCATTTGCATCAGAAATCTCAGCTTTTACATAGTTTTTTGTATATCCTTCAAACATTCCTGCTTTATGCGGACATTCTCTTTCTATTAAAACACCCATATCTCTGCCAACTAGTTTCTTAATAAATTCTATTTCATTTTCTTTATTTAACTCTGATAATATTTTACTTCTTTTATCTTTAATAGTTCCATCTATTTGATTTGGCATTTCTGCTGCTTTAGTTCCCTTTCTAGGACTATATTTAAATAAATGAACTTTAGTTAATTTTAAATTCTTTAAATATTCATATGTCTCATTAAACTCTTCTTCAGTTTCACCAGGGAAACCTACTATTAAATCAGTTGTAATTGATACATCTTCAATATTCTCTCTTAGTGTTTGAACTGTTTTAGCATATTCTTCTGCAGTATATCTTCTATTCATTCTCTTTAAAGTATCATTAGAACCACTTTGAAGTGATAAATGAAAATGAGGACATAATTTTTTCATGTTTTTTATTTTATTTATTACTTCATCAGTAAAAAATGCTGGTTCTATAGAACCAATTCTAACTCTATCTATTCCGTCTATCTTTTCTATGTCTTCCAGTAAGCTTATTAGCGTAATGTCTGAGCCTAGATCCACTCCATAAGAAGCTGTATGTATACCAGATAAGATAACTTCCTTAAATCCATGCTCTGCTAATTTCTTTACTTCTTCAATAACTTTTTGTGGATTTTTAGAACAAGTAGCACCTCTTGCATATGGAATCAAACAAAATGTACAAAATCTATTACATCCATCTTGTATTTTTAAAAATGCTCTAGTTTTATCTTGATATTCTTCTATATTAAGTTCTTCGAATTCTTTATTTCTAAGAACTTCATTGACACTTACTTGTATTGCTTTTTCATCTCTAGCTTTATTAACAAAATATACTATATCACCTTTATTTCTTGTTCCTAAAACAACATCTACACCTTCAATTTTAGAAACTTCTTCTGGAGCTATTTGAGAATAACATCCAACCACTGCAATTATAGCATCACTATTAGTTCTTCTAGCCTTGCTTATTATTTGTCTTGATTTTTTATCCCCCATGTTTGTAACTGTACATGTATTTATAACATAAACATCAGCAAAATCATCAAAGTCAGTAACACTATAACCTTCTCTTATAAACTTTTCTGTCATCGCTTCAGTTTCATATTGATTAACTCTACATCCTAATGTGGCAAATGCAACTTTCATTAAACATTTCCTCCTAAATCTGCTAATTCATATTGTATTAAAGAAGTAGCTACAAATCCTGCTGTTTCTGTACGTAAAATTCTATTGCCTAGAGTTATTATATAGGCACCTTTGTGTTTTAAAGTTTCAATTTCACTTTCTTCAAATCCACCTTCTGGTCCTATTACAACTCCTATATTTTTTATAGAATTTAAATCTACATTTTTATCACTTAGTTCTTTTACAAGACTTTTGAAACCAAAATTTTCTGCGTTTTCATAAGGGACTAAAATTAGATCTAATCTTTGTAGTTCATTTAAAGCTTCGTCAAACTCAACAACTTCTCTTACATTTGGTATAATACTTCTTTTTGATTGCTTAGCTGCCTCTAACGCAATTCTATTTAGTCTTTCAAGCTTTTTAAATTCGCCCTTTAATTTAACATCTACTCTATCTGTTATTATCGGCACAAATTCTTTTATACCAAGTTCCGTTCCTTTTTGAACTATCAAATCCATCTTTTGTCCTTTAGGTAATCCTTGAAATAAAGTTATATTTACTCTACTTTCATTATTAGTACTTAATTCTTCTAATATATTTACTATTACTTCTTGTTTTCCAACAGATTCAATTTCTCCTAAGTATTCTTTACCTTCACAGTTATTTAAAACTACTTTTTCACCCTGATTTAAACGTAAAACCTTATATATATGTTTTACATCATCACCAAGTATTTTTCCCTCTTTTTCTGTGATATTGCATGCTGAAGTAAAAAACTTATGCATAAAAATCTCCTTCATTAAATAAATTCAAAATTATTTTTAGCTTCATTACTTTGCTCTATTTTAATTAATGTTAAAAAACATTATTTTAATTTAGCAACTATACAATTCCATTCTCCATCTTTGTTTACTTCCATAACCTCAAATCCACACTCATCAAGCTTTGAAGTAACCATGTCTACTCTTTCATGTATTATTCCTGAAGTAATAAATAATCCACCTTTATTTAGAGCTTTACTAACATCATCTGTTAATATACAAATAATTTCTGCTATTATATTTGCAACTACTATATCAGCTTTACCATCAATTACATCAAGAAGATTTCCTTCTAATATTTCAATATTATCTAAATCATTTAATCCTACATTTTCTTTAGCAGATTCAACTGCTACTGGATCTAAATCAACTCCTAAAGCTAATTTTGCTCCAAGCTTTGCTGCAGCTATGGCTAAAATACCAGAACCACAACCAACATCAAAAACAGTTGAATCTTTTTTCACATACTTTTCTAATGCTTTAACACACATTCTTGTAGTTTCATGTGTTCCTGTACCAAATGCCATTCCTGGATCTAATTCAATGACTAACTCTTCATCTTTAGGTGCATATTCTTCCCACATAGGTTTTACAACTATTCTGTCTGTAATATTTGATGGTTTATAGTACTTCTTCCAGTTGTTTGCCCAATCTTCTTCTTTTATCTTGTCACATTCAACTATACCTTTTCCTATATCTATTCCCATGTCTTGAATTTCTTTAATTTTTTCCTTTGTAATTGAAACTATTTCTTCTAAATTATCGTCTCCAGAGAAATAAGCTTTAACTACTGCAAATTCACCTTTATGCTCTAATACGTTTATGTCTGCAAAATCCCAAGTTAATGGTCCTTGATCTCTTGTTAATAAATCGTTTGGGTCTTCTACGGCAACCCCTTGGCTGTTTAATCCATAAAATATTCCTGATACAGGTTCTATTGCTTCGCAACTTGTTATTACTCTAACTTCTATCCATACTCCGTTCATATTAAATCACTCCTACACTTATTTTAATTTTTTAGTCTTCTTTTATTGCTATTAAAAATTTAGTTTTTATTCCTTGTTCCGTAAACATTCTTTCATGTTCAGTTTCAACATTTCCTTCAAAACCACTAGTATGTAAATCATAAGTTATATATTCAATTCTAAACTTACCTTCTTTAAAATATTCAAGAGATTCTTCAAATAATTCATCATCATCTGTCTTAAACCAAATCTCTCCATTTTCTTTTAAAAAGTTTCTATATTGAGTTAACTGTCTTGTATGAGTTAGTCTTCTCTTCTTATGTTTCTTTTTAGGCCAAGGATTGCAAAAATTAATATAAATTCTACTTATGTTGTCATTTTCATCTAACATTTCATTAATAAGACCAATCTCTTGAGCCATCAATTTAATATTATTTAATTCTTTATTTTTCTCGTTATATGCTTTTTCTATATTTCTTTTAGCTAGACCTAGCACTTCGTCTTTTATATCAATTGCAATATAATTAATATTTTCATTATCAGAACCATGTACAGCTACAAACACACCTTTACCGCATCCAAGTTCTAAGTAAATAGGATTTTCATTGTTAAATGATTCCTTCCACTTACCTTTGTTTTCTTTAGGATTTACAATAAAAAAATTACAACTTTCAAGTTCTGGTCTTGCCCATGGCTTTTTTCTCATTCTCATTGTTAATTCACTCCATCTTTTATCTAATGCCTTATAAGTTTAATATCAAACCAATAAGACCTATGTATTTCCTTAATAAAAAAAGAATTCTTTTGCTTATTTTAGCATTAAAATTCACTTTATCATTCATAATAATTATACATATATCGAAATATATTGCAATTATATAAAATTTGAAACACTTCTATTTAATTGGTTTTATAAAATATAAAAAGCTATTTATTTCCCAAAAAAATCAAGAAATAAATAGCTAATCTATACTTATTTTTTAAATTTATTTACTAATGCTTCAAATTCTTCTTCATGATCCTTTAGATAATCATGAAAATTAACATTATCTTTTTCCAATAATAATGCTAATTCATAAAGAAATTCTGGAATATCTTCTGTTAAAATGTCTCCATATATTTTACCAAGTCTTGCATTGCCTTCTTCAAAAGATCCATTTATATGAAGTTCAAATACGTCTTTAGTTTCATCATTTACTCTCTTCTTCTTTCCTGTAAATCCAATCAAAGCAACTTCATGAATACCACATGAATTTCCACAGCCGGATATATGAACTCTAGGTAATACATCTTTTCTATAATTTTTCTCTTTAAAATATTTTAGTATATTATCTAATATACCCTGGCTATTTAATATGCCTATTTGACATGTAGGTACTCCTATACAAGATATACTTTGTTCTAATGTAGTTTCTCCACCTAAATCTTTTGTAGCTTCTAAAAGCCTTTTAGCTTCTTCTCCATTTAAATTTCTAATATACATGCCTTCTGTCATAGTAAGTCTTATTTCTACATCTTTAGTATTTTCAATTTCGTCAATAATTAATTTTAAATCTTTAAGATATAATTGACCTCCTATTGGATGAAAGTATACACTATACAATCCCTTTTGCTTTTGCTCATACAATCTATTATGTTCTAAATCAATTTCTATACCTTCTTTGTTGCACTCTGATACATGTAAATGCAAAGTCAAATCTTCTTTGTCCCTTAATTCTTTCAAGTGTTTTTTATAGCAATTTAAAAATTCTTCTGGTCCCATTTTATCTAATATATATCTTATACGTGCTTTGTTTTTATTCTCATAGTCACCTTCTTCCATAAATAGATTTGTCATAGCTTCAACATGATATAAGACGTCACTAGGATCTATAAGTTCATCACACACAATTCCTAACTTTGAATTTTTTCCTAACCCTCCGCCTATGTATACCTTAAAATACTTTTTACCATTTTCTACAACTGCTAAAAACCCTAAATCTGTAACAGTAGAATGTCCACAATCCATATTACTGCTTGAAAATGAAACTTTAATTTTTCTAGGAAGATTATATGTATTTATTTTTCTTAAAAAATGATTATTTACTGCTAATGCATAAGGTGTAACATCAAAAGCTTCATACCTATCTACACCTGCTAGTGGAGACATTGCAACATTTCTTGGATAATTTCCACCTGCTCCTCTAGTATATATATTATGTTCTAATCCTTCTTTCATTATTTCACATGCATCATCTATAGATATATCATGAAATTGAACAGCTTGCCTTGTAGTTAAATGTATCTTTTCTAAATTATACTTTTTAGCCATATCATATATAAATTTTAATTCATCTACATGTGTTATTCCTGATGGTATTCTAAGACGCATCATAAATTTTTCACCACCACGATGAGCATATGTTCCCATGCCACCAGATATTTTCTTAAAATCCATTGCCGACATTTTACCTTCACAAAAATCATGACCTATTTTTCTGAAATCTTCTATTTCATCTAACAAAATTTTTTTCAACCTATCCATTAAAACCTACCTACCTTTGCTTTAAGATTAACAATAAACAAACATTTATAAATTCCTCTACTCACTAGCTTTATATTACAATATAACCCATCTTTAAAATATCCCTAAAATTAAAATGGTGCTTATATTACAGTATTATCTTTATATATATTTCACTTTATTATGCAAAAAAATCGTTTCAAATTATATTAAAATTTGAAACGATTTTTTATTTAAAAATTATTTTTTTCTTCCGAAAAATGTTTTCTTAGAATTATGAGTATTTTCATTCATTTCTTCACCGCAAGCTTCCATAAACGTATATAACGCTTCTTTTTGCTTTTGATTTAATCCTTTTGGTATATCAACAATAACTCTTACATATTGATCACCTTTTCCAGTAGAATTAACTCTAGCAACACCTTTTCCTTTTAATCTAAATAGTGTTCCTGATTGTGTTCCTTCAGGAA
Source organism: Clostridium sp. CMCC3677 (assembly GCF_023845585.1). Taxonomy (GTDB): domain Bacteria; phylum Bacillota; class Clostridia; order Clostridiales; family Clostridiaceae; genus Clostridium; species Clostridium aquiflavi. The sequence continues at coordinate 192,381 of NZ_JAMQHS010000003.1, forward strand.
TAGTATATTTCACATTTCCTTCTACTGTTTTAACTGTAATCTCTGTACCAAGAGCTGCTTTAGCCATTGATATGTGAGTATCTATATAAATATCATTTCCTTTTCTTGTGAATTCCTTTGATTGAGCTACATTTATTCTAATGTATAAATCTCCAGGACTTCCCCCTCTTAAGCCATGTTCACCTTGTCCTCTAAGAGGCATAACATTTCCAGTATCAACTCCCGCAGGAATATTTACGTTTATCTTTCTTGTCTTTCTAACATTTCCATTTCCTCTACAATGTGTACAAGGTTTTTCAATTATATTTCCTGTACCACTACATCTATCACAAGTTGATGTTGATACAAAACTTCCAAGTGGAGTTTGTCTTTGTACTCTTACTTGACCTGAGCCGCCACAAGTTGGACAAGTCTTCTTAGAAGTTCCAGGTTCAGCACCTGAACCATTACAGTGTTCACAACTTTCGCTTCTATTAACTGTAATTTCCTTTTCAACTCCAAAAACAGCTTCTTCAAAAGTTAATGTTAATGTATATTCAATGTCATTTCCTCTAACTGGTCCATTTCTTCTACGTGTACTTGAACCGCCAGTAAACATATCAAAAATATCTCCAAAGCCGCCCATATCAAAGCCACCAAAGCCGCCTGATCCAAATCCACCGCCATTAAAATCAGCTGTTCCAAACTGATCATAATTAGATTTTTTTTCAGGATCAGAAAGCACTTGGTACGCTTCATTTATCTCTTTAAATTTTTCTTCTGCTTCTGCATTTCCCTTATTCTTATCGGGATGATACTTAATAGCTAATTTTCTAAAAGCCTTTTTTATTTCATCATCACTTGCACCTTTTTGAAGTCCAAGAACTTCATAATAATCTTTGTTTGCCATTTATTAATGTTCACCACCTAGTTTTGTTTTCTACCTTAAAGAGGGAAGACGAGCATTGCCTTCCCTCTGAATTATTATATTAGATAACTAGAATATAGTAAAATTATTTATCATCATCTACTTTAAAATCAGCATCTACAACATTGTCATCATGTGGTGCTTGCTCTGCTCCACCTGCTGCATTTGGATCAAATCCACCAGCTTGAGATGGATCTCCACCTGCTGCTGCATAAACTTTAGAAGATACAGCATAGAATTCTTGAGTTAATTCTTCTGTAGCTTTCTTTATAGCTTCTAAATCTTCTCCATCTTTTATAGCTTTAAGAGCTTCTAATTTTTCAGTAACTTTAGCTTTGTCTTCTGCTGATACTTTATCTCCAAGTTCAGTTAAGGCTTTTTCTGTTTGATAGATTAATTGATCTGCATTATTTAAAGTTTCTACCTTTTCTTTTCTCTTCTTATCTTCTTCTGCAAATTTTTCTGCTTCTTTTACAGCTTTATCTATTTCTTCATCATTTAAGTTAGTAGATGCAGTAATAGTTATATTAGCTTCTTTTCCTGTTCCTTTATCTAATGCTGATACTTTAACAATACCATTAGCATCAATATCAAAAGTAACTTCAATTTGAGGAATTCCTCTTGGTGCTGGAGCTATTCCTGATAAAGTAAATCTTCCTAATGATTTATTATCCATAGCCATTTGTCTTTCACCTTGAACTACATTTATTTCAACTGATGTTTGACTATCTGCTGCAGTTGAGAATATTTGACTCTTTTTAGTTGGAATAGTTGTATTTCTTTCAATTAATGGAGTTGCTATTCCACCAGCTGTTTCTATTCCTAAAGTTAATGGTGTAACATCTAATAATAATACATCTTTAACTTCTCCTGTTAATACTCCTGCTTGAACTGCAGCTCCTACTGCTACACATTCATCCGGATTAACTCCCTTTGATGGATCTTTTCCTGTAAAGTTTTTAACTGCTTCTACAACAGCAGGTATTCTTGTTGATCCACCAACTAAGATTATTTTTTCAATTTCATCTATAGAAATTGCAGCATCACTTAATGCTTTTTTCATAGGTTCAATACTTCTTTGAACTAAGTCATTAGTAATTTCATTGAATTTAGCTCTTGTTAAGTTTAGGTCTATATGTTTTGGACCTGTTGCATCAGCTGTTATAAATGGTAAATTGATATTTGTTTGCATTGATGAAGATAATTCAATCTTTGCTTTTTCTGCTGCTTCTTTTAATCTTTGAAGAGCCATTTTATCTTGTCTTAAATCAATTCCATTTTCTGCCTTAAATGTTTCTGCTATATAATCCATAACTTTTTGGTCGAAGTCATCTCCACCAAGTTTTGTATCACCATTAGTAGATAATACTTCAAATACTCCATCTCCTAATTCTAAGATAGATACATCAAAAGTACCACCACCTAAATCATAAACTAATATTTTATGATTTGAATCCATTTTATCTAATCCATAAGCTAAAGCTGCTGCTGTTGGTTCATTGATTATTCTTAATACTTCTAAACCAGCAATTTTACCTGCATCTTTTGTTGCTTGTCTTTCACTATCATTAAAGTAAGCTGGTACTGTAATAACCGCTTGAGTTACACTTTCACCTAAATAGCTTTCAGCATCAGCTTTTATTTTTTGAAGTACCATAGCTGAAATTTCTTGTGGTGAATAGTTCTTACCATCTATATCAACTTTATAAGAAGTTCCCATATGTCTCTTTATTGAGATAATAGTTTTGTCTGGATTTGTTATCGCTTGTCTTTTAGCTACTTGACCTACTAGTCTTTCTCCGCCAGCTTGGAAAGATACTACTGATGGAGTAGTTCTTGCTCCTTCTGAATTTGTTATAACAACAGGTTCTCCACCTTCCATAACTGCAACACATGAATTAGTTGTACCTAAGTCAATTCCTATTATTTTTCCCATAATATATTCCTCCTAAATTTGGTTTAATTTATTTGTATATTTTATTTAAATATTAGCCTCTTTTCATAGGCTAGTTAATTAGTTAGCTACTTTAACAACTGTATATCTAATTACTTTATCTTCTTTTTTATATCCTTTTAAGAAAACTTCTGCAATTTGATTTTTTCCCATATTCTCATCTTCTATATGCATTACTGCTTGATGAAGATTTGGATCAAAATCTGCTGATGCATCTATTTCTTCAACTCCTAGTTTTTCAAAAGAACCTTGGCAAGATTTTATTGTCATCTCTACACCTTTTTTTAGGTCTTCAAGACTTCCTTCTGCAGCAACTGCTCTTTCAAGATTATCTAAAACAGGAACTAATTCTTTTAATACATCTACACATGCATCTGAGTATATTCCTTGTTTTTCTTTAGTTGTTCTTTTTCTGTAGTTGTCATATTCAGCAGTAATTCTTAATACTCTATCATTTAAAGATTCCATTTCCTGCTTTAATTTTTCATTTTCTTCTTTATACTTTTTCATCATGCTAAGTTCATCCTCTTCTTCATTTAAAGATTCTTCAGAAGCTTCATCATTTAGATTTTCCTTATCATTATTTTCAATGTTATCTTCTTTTTTTTCATTTTCTTCGATAACATCTTCAATTATCTCTTCTACTTCTTCATTTTTTAAAGTTTCACCATTATATTCCATTTCTGAAATTACACCTCTTCTCTTATTGATTATAAAAATTATTTATTCTGATTATTTAACATATTGTTTAATTCTTTTACAATTTCAGCCATTATTGCTATTACTTTAGAATAATCTATTCTTCTAGGACCTATTAATCCAATGGTTCCAATGGGTCTATTTCCAAAAGAATATTCTGCAGCTATTATGCTACATTCTTTAGCTTGTGGCTTATAATTTTCTTCACCTATTCTAATAGTTATATCTTCATTTGTTTTAAGTAAATCTCTTAATGACTCTTTATCATTAAGAAGAGATAACATTTCCTTAGCTTTTTCAATATCGTTGTATTCTGGATAGTTAAATATATTAGTAGTGCCCTCCATAATTAAATCAGGTGAATCTGCTGCATTTTTTAGAGTTTCATATAATGGAGTTAACAAAGCATTAAATAATTCATCGTATCCTTGTAAATCTTCTTTTAATTGATTGATAACTTGTAAATTTATTTGTTCTATACAAAGATTTACCAGTCTCCTATTAATAACTGCATTTATCTTATTCAATTCCTCAATTGTCGGCGTTGAATTAACTCTTATTATATGATTTTTCATTACTCCAGCATCTGTTATTATTACTGATACTAATGTAGTACTATCTACTTTCATCAACTGAAGTGATTTAATAAAACTTTTATTTACTGATGGAGTTTGAACTACACAAGTTAAATTAGTAAGTTCTGATAATAAAGAACTTGTTTGTCTAACTATTTTATCTACTTCTAACATAGCCGTATCTATAATATATTGCTTTATTCTCAAATTTTCTTCAGGTGTTAGCAATTGATTTTCCATCAAATTATCAACATATAATCTATATCCCTTACTAGATGGAACTCTTCCTGACGAAGCATGAGGTTGTTCTAAATAACCCATATCTTCAAGATCTGCCATCTCATTTCTAATGGTTGCAGACCCTACCCCTAAGTTATACTTTTTAGCAATAGTTCTAGAGCCAACTGGATCTCCAGTATGAATATAATCATTGATAATAGCTTGAAGTATTTTTATTTTTCTATCATCAATAGTCATAATCTCACCTCTTTTGTTAGCACTCACTATGTTCGAGTGCTAATGACTATGTTTTTAATATAGTATTTATCATGTTTTTTGTCAATTCTATTTATATTTAATATAAAGATCTTCACTTCTTTTATTTGATTTTTTATTGACTTTTCTCCATTTTTCTCATTTTTACTCTAATTTACTATAAAAGTTATATTATAAAATCACTCATAACACTATTTGATACTTCTATTCCACGAGATGTCAAATATATTCTACCCCCATTACGAACTAATAATTCTTGTTTAATATTTTTATCAATTATGGTTCCATATACCTCGTCTATATCTTTTTTAAACCTCTCTTTAAATTCGCTTTCTTCTATTCCGCTAATCATTCTAAGCCCCATAAACATGAATTCTTCCATGTTATCATTTATATTATTTTTATAGATTTCATTTTCAACATTTTTATTATTATTTATATTTTTAATATAAAGTTCTATATCATCTATGTTTTTTATTCTTTTCCCATCAATATAAGAACTTGCTGAAGCTCCTAGTCCTAAATATTCATTTAATTTCCAATAAACTGTATTATGGTAACATTCTTTTTCATCTTTTGCAAAATTAGAAATCTCATATTGATTATATCCATTATCTTTCAAAAATTCTTTTGTGAGCAAATACATTTCTCTTTCTTCTTCTTCAGATGGTAAATTTAATTTATCTTTATTATATAAATTATAAAAACAAGTTCCCTCTTCAATTATTAGACTATATGCAGATATGTGTTCTGGATTAAATTCTATTATTTTCTCTAATGTTCTTCTCCAATCTTCTACACTTTGATTTGGCAATCCAAACATTAAGTCTATATTTATATTTGTAAATCCTACTTTTCTTGCCAATAAATAATTATTTTCAAATTCTTCAAGAGTATGAATTCTCCCGATTTCTTTTAAAAGAGATGATTTTGTAGATTGAAGTCCCATACTTATTCTATTTACATTATATTTTTTCATAATTTTTAGCTTATCTTCACTTAAACTACCTGGATTACATTCCATAGTAAATTCTAAATTTTCTTCTAATCTTAAAGTATTAATGCATTTTAAAAGCTTCTCTAATTCTATTTCATTTAAATAAGAGGGTGTACCACCTCCAATAAATATACTTTTAATTTTATAATTGCTAGATTTAGTTCTAATCTCCTTATTAAGTGCATTTACATACTCACTAATAAATTTTTCTTTTCCTGAATATGAGGGAAAATCACAATATAAGCATTTTTGCTTACAAAACGGAATATGTATATATAAAGATATTTCTTTTAAAAATAGTTCTTTCATCTTTTCTCCTCCTAATTAACACTTTTTAATACTTTTAGATAGGCTATATTTTAACAGAATGTTGCTATATGCATATATCAACAAATATTTAAAACATAGCCTTTAGACAAAAAAAGCTGACGTATTTGTCAGCTTTTTTCTTATGTTAATTTTTGGCTCTGTTTTAGCAGGGTGTTGATATATGCATATATCAACACACATTTAAAACAGAGCCTGATTTTTTAATCTACTTTTAATACTGCCATAAATGCTTCTTGTGGTACTTCAACAGAACCAACCTGTCTCATTCTCTTCTTACCTTCTTTTTGCTTTTCAAGTAATTTCTTCTTTCTTGAAATATCTCCACCATAACATTTAGCCAATACATCTTTTCTCATAGCTTTTACTGTTTCTCTTGCTATAATTTTTGAGCCAATTGCAGCTTGAATTGGAACTTCAAACATTTGTCTTGGAATTATTTCTTTTAACTTCTCAGCTATGCCTCTTCCTTTGCTATAAGCTCTTTCATCTGGAACTATCATTGATAATGCATCAACTACATCTCCATTTAATAAAATATCAAGCTTAACTAACTTAGTTGTCTTGTATCCTTTAAATTCATAGTCTAAAGATGCGTATCCTCTAGTTCTAGATTTTAATGTATCGAAAAAGTCATAAACTATTTCATTTAGCGGCATATCATAAGTTATTACTGCTCTTGTTTCTTCTATATATTGCATGTCTATATAAATTCCACGACGTTCTTGACATAATTCCATAACAGCTCCAACATAATCAGTTGGTGTAATTATAGATGCTTTTACCACTGGTTCTTCCATAAAATCTATTTCTGTCATTGGTGGTAAATTAGTTGGATTAGTAATATCCAATACTTCACCATTTGTCTTAGTAACCTTATATATAACTGATGGTGCTGTAGTAATTATATCTAAATTAAATTCTCTTTCAACTCTTTCTTGAATTATTTCCATATGCAATAATCCTAGGAATCCACATCTGAAACCAAAACCTAATGCGATAGATGTTTCAGGTTCAAAGTTTAATGCTGCATCATTTATTTGTAATTTTTCTAATGCTTCTTTTAATTCATCGTACTTTGCTCCATCTACTGGATATATTCCTGAATAAACCATAGGTATTGCTGGTTTATATCCTGGTAATGCCTTTCCTGTTGGTCTACTAGCTTCTGTTATAGTATCACCAACTCTTGCATCTCTAACATTCTTTATTGATGCTGTTATGTAACCAACGTCTCCTGCGCTTAATTCTGGAACTGCAAGCGCGCTTGGAATAAACACACCTACTTCAGTTACATCATAAACTTTGTTAGTTGCCATAAGTTTTATTTTATCACCTGGTTTTACTTTACCATCAAGTACTCTTACAATAGATACAACACCCTTATAACTATCATAATAAGAATCAAAAATCAAAGCCTTTAAAGGTGCTTCTTCATCTCCATCAGGTGGAGGTAAAGTTTCAACTATACTTTCTAAAACCTGTTCTATATTTAAACCTGTTTTTGCTGAAATCATAGGTGCACTTCCTGCATCTATTCCTATTACATCTTCAATTTCTTGTTTTACTTCTTCTGGTCTAGCTGAAGGTAAATCAATTTTATTTATAACTGGTGAAATTTCTAAGTCATTATCTAAAGCTAAATAGCAATTTGCTAAAGTTTGAGCTTGAATCCCTTGAGTTGCATCAACTACTAATAAAGCACCTTCACATGCTGCTAGACTTCTAGAGACTTCATATGTAAAATCCACATGTCCTGGAGTATCTATAAGATTAAATATATACTCTTCTCCATTCTCTCTCCTATAGACTAATCTAGCTGCTTGAGACTTTATTGTTATGCCTCTTTCTCTTTCAATCTCCATATTATCTAAGATTTGTTCTTCCATTTCTCTCTTAGTTAATGTTCCTGTTGTTTCTAACAATCTATCTGCAAGTGTTGACTTACCGTGATCGATATGTGCTACTATTGAAAAATTTCGTATATATTTTTGTCTTTCACTCATATATATAACTACCTTAATAAGGCAGTTTAGTCACCCCCATTGTATTTAAATAAAACCTTTTATTTTTTTCAAGTGCCTAAATTATATCATACATGTATTTAATATTTCTATATAAAACTTTTTCAAACCCTTTTATCTAAATATTATTCTTTAGATTTATGAGTAAAATTATACGCATTTTCTTTTAAACCAGTAAAATTAATACTAATTTTGTTATATAAATTTTTTAACTTCTGTGTAAAAATAGATTCTTCATTAATTCTTAAGTCCTTATTACCTATTCTGATCAACAATTGTTTATCTTGTTCTTTATAAATTTTAATTGTTGAATTATCTTTTATAAAATTTGAAAAGTCTTCTCCAAACTCTTCACTAACTAATTCGTAATTTTGCTTTGTATTTCCAAGTGGAGATAATGATTTTGTATTAATGATATTCACCTTTATAAGTCCACCTAATACAATTAAGATCAGCATAATTACTGGTAACATTCTTCTAAATATCCCGTGTTTTTTTTCTCTCATTTTAAAAGACCACCTTTAGATATATTTATCTAAATAATGGTCTTATTCCATTAATATTATTCATTAATCCCTATTTATTTAATATTTCAGCAATAACCCTTGCCATGCATCTTGCTGTAACTTTTGCTTCTTCAATTGAATTTACATTAGATCCCATTTCAAAAAGTAAGCTTCCATCACTTTTACTTTGATTAAATGCATTTTTTCCTCTATTATAAGTTAATATTTTTCTTGTTAATCCTGGAAATAGTTCTTCTGTCTTTTTAAATACTTGTTCTGTTAACGCTTTATTTTTATCATACCTTGTACTATTTTTAGCATTTACAAACATAATTTTAGCAGCTTCTGTCCCTTCAACTTTTGTAGTCATAGCACCTTTGTCAGGCACAGAATCTCTATGCAAATCTAATATAATTTTAAAATCACCATATTTTTTTAGATACTTATCTACCGTTTCACTTGATCTTGAATAACTATCATTATATGAAACGCTATGATTTGTTTTATCATGTATTACTGAAATTCCATAGTTCTCTTCTAATTCTTTTGCTAATACATCTCCAACGCCAACTACATTTGCATTTTCATCAGTAGTATCAGCAGGAGCCTCTGCATAATTTTCAGTTGTATGTGTATGATAAATTAAAATTTCAGGTTTAGATACATTTAGTTCCTTTTTTAAGGATGCATCATAAATCTTACTATTTAATGATTTTTCATTTGATGAAAATTTTAATATACTGTCTTCATTTACGCTAAATTGATTAAATGTTAATGTAGACTCATCATTTCTATCTATATTATTAAAAAAGCCAACTTCGCTTTTTAATATATTCTCATATGTTAACCCGTCCAAACCAACTGATTTTAATAAAACATTTTTTAAAGATAAGTTATTTTCCGCATAACTTTCTTCATTATAAACTTGTTCTTTTACTATTGGCATACCTAAGTTTAATAATTGAACATATGCATATCCACCTCTCTCATTACATTGCTTCAATACACTGCCAACCCTTAGAAAAAATATAAACACTATAATAATTAATAATATTAGTCCACTGTTAATTCTGGAAAGAAACTTAGTTCTTGCATTCTGTTGTTTAAAATTTTTTCTTCCTAATGTAAGTTTATACAAGTTAACCCCCCCTTGCTTCTTTTATATTTATATTAATAAATTTACATAATTATTATCTTTATTTATAAAATTATTAATTTTATAAAAACAAAAAGTGGCTAAGCCACTTTTAATTTAAAAACTTATTTATATCTTCCATTTCCATATCAGGTTGAAGCGCCATATTTACACCATTAGATATAATTTTAGATAATGCCTCAATAATCATATCTACCTCTTTTGGTGCTACTATTAATTCACCAACATTAGCAGATAAAACCTCTTTTATAAGAAGTTTCTTTTCTGATTTATCAATATCTTTTAACATATTATAAAATTCTTTTCCTGATGAAGATTTGCTTATTAATTCATCTATAACTAAATCTATTGAGTCACTAGCAATTGTAGCTGCATCAACAACTGTTGGTACACCTACTGCAATTACTTTTACACCTAAAGTTTTTTCACTTATTTCTTTTCGGTTATTTCCAACACCTGCACCTGGAGATATTCCCGTATCTGAAATTTGAATTGTTCTGTTAACTCTTTCTATACGTCTTGAAGCTAATGCATCTATGCAAACTACCACATCAGGTTTAACTTTATCAACTAAAGATTTTATAATTTCTCCGGTTTCAATGCCTGTTATACCTAATACACCTGGTGCTATAGCACATACAGGCCTTACGGAATCATCAATAGCCTCAGGCATAACAACTTGCAAATGTCTAGTTACCATTATTTTTTCTGCAACTTTAGGTCCTAAAGCATCTGGTGTTACTTGCCAATTTCCAAGACCAACTACTAGTGCTGTTTGCTTTTCCTCTAAATTAATAAGTCTTTTTAATATTTTTCCTAAAACCTTAGAAACATCATCCATTATTCCACCATCATAAACTGTAAATTCTGGAATATCCATTGTTATATAATTTCCTACAGGTTTACCCATTTTTTTAGCTCCATCTTCATTTTCTATCTTTACTGTAGTAAATTTTATATCCCCCTCTTTTTCTTCTTCTGCAATAACTCCATCAATTTCTCTATTATGTTTTTTTATATACATTTCCCTTGATTCAATTGCCAAATCTGTTCTAATATCCATTGTTACCTTACCTCCATATATCAAGTTATTCTTATTTTTAGCTAGATTTTTCTTATAAAAATCGCCTTTCTCTATCTGAATCTTAGAAGAACTTATCCACATGCAACCCATTGATTATCTCATATATTACAAAATAAGATTATTGTTAATGGTAGCAATCAGATAAATGCTTAATACTATTATTTTTCCTATATGTTTAAATTTAATACTTGAATTACATAACTTTCAATGTTATAATAAGGTTTGTTGAAATTAAACGTTGAGCAGATTTCCCCGAAAACTGCTTAGGCCCTATAAAACTTTAAGGGGGTGAATCAAGAATGGCAAACATAAAATCAGCAAAAAAGAGAATTAAAGTTACTGAAACTAAAACTTTAAACAATAGAATGATTAAATCAGCGTTAAAAACTGTAATTAAAAAGTTTGAAGCTGCTGTAGCTGGTAACAATGTTGAAGAAGCTAAAACTGCTTTCGTAGCAGTAACTAAGTCTTTAGATGTGGCTGCTTCAAAAGGTGTTGTTCACAAAAACATGGCTGCAAGAAAGAAATCTAGATTAGCTGCGAAATTAAACGCTATGGCGTAATCTAATAAACCCACCATTTTTGGTGGGTTATTTATTTTCTTATCTTTTTACTGTTAAAGTATTAATAAGTAACAATTCCATTTCCATAGTCTTATCTAGTCCACTAGATTTTAAATTATTTTCTGTATTAACACACAATTTAACAAGTTCACTTAATTGTTTTTCTGTAAATTTACTACTTTGTGCAACTAATTTTTCACAAACAAACTGTGGTAATCTTAATTCTGTCATGAAATTATTTATCTTTTTCCCTTGTCTTAATCCAGTTTTTATATCATAAAGTTTGATAAAATGTCTTTGAATATTACTTATTATTAACATATGTTGATCTGATTTATATAAAATTTCCTTCATTACATCCATTGCACGCTCTATTTTTCTTTGTGCTATTAATTCAACTAAATCAAATACATCATCTTCTCCAGATGATGATATTAACATATCAATATCTTTTTTAGTTATTTCTCTTCCATCTGTATATGAAATCAATTTATCAATTTCTCTTTTTATTATGTCAAAATTATTTTGCACTTTTTCTGCAAAATATATAAGTTCTATTTTCCCTATATTCTTTTTATTTATTTTAAATAAATCATTTATTTTCTTAATATAAGAGTCTCTTCTTAATTTATCACAATGTACAACTGGTATTAATTTATCTAATGAATTTAACTTTTTATTCTTATTAGGTTTTTCCCTTTTATCATTAAATAAATAATACATTATTAAAATAGTATACGGTGGCATGTCAGAAGCATATTTCAACATACTTTTATAAGTCTTATTGGATGCTTCATCACTTTTATCTTTCAAAAAATTAGCTCTGTATACAATGACAACTTTTTTATCACTCATCATTGGAAAAGTTTCACATGCATTCATAATTTCATCATAATTTGTTTTCATACCATCTATTCTTATTAAATTAAGATTATCTTTATCATTTCCTATAGTCTTATTAAGTATTGAGTTTATAGAATCCTTTATAAGCTCTTCATCTAATCCACAAAATATATATGAATTTTTTATATTTCCTTTTTCAATTTCTCTTTCAAAAACTTCATAATTAATCAAAGTAAAATCCGCCTTCCTATACTTCACATCTAAAATAGCACTTTACCTTTAAATAATATAATTTTATTTATATTATTATCGCTAAAATTTATTATATCATAATCCTTAGAATTAACTTTTGTATTATTAGTTTTAAGAATATAATTTTTATCATCAACCTTTAATACACAATTATTTTTATATTTTTTTATTTTAGCTTTATCACCTATATTTATAATTCCATTTTCTCTATATGTTTTTGTAGCAAAAGTCATATTTTTTAATTTTTTTATATCTATATTATTTTTATTTGTTACAAGTACTCTATCACCTTTATAAGTAATTAAAAAAGAACCTTCATTATAATATTGTATTTTAGGTAACGGACTATATAGTTCAATGGTTATTGCTACTATAAATAAAATAGGTAAATAAATAAATTTATATTGATTATTTTTTACAAAATATAAACTTATTAAAATGCTCATATAAAATATAGCTATATATTCATTACCATTGATTATAGGTAATGAATAATACTCTAATTTATCTAATGTCCAGTCAAACCATTTCAATATAACTAAATTAATATAACTACAAAAATCAAATAAGCTAGGTATAACATATGTAACTGGTAAAATATTGCCACATATAACTATTAAATTAATAAACGGCATTAAAAATAAATTTCCCAATATAAAATTGATAGAAAAATCTTTGAACACTAAAACTAAATATGGAAAAGTAAAAATTTCAGCTGATAAACTAATACTTAAAGTATTTCTTAACACCTTAGGCAATTTATAAAACTTATAATTAAGTTTCTTATTATACAAAATTATTCCTAGTGTTGCCAAATATGATAAATGAAATGAGACTTCAAAAACAGCATAAGGTCTCATAAGTAAGAGTACTATTCCAGATATGCTTAATGCTGAGATAGAATTATTATTTCGTTTCAATAAGTGACTTAATTCCAATGTGCTCAGCATTAAAAATGCTCTAATACTTGAATAATTACTGCCAGTAAATAAAACATATATTATAGTAAATATCAAACCTAGCTTAATTCCTAAAAATCTTTTTAGAACACTATATACTATAGCAACATGTAATCCTGAAACACTAATTGCATGTATTATTCCAAAGCTTTTCATATACTCCTTATCTTCATCATCCAAACACTCTGAATAACCAAATGCAATAGATGAAATAAGTCCTGCCTTTCTTTTGCCAATATTTTCTTCTAGCATTTGATATACTTTATTTTTAATATTATACAGTTTACTTATAAAATCATCATCGCTTTTTTGTAAATTATTTATAAAAAGAGTTCCCACTATCCCCTTTTGTTTAATATCGTTATCTTTTAATGTTCCTTTTACATTAAATTTATCGCCTTGAGTTAACTCATCTTTTAAATTTTCTATTATAATTTTTTTACCATTATAACATCCTATTGTTTCATATGAATTATTCTTTAATATTCTTACTTGTGCATCTACATTGGAATTAATATTGTAATAAGAAAAATTAATAAATAATCCAATTGCAAAAATTAAGCTAATTATAAATATAAAGTTAATTCCACAATAATAAAAAACACATATTAAAAAAAAGCCAACAATAAAAATTGTAAGCTTCTTAAAATCAGAAAACAATCCAAAAGTAATTGAACTCAATATTAGCGTTATAAAAATATATACTATTGGATTGGCTATTTCTTCAATTCTTTTTGTGTTCAAATAGCTCACCTCATCAATGAGTTTTGCCACTTTTTAAATAAAATTTCAAACACAAGTAAAAATACTACTATTATAGCTGAAATAATCATGCAGTTATTTGTTATAACTACTTGTTTTAACATAAATGTTGCTCCTAATGATACTATTGCTAAAACTAAAGATATTATCATTAATTTTCTTTCTATTGATGAGTGCCTTAGGCTTATATTGCTATTAAATGCAATAAATACAATTCCACCTAAAGACATTGTTAACAATGAAATTAAATATCTACTATTATCTTTTAATATATATGTTGATATTAATGTTATTGCACTTAATAACATTGATCTACCTATCACTTCTTTCCTGCTTATATCCATTCCATCTTTCAATAATAAAATTAATGCAAGTGGTACACTTAAAATTATATTTATAAATAATATATTAAAAATATCTAATGATTCCGATATTCCAACCATTGAAGACAATAATAAAGTTATTATTTGTGTTAAAACCAATGTATAAATACCTTTAAATGTTCTATTAATATTATGATTTAATTTTGTTGCATAATCTTTTATCTTAAAAAATCCATCTAAATAATTTTCTTTTATATAAACATCGGATATTTTCTTAACTAATAAAGAAGGTTCTCCTTTAGCTATACCAACATTAGATAAATTTAAACTTGGTAAATCCCCCAAATTTTCTCCTGTTGCTGATACTTTATATCCATCTTTATTAAATAGAGCTATTATTTGAGACTTTATTTCAGGATTTATTCTGGAAAATACTCTTACTTTATTTAATAAATCTTTTAATTCTTTAGAACTTAATGTATTTAATTCTATTCCTGATACAACTTGTTCATTTTTATATATAAGTCGTGCTTTTTTTGCTGTTGTGATAGCACTGATTTTATTTTCTTCTGTAAATAGAATTGGAATTATACCATTATCCTTTATTTTATTAACTCTTTCTTCAATATCTTCTTTAAGTGGATTTTCTAAAGCAATAATACCCACAAAAACCATATTACTTTCTATATTTTCATCCGTTGATGGTTGATAACTAAAATTTCTATATGCAAAGGCTTCCGTTATTAAACCTTCTGCTGAAAATTTTATATCAATTTCTTTTATTTTAGATTTTTCTTCATCAGTAAGTTCTTTCTCTACTCCATCTACCATAATATGAGTACATCTTTCTAATACCGAATCTAAATTACCACGTGAATTAGCTCTATACCATCTTTTTATTCTATTCAAAACTGTTATCATTTTTTTATCAAAATCCATAGGTATTTCAATAATTCTAAGATTTTGATTATCTAAAATTGATTTATATACTTTCTTTTTAGACGCATATTCTAAATATGCTATCTCAGCTAAGTCACCTGAACCATTATTATTTTCAACATTATAAATAGAATTATTACATAATAACGATATATCTAATATTCTCGTAATATTTATATCCTTAGAATATTCGACATTCTCAGATAAAGATATTTCATTATTAGTAAATATTTTTTTTACTATCATTTTTTCTTGAGTTATTGCTCCAATTTTATCTAAACACATTATATTAATATTATTTATTAAATCAAAAGTAGAAAAATTTATAATATTAATATCTTGTTTTAAAAATAATTCAGAAATATATTTAACAGCTAGTGCTATAATTAAAAAAACTGGTAAACATCCAATTATAAAAAATCCAGTATATAAATCACTTATGTCTTGTTTTACTAAATTAATACTTATCATTCCGCATATTAATATTAGGAAACTATACAACAGATACTTTCCCCATTGTTTTTGTGTTTTGTTTAATAGGGTGTTCTTTCTATTGCTTGCATATGTAAGCATTGCTAAAAGTCTTCCAAGTTGAGTAGAATTCCCTATTGAAATTACTATACCTTCCCCATTGCCTTCTTTTATTACAGAACCTTTAAAAAGTATATTGTTCATTTCACTAAGTGAATTTATTCCACCGCTTATTTTACTTTCGAATTTCTCTTTAAAAAATGTCTCCCCAGTAATATTTTTTTCATCTACTTTTATATTGTTAGCTTTTATTATTCTTATATCAGCAGGAATCAAGGAATCTTTTTTAAAAATTACTATATCGCCTATTAATATATCTTCTGCTTTTATTATTTGTTGTAGACCATCTCTTACTACAGTAGCCGTAGCAAAGTTCAACTTTTCTAAAAAGCCAATTTCCTTATCTTTTCTAATGTTATAAAACATAAGTGCTGCAGTATTTATAATTAAAAATCCTAATATAATAAATTTATAATTATTAAAATTCAATACAAATAATAAAATTGTAAGTATTAAATATATTAATATATGTACTTGTTTAAATATACTTAGTATATTCTTAGATACTCTATTCCCACTTGGTAATTCTATCTTATTACTTCCATACTTTTCTTTTCTTACTACACACTCACTACTATTAAGTCCTTTTTGTATATTACTGTCTAACATTTCAACAACTTGAAGCCATGTACTTTTACAATATTTGTCCAAAAAATCCCCCCACCTAACTAATAATTAAATAAATAATAAACCAGCCTATAAACTGGATTATTATTTATTAATTATAGTATAAATGTTAGTAGATTAAAAATAAAGTTAAAAATCTACTCTTTTGTTTTAGGGTTGAATATTAGAGCCATTAAATAACCAAAGAAAATAGCAGCAGTTATCCCTCCAGCAGCACCTTTAATACCTCCAGTAAAGGCTCCTAGTAATCCTATTTCTTTTACTTCTTTTATTGCAGCTTTAGCTAATAAATTTCCAAATCCAGGTAAAGGCACAGTAGCTCCTGCACCTCCTATCGCAACAATTTTATCATATATTCCAAAAGCACCTAATATTGCCCCAATTGTAACAAATAAAACTAATATTCTACCTGGTGTTAACTTTGTTGTATCCATTAATATTTGTGCTATTATACATATAATTCCACCAGTTATAAAAGCACTTAAATAATCCATATATGTATTCTCCTTTCAAAAACTTATTTCATTTCTATTGCAACTGCATGTGCTATACCTGGTATACTCTCTCCTTGAAGAGATGAAGTTGGACTCATTAAAGCTCCTGTAGATACTAAGAGTACATTCTTTATTTCTTTTCTCATTAATTTTTTATAAAATTCTCCTGCAAATACAACTGCTGAACATCCACATCCACTTCCTCCTGCAGCAGTTTTTTGTTGTTCATTATTAAAAATTGCTTCTCCACAATCAATATGATTAGATCTTATATCAAAACCATATTCCGATATTAATTTGTCTGCTAACTCTTTTCCTACACTCCCTAAATCACCTGTTGCTATAACATCGTAAAATTCTGGTTTTCTTCCTGTATCATTAAAATGACTTACTAATGTATCTACAGCCGCTGGAGCCATTGCAGCTCCCATATTATTAGGATCTTTTTGACCATAGTCTTTTACTTTTCCAGTAGTTACATAAGTTACCTCTGGGAATTTTCCTTCATGCCCCAATACTAGTGCACCTGAACCTGTTACAGTCCATTGACAAGTAGCACATCTTTGGCATCCATATTCTAGAGGAAATCTAAATTGTCTTTCAGCTGAACTAAAATGAGATGACGTTGCAGCTACTACATGATCTGCACATCCAGAGTCCATTATTATAGATGCTAAACTTAATGATTCTGTCATAGTAGAACATGCTCCATATAATCCAAAAAAAGGTATATCAAATTTTCTTGCTGCAAAGCTCGAAGATATTATTTGATTTAATAAATCTCCAGCAAAAAGATAATCTATATTACATTCCTGTAAATTAGCTCTTGACAAAGCCTCTGTTATAGCTGTAAACATCATTTCACTTTCAGCTTTTTCAAAACTATCTTTGCCACAAGTATCATCATTTAATATTTGATCAAAATACTCCTTTAAAGGTCCTTCACCCTCTTTAGGTCCTACTATGGAGTAAGCAGAAATTATTTTAGGTGGATTTGTTAATTTAACTGTTTGAGATCCTATTTTCTTACTATCTATTTTCATATTTACACCTACCTCAATTAACAAACTATAGTAATTAATCTTAATATCTAATTAATATAAAAAACAAAGTGGTTGTTCCACACTTTTTTAGTTGAGAGTGGAGAGATTAGAGTTAAAAGTTTTGGTAGAAAGTCATAAAGACTTTCCAAAATATATGTTTTTTAAATTCCAATATAGAATTTTCTCCTTCACTCTACACTTTCCACTCTCAATTCTCAACTAATATTTACTCATAAATCTAGATTTTATCAACTTTTATAACTATAAATCTATATAATAACTTTTTATTTTAAAAAATAGACATTATATAATACACAATACCTATAATTACAGACGTTCCTATACCATATACAAGAACTGGACCTGCAATTGTAAACATTTTGGATGCTACTCCAAAAACAAAACCTTCTTTTTTAAATTCTATAGCTGGAGATACAATTGCATTTGAAAAGCCTGTTATTGGTACTACTGTTCCTGCACCTCCAAATTGTGCTATCTTATCATATATCCCTACACCTGTTAATAATGCACCAAAGAAAATCATAGCTATAGAAACAATTGTTTTTACTTCATCTTCTGGCAAACCTAATGTTGCTATATAATTATTTATAAATTGTCCTATAGTACAAATTATTCCTCCAACAAAGAAGGCTTTCGCACAATCCTGAAGTATTTTGGGCTTTGGTTCAATTTGCTTAGCCATCTTTTCATATTTTTGTCTTATGATTTTTTCATTTCTTTTTTTCAATATTTATCACTTTGCTACTTGTAAATATAAACTTGTAGCATTCTCCTTTCTTTTTTATTTTTATATATCCATACATAAGTATTATTTGTAAATTTAGAAAATTTAATTATGTTAATTTGTTCCTTATTATCATTCGCCTAAAACTATTGTATATAGATCCCTTAAATATAATTTATTTCAATTTTAAACCACACAATTTTCAAAACAAAATTACTGATATAATTTCCTAAAGAAAATAAAAAAACAGATGATTGTCTCATCTGTTTTTTTATATTTTTTATAAAAATCACCATTTTAATTTCTATTCCTCTAATTTCTCTCGCATTTTTAAAAGTACCTTTTTTTCAATTCTTGATACTTGAACTTGACTTATACCAAGCAATTTAGCTACTTGGACTTGTGTCTTATCTTTAAAATATCTTAATACTATAATCTGCCTGGCTTTTTCATCTAGACTTCTTAACGCCTCTTTTAGTGCTATTTTATTTATCATTCCAATATCATCTTCACCTTTTTCACTTAACTTATCTATAAGCAATACAGGTGCTCCATCATCTTGATGAATTGTATCATAAAGATATTGTAGACTGTTAGCTGATTCTATAGCAAATATTATTTCTTCTTTATCTACTCCAGAATATTCTGCAAGTTCATCTATAGTAGGACTACGATTTAATTTTTTAGTTAATTCTTCTTTTGTAAAGTGTATACGCTTTGCTAAGCTTTTCACATTACGACTGACTTTTATCATCCCATCGTCTCTTAAAAATCTTTTTATCTCTCCAATGATCATAGGTACTGCATAAGTTGAAAATTTAACATTGTAACTTAAATCAAAATTATTTATGGCCTTTACGAGTCCAATAGATCCTATTTGAAATATGTCCTCATAGTCATATCCTCTATTTAAAAATTTCTTACTTATAGAAGCTACTAGTGGTAAATTCATCTCTATTAATCTATTCATAGCTTCAGAATCACCGTCTTTAGCTAAAGGTAATAATTGTGAATTATCATTATAATTATATTCCTCTCTATTAAAATTCTCTGTTCCCATATTTTTCCCCTAACTTAATATGTTAAATTTTTTCTTCATTCTAACCCTTGTACCCTTTTCCTTTTCACTTTCAACTAATAACCCATCCATAAATGTTTCCATAACAGTAAAACCCATTCCTGATCTTTCCAAATCAGGACGTGATGTATATAATGGCTCCATCACTTTCGGTATATCTTCAATACCTTTTCCATGATCCGTAATCTCAATGGTAACTTCTCCATCACGAATTTCAACTTCAATTTTAATAATTCCATTTTCCTTATTTTCATATCCGTGTATTATAGAATTAGTTACTGCTTCTGATACTGCTGTTTTCACATCACTTATCTCATCTATAGTTGGATCTAATTGAGCGATAAATGCAGCTACAGCTACTCTTGCAAAAGCTTCATTTTGAGATTTACTTACAAACTCCAAATTCATTTTATTTTCATACACAATAAATCCCTCCATCTTAAATGCATCTTACTGCCTCATCTACAGTTTCATAATGTTTAATTATTTTATATAATCCTGTTAATTCAAATACTTTATTTACGCTTTCCTTTATATTGCAAATACAGAGAGCGCCACCTTTACTATTAAGTTTTTTATTTCTTGCAACAACTACTCCAATTCCAGAACTGTCCATAAAACTCACTCCAGAAAAGTTTAAAATTAATTTTTGTATATTATCTCTATCGATTCTATCGTCAATTCTAACTCTAACTTCTTCTGCACTATGATGATCTAACTCCCCAATCATAGTGACTATTAAAATTTCATCATACTTATCAAATTTTAAATCCATATAAAAATACTCTAAAATTTTTCTTAGAGTAATTCACCTCCTTAGTTTTCTTTACCATATTTTAACATACTATTTTATGCACCGTCAATTTGTTTTATTACATTTTATTCTATTTATTCAATTTTATATAATAAAAATGAAATATCTCAATGACATTTTAATCAAAAGTGTAAAGATTATAGTTAAGAGCTAAAGTGCTTTGCTAAAACATAACGAAAAAATAAGTACTAAGCTTATTTTTTTAACTTAGTACTTATTTTTTTACTTCTTCTTTTTACTTGGTTTATATTTGGCTATCTCTTCTTCTATAATCTTAAAAAATGTCTTAACAGTTTCACCTTCATTTAGTATAAGAACTTCTATTGCATCTTCAAGGACATCCATTGTATAAATATGAAAATCACCATTACTAATACTCTCTTCCACTTCTTTTTCTAAGATTAGTTCATCTTTATTCATACTAGGAATCAATACACCTTTGCCACTAATATTATCTATAGTCTTACATACAGTATAAAAGCCTTCAATCTTTTCATTAACCATTCCTATTGGCTGTACTTCTCCAAATTGATTTATTGATCCTGTTACTGCAATATTTTGTTTTATCGGTCTTTTACTAATGGCTGAAAGCATGCATATTATTTCTGCAACAGAAGCACTATCACCTTCAACTAGTGAATACGTTTGTTCAAAACTCAACTGAAAATCTACTGGTAAGCTTTCATAAGGACTCAATAAAGTATTTATTAAACCTCTTAAAATTACAATAGATTTTTCATGAATATTTCCACTTAATTTGCATTCATTATGAACATCAATTATTCTACCACTGCCTTGAAATGCTAAACAAGTTATTCTCATAGGTCTTCCCAAGCTAAATAAACTTGTGCCAATAACCGCTAATCCATTAATAGATCCAACCTTTTCACCTTTAATAGCTATTAATATTTTATTATTCTTATAACTTTCTAGCATCTCTTCTTTAATATCTTTATCATCACAATGATAGCTACTAATAACATCATCTCTAATTACAGAGAATCTCCCCTCACTATTTGCTTTATCATTAGCTAGATATAATATTCTATCAATATAGTAATTATCCACAGAAATCTTATTTCTATCCCCTATAATTCTAGATAAATATTTAAAAATTTCTTCTATTGATTCTTGATCCATATCTAAAAGATTTTCATTTTTTGCTTTATTTTTTATATAATTTGCAACTAAACTTCTTGATGCATCATTACATTTCAATTGATTTTCCATTTCAACTTTAAATGGGAATATTCTTTTAAATTCTTCGTCTTTCTCGTGAAGTATACTAAATGCCTCATAATCACCTATTAAAATAACTTTCACATTAATTGGTATAGACTCAGGTTTTAAGCCTTCTAAAGATAGAACATCTAAATAATTTTTTGTATAACTATAGTCTATTTTTCCAAGCATTAGTATTTTCTTTAAATAATAATAACTATACCCACTAGATAGTAATGAATTAAGATTTAAAATTAAACAACCTTCATTAGCTTTTAATAAGCTTCCAGGATGTATTAACTCTATGTCTGGCAAATATCCTCCATTACTATTCTTATATTCAATATTTCCAATCAAATTATTTATTGTGGGATCTTCTTCAAAAATAACTCTTGGATGTGGTATATTTTTATTATCCACAAGAACTCTAACTTCAAATTTTGTGAAAATATCATCTATATATTGCTGATCCTCTTCTAGACTTACTGTATAGCATTCAACTATCTGCTCTTCAATCCAATCAAACATTTGAGAAAGATACATACAAGTAAATTTATCAGTTACAAATTCAAATAATAAATCTTCCTTCATTTCTTTCATTTCTTTTTTAAGATATTTTTCATAAATAACTCTTAATTCATTAATTGATTTAATTTCAAGTGCAGTTAGCTTATCTAGTACAACTTGTGCTTCCTTTTTCAATTCTGATACTTGTTCCTTGATTACCCCCTGTTCGTCATTTTCCAATTCATCATACTCATCTTCTGTCATCTCATTTCCTTGAGATTTTAATGGAATAAATACAAAACCACCATTTGTTGCTTTTACTTCAAAATTATTTTCCTTTGCTTTTTTCATTAAATTAGAAATACACTCATTCCTTTGTTCCTTGGTTTCTTCAAGTAACTCCTCTTTTTCCTTATCAGATGAGCCATTATAAAATTCTATTACACAATCAAAATATTGATTCTTTATATCGTCAATTTGTTCTTTTAATAGTGTTCCTTTTCCACTTGGTAAAAATAAAACTTTTGGATTTAATATATCTTCAGTAGTAACATAGCATATATCTTTAGGTGCACTTTCCTCTTCGTATATCTTTGAAATATAATCCATCAAGTCAGTTAATTTATTCATTGCAAATGAATCAATATAATATAAGTTGTATCCATTTTTCTTAATTTTTAAAGCTCTTTTTATATCATTTAATCTTGAAGTAACTTCTGGTAATTCTGCAAGACGTTCTTTCTCAGATAATTCTTTAAAAGAACATTTAAATATAACTTCACTTGGAGTTAATTCATTTTTCATAAACCATATCCACTTCGAAGTTTTTTTCTATAACTTAAACTGTGATTAAATCTTCAAAAGTAGTTTCCTCCTTAAATTAGTAGTATATTAATATTAATATTCTTCAACTGAAAAAATAGAGATAGTTTTTTATTTTTTCTCCATATTTTAATATATTATTTACTACTAATTTTTTATAATTAAGCTAAAACTTCATTAAAAACTCCTTGATTTTTACTTATTAAGAACGAATATGTACTAAATGCTAATAATTCGTCCAAATATTTTATATTTTCCTCTTCCATACTCATAAATACAATAACTAAAGCAAGTATATTTCTAAATCCTTTATCTATATAAAATTCATATTCAAGTTCTTCATCACATAAATATTCTACAACTTCCTTCATTTTTCTTATGATTTCATGTACATCTTGTTTTTTTACCAAAACTCCTAGTACACTCAAAAATTGATTACTTATCTTGAAATCATTTTTTTCTAAGGATTTTAACAGTTCTTCAGCCTTGCAGGTTGCATCTTCATAACCATTTAACAGTATTGTATTAGTCAATCCTTGTACGCTATTATTAGAGAATAAATCCAAATGTAAAACATAATTAAAAACTTGTTCCATATATTCAGTTATAGAATTAAATTCATTACAATTTATTGCTAATAGCGTACAGAATAAATAATCATCCTCTTTTGTTACGTTTCCATATTTAGATTTTATTATTTTAAATATTTCTTTAGTTTTATAAATTATATCTTGCCTATTTTCTTTATCTACATATTTTACTATTGAATATGCCGATAAAACTAAATAGCCACAATCTTTTAAATTTTCTTCTAATAATGACTCAAATACACCAATTATTTCATCAATTAAATCTGTTTTATCTTTTTTATCATTCATCACTGATATTAAAAATGATAATATATATAGCATATCCCCTCTAAACGAAGACATTCTAGACGTTTTATCTTTAATAAATTTTCTTATATATTTAATTTCATCAAATTTAATTTCTTTATTATAATATCCATTAAGTAAAGAAGAAAAATGATTAATATAATCTCCATCATATCTTAATGTTTCTTTAGCATTAAGATAGTTATTCACTGTAGTATCACAAACTATTCTGGTATTCGTATCTATTATGATCTCCCCCTAGTTTTTTACTAATCTATTAATTACTTTCTTTATTTAATTATATAATGTCTTTATGACATATTTGTGTCTAAATTTATTATTTAATTATTAATAAATAACATCTTTCTTAATTATATATATGAATTAGTAAGTTTTTAGGGTATGTCTAATAGTATTAATTAGTTTATTATATCTATCTAATTTTGCTTCTTATTTCATTAATAGTTGAACTTATTGAATCTAGTGTATTTAACTTTTCAGTAAGTTGTTTTATTATATCTTGATAGTTTTTCTCTCTCTCTTCTTGTCTTAAGTCTCTATTTTCTTGTGCTTTTAATATATAAACTATAAGAACACAACTTAAAATTGTCCAAACTCCTTGAGTTGCAGCTATTTTTATTAATTGATCAAACATAAATTGCCTCCCTATATAATATATTCTTTAAAAATTTCAAAGCTTGTCTTTTAGATTTATTTACTGCTTGTCTTGATATTTTTAATCTTTCTGCAATTTCCTTATCTGATAACTGTAAATAAAACTTTAAAAAAATTATTTTCTTTTGTTTAGGCTTTAATAATGAAATCAAATCCTTAAATATTACATTTGAATATTCATCATTGTTAATATTTTTGTCTAGTACATTTAAAAGTTCTTCATCGGAATTATAAGTTATAAAGGTTCTATACGAATTTATTTTATAATATAAATTTATTGATTTATTCTTAATGCATCTTCTCATATATTTTAATATTTCTTCATCATCATTAAACTTTTTCAAATCCAATTGTAAGGCAAGTTCATATAAATATATAATCAAATCTGTAGATGCTTCTGGATATTTTAACTTATAACTCAAATAATTAATTTTAGAATTAAAATGAGACACTATATCCATAAAATTATTGGATTGTTCTTGAAATAATTTCATTTTTTTTAATAAATCTGTAGGCATACGATCACTCCTTAAGTTGCTTTAACTCCATAACAAGAGCTTTATATACCTACTAAAAGTAAAAATATAAAAAAAATGTAAACCTATTTTTTCAATTTATGTATTTTTATTCAAACAAAATTCTACAAAAACAAATATAATAGTTCTATATTTGATAAATATTATTATGAAAATTATAATTTATCCTCCTAAATATTCCATCAAAATCCAATAATTGTTACTCAAACTTTACAATTACCAACATAAATAGTTATTAAAGTAAATAAAACTCAATGCTTTTAAATGTTTTAAATTAGAATAATCAATTTAGGCGCATGAAAATAAATAACAATATTATGTTTAATAGCTATTTTAATTTCATCATGTAAATTTTCAAAACTAAAAAAAAGCAGCATATAACTTTGTATAAAAACAAACTTATATACTGCCATCTCTATTTTTATTAATCCCTTATTATATTTAAATTTTCACCATTTAATATTTTCTTCATTGTCCTCATGGAACACATTTTACCACACATAGTACATGTTTCTTCATCATGTGGTTTTGACTCTTCTCTATATTTTTTAGGTTTTGTTGAATCCATAGCGAGTTCCATCATCTTTTCCCAATTAAGCTCTGCTCTTTCCTTACTCATCTTATCATCCCAAACTTTAGCTCTTGGTATTCCTTTAGCTATATCTGCTGCATGAGCTGCTATCTTGGTTGCAATAATACCTTCTTTCATATCATCTAAATTAGGTAATCTTAAATGTTCCGCTGGTGTTACATAACATAAAAAATCAGCTCCATAAGTTGCCGCAATAGCCCCACCTATTGCAGATGTTATATGATCATAGCCTGGTGCTACATCTGTAACTAATGGTCCTAGCACATAAAATGGTGCTCCATGACATAGCTTCTTTTCAAGAATCATATTAGCTTCAATTTCATTTAAAGGCATATGTCCTGGACCTTCTATTATTATTTGAACATTTTTTGCCCATGCTCTTTTTGTTAATTCCCCCATTGTTATTAATTCTTTAATTTGAGATGCATCCGTAGCATCATTTATTGACCCTGGTCTACACGCATCTCCTAATGAAATTGTAATATCATATTTAGCACATATATCTAGTAATCTATCAAAATGCTCATAAAATGGATTTTCCTTATTATTTAATTCCATCCATGCAAATAATAAAGAACCACCTCTTGAAACTATATTAGTTAACCTTTTATTTCTTTTTACAGTTTCTATGGCTTCCTTATTTAACCCTGCATGAATTGTTATAAAGTCAACTCCATCTTGTCCATGTTTTTCTACTACTCTAAAAAATTCATCTACAGTTATATCCTTTAATTCCTTATCATAAAATCCTAATGCATCATATATTGGAACTGTTCCTATCATAGCTGGTGACATATCAATTATTTTTTTTCTTAACCCTTCAGTTTTTCCATAATTAGAAAGATCCATGATAGCTTCTGCTTTCATTTCAATTGCTGTACGAACCTTTTCTAATTCCATCTCAAAATTTTGACAATCCTTTGAAATACCTAAATTAACATTTATTTTAGTTCTTAAACCTTGTCCAACGCCCTCTGCACTTAAACTCTTATGATTTTTATTAGCAGGTATTGCAATTTTACCTTGTGCTACTAACTCTCTCAAATCCCCTACATTAATATTTTCTTTTTTTGCTACTAAATTCATTTCAGCTGTAATAATTCCTTTTTTAGCAGCATCCATTTGTGTTGTATAACTCATAAAAAAAAATCCTCCCTTATTATAAAAATTAGATAATTTTTCTAAGGGGGATAACCTAAATAAATAACAACCTGTCTTTTCTAATCACAATATATTATATATAAATTTCATTTCTTTAAAACATAGCATTCTAGGAATTATACTCAGATTTAAAATTTTTATAAATTCCTAAAGAAGAACAAAATCGCTAAGGCGACTTTGGAGCCGTCGATTTTTTTAGCCATGCGCCCTTTCCAAACGCAGTGCAGGAATAATGGTGCGGCATATGATTATTTTTTATTCTTTAGGGGTACTCATAATACCTTTAAAACACATTATTTTAAAAGTTATCCACAAATTTTTTAATAATATAAATTCCTAAAGAATAAAAAAAGCTTGCACTAAGCAAGCATAAAATACCACTACATATAAATATATACAGTAAGTAAATAAGCTTCCCTACGATGGTACTAACCATATCAGGTTATTAGAGTTAGGATATCCTTCTCAGCCGTTAAAAACGGCACCCCTAGCAAAATATTCTATTTTAATTAATTATATCTAAATAATTCACTTATTTCAACTTATAATTTTATTTATAAAAATTGCTATGAAACATATTATTTTAATAATCACAAATACTATATGAATTAATTAGATTTTACATGTCACTTTAAAATACAATCAAATGCTAATATGTATGGTACTTAATAAACTATTATGATATAATAAGCTAGATATAATAGGTTTTTTATTTTAATTGATAAATATATTCTTATTAAAAAGGAGAGTCATAAATGGGTTTAAAAGAAAAATTTTCTGGAAAATTTAATAAGTATTTTCAAGACGCATATCTTGAAAAGTATGGAGATAGAATTACAAGTACATCTGGAACTGTTTTATCAGTAAAGGTTTTTGAAAAAAGTTACTTTATATTTCATAAGTTATTAGTTGAAATGGTAGTTAAACCTGAAGTTGGTAGATCTGTTGTTAAATGTTTTTATAAACAAAATAAATGGTTTAAAAAAACCGAATTTATTACTGTATCTCAAGGCCATAAAGTAATAATAATGGGTGTTAAAGGCGAGAAAATAAAGAAAAAAGATACTACAGAAGCTATTCAAATAATGAATGTATTAAATCTTACAACTAAAAAAGACTTAATACCTGTTGACCATAGTGAATTAAAAAAATCACGTCAACAAGCTACTAAAATGATGAGAAGATAATTTTATTAATTTACACATGAAAACAAAAGTACCAATTGAAAATCTCAATTGGTACTTTTTTATTACCTTGTTGTATAGCATATGCTAATGTTAACCTTGTAGTGTAAGAGCGCAGTGGCATTGTAATTTACTTTTTAAAATTCTTAATGAGTATTGTCACATTTACTGCTTGTCTCAATTTTATATTGAGAACAAGCTAAAATTGGACTATACTCATTTTAGTATTTTTAAAGGAAATTACTCAGTCCACGAGCTTTATACTACAAGATTAACATCCTATTTTGATTTTATTAATAAATATACACTATTTATTAATGCTATTATTCCGGAGAAGAACATTACTATTAACCATTGACTAAATGACAATGCAACAGTATGGAATATTCCTCTGAAGAATGGTATATAAAGTACAGATGTTATCATTATTATTGAAATTAAAACAGCTCCTACTAAATAAGGATTTGTAAATAGCTTTATTTCAAATATTGAATGTCTTTCTGATCTACATTCAAAAACATGTATTAATTGAGACATTACAAGAGTACATAAAGCTAAAGTTCTACAAGTTTCTAGATTCATACCATAATATCTTCCTATCATAAATGATAGTAAGGTACATATTCCTATTAATGATCCTCTTACTACAATCTTCTCAACTAGTCCCCTTGCAAAAATACTTTCATTTTTTGCTCTTGGAGTTTGTCTCATAATATCACTATCAGCTGGGTCAACACCAAGGGCAATAGCTGGCAATCCATCAGTAGCTAAGTTAACAAGTAAAATTTGTATTGGACTTAATGGATTGGGAAGATAAAATAATGTTGCTAAAAACATAGTTAAAACTTCACCTAAATTACAAGACAATAAATATCTTATGAATTTTCTTATATTATCATAAATTATTCTTCCCTCTTCTACAGCTGCCACTATAGTTGAAAAATTATCATCCATTAATATCATTGAGGATGCTTCTTTAGTAACATCAGTTCCTGAAATCCCCATGGAAATTCCTATATCTGCTTCTTTTATTGCTGGAGCATCATTTACTCCGTCTCCAGTCATTGCAACTATATTACCTTTTCTCTTAAATGCTTTTACAATTCTTAACTTATGGTTTGGTGAAACCCTAGCAAATACTCTGACTTTATTAACTTTCTTATATAATTCATCATCACTAATTCTTTCTATTTCTTCACCTGTTAAAACTTGTTCTTCAGTATTACATATATTTAATGATTTCGCTATGGCAAGTGCAGTATTCTTATGATCTCCTGTTATCATAACAGGCTTTATTCCTGCAAGTTTACATTTTAAAACTGCATCTCTAGCTTCTTTTCTTGGTGGATCAATGCTTCCAACAACACCTATAAATATAAGATTTTCTTCTAAATGATTATTTTTACTTAATCCTTCTTCCTTATATGCGCATGCTATACATCTTAGTGCTCTAGATGACATAGCTTCAATAAATTTTGCTACTTGTTGTTTCTTTTGATATGTTAAAGGCTTTATTTTATTATTTTCTAATATATAAGAACATTTTTCTATAAGTCTTTCAGGTGCACCTTTAACATAACAAGTTTCTTTATCATTTTCATTAATTATTACAGACATCATCTTTCTTGTTGAATCAAAAGGAATATCATATACTCTATTTATATTAGATACATATGCCTTTAATGGTTCAACTTTCTTAAAGAACATCTCTATTAATGCAGTTTCTGTTGGTTCTCCATGAAGCACTTCTTCCATTATATTTTTAGTAAAATCATAATTACAATCATTACAATAAACTAGAGCTTTCATCATTTTGTTATAATCTTTTAATTCTTCTTTTTCTAATTCATATATTTTACCATTTAAATAAGCTTCTTTAGCTGTCATCTTGTTTTGAGTTAATGTACCTGTCTTATCAGAACATATAACAGAAGTACATCCCAAGGTTTCAACTGCAGGTAATTTTCTTACTAAAGCGTTCCTTTTTAACATTCTAGATACTCCAAGTGCTAATGCTACTGTTACAATTGCAGCAAGACCTTCTGGAATAGCTGCTACTGCTAAACTTACGCCAAGTAAAAACATTTCTGTTATATCATTCCCTCTTATTACACCCATTACAGTTACTATTACACATACAACTAAACAAATAACTACCAATACTTTGCCAAGTGAATCTAATTTTTTATTTAAAGGTGACTTTTCTTCATCTATGTTTTGAATTAGATCTGCTATTTTTCCCATTTCTGTATTCATACCTATTGTGTCAACTTTAAATAATCCTTTTCCTTTTACAATAGTTGTTCCCATATAGCACCTATTATTTTTTCCATTAACATCTTTATCAACTCCTACCGATTCCCCAGTAAGTAGTGATTCATCCACGACAATACCTAATCCTTCAATAAATGTACCATCTGCTGGGACTCTGTCACCAGCTTCTAAAATAACTACATCACCTATAGTTAAATATATAGAATTAAGAATTTGTATGCTTCCATCTCTTAGTACCTTACATGTTGGTGCAGCTAAATCCTTCAGAGCCTCTAATGACTTTTCCGTTCTAAATTCTTGAACAAATCCTAATATCGCATTTACAAACACAATTATTAATATAGTAATTGCATCAGCTTTATCACCTATGATTCCCGAAATTATTGTTGCTGCTATAAGTACCCATACAATAAAATCATTAAATTGTGAAAGAAATATTTTTAAAGCTGATGTCTTTTTTTTATGCTGAAGTTCATTAAGCCCAAAATTCTTAATTCTTTTTTCAGCTTCCTTTGTACTAAGTCCTTTTAAAAGTTCTTTTTCTTGTACCACAATTTCTCCTCCCTTTTTTTCTCCTCATATAAATATATATATTTTCCTTTGCAAAAGTTATGATGATTTTTTAATAAACTTTACATTATTGAAATTTACAAGTAAAATATATACTGTGATTTTATACAAATAAGGAGGAGCTATTTTGAAGAATATAGTTTATGTAACTGGACATAAAAATCCTGATTCAGATTCAATCTGTGCTGCTTATGGATATGCAGCTTTGAAAAATAAAATTAGTAATCTTGAAGCTATACCTGTAAGACTAGGTAATGTAAATCGAGAAACTCAATTCATATTAGATTATTTTGGTGTTGAAGCACCTAAATATTTAGAAACAGTAAAGCTTAAAGTAGAAGATTTAAAAATAGATAATCTTGATCCAATTCCACCAACTTTCCCATTAAGAGGTGCTTGGAACATAATGAGAGATAATCATCTTAAAGCTTTACCAATAGCTGATAAAAATGGTTGCTTAATTGGAGTTATTTCTATTTCTAATTTAACATCAGCTTATATGGATATTTGGGATAATAACATCCTAGCAAAAAGTAATACATCTATAGAAAATATAATAGAAACTCTTGATGCTAAAGCAATATACATAGATGAAAATGTTAAAACATTTCCTGGGAAAATAACTGTAACTGCAATGCAACCTGATAGTTTAAGAGAAATAATAAATCAAGGTGATATTGCTATAGTTGGAGATAGACATGATGTTCAAGAGGAACTATTAAACATAGGAACTTCTTTAATGATTATAACTGGTTCTAATACTTTACCATCTGAATTAATTTTTAAAGCTAGAGAAAACGGAGTTACTGTTATAAGTACACCGCATGATTCATTTACAACCTCAAGATTAATCGTTCAAAGTATACCAGTTGAATATGTAATGGCTAAGGAAAACCTAGTATCATTCTCTACTGAAGATTTAGTAGATGATATTAAAGGTATTATGGCTGAAACTAAATACCATTGTTACCCTGTAACTAATATTGAAGGTAAAGTAATTGGTACAATTTCAAGATATCATCTTATTTCTGATCATAAGAAAAAAGTTATTCAAGTTGATCATAATGAAAAAGGTCAATCTGTTAATGGATTAGATGATGCTGAAATAATAGAAATAATTGACCATCATAGAGTTGCTGATATTCAAACAAGCAATCCTATATACTTTAGAAATGAACCAATTGGTAGTACTTCAAGTATAGTTGCTAAATGTTATTTTGAAAGTGATGTTCAGCCTTCTAAGGAAGTTGCCGGACTTTTATGTGGAGCTATAATTTCAGATACTCTGTTATTTAGAAGCCCAACTTGTACTGAACAAGATAAAATTATTTGTCTTAGATTAGCTGAAATAGCAGGAATAAACATTGATGAATTTGCTAAAGAAATGTTTAAAGCAGGTACTTCTTTAAAAGGAAAATCTGTTGCTGAAATCTTCAATCAAGATTTCAAACCTTTTAGTATAGCTGATTCTAAAATAGGTGTTGCTCAAGTTAATACAATGGACATCGATGGATTTATGCCATTAAAAGATGAAATGCTAAATTATATGAGCAAACAAGCTGAAGAAAATAACTTTGATGTAGTTATGCTACTTTTAACTGATATACTAAATGAAGGTTCTCAAATTTTAGTTGCTGGACCAAAACCAGAAATCGTTGAAAAAGCATTTAAGGTAGAATTATACAACTGTATGACATTCCTACCAGGGGTATTATCAAGAAAGAAACAAGTAGTACCACCTCTAACAACAACATTATTAGCAAAATAATTATTAAATAAAAAATAGTATCTCAAAAATTTGAGATACTATTTTTTATTTGGCTATGTTTTAACAGAGTGTTGATATATGCATAAGCAAAGTGGACGGAGTAATTTAACTTAAGAACACTAAAATAAGTATAGTCCCATTTTAGCTTGCTCCCAATATAAAATTGAGACAAGCAGTAAATGTGACAATACTTATTAAGAGTTCTAAAAGTCCAATTACAATGCCACTTCACCTATTGCATATATCAACACACATTTAAAACATAGATTTTTATTTAATATTTTTTCACATATATTTTTTTAAACACCAATATTATAGTATAATGGCGCAGTGACATTGAAATTTACTTTTTAGAACTCTTAATAAAGACCTGTTGAATTAATTGCTTGTCACAATGTTTCATTGGGAGCATGCATTAATTAGACTAGTCTTTATTTTTAGTGTTCTTAAAGTAAATTACTAAGTCCACAAGCTTTATACTATAATATTGCTAGTTCTAAAAATTACTTTCTCATTCCGTTTATCATTCCCCATACTTCATCAGCAGTTGTTATGCCTTTAGAGCTTAATTGGAATGCTCTTTGAGTGCTTATTATATCTGTGAATATCTCAGCAGTATCCACATTAGATCCTTCTAAAATTCCTTGATGAATATTGTAATCATTACTTAATGTTACTTGTGCATCATCTGATGCCACAAAGTAGTTATCTCCAAGAGCAATAAATGCTTTATCTCCTACTGCAGTAAACACTGGTATTTGTCCTACTTTTACGTATTCACCATCAACTTTTGTTGATACTCCACCTTCACCATCTATTGAAATGTCTTCACTAGATAATTTAGGACTTCCTTCTGACATACCATCTGCATATTGTATGTATATCTTATTACCTCTAGCATCAACTAATACACCATCTCTATCAATCTTTAAGTTACCATCTCTAGTATATGCTATAGAACCATCATTTTGAACTGCTGCAAAGTACCCTTTTCCATCTATGGCTATATCAGTTTTAACACCAGTAGTTAAAAGATTACCTTGAGTATCCTTTCTATAATTCATACCTAATTTAACACCAGTACCATTAATGGCATCTTTATTTACAAGAGGAGTTCCTTTTCTATCTAATGATTCAGTTAAAAGATCACTAAATTGAACATCTGTTGCTTTATATCCAGTTGTTGATGTATTTACTAAATCATTTGAAAGATAATCTAATTTTTCTTGATATGCATTCATACCACTTTGGGCATTTGCAAATATATTAAACATATTTTTATCCTCCCTATCTTACAGATCCAATTTCATTTGCAGCTTTTTGAACAGTTTCATCTTGCATGCTAACAAATTTTTGATTAGTTTCAAATTGACGTTTTATTTCCATAAGTTTTACCAGTTCTTCAGTTGGATTAACATTTGAAGTTTCAAGAACGTTTTGTCTTACATTTACTACTGCATTATATACTGGATTATCACTTTTATAATAATTATCGCCAAACTTTTCTAATGATGCATAATCTGCAAAATCTGCTGTTAATAATTTATATGTTGATTCTCCTGTAGCACTTTGAATATTGTTATTTCCATCTAAAGAAAATTTTTCTTTTCCTACAAATATACGTTCTTCTGCACCAGTTCTATTATTTTTTCCTAGTACATAATCTCCCTGACCTGTTATTAAATATCCTTGTTGATCTATTTTAAAACCACCACTTCTTGTAAATAAACGTTCATTTCCTTTTTGTACTGTAAAAAATCCTCTTCCATCAATACCAAAGTCAGTATAGCTGTCTGTTGTTTTAAAAGCACCCTGCGTATATATAGTACTTACATCATTAACTTTTACGCCTAAATTTAAATTACCAAGTTTATTTGGAATATGTCTATCTCCAACTTTATTTTGTCTATTAGTTATCATAACATCTTCAAAACTTTGTTTTGTTAAAGTGTTTTTCTTATAACCGTTATTATTAACATTAACAATATTATTAGTAACAGTTTGTTGTTCATTTTCTAATGTTATTAAACCCGATACAGCCGTATAAAAACCTCTTATCACTTACTTATCAACTCCCTCTTTAATAATAGCTTTACATTCATCATTATAGTGCATGCCTAAGCCTCTAGCTCTTTCTTCTATTTTGCTGTCAGAAAGATTAAAACTACTCTTATATCCAAACATAAGGGTTACTCCTATAACTAATCCTATACCAATACCAAATAATATTTTACTATCATTTAAGAAAAATATCATGTCTTTTAGCTTTTGAATAAGTTTCTTACTAATAATACTTCCCCCTTACTTATAGACAAAACTTTACATATCTCTTCATCAGTTAAATTTTGCTTTATTAAATCAGTTATCATCAGTTGCTTATTAGATTCATTTGTCACTTTCTGAGTTTGAAAATTTATCTCTGAAATAATTCCGTTACTTATTTCTTCAGTTTCGCTTTGTTCTATAGCAATATGTTCTTCTTGAATATTATTTTCTAGTTCACTAGTACTTTTTGTTTTATAAATATTACTATCTAATATATTATCGTACTCTTCTTCAATATCATTAATCATATTTAAATTTACTTTTATAGTTTTGATTTCTTGTTGAAGTTCTGTAAGACTTTCACCTATATCTTTTCTTAAAAGTCCAAGTTCTAATTTATAATCATTTAAATTTTCTTTTTCTTCATTTAAAGTAAATTCAAATGAAGTTGTGCCTTTACTCATTATTTTATAATTATATACAATTAAAATAATTCCAATTGCAATCAATATTAATGGTACCATCGAATCGCCTCTTTAATCAATGTAATGTAATTTTTTCATAGCTTCTCTTAAATTACTAATAGATCTTGCATGTAATTGACATACTCTTGATTCCGATACTGACAATATAGCTCCTATTTCCTTAAGTGTTAATTTTTCATAATAATATAAATTAAGTATTAATTGCTCTTTTTCTTTTAATAACTTAATTGCATCTGATAATACTTCTAACTTTTCTTTTTCTTCTAATTCTCCCTCTGGACTAGGACTATTTTTATCTTCTATTATTCCTAAAAGATTAACTTCTTCATCATCTGAAAAAATTATATTTTCTAAAGATACCATAGATATGTGATTAATATAATTTTCTATTTGAGAAACTTCTTCCAAAGATAATTCTAAATATTGTGCTATTTCTAAAATATTAGGTTCTCTTAATAATTTATTCTGCAGAGCTTCAATAGCACTATTATATCTATTTAATTTATCCATGGCACCTTTAGTAATTGGTCTATTCTTACGTATTTGATCTATTATAGCTCCTTTTATTCTAATAGAGGCATATGATGAAAATTTCATTCCTTTTTCAGGATTATATTTGCTAATAGCGTCCATAAGTCCTATTATCCCATAACTAACTAAATCTTCATACTCCATATACTTGTTTTTACCAATCATAATCCTAGAAGCTATATATTTAACTAAAGGGATGTACTCTCGTACTATTTGTTCTTTTACATTATTATCTTGTAAATTACACATTCCTCTCAATCCCCCTTTTCTTACTCTTAACACTCTTATTATTATATTATTTTTAATTTTTTATAATATAAGAGCAACTTTTGTCTTTTGTTAAATAATTATTATAGTATTTCTCTTTGTTTCCTCATTATATTAAAAATTTCACTTATAACCTTATCTCTTTGATTTTCACTAATCTCAATAAATTTAACTCCATAAATATATTCATTAAACTCAGTTATTTCCAAACGCATAATTTGTGCTTTTATATAATTCAACTTATCATTTAATGCAAATTCTAATATTAATTTATCATACTTTTCTAATTTTTCTTTAGTTTTAAATCTCATTCCACCACCACTTAGATCAATCATTAATGCATCCTTAAAACTAGTGATTTCTTCATCTTCTGATTCTGTTATTTTTTTTAACTTAACAATATTCATAAAATCTACTCTTACGAAATCTCGTCTTTGTATTTCTCTTACATTATATGGCTTACTTAATTTATAATAAATTATATTATTTTCTTTTCCACGCTCTAAAACATCACAATAAAAATTAAAGCACTTTCCACCTTTTGCATAAGAATTTATCTCGATCTTATCATCTATCTTTAAAGCTAAATATTCCCCATTAAACACCGGAATATTTATCTTAATGCAATCATCTTCAATATCTTGTATTAAACTTTTAAAAGCTTTATCCTCTACTAAAACCTCTACTCTATCATTAACTTTTAATATAAATTTTGACATCCTTGACCTCCTATGAAAATATTCTAAATAATTTTTTAAACAATTCTCTAGGTCCACTTGAAGTCTTCACATCTTGTCCTAAAATCTTTAATGCAATATTATCTATGGACTTAGATGCTTCACATGTAGGATATGATATTACAAAAGGCTTTTGCATTTTAACACTTTGAACAACTTTTCTGTCATCTATAACACAACCTAAATATTCTAAATTTAATTTCAAAAATCTTTTTACTGTTCTTTGAAGTTTATTATATACATCTATTCCTTCTGATGAATCAATAGCTCTATTAACTACAACCATTGCATGATTTTTAATTTTAAAATGATCGGCTGCTTTTATTAAACTATATGCATCAGTAAGTGCTGTAGGTTCTGGCGTTGTTACTATTATCAAATCTTCTGATACAGCCATAAAAGACAAAATGCTCTTATTTATTCCAGCACCAGTATCCATAAGTATATAATCAAAATCACTAAGAGATTCTAATTTTTCTAAAAATAAATTTCTTTCGCTTTCTTGTAATTCATCTACCTTGTTTAATCCAGATCCAGCTGGTAATAAACTTACTCCATTAGGTCCTAACATAATTATATCCTCTATTTTTTTTCCAGTAAATATAATATCAAATATATTGTACTTAGGATAAATACCCATTAGAACATCGTCATTTCCCATACCTAAATCTGCATCAAAAATCAAAACTTTTTTACCTTTATTTTGTAAACAAATTCCCAAATTAACAACAAAATTACTTTTACCTACTCCACCTTTACCAGATGTAACTGTAATTATCTTAGTATTTGACTTATTATCAGTATTTTCGCTTTTATCAACAAGTTTTCTTAAAGCTTCAGCTTGATCTAGCATAAAGTTTCCTCCCCTAACATAAATCTAGCCAGTTCTTCTTTAGTTGGGACTATTATATCATTAGGTACATTTTGTCCTGTTGTTATATACTTAACAGGTTTATTAGATCTCTTCATTATGTTATATAGTGATCCATATACTGTTGTTTCATCTAATTTAGTAATTATTACATTGTCATAAGATAAATCTGAATAACCATTCAATATGCTTACTATATCTCTATTTTTAGTTGTTGCACTAATTACCATACTCACATAATCTGGATTAGCTTTTTCAACAAATGCTCTTAGCTCTGAAATCTGCATTGTATTTTTACTACTTCTACCTGTAGTATCAATAAGAATAACATCACAATCTTTCATTGAATTTATTGCTTCTTCCATTTCTTTTATAGTAATTACAACTTTAAAAGGTATATTCATTATTTCAGCATAAGTTTTTAACTGTTCTATTGCCCCTATTCTATATGTATCAACAGTTATTAATCCAACATTTTTTTTATCTATAAGAGATAATTTTCCTGCAAGCTTTGCTATTGTAGTAGTTTTTCCAACACCAGTTGGACCCACTAAAGCTATTTTTCCAGAAATTTCCCCACTGCATTCCAAAAGAACTTCTTCAAAAACACTTCTAAGAAGTTCATACTTATCTACATTTTCATCATCAATACTATTTATTTTACTAAGTATCTCTTCATGAAATTCCTCATCTACATCTATATCAATAAGTTTTTCTTCAATTTTATCAATCTTTTTAATTTCATCTTTTGAAGTATTTTCTATAACTCTGTTCAAAAGCACTTTCATTTCACTAACCTCTTTATACATAGAATCTTGAACTAATTCTCGATGTGAATTTTCTTTTTCTTCTACTTTTAAGTTAGTTGATAAATTTAAAGCGGCTATTGTTGTATTTTCATCTTTTTCTATTATGGTATTTTTATCAGAAGTTTCTAACAATCTCTTTATATTACTTAATGAATCTTCTATTTTGCCATCTTTTTTGTTATTAGTCTTGTTTAAATCAGCTGCATTTTCCACTGCTGCTGTAACCTCTATTAACTTTCCCGAAAAGAATCCCTTAAATCCAGGCTTTCTTACTTTTCTTTGGCTTATTATGATAGCATCTTTTCCTAGTTCATATCTAATTCTAGTTAATGCTTCATTCATGTTACTTACAAGATATCTTTTTATGATCATTGAATAGTTACAACTCCTCCACTATTAATTTCTATATCATTTGGTACTTCATTTAAAGAAATTACCATGACATGTGGAAATACCATTTCTATTAATTTCTTAAATACTGCTCTTATATTAGGAGATACTAATATAACTGGTTGATTATTATTGAAGTAAGTTGTTTCAAGTATATTTTTTATACCTCCAAGCAATCTAGTTGTTGTATCTGGATCTACGGTTGGGAAAGATCCTTGCATTGTCTTCTGAATATTTGACCCTATCATTTCTTCTACATTAGGATCTAATGTTACAACTGTAATTGCTCTATCTTCATTTATTAACTGATTACAAATTGTTCTTGATAAAGCAAATCTAACATATTCAGTAAGCACTTCAATATCTCTTGTATTTCTTGAATTATCAGCCAAAGATTCCATTATCGTAACCATATCTTTTATAGGCACTTTTTCTTTTAAAAGACTTTGTAATACTTTTTGAAGTTCCCCTATAGTCATTAAATCTGGAATAAGTTCTTCTACAACAGCACTATATTTATCTCTTAAGTTATCAACAATAAGTTTAACCTCTTGTCTACCAAGTAACTCGTAAGAATGAGATTTTATAGTTTCTGTTAAATGTGTTACCATAACTGTCGTTGGATCTACCACTGTAAATCCTTTTATTTCAGCTTCTTCTCTCTGATCTTTATTAATCCATACAGCTGGCAATTTGAAAGTTGGTTCTAAAGTCTTTATACCTGGTATTTCTAAGCCATCCCCTGTGGGATCCATGCAAAGTAACATACTTGGCATAAGCTCAGATGAAGCTACTGTTGTTCCTCTTATTTTTATAACATATTCATTGGTCTTTAATTGAAGATTATCTCTAATTCTTATTGGTTGTACTACAATCCCCATTTCAATTGCACATTGTCTTCTAACAGAAGCAATTCTTTGAAGCAAATCCCCTCCTGAACTTTCATCTGCAAGAGGAATTAATCCATAACCAATTTCAACTTCCATTGGTTCTACTGAAATTAAATTCATTACATTTTCAGGTTCTTTACGCTCTGCTTCTATAATTTCCTCTTCTTCAGAAACAAATTCTTGTTCTAATTGTTTAGTTTCTTCTTTATAAAGCATATAAGAAAGAACTGCCATTGAAATTGCTGCAATTAAAAATGGAACTTTAGGCATATTAGGAACTAATGCTAAAAAGAACATAGCAGCACTTGCAATAGATGTTGCTATAGGAAATCCTGTTAATTGCCTTGATAAAGATTTACCAAAGTTTTCAGCATTTCCTGAACGTGTAACTAAAATACCAGAAGCTGTAGATATTAATAACGCTGGCACCTGACTTACAAGTCCATCACCCACAGTAAGTTGAACGTACTTAAGTGCTGCATCTCCAACACTTAAATCTTTTTGCATAACTCCAATTATTATACCTGCAATTATATTTATTACAGTTATTATTATACCTGCGATAGCATCTCCTTTTACGAACTTAGAAGCACCATCCATAGATCCATAAAAATCTGCTTCTGATTGTAAATCTTGTCTTCTTTGTTTAGCCATTACTTCATCTATAAGACCTGAATTCAAATCAGCATCTATACTCATTTGTTTTCCTGGCATAGCATCAAGTGTGAATCTTGCTGATACCTCAGAAACTCTACCAGCACCGGCTGTGATAACCATAAATTGTATTATAATTATAATTAAAAATATAATTATACCAACTACATAGTTTCCCCCGATAACAAAATCTCCAAATGCTTGAATTATCTTTCCTGCATCACCTTCACTTAATATAAGCCTAGTTGATGATATATTAAGTCCTAATCTAAATAATGTAGTAATTAATAGCAGTGTTGGAAATACTGATAATTGCAATACATTTGTAGTAAACATTGTTATGATTATAATAACAACAGATAACGTTATGTTAAATGCCAAAAGTACATCTAATAATGTTTTTGGTAATGGTATTATCATCATAAGTACTATACATATAACACCAGCCGCTACAAGTACATCTAAGTTGTTTTTTATATCGAGTCTTTTATTTTCAAGTCCCAACCTTATCCCATCCTTTATTTAATATAAAACTAAGAGTTCTTCTTTAACTTCAATACTATTGCTAGTACTTCTGCTACCCCTTGATATAAATCTTGTGGTATATCTTGATCTATTTCTACCCTGTCATACATTAGCCTTGCTAATGGCTTATTTTCAACAATAGGAACATCATTGTCTTTAGCAATTGTTTTTAATCTAATTGCAACATTGTCTGCACCCTTAGCAACAACTTTAGGTGCTTCCATGTTTCCACCCTCTTCATATTTTAATGCAATAGCTAAGTGAGTAGGATTTGTAATTACAACTGTAGCATCTGAAACAGATTGCATCATTCTTCTCATTCCCATTTCTCTTTGCTTTTGCTTTATTTTCGCTTTTAATTGAGGATCACCCTCTGCTTGCTTATATTCATCCTTAATTTCTTGTTTAGTCATTTTTAATTCTTTGTTATGAATTCTAAATTGTACAAAATAATCTGTTGCACCAATAATAACTAATGCCAATGTTATTTGCATAAATATTCCTACAACTAAATTTTTTACTTCATCACCTAAAGAAGGTAAATATAAACTCGAAATATTTATTATATCAACGTAATTATTCTTAACATACTTATAAGCTAGTATAGATATTATTGTTACTACTATAAGATTTTTAATTAAACCAACTAAACTTCTTTTAGAAAACATATTTTTAAAACCTTTTAAAGGATTTATCTTACCTAATGAAGGTTTTAATGGTTCTCCTGTTATAAGGAAACCAGTTTGAATTATACTTGATGCTACTCCTGCTATCATTATTGCTAATGCAAATGGTAAAAACACAGCAGCTACCTTTAAAAGACTAAATACAATAAAGTTTATAGCAGTTAATTCATTAAAATCTTTTAAACTTGGGAATGCTAAAAAATAAGTTAAAACACCTTTAAAAGTATTTACTAAACTTCCCCACAACATAGAAACTGCTAATGTACATGCAGCCATAGTAATAGCAACACTTACATCTTTACTTCTAGCCATTTGTCCTTTTTTCTTTGAATCTGATTTTTTCTTTGGAGTTGCTTCTTCTGTTTTTTCATCTGCAAATATCAATGCTAGAGGAATTGCAGGAATTGCTCTAAAAATATGTTCAAAAACAT
The DNA here is from genome assembly GCF_023845585.1 of Clostridium sp. CMCC3677. Taxonomy (GTDB): domain Bacteria; phylum Bacillota; class Clostridia; order Clostridiales; family Clostridiaceae; genus Clostridium; species Clostridium aquiflavi. The sequence goes on from NZ_JAMQHS010000003.1 coordinate 234,864, forward strand.
CTGATAAGTTATAAACTGCACTACTAACCACTTTAAATATCAGCGGTAATAAAATTACAAATGTAGCAAGTCCTAATAAATTTTTAATTGGTAAACCAAATATCATTATTGGAATTGTAGGTACAGTTCTTGATATCAGTCCTAAACATAAATCAGTTATAACAATTATCAGTACAAGTGGTACTGCTATTTTCACTCCTAATACAAAGTATTCAGTAATAGTAGAAATTACAGCCATCATAGTTTCTTGATAAACTAATGTTTGACCAATAGGTACTATTCTAAAACTTTCAATTAATAATTTTATTACTATATGATGACCGTCCACAATAAAGAAAATAACTGTGGCTATCATATAAGAAAAATTTCCAATTAAAGTAGTTTGAGAGTGTGAAGTTGGATCTAATATTGATACCATAGAAAATCCCGCATGAATATCCATCCAGCTTCCTGCAAATTTTACTACTTCAAAAATCATGTTAGTTATGAATCCTAGCACTAAGCCAGTCATAACTTCATTTAACCCATAAATAATTAAATAATATACATTATTTATTTCATTTACAGTTGAATAATCTACTCCAGCTAATACCGCAATAGAGATTATTAAACTTAATGCTCCTTTTAATATATGTGGTGTTCCTGTTTGAAAAAATGCATTAACAATAACAAAATAAGATGTTAATCTTAAAAATATAAAGAATAATGCAAGAAAGTAGGCCGTTTCAATCACAATGCACTACCTCCCCTTTACGCTGTAACTTTTGTAATCAATTCAAATATTCTTGTTGTAAAAGACATTAAAGTTTGAAGCATCCAGCTTCCTAAAAATATTCCAACTATAGCTCCAGCAATTAATTTAGGAACAAAAGTTAAAGTTTGTTCTTGAATTTGGGTTGTTGCTTGTATAATACTTATAAGTAATCCAACAATTAATACTACAAATAATATTGGTGCTGCTAGTTTTGCAGCAACTATTATAGTATCTTTAACAACCCCATTTAATAACGCTTGACTCATAAATTTCCACCTCACGAAAAGCTCATAATTAACGATTTTACGAGTAAGTACCATCCATCTACCATTACGAATAATAATAATTTAAATGGCAATGATACCATAGCTGGCGGTAACATCATCATACCCATTGACATAAGTACGCTTGCCACAACCATATCAATTACTATAAACGGCAAATATATTAAAAATCCTATTTGAAACGCTGTTTTTAGTTCACTTATTGCAAATGCAGGAATCAAAGTTGTAAATGGAACATTTTCTCTAGTTAATTCTTCTTTATTCACATTATTAATCTCTACAAATAACTCTAAGTCTTTTTCTCTAGTTTGTTTCAGCATAAAATCTTTTATCGGTTTTGAACCTATTTCAATGGCTTCATCCTGTGTTATACTCTGCTCAATATATGGTTTAAAAGCATTTGTATTAATTTCATTATATACTGGTGACATAATAAATATAGTGATAAATAATGCCAATCCTGTTAAAATCTGATTTGGTATTGCTTGTTGTACACCTATAGCACTTTTAATAAATGAAAATACAACTACTATTCTTGTAAAAGATGTTAACATTATGACTATAGATGGTAGTACTGCAAGAATAGTGAAAAATATTAATATCTTTATATTATTAACATAATCGTTGGGACTACTTTCACCATCTCCAATACCTAAATTTACTTGTGGTAAATCTATGCTTTCAGGAACTGCATATGCTTTTATTCCACAAAATGTTATGATAGCAAAAGCTAAAATCAACACAAACATAACTTTGTTTTTATTTTTTTTCATCTTTATCTTCCTTTGATGTGTAAATTCTTAAATATATTTAAAACCTTTTTCTTTATATCTTCAGATTTCTTTATATATGACTCATTTATAAGATACATATTATTTCTTTTCTCTTCTTCAATTTTATTAATTTCTTCTTCAGATAAATCTTCTAATTTTTCCATACCTGTTTGTGTATTTGTAAGTAGATATCCCTTATTACCTACTTTGATTACTACTATAGAATTTTCCTTTGTTATTTGAGTTCTATCTATAACTTTTACATATTTATTGTCATTAACTGCTTTTACCTTACTTCCTAATATTTTAAACATTAAAAACATAAGTGAAAAGACAACTAATAAAGACATTATCAAATTTAGAATCATCTTAAAAAAACTAAATTCCATATTTTTTTCTTCTTTCTATTGAGTTATTATACTATCAAATCTAACATCAACTATCTTACTCTTTGTTAATTGCTTATTTATTTTGTCCATAAGTTGAGCTTTTATTTCTTTTTCATTATTAGTATTATTAATATAATCTAATTTTAAAGACTTTAGATAAAATATTATTGAATCTCTTACTACAACTTTTTTTTCTTTTAGTTCAGTTTCTGCATCTTTATCTGTCTTATCATACCCTATTGATATTTGACCTTTAAAGTATCTTTTCCCACCTTCATCTGCTAAGTTTGCAGTCATTTCTCCCATATCTACATAAGTTATTTCAGTGGTTTTTTCTTGAATAACTGTTTTAGCATTCTTTTGCATAAACATATAAGTTGCACCAAAAACTCCTCCACCAACTATCAGTAAAGCTACCACAAATATTATAATAGTTTTCATATTGCCTGATTTGCCTTTTGCTTCTTTATCCTTACCCTTATCTTTATCAGCCATTATTATCGCTCCTTATTATCTTTTTCATTAATTATTAATATGTTAACTCTTCTATTTTTAGCTTTATTCTCTTCAGAATTATTATAAACTATAGGTCTATACTCTCCATATCCTGCTGCACTAAATTTCATTGGATCATTACTCTTTGTCTCAACAAAATATTTAACTACATTTACAGCTCTTTGAGTAGATAATTCCCAATTACTTGCATATTTATAATTACTTATAGGTACATTATCCGTATGTCCTTCTACTATAACTGAATTAGGTAATGCTGAAATTAATGTATTAACTTTATCTAAAACTTCCTTACTACCAGGAATTAAATCTGCTTGGCCAGATTGAAATAAAACAGTATCTTTTAGCTCTAATATAACGCCACGTTCATCTTGAATAATATCCATAGCTCCAGATAAATTGTTTTTTTCAACATAATTTTTTACATCTTGATACATAGTTTCTTTTCCTAAAGATTCTGCATCAATTACCCCTTCAGCATCTGATTCTCCACCAATTATAGGAACCTTTCCATCATACTGATTATACTGAAGAAATGTGTCACCTGACTGACCTGTCATAACTGATACAAAAGCCTGAGATATTGATTGTACTTTTTGTGCATCAACACTTGACATAGAATAAAGTAAAATAAAAAAGGTTAAAAGTAGTGTAACACAATCCGAATAGGTACCAAGCCATTCATCTCCTCTTAATCCGCCTCCATCATCTGACTTCTTTTTTCTAGCCATTTTTAAGCAACCCCTTCATTATTTTCTGAATTATTTTGAGCATAAACTATTCTTTCTTGTGGTGATAAGTAAGATATTAATTTATCTTCAACAATTCTAGGATTTACTCCTGATTGAATTGAAAGTATACCTTCAAGCATCATTTCTTTTATAGCAACTTCTTTTTGACTTTTATTATTTAAATTTTGTGCTATTGGTGATGCAAAAATATTAGCTATAAGTGAACCATAGTATGTTGTTATAAGCGCTTTACCCATTCCTGATGCTATTGTACTAGAATCAGTTAAATTGGCAAGCATTTGTATTAATCCTATAAGGGTACCTAACATACCGAATCCCGGTGCAAATGCTCCCCAAGCTGAAAAAATTCCTGCTCCTGATTTATGTCTTACTTCCATTTCTGATATATCAAGTTCTAATATTTCTTTTATAGATTCTGGCTCTATTCCGTCAACAACCATTTGTAAGCCTTTTTTTAAAAATTTATCTTCTAATTGAGATATTGTATCTTCTAAAGATAATAACCCGTCTCTTCTAGCTTTTCTTGAAAGTTCTGTAAACTGACTTATTGTTTCCATTGTAGATGACTTTGGTTCTTTAAATGATTGGAGAAATAATATTCCTGCTTTTTTTATTTCGTCTAGTGGATATACAATCATTACCGCTGCAATAGATCCACCACCTGTTATAGCAACTGAAGGTAAATCCCAAAAAAGCTTTAAGTTACTTGCACCTGAGCCTCCACTTGCCATCCCATAAATCATTAATCCTAAACCCATTATTAATCCCGCGGCAGTCATTATATCAGTTTTTTTCATTACTAAATGCCTCCTCTATCTTCCCTGAATAAAAATTTCTCTTTTATACTTTAGAATTTTAAATTTAATTTCATCTACACTTTCAATAACTATGTACTTCTTCCCATTACTTAGTGTAATTAAAGTTTCTGGAACTTGTTCTATTTTTTCAATATGATCATCATTTAATATAAATGATTTATTATTCATTCCTGTTAGTTCAATCATTGACATCCTCCCATTAAGTATAAATCTTATACTCTAATATTATTTATTTAAATAATTAGGGAGAAAATATTACTCCCTAATTATTAAATTCTTTTATCTCATTAATCCTGTAATTGTTTGAAGTATTTCATCTCCTGTTGATATCATCTTTGATGAAGCTTGAAATGCTCTTGTTGCTGTTATCATGTCTGTAAATTGCTCTGTTAAATCTACATTTGATGATTCAAGTGTACCTTGGATAAAATCTCCAAAGCCCTTACTATTATCTATCTTTTCTGGGTCTCCACCTTCATTTTTCATTCCACCTACAGGTGTTTTTATTATTTCAGGTCCTGAATTAGGAGATGTCTGCAACTTATTTCCTCCTATTGTAGTTAAACCTTCTGGGTTTTTAAAAGTAGCCATAGCTATTTGACCAAGTGCAGTTCTACTACCATCTCCAAGAACTGCTGTAATTACACCATCTTTTCCTATAGAAAAACTTTTAACAGGAACTTCTATTGGTTTTTCACTAGTATTAGGAGTACCATCATCATTAAGAGGATAAGTTTTTACCTTATCTGGTATTTTTAAAGTATTAAGTTCTTTTCCTTCCCCTACTGCTTTTAATGTTTTGGAATCAGCATCTACATAGTTTGCTACTGCAACTTTAGTGGTACCTCCACCTGGAGTTTCCCATTCTATACTAGCCTTTGCATCTGCCTCTTCCCCATCTTGAATCAAATATCCCATTACTCTGTATCCATCTGCTGTTAAAAGATTTCCTTCATAATCAAGAGTAAAATTACCATCTCTTGTATATAAAATTTCACTTTCACTACCACCTGATAATTTTCCTGAAGGCTCTATTCCAATAGTTCCAGTGCCTTCACTTGTTCCACCTTTGTAAACCTCTGGTCCTTTACTTACCATAATATATCCATCACCATCAACACATACATCTAAGCTTCTTCCTGTTGATAATGCATTACCTTGTCCCATAACTTTATTTATACTTGAAAGTTGTGCTCCAAGTCCTACTTGTTTAGCATTTGTACCACCTTTTTGCCCAGTTGGTGCTGTTGCTGATGACATATTTTGATAAAGCATATCAGAAAATCTTGCACTTGATGCCTTAAATCCTGTTGTACTTACATTGGCAATATTATTACCTATAACATCTAATTTAACTTGGTTAGCTTTCATCCCACTTATTCCTGAGTACATCGATCTTAGCATATTTAATTTTCCTCCGTTTATTTTCAAATTTTATCTTTTGTTATCAATAATCATTAAAGTTTTATGTTTTATTTATAAACTGTTAATAATCAATTTATCTCTTCTAATCGTATAGCATATAAAAGTTATCCTAACTTTTATTAATAAAGCTAATATTCAGCCGGAGTGTAAATTTCTGAATATAAGTTTTTTATTAATCTTATCTCATTAAGCCAGTTATTGTTTGAAGTATTTCATCACCTGTAGTTATCATTTTTGATGAAGCTTGGAAAGCTCTTGTTGCAGTTATCATATCTGTAAATTGTTCTGTTAAATCTACATTTGATGATTCAAGGGTTCCTTGTACAAATTGTCCAAAGCCTTTACTATTATCAGTATAATCATCTGCTAATTTTCCCTTTGGTGTCTTTATTATTTCAGGTCCTGAGTTAGGTGATGTTTGTAACTTATTTGCTCCTATTGTAGTTAAACCTTCTGGATTTTTAAAAGTAGCCATAGCTATTTGACCAAGTGCTGTTCTACTACCATCTCCAAGTACTGCTGTAATTACCCCATCTTTTCCTATTGAAAAACTTTTTACTGGTACTTCAACAAACTCAGTTGTTGGATCTCCATTTTCATCTCTTTTAGGTGCTAAAACTTTATCTGGTATCTTTAAAGTATGAAGTTCTTTTCCTTCACCTACTGCTTGTAAAGACTTAGAATCAGCATCTACATAATTTGCTATTGCAGTTTTTTTGCCATTTTCTTCTTTCCATTCTATACTAGATTTAACATCTCCATCTGTGCCATTTTGAAGTAAGTATCCCATTACCCTGTATCCATCTGCTGTTAAAAGATTTCCTTCATAATCAAGAGTAAAGTTTCCATCTCTTGTATACAAAATCTCGTTTTCGCTACCTCCTGATAACTTTCCAGATTTATCTATCCCAATAGTTCCTTTTGCATCAATTGTCCCACCTTTATAAACCTCTGGACCTTTACTTACCATAATATATCCATCACCATCAACACATACATCTAAGTTTCTTCCTGTTGATAATGCATTACCTTGTCCCATAACTTTATTTATACTTGAAAGTTGTGCTCCAAGTCCTACTTGTTTAGCATTTGTACCACCTTTTTGCCCAGTTGGTGCTGTTGCTGATGACATATTTTGATAAAGCATATCAGAAAATCTTGCACTTGATGCTTTAAATCCTGTTGTACTTACATTGGCTATATTATTACCTATAACATCTAACTTAACTTGATTAGATTTCATTCCACTTATTCCAGAATACATTGATCTTAACATATTTTATTGCCTCCAAATCATAATTTGTTAACTTGTCTCTATCATTCAACAAGTTTAGGCTTCCATACTAACAATGTTCAATTTACAATATTTAATTTACAATTATAAAATTATTTATTCTTTAAATGTTAATTGTCAATTGTCTAAGGTCCAGCCTATAATATTACCACACTATCTATATTGGTAAATATATTATCTTTTGCTCTTTCTTTCTCAATAGCTGTTATTAATGTCCTATTTTCTATACTTGCAATTAATGCAGTATCTTTGTACAAAATAACAGAATTCTTTGAGTTTTTATCTTTTGCGATTTGGAATCCTTTTTCAATTTCTTGCATATCTTTATCTGTAAAGTTAATTTCATTTAGTCTTTCAGCTGCATGCTTTGATACAATAAAACCTTGATTCTTATTGATAACATTATTTAATACATCTTTAAAACTATTTTTTTCTTCTGTTTTTGTTGTGGATTTTGGATTGGTATTTTTAATAGGTTCAAAGGTACCTATCGGATACACTTGACCATTGATTATTCTATAACTCAATTATTTTCCTAATATTGATTGTAATTTTTCAAGGTCATTTGCATAGTCTTGTCCGTATCCTGCCTTATCCTTATTATCTACCATTCCTAAAACTTGACTTGCCTTTTCTTTTTCTGTTGGATTTTGTGAATCCGCTTTATTTGTATTTTCTACTTTTGAATCTTCTTCTGGTTTCTCTTCCGGCTTCTCCTCTGGCTTTTCTTCCGGTTTAACATTCATGTCATCTTCAGTTAAATCTCCTGCCTTTACTATTGAAGCATATGGATATTCCTTTGTAATTAAGTTTCCTTCTTCATCTTTACTCTCTACTCTAACTTTAACAACACCATTATCTATAAATGCACTTTTTATGGTTCCCTTTACTATGATATTTTTATTGTCTTTATCATACGTAGAAATAACTACTTTTTGATCCTTTAAAGCTGAAGCTGATAAAAAGTCTGAATTTACTAATATGCTATTAACATCTGACGCTGTATAATTAGGAACTTCTAAGACTGTTTGTATCTTACTAACATCAAATACTTTGTACTCATTTTTACCATTTTCATTAACTTCTACAGAAATATAAGTACCATATTTATCTTTAGATACTCCTCTAACTACGCCTGTATATAATTCGCCTTTTTTATTTACTGCATCTAATGTTACACCCTTACCAACTAATTGTTGATATGAAAAATTACTCATCGTATCATTTAAGTTATACATTTGTTCCATAGCTGCAAATTGTGCCATTTGAGTAACATATGCAGTTGAATCTTGATCAGATGTTGGATCTAAATTGGATAACTGAGCTGATAAAAGCTTTAAAAATGAGTTTTTATCAAATTCTTGACCTGATTTAGATATTTTAGTTCCTCTATCAGTTGTCATTTTTCCTTGAGTAGAATTAGTCTTACTATTTGCTGCATTAGATGCATTGGTTTTACCGAGAGCTGCATTTACATCACTCATAGAAAAAGTCATAACTTCACCTCCTAAGCAAAAAAGTCTAAATTACTATTTAAATCTTCTGTAATATCATCTTCTGATTCCACTGAATCAATTACAGATGTTTGTCCATTATTACTGTTTTGTTTTTGATTTTCTTTAGCTAGTCCTCTTCCAAAGCCTTGTTCTTTAAAGAATGTAGTATCTTCTTGATACAGTTCTACATTTACATCAGCAACTTTTATATTTTGTTCACCTATGGCTTTTTTCATTTCAACTAAATTTTGTGAAAGAAGTTCAAATGTTTCTTTAGAATTTGCTTTTATGTTAGCTTTCATGATTCCATTTTCTTGAATCAAACTAATAGTAAGTTGACCTAAATCTTTTGGGTTTATTTTTACTGTTAATTCTTTCATAGAGTTTGTAATCATAAGCTTAACATTTTTAATTAAATCGTCTCCCATAGTTGCTTTATTTATTGTTACTGGCTCAGTTGGAGCAGCTACATTATTTGAATTAATTTCATTTCTTGAAGAAAGTAAATTGATTTTATTTAATACGCTATCATCTTTATTATTGTTTAAAAGCTTATTTAAAAAATCATCTTCATCTGAAGTGCTTGTAGGTACTTTTTCTTCTTCAATATTTTGATTATTCATTTGAGAATTGGCATTTTGCTCAAAATTCTTAAATGCAGTATTAAAGTTAGAAGTTTTATTTTCCTTATTTTCTAATGAACTTGATATTTGGCTCATTAAATCTTTAACTTTATTTGATACATCTGTATCTTCATCAAGTTTATTTCCTAACTTACTCAATAACTTATTTAATAAATCTTTATTATCAGAATTTAATAAATTAGTTAAAGGACTTTCTGAAGCATTTAATAGATTTTCAAGAAGTTTAGGTAAATCACTATTTTCTTTACCTAAATTGTTAATTATTGAATTCAATATATCCGAATTTAAATCTTTCACGTCAATATTTTCATCTTTAGCAGAAGACAACATATTAAAAATTGAATTTAACATTTCAATAATTTCATCTTTTGATGCAGTATCAAGTTTTTCTTCTAGTTCATCAATCTTTTCTTCTACATTAAGATCTTTGTCATTAACATTTTTATCTGCAACTTCAGTTTTATCTTTTATATTTTTACTATCATCTTTTTTACTTTCTACTTTTGTGCTTGATTTTTCATTTAGTACATCTTTAAAGCTTGTATCATCTTTACTTTTTGCAGTGTAATTTTTATCATTACTATGTGATACACTATTAACTTTAGATGGTGTTACATTAGATTCTGTATTTAATGATGTTAAATTTAAATTAGAACTTATATTCATTTTCATTTATTCTCACCTCCCTTCATTGATTCTTCTCATATATGAATAAAGGGCTATTTCATCAAGGTTAACTTGTTCAACCCTTTCTTCCTCTTTAATGTGCTCTAAAAATTTTTTTTCTTTTAATATTTCAACAGTTTTCCTATCAACCTGTTTAGATACCAAATCACTTCTAGCTTCATTCACTTTTTTGTCCTTCAAAACTAAATCTTTTTCAGTTTCTTTAATTCCAGTTTCAAGTCCTTGAAGATAATACCTTTTTAATTTTTGGTATACTACATCTTCCCCTGGAACAATTCCATTATATTTATCATAATTAAACTTTAATTGATTTAATTTTTTTTCAGTGTTTTGTTTTTGTCTTTGTGTTTCAGTAAAAATTCTTTTGCTCTCTTCTTCTTTATCTTGTCTTATTTCAAGAAGCTTATCTAAACTAAATTTAAATTTTTCTGCCACTTACCATACCTCCACTACTGATGTGTGATATTTACTATTCAAACATTGACACTAAATAACTTATACTCTCATCAAAATTTGATTTTTCATTAACAGTTTGACGCAGAAATTCTTCTATTTTATCATGATAAGAAATTGCTAAATCTATTTTTTTATTACTACCTTTTACATATGCTCCTATATTAATTAAATCCTCTGATTCTTTATATGTTGCTAAAAGGTCTCTAGCAATAGAAGCTGCTTTTATATGCTGTGGTGGAGCTATTGAATTCATAAGTCTACTTACACTATTTAATATGTCAATTGCAGGATAATGATTTTTATGAGCAAGAGATCTTGATAGTACAATATGCCCATCCAAGATACCTCTTACAGCATCTGCTATTGGTTCATTAAAATCATCTCCATCAACCAAAACTGTGTAAAAAGCAGTTATTGAACCATCTTCTGACGTCCCAGATCTCTCCATTAATTTTGGTAACTTAGCAAATACTGATGGTGTATATCCCTTTGTTGCAGGAGGCTCTCCTATTGCAAGACCTACTTCTCTCTGAGCCATTGCAAATCTTGTAACAGAATCCATCATTAAAATTACTTTTTTACCTTTGTCTCTAAAATATTCTGCTATTGCAGTAGCCGTAAGAGCACCCTTTAATCTTATTAATGCTGGTTTATCAGAAGTAGCACAAACTACAACTGATTTTTTCATACCTTCTGGTCCTAGATCTTTCTCTATAAATTCCAGAACCTCTCTACCTCTTTCTCCAATTAAAGCAATAACATTGACATCTGCCTTTGCTTCTCTTGCTATCATCCCAAGAGTAGTACTCTTACCAACTCCACTCCCTGCAAAAATACCTATTCTTTGACCATCTCCACAAGTTAAGAATCCATCTATAGCTCTAATACCTGTTGGCATTATTTCTTTAATTCTTTTTCTTTTCAAAGGATCTGGTGGATTATTTTCTAGTGGGTAATCTTCTCCTTCTAGAAGCTCTTCACCCCTTAGTGGCTTTCCTAATCCATCAATAATTTCACCTAATAGTTTGTCAGAACATCTTACACTTAAAGGCTTACGCATTGGAACTACTCTACATCCTGGAGAAATTCCTATTAATTCATCTAATGGCATTAAAACAACAAATCCATCTTTAAAACCAACCACTTCACAATTAACAGGAGTATTTTTTTCATTATATATAATACATAACTCTCCAACAAATCCTTTTATGCCTTTTACTTCAACTGTAAGACCAATTACTTTATTAACTACACCTTCAGTATATATTGAATTAGTATTGTCAACCTTCTTGATTAAGTTATTAAAGTCAATATCCATCATGTTTAATACTCCTAATCTTGTCCCAATATTTCTTTTTTTATTGCTTCCATGCCTATATCAAATCCAACAATTACTTTGCCATTAGGTTTTTCTATAGTAGCATTACCTGGTTCCATAAAATCATCTGTTAATATAAAGATTTCATCTTTTATTGAATAAGATATTTTCCACCTATTAACTTGTGACTTAAGTTCTTCAACATGAATAGAATTACATTTTATTATTAAATTCTCTTCACCTTTGGATAACTCAATAGCCTCTTCAACTAATAAGTTCATTGAATCTTCATAACTTAATTCTTTTCTTAAGATGTTTTTAGCAATCTCTAAAGATAATTTTATAATATCAGACTTCTTCTCTTCTAAATATTCAGCATAATTCTCATTAGCAGATTTTAGAACTTCTTCTGCTTTATCAATAATTTCTTTAGATTTAGCTTTGGCTAAATCTATATTTTCATCATAAGCTTTTTTATATCCGTCATCATAACCATTTTTTAGCCCTTCTTCATATCCCTTTTCATAAGCTTCTTTTTCCAAATTTTGAGCTTGCATGGTTCCTCTTAAAATGATTCCCTGTTTTTCATTGTTGGCATCTTGTATTATTCTTTTTCCTATTTCTTCATACTTTTCAATTAAAGCATCTACTTCTTCTTTTGAATAAAATTTTTCTTGAACTTCTTCTTCAATATTTTCTTCAAACTCTGTTTTCTTTTTCTTAGATATATATTCAGTAGAAATTTTCTTTTTTTCTGCATCCAAAGCACAGTTCTTTTTTATAATACTATACGATGATTGCATCTTCTCCACCTCTTGAAATTATTATTTCATTTGATTCGTCTAATCTTCTAATTATAGAAACAATCTTTTGTTGTGCCTTTTCAACATCCATAAGTCTTACAGGTCCTAAGAATTCCATATCTTCCTTTAAAGAAGCAGCAGCTCTCTTAGATTGATTTCTATAAATTGCATTTGCAACATCTTCTGAACAGCCTTTAAGTGCAAGTGATAAATCACTAACTTCAACTTCTCTAAGAATTCTTTGAATAGATACATCATCAAGAGTAATAATATCTTCAAATACGAACATAGAACTCTTAATCTTATCTGCAAGTTCTGCATCTTCTCTTTCAAGACCCTCTGTAATATTCTTTTCAGTTGTTCTATCAACTTGATTTAAAATGTCAACTAATGTTTGAACTCCACCTAAGCTTGTCATCTCTGTCTTTACTACAGAAGACAACTTACTTTCAAGTACTGCCTCTATCTCTTTTATAACCATTGGAGATGTATTACTCATAGTTGCAATTCTAAATGCAACCTCTGCTTGAGTTTCTTCTGAAAGTTCTGCCATAACTTGAGCTGCTTTATCAGCTTGTAAATAGCATAAAATTAAAGCTATAGTTTGAGGATGTTCATAAGTTATTGCATTTAAAAGCTGATGAGCATCAGCTTTTCTAGCAATAGCAAATGGTCTGTATTGTGATGTAGCTTCTGAAACTTTTTCTAAGATTTCATTTGCTCTTTGTGCACCTAAAGCTTTTGATAATAAAACTTTAGCATAATCCATTCCGCCCTCAATTATATAATCTCTTGCTTTATTTATTTCTAAAAATTCATCTAAAATTTCTTCTCTTTGTTCTGATGTAACAGAAGTTATATTAGCAATTTCATATGATATCTTTTGAATCTCTTGCTCAGGTAATTTTTTCAATATTCCTGATGAAGCTTCCGGTCCAAGCGTTATAAAAAGTATTGCTGCTTTTTGAACTCCTGTTAATTTTTTAGGTTCTTTACTCACAGACTATCACCTCTCATCCTCTGCAAGCCAAGCTTTGATAATTTCAACCACTTGCTCTGGCTTATCTGTGGCATATTTTTTAATTTCATTTTCCATATGAGTTTTTTCATTTTTAGTCTCAAATTCTATTGGTTCAAATAATTCTGATTCTTTTTCATCCCCAACTACTACATCTAACAATTGAGTTTCATCATCATACTCATCTTTAGCATTTTTTCTTCTCTTTTTAACTAAAATAACTATTATTATAATTAAAGCTAATAATGCTATAGCACCCATAATTATATATTTTTGCATTTCCTTTTGTTTAGCTTCTGCATTAAATGCATCTGTTTGGTTTTGAGCGTCTTCTTTTAGACTTGGATCAAAATTCATACCTAATACAGAAATTTGATCTCCTCTAACAGAATTAAATCCAATTGCATTAGATACTGCATTTTCAATAGCCTGTTGCGTTGCTGCGTCTAAATTTCCATCAACCACAACTGAAGCTGTCATTCTCTTAACTTCACCTGGCGCACTAATAACCTTAGTTTCAGTTTTTCCAATTTCATAGTTATTTTTTTGTTCTTCTCTTGTTGAATTAGAATTTGTATTATTGTTATTATCTGTAGTGTTACTTATATTATTATCAACGGGACTCTCGCTAATGTTCCCATCAGTACCATTATTATTAACTTCTTTAATTGTTTGTTGACTTACAACTACTTTATTAGGATCAAGAACTGTTTGTGTTTGTTGCTTAGAATCAAAATCTAAGTCTACATTAATAGTAGCCTTAACCTTGTCTTTACCTATAACAGGTTCTAGTAAGCTTACTATTTCCTTTTGTAATTTACTTTCATAATTTTTTTCTAAAGAATATTGCTTATCTAACGATTCTGAGCTCATCATCTCATTTTCATCATCATTTAAATTAGCTGTAAGTAAATTCATCTTATCATCTATGACTTCAATATTTTCTTTAGGAATATTTTCTGTACTACCTGAAACAAGTGCAACTATTGATTTCACTTGATCTTTAGTAATTTCGCTTCCTGTCTTTAACTCTAAGTATACAGCAGCCTTTCCTGGCGTACTTTCCTTAACAAAAACTGAGTCTGTAGATGGTGTTATATGAACTCTTGCACTTTGTACTTGAGAAAAACTTTTTATTGTTTTTTCAAGTTCTCCCTCTTGCATTCTTAACTTTTTAACTTTAAACTCCTCGTCCGTCATTCCAAAAGAACTTCCACTATCCATTAATTCATATCCACTACTTCCTGATTTCAATTCAGGAGCTAGTTCTAACCTTAATTGATCTACCTTATCATTAGGTACTAAAATAGTATCCCCTTGTATTTTGGTTGTAACTTTTTGTTCATTTAGCTTAGCGAGTATAGTCTGTGCATCTTTGGGATCAAGATTTGAAAACAAAATTTGGTACTTATTTGATGATGTGTAAATTACTGTACTTGCAATAGCAAGAATTACAGCAACACAGGATACAAAAATAGCAATTTTTATTTTCTTGCTTTGAGTTTTAAACTTTTCCCACAGCCCTTTGACTTTTTCTAAAAGTTTATTCATTTATCGTAGCACTCCTCACTTCAGTTACAATTGCATTTTTATTAATTCTTTATATGATTCCACTAAATTATCTCTAGTTTTAACTAAGAATTGTAATGCCAAGCTTGCCTCTTCTCCTTTTATCATAACTTCATCTATATTTACATCATCACCTTTAACAAAAGCATTGGTGTAATTATCAGCTTGTACTTGTTTTGTATTTACATCACTTATACAATTTTTCAATGTTTCACCAAAGCTCACATTGTTTTCTTTATTAGATGTAACTTCTTGTCCATTTTTATTATTTAAAACATCAAATTTATTGTTAAATAACACTTGTTTTTGGTCAAACCCATTAATAATCTTCATTCTTATTTACTCCTTATTTACCAATTTCTAAAGCTTTTGAAAACATTCCTTTAAGTGCATTTAATGTTTCTACATTGGCTTCATATGATCTTGTAGATACCATCATATCCGCCATTTCATTTAGCACATTAACATTAGGCATAGTTACATATCCTGTTGCATCCGCATCAGGATGAGTAGGGTTATAAACCTTTCTAAGTGGTGATTTATCCTCTACGATTTTCACTGGTTTAATTCCTGCCATTTTTCTATTTTCATCAAGTGCTTCTTGAAAAACTGCTATTTTTCTAACATAAGGACCACTACCATCTGCACTTCTTGTGGTACTTGAATTAGTCATGTTAGATGTTATTGTATCCATTCTTAATCTTTCTGCTGAAATACCTGTGGCACTTATTTGCATAGATGTAAATGCATTCATAAATTATCCCTCCTTTACTTTATAACAGTTTTTAAACTATTAAATTTCCCATTTAATTTAGTAATCAAAGCATTGTATTTTAATGTATTAGCAGCTTGATTAACTTTTTCAAGTTCTAAATCTACATTGTTATCATCAGTTCTCATACTAGTATTTTCTTCTCTTACGACTTCTATATCGCCATTTAAATCATTATTTCCTCTTAAATGTCTAGAATTTGTAATTTTCAATGATAAATCCTTTGTATCTGAACTATTTTTTAAGTTTTCTTCAAAAATTACATTGAATTTCTTATATCCTTTTGTGTTTATATTTGCCATATTATTAGCTATAGCTTTTGACCTTGCATTAGATGCTTTAAGTCCATCTTTGATCAAATTATATGTATCATATGATTTAATTGAATTTATAGGCATGTGTTTCCCCCCATAATAATTTCTTTAATAATTTCTTTAATAATTTAAATAGTTATATTTTACCCAATAATAATACATTTTTTATCTATTTAATATAATTATAAAATAATAACTATATTTATGCTACATCTTTTTTTACTTTTAATCCAAATTATTACAAATATTGCAATATTTTATTCTAAATATTTTGCATTTCCATAAATCCATATTCTATTATACTATATATAAAATTGTTTTTAACTACTTTTTTTGAAAACAATTAAATATTTTATAAAAATTTCATATTTCAGTATATTTTATTGAGAAAACTATAACTTTTTCACCTTTTCTGTCATATTCATTTTTATTTAATATAAGACATGTATTTCATATTTTTTATCTAGTGTTTAATTTTAATTAATTAATCTAATCCAAAATAAAAAACCACCCCTAAAGAGTAGTTACATAATGAAATTAATTATATATAAAAAAACATATTAATTAAATTAATTGCTTTTACATAGAATTAATTAAAACAAAAAGTATATTATACCCTTCGGCAACTGGCTGGCATAGATTGCTCCTTAGCCCCTATAGCTTTGCGTCACTAACTTTAATTAGTTTTGCCTATTCAATTGTATTACATATTACAACTATATTATAACCTATTTTCCATGATTTTTCAAAATAAAACAAAATTTTTTTAAAAATTTTTTAATAAAATTTCCAACAATATATTTTGCTTTTTAATTATATAAATAAAAACGCCTTACTTAATATAAAAATCAATATAAAATCAAATTTATTATTAAGTAAAGCATATAAATATAATATTTATTTATCTAATATTTTTTAAAACATTCAATGCATCTTGTGGGAAATTATTACTTTGAGCAATTAAAGAAATAGATGATTGTATTAATATTTGACTTTCTGAAAACTTAAGCATCTCAAATGCAATATCCGCATCTGCAATATTACTTTGAGATTTTTCTAATGACATACTATTTTCAGATATAGCATCTCCCGTCCCCTCAAGTCTTAATTGTATTGCTCCGTACTTGCTCCTAGCACTAGATACAGATTGTATAGCTGTATCTATTATATCTAAAGAATTACCTATATTATCTTTATTTGTTACATCTAAAAGTTTTTTACCAGTATCATCTTTGAATCCTAACCCTTCAGCTGTAAGATTAAACTTAGGTAGAACTGTAAGTTCATCTTGTAAACTTCCTATCATAGAAGTTACTGCTCCATCTTTAATAGTAGCCTTATCTTCATTTATAAGTTTAACACCATTAAACTCTGTATTTTTAGCCATATAATCTAAATGATTTGTCAACTGATCAATTTCCTTTTGAATTACTTCTCTGTCTTTAGAAGTTAATGTTCCGCCTCCTGCTTGAACTGTTAACTCTTTAACTCTGCATAAACTGTCATTCATTTCTTGCATAGCACCATCAAAAGTTTGAATCATAGAGTTAGTATCTTCAATATTCCTTTTTGCTGCTGCATTACTTAAAACTTGTATCTTAAGCATTTGGCTTTGAGTTATCTTATTAGGATTATCCTTAGCTGAATTAAGCTTAAGACCAGAACTTATATTGTTAACAGCAGAAGAATTATTTGTAAGTTGCTTTTTATAGTTATTATATATATTTGCAGAAAACATATTATGACTTAATCTCATTTAATCACCACCATTTTTTATTTTAACAATATTTAGTTATCGGTTTTTATCATAAAAACTTTATGTTTTAAATTTACATTTGCATCTATCTGGAAATATTTACACCCCAGGGGTGATTTATAAAAAACAGATAAGATTTTTATTTTTATCTCATCTGCCATTTATATTTAAACCTCAAACTTTTTTTATCCCAAAGACCTTGTTCAAAACATTTGTAATTCGTTCAGCACCTCTACCATCAACAATACATGTACTCTTTTTACTCATTTTCCTTCTTTTATTAATATTCTTATTTAATTCTAAAATTGCATTACACAAAACTTCTTTGTTAAGTTCATCATACCACCCTAAATATTCTATAGCACCTTTACTTTGTAGATTTATAGCAACTTCCTTTTGATTATCTGCAAGTACTATTCCTATTATTGGAACTCCACACGCTGCAAATTCATATAATGTACTTCCACATGCAGAAATAGCTATATCACATTTTTTCATCAACTTAACCATATTAGCATTAAAATATAAATTTACATTTTTCGTTTTTTCACTTAATATTATTAATTCTTTAATATTGTCTTCTTCAAAAGATGGACCTATTACAACATGAAATCTAAATTCTAACTCTTGTATATAATTACATATAATATTCGTAAGTCCTTCAGAATCTGATCCCCCTACAGTTATCATAATATCCGCTATTTGTGGATTAATAACCTTTTTTTGAATGTTTCTAAATTCTTCTCTTAACATAGTATATTCAGTTCCTAAAAATAATTTTGTATTTTTATTTACCTTATAGAAACATTTTTCTGCTCCAATATTTTGATTAATTATAAAATTTACATTAAAGTAATACAAATTCATATCATCTATATATCCAGTAACTTTAAAAAATTTCTTAGTAATATTAAAGTACTCCTCATTCACATCATAACTATCTGTGATTAAGCAATCTGCATTAACTTTGCATAATTCTTCAACAAAAATACCTTCTTTTATAGTTACTACATTAAATCCTTCAGATTTAATCTTGTCTATACCAGGTTTGTACTTATTAGATGTTAGATAATCTATTCTACATACATAAAAAATATCATTGGTTTTTGCTAATTCTTTAGCTAAAACTAATGTTCTCATTATATGTCCCATCCCTATTTGAGAACCACCATCCGCTCTTATTGCTATTTTCACTTAATCACCTGACTCCACATATCCCCATTTTAAAGGTGTCCCTTTTTCAAAATCTCCATTACATCTTTTTCCTATTACATCCTTGATGTACTTAGGATGTAATCCAAATCCTGGTCTTATAGATTTAACATTTTCTTCTGTAAACTTTTCTCCTGCTTTAATATCCTTTACTATAAATAATGATCTACTGAATTCTCTATTCTTCAAAGCTTTATCAGATAATGTATAATTTACTTTTCCTAATGCCTTTTCTATATCTCTTATCGATGATACCATTTGTGCAAATTCATCTATATTTAGTGAGAATGTAGAGTCCGGTCCTCCCATTTTTCTATCTATTATAAAATGCTTTTCAATCACTTTTGCACCTAGAGCGACTGCTCCAGTAGGAACAGTTATACCTAAAGTATGATCTGACAATCCGCATAAAACATCAAATGTCTCTGCCATATTAGGTATAGTTTTTAAATTCATTTCTTCTAATTTAGATGGATACGCACTAGTACATTTAAGTAAAATTACTTGGTCATTTCCAACTTTTCTACATACATCTACTGCATCTTGTATTTCTTGAATAGTTGCTATTCCAGTTGATATTATAACCGGCTTTCCTTTTTTAGCTATATATTCAATTAATGGTATATCCGTAATTTCAAATGATGCAATTTTATATGCTGGAACATTTAATTCTTCTAAAAAATCAACAGCTGATTTATCAAAAGGTGAAGAAAAACATATAATTTCTTCTTCATCTGCAACCTCCATTAATTCTTTATGCCACTCCCATGGAGTATATGCTTCTTTATAAAGCTTATGTAGAGTAGTTCCATCCCATATAGTTCCTTGTTTAATTTGAAAATATTCATTGTCACAATCAAGAGTTATTGTATCAGCAGTATATGTTTGCAATTTAACTGCGTCTGCACCAGCTTTTTTAGCTTCTCTGATCATTTTTTTTGCAACTTCAATGTCTTGATTATGATTTGCAGAAATTTCTGCTATTATAAATGTACTAGAATAATTAGAAATAATTTTATTATCTATTATTATTTGTTTCAATTTTATCACCACTTTCTAACAAATAAACATATTTAAGATATATTTCTACGGTAGTTTTACAATAGCCTCTCCATCTAAAATAACCATTTGTTTTTGATTAGTTATTTTAGTGCTAAGTTTGGCTATTTTTTCATCATTTTTTATTTCTATAATAGTAGCTGTAGCTGTAATTGTATCCCCTATATAAACTGGTCTTTTAAATGTTAATTTTTGACTTAAGTATATTGTTCCTGGCCCTGGTAAATACATACCTAAAATAGTTGATATAAAAGAGCTTATCAACATTCCGTGAGCTATTCTATCTTTAAATATAGATTCTTTTGCTTTTTCCTTATCTATATGAATAGGATTAAAATCTCCACATATACCGGCAAAATTATAAACATCATACTCTGTAATAGTCTTTGAAACTGATTTACTTTGATTTATATAATAGTTCATTTTTTCTCCTTTTTTATTCTATTAATATTTCTTTATAATTATAATTTTCTTTTATTTCATCCCACTTTTCTTTAATAATACTCATACATACTATATTATAAAACTCTTCATTTTTAAATATGTGCTCTTTAAATATGCCTTCTATTATACTTCCAAATTTTTCATGAATTGCTATAACCTTTTTATTAGATTCAAATACTTCACAACATAATTTATTTAACTTTAAAGTGTTAAATACATAATTATATATATTACATTCTAAATTTGTTGCAATACCTTTTCCCCTAAACGATGTGTCTGCAATATAATAAGCCCATGCACACCTTTTATTAATATAGTCTATTTCATTTATGCTTAATAATCCAATATCTGTATTATCAAATACTATAATCCAATATAATTCATTTGCAGATTTTTGTATTTTGTTAAACCAAAGTTTCTGTTTTTCCAAATCCAAAACAGGATCAGTATACATGTATTTAGTTACTTCTGGCAACATCCTCCATTTCATTATGTTCTTTAAATCACTTTCATTTACCCGTCTTAACTTTAACGACATATTATTCACCTAATTTCTTTTGTTCTATCTCCGCATTTATTTGGGCTATATCATAATTTTTTTCTAAAAAATCAACTGCATCCTCTAATAAAAAATACCCTTTTTCTTTGAATAACACTTCATATATAGCTTTTATAACTTGAAAATCTTCTTCAGTATCTAATGTAACTCGATATCTTGAATAATCTTTTAAATTTTTATAAGATAATATTCTAAAATTATTATTCAAATCGTATAAATATGGTGTTACATGCTCTCTTTCATAATCTTTTACTGTATTATTGAATGCCATCTTTAATGCATAAAAAGAAAAAATTTCTATATCATAACCCCTAGGATAAGTTTTATCTATTGTATTATTCATATAATCAAAATTATTAACTTTACTTAAAAATACATTGATCATATCTTCTAATATTTTATAATCTAAACAAGGACAATCACTTGTTACTCTTATAACTATATCAGCATTGTTTTCTTTGGCGGCAAAATAATATCTAGAAAGAACATCATTTTCTGAGCCTCTAAAACATTTAACTCCAAGTCTATTAGCTTCATATAAAATTCTATCATCTTGAGATTCTACAGTTGTCGCAATAACTATCTCATCAATATTAGGTACTAGTTTTAACCTATTCACATCATGCTCAAGTACTGTCTTCCCACATATTTCTTTAAGAACCTTGCCTGGTAATCTTGTAGAACCAACTCTAGCTTGCACTATACATACTACTTTCACTTAAACTCCCTACCTTAACTTATTTAATTATTTAACTATAAAACCTAACAATTCCACTTCTTTTCTTAATTGCTCTATACTAAGCCATTTATTATTATTTGATGAGTTATATTCAAATCCATCTTCTATTTTTTTGCCACCTGCAGTCATAAATAGTTTTGAATTCCACCAATCAAAATTAGGGTAAATTATGTAATGTTTGTCATATTCATAAGTCATTCTAGAATCGTCACTAGTTATCATAACTTCATGAAGTTTTTCCCCTTCTCTTATTCCAACTTCTTTAATATCAATTTCCTTACACATAGCTTGCGCTAAATCTGTTATTTTAAATGACGGTATCTTAGAAATATATGTTTCTCCACCTTTCGATTCATTTAATGCCTTAAATACTAAATCTACACCTTGATCTAAAGTAATCCAAAATCTTGTCATTCTAAAATCAGTTATAGGTAAAACTCTCTCCCCTTTATCTAACAATTGATTAAAAAACGGAATCACTGACCCTCTGCTTCCTGCAACATTACCATATCTAACTACAGAAAATATAGTTCCATCTCCACCCGAATATGCATTTCCTGAAATAAACAACTTATCTGAAACAAGCTTTGTTCCACCATAAAGATTTATTGGGTTAACTGCCTTATCTGTTGATAAAGCTACACATTTCTTAACTCCTTTGTCAATACAAGCATCAACTATATTTTGCGCTCCATGAATATTAGTCTTGATAGCTTCAAATGGATTATATTCACAAGCTGGAACTTGCTTCATAGCTGCTGCATGAATAACATAGTCAACATCCTTAAATGCTCTATATAATCTATCTTTGTCTCTAACATCTCCTATAAAAAACCTTAGTTTATTCACCTTATCTGGAAATTTTGTAGTAAAATCCTTTTTCATCAAATCCTGCTTAAATTCATCTCTTGAATATATAATTATTTTTTGAGGATTATATTCAGTTAATATTCTTTCTGCAAATTTTTTACCAAATGATCCTGTTCCACCTGTTATCAATATATTTTTATTATTTATCAATTTTAACCCTCCAATTACTAGTCGTTTATAAAATTTCTTTTTTCATATTCTTTAATCCTTTTATAATAACTATCAAAAAAACTTTCTTTTATATAAAATTTTTCAGCTATAAATGCAGGTACGGTAAATCCTCCAAATCCTCTTTTAAAATCGCTAATACTTTTATCTTTTTGGGTTGGAAAATATCCTATAGTATCATTATAATCCTGTATTCCTAAATCTATATATTTTATATTTAGTGATTTTAAATATTTTATTGCTTCCCATATCATAATATGAGATATTTCAAAATCAAACTCTTTATAATTCTTTGACTTGCAACCCATGGCATAATATGCAACATCTTTATAGTAATGAAACAGTATATAACCAACTACTTCACCATTGTAAGAAGTCTCTACAAGTATTGCATGATTATTTACTATCCATCTATAAATATTTTCGAATGTGTTTTTAGGTCTTGTAACTTTTCCTGCAATGTTAAAATAATATTTCATAAACTTATGCACATCTTCATCATTTATATTCGCATAATCTATTATTTTTGAAGTTAAATATCTGTCTGCTTTGTTAATACATGATTTAAATCCTTTATTAAATCCAGAAAAAATACTTTTTTCATCTTTTAAAATAGATATTACAGAAGTTTGTCTACTAATATCTAGAAAACCATTATATTTTAAAAGATAATTGTGCTTATCAATGCTTTCAATATAAGTAACATTTTGATATGGAATGATCATTTCAATTTTTTCCACATTAATATCTAACGCTAAGTTATCTATAGTCTCTATTATGAAACTTAATGCTTTCTGTCTAGTTTTTTTATTTACTTTATCACTTATTAATGGTGCTAATAATGGACCTCCTCCATAAGCCAAATATTTTTTTTCTTTACATTCTTCAATAAAAACAACCATTACACCAACTACTTCTTTATTATCATTTAATACAAAAAAAGATTTGTTCGTAGCAGTAATATTAAAATTTGAATTAATGTTATATTCAATTACATTTGAAGTATAAGAAAAAGTTCCATTGGAATTTTTATAACAAAAATCATCCCATTTATCATATTCATCTATATTTAAAAATTTTATCTTCAACTAAACTCTCCTATTTCTTAATGTATTAAATATGCCAGTTTGATCATATGAATCATTTTTATATATTACTACGGTATAATCAAATG
This sequence comes from Clostridium sp. CMCC3677, assembly GCF_023845585.1. Classification (GTDB taxonomy): domain Bacteria; phylum Bacillota; class Clostridia; order Clostridiales; family Clostridiaceae; genus Clostridium; species Clostridium aquiflavi. Next base: position 258,924 of record NZ_JAMQHS010000003.1, read on the forward strand.
GCAAATAATCGCTTTTTAATACAACTTTTTTTGAATATTTATAAGCAATATTTAATATTTTTTCTGGATTGACATAATAGAATTCTTCATCTTTAAAATTTACTCTCTCTGTAAGAAAGTTAAAAGCAATTGCTTCCTTACACATATCCATAGCCTTTTCAATAGTATTATGAATTAACTCTAAATTATCTATTTCGCTAGATTTTATATTAAAAATTCCAGATTCAACTATGTAATCATATTTTTCATCAAAATCTTTGTTTAAGAAATCACAACATTCGAATTTAACATGTGAATTACCATATTTTTTTTCAGCAACATTAATAAATTCTTCTACTATATCTAAACCACAGTAATTGTAATTATTATTTTGTTCTTTTAATAATTTATTTAAGTCACCAAATCCGCATCCAATATCTAATATAGATTTTCCTTCTATAGAAAAGGAATTTATAAGATTTTCAAATCTTATAAATTGTTTTTCTTTTGTCCATAAAACCGCCTCTGGAGAATACCCATTACTCTCAAAACTTTTCTTATATTTATTTTTTAAATATACATTTCTATTTACTAATTTGTATTTATCCACTTTATAACTCTCCTATATTTTCCCATACTTTTCTAAATGCATTAATCACATCATCCATGTCTTCTTTAGTCATGGATGGAACTATAAATTCATGAGTCATTAAATCTTCAAAATGCATTTTTTCACACGTTGGGCAAATTCCTTTGCTATAGTTTAGTTGTCCTTTATACATTGGACACTTAAATGGGCATCCTGTTTCACCATAACCTACAAGTTTTTGATAAATCGGCTGTAGATATAATGGTTTAACATAACCTCCACCAAGTTTTACACCTTCATTTTCTCTCATCTCAAAAGGAGTTAATTCGGCTTTTACAGCTTCAATAAATCTTTCTCTGCTTATTCCTGCAATTTCTTTTTTTAACTTAATGGCATGAACATAAAAAGCATGCTTACAACCTTCTCTAGTTTCCGGAATTTCGATACAAGGAATTTCAGACAATTTCTCCGATACATATTCTACATTCTTTAATCTTGCTTCTAATAAATAATCTAACTTCTTCAACTGTTCTCTTGCAATAGCGGCTTCTATCTCTGTCATTCTATAATTAAAACCAATCATATTAACAAGATTATTCACACCTTTAGCTTCTACAACGGCTTCTGCATGATTTCTTATAAGCATCAATCTCTCAGCTAATTCATCATTATCAGTTACTATTATGCCACCTTCACCACAGTGTATATGCTTGTGATAATTTAATGAATATATCCCCATATCACCTAAGGTACCTGCATACTTTTCTTTGTATATAGCGCCTGGTGCTTGTGCTGCATCTTCTATTACTATTAAATTATGTTTTTTTGCAATAGCATTTATTGCATCTGCATCATAAGGTTGCCCCATAATGTCTACAACTATTATAGCTTTAGTTCTTTCTGTTATTTTTTGTTCTATAGATTTAACATCTAAGCAAAAATAGTTTTCTTCAATATCTGCAAATACTGGTATTGCATTATAAACTAACGCTGCTGAAGCTGAAGCTGTCATCGTATAAGGAGATACTATAACTTCATCACCGGGTCCTATTCCTGCTGCTCCTACTGCACAATATAAAGCTGATGTGGCTGAATTCACTGATATAGCATATTTTACTCCAAACTTTTCAGCCCATTCTTTTTCTAATGCTTTTACTTCCTCTCCACCATAAAAATCTTCATGCCATGTTCCTAAAAATCTTGAAAGTTTACCTTTATTCAATACTTTTTCAACTACCTCTTTTTCTTCTTTCCCAATTGGATTATATGCGGGAAACAACCTTTCCCTTACTTTTTTACCACCATTTATAGCTAATATTGACATATTATTTCCTCCATAAAATTTATTATATTATCTATAGCACCTTTTTGTATGTTAAATTCATATCCTTCATTTTTATCATTCATTACAAATTTTTCAATTTTTTCTTCCAATTCTTTTGTATATAAAATAGACTTAACCGCTCCAATTTTATCTAAAATAAAAGGATTATCTCGATTTAAACCCATTTGCATACTAATTATTGATTTTCCTAGTACTGCACTTTCTATTAAAAACATTGATGACATACCACAAATTAAATTTGAAGTGCAAATTAACTTAAACCCATCTAACTTCTTATCTATTAAAATTGAAATATTATCATTTATATTATCTATAAGATCATTATAGTTATTTTCATCTTCTTTAGGATGTAATCTAATAATTAGTCCTATTTTTCTGTTAGTCTTTTGTCTAACTTGATTTAATACATTAATAAATTCTTTAAAAATACTTCTTTCACTATATCCCCAATAATGTTCTGAAGTGTCACTTTCACCATAAGTTTTTGACAATGGTTCTGATGCATAAGTTATTATATAGTCCTCCATATCGAATCCAATAATTTTTCTAAAATCTTTTATAACTTTATCACTAATTGTTTCTTTTTTACTTATAAGATAATCAAAATACGGCTGACCTGAAATAAGTATCTTATCTTCGGGTATTCCTTCTTTAATCATCTGTTCTTTGGAGTAATTATCCATAACTAAAATTTTATAAGGTAAATAAATATGCTCTTTTTTCTTTTCATACTCTTTTAATTGACTAACACCAAATTTTGAAAATCTTAGTCCATAATTTATCCATTGATCTAATATCGCAAAAGATGGTATTTTTAATCTTTCAGCACATTTCCATAAATATTTTTCAGTAAAGTCATCTGCACTTGTTCCTGTTATTAAAAAATCTGGAGCTTCTTCTAATAAGAATTTATATATTCCATCCTCTGAAATATAACTTAACCTACCAATAATATCTATACCTTTCAAGCCATATTGTTCATATCGATTTAATGCTACATCTTTACCATATATCTTTACATTATATCCTTCTTCTTTTAATTTTTGGTATAAAGGTACTACTGTATTTGTTCCTCCTGGATCTCTTGAAAATAACAATATTTTCTTACTCATACTTATTTCATCACCTTTAATCTCTCACAAATCTCCATATCTTTACATCCATCTTCTAAAATACAATTTAAATTTTCATTATACATCAAATTGTTATGTATATTTTTAACTGCATTTAACATAGCCTTATTTAATTCAGTTTTATATTCCTTTTCTTTAAACAAATTTTTATATCCACTAAAAACTTTGCTATCTAACACACTATACTCCTGAATTTTAAATCCAGAATCAATTATCTTTATTCTCTTCTTTTCAAATAATAATTCTGATTCAAAAATAGTATAATTGTCACATGGTATATTTTGCATAACAAAGTCGCTACCATTTTCAAAATTCAAAACGGCAGATACACTTGGATCATCATCATAAAAATCATAATTATGGTTTATAACTTTAAAATCCTTTATCTCTCCAATTAAATATCTTAATAAATCTATTAAATGTGATCCATTATGTAAAACTCCTTTACCATAATATCCATTTCCACATAGAAATTTTCCATATTTTCCTTCCAAAATACTATCTTTTAATAAACTGAATTCAGCTACAAATCTTCTTGAATAATTTACTAGACATCTTATATTTTTTTCTTTATATATTCTAATTATTTCGTTTGCCTCATTTATATTTTTAACTAAAGGTTTTTCACAAAAAACTAATTTTACTGGAAAATTTGATAATTTTTTCAGTATACCGTAATGACAATTATCTGGTACGCATATTGATACTACATCAATATCATTTTCACTAAATGCCTCTTCAATTGTTGAAAAATAATTAACTCCCCATAACTTTGCCGCTTCTTCGCCTTTCTTTTTTGAAGTTTCCACAAATCCTAAAAGATTAAATCCTTCTATCTTTAAAAAAGCATGTGCATGCGTAAGTATATTTTCTGAAGATGGATTATCAAAAAATGCTCCTATATTTCCTGCTCCCACAATTAAAACATTATACTTTTTCCCCATATTTTTCTTGCCACTCTTTCTGCTCCCTAAACGGGTTTTTTCTATGCGTATTTTCTAATTGTTTTATCATTTCAGAATTTTTAATTAATAATTCAATTACATCTTGTGCTGAAAAATCTGAATCTTTAGTATATAATATTTCATAAATCTGTTTTATAAATTCATAGTCTTCTTTTGTGTCTAATGTAATTTCAAATTCTGGATAATTCATCTTTTCTTCTGCTTCCCAATTTATTAGCCTGAATTTTTCTGGATTCGTATAAATATAAAGAGATACGTGCTCGTGATCAACTGGATTTTTAGTAAGTTTATTAACCTTTTCTAAAATTCCAACAGGAAAAACTTGAGTATCGAAACCTCTTGGAAATGTTCTCTTTAAAGTATTTGATGCATAATCATACTCTCCAGAAAAAAATATTTCAACAAGTTTATCTATATGTCTCCAATCTATCATAGGACAGTCACCTGTAATTTCAACAATTATATCTGCATTAACAGATTTTGCACTTTCTAATACTCTTAAAAGAACATCTTCTTCACTACCTCTATAATATTTACATCCTATTTCTTTGCAAAGCTCTACAATTGAATTGTCTTCCTTATTAACGGTTGTAGCCACTATTACATCATCTATCACTTTACTTCTTTTTAATCTTTCTACAATATGCTGTAAATTAGGTTTGCCACAATATTCCATGAGAACTTTTCCTGGAAGTCTTGAAGATGTCATTCTTGCTTCTATTGTAGCAACTATTTTTCCTTTGTCCTTATACATTTCTATCATCTCCATTTTACGAATAATTTTATTAGAATAAATATTATACATTATTAAATTATTTAACACCAATTACAACTTTATTAATAATTGGCTTTATTTCATATCTCAAAATATCTGCTTGTAATGTATAATCCTTAGCTTTTAAACATTTTTCCATTTCAACAAACCAACTATAAATCTTTTGGATATCAATAGCTATATTTTCTTTAGTTGAAACATTTATAATATAATCAAAATCTATAAATATTTTATCTAAAATTTTCATTGCTTCATCAAGTTGATTTGTTATTAATTTTTCCCAACATTCATCTATATTATTTACTACAAAAGTAATTTTTGTCTTTAATTCACTATTAATACTCATCACTTTCTCCTTTAAGAATTTCATATCTATATGCATTTTCCATTATTAGAAGTTTATCTAGTGCATAACAATATATACTTAATTCTTTTTCTATTTTATTTTTTTTAGAATATATATGTTCTGCACTCTCTACTACATCTCTTATTATATATTTGTATAATTCAATTTCATTAAATTCTTTTTGTTTTTCCTTTAAATAATCTAGTTTATATTTTTCACTTGAACTACTCTCTAATATTCTTATTAAATCTTTACATATTTTTATAACATTATCTATATCACGTCCAACAACTTTTATAAATTCATCTATTAAATCATTGTCTGCATTTAATACATGTTCTTTATAACACTCATCAATTATACTTTCTATATTATATTCTTTGCCCTTACTAAGTATATTATCTACATACTCATTAAAATCTATATTTTCTGCTCCTTCGATATTTAAACCTAAAGAATTTCCATTTAAAAATTTAATATTTGAATTTAGTCTTATGCAAAATTCAACTGATTGTCTAGTAGCTAAAAATGCAGGATCTGTATATACATCTTCGCCCTTTGCATTTTTAGTTTTTATATATCCATCTTTTTCAAATTCGCTACTCATATCTTTAAAATCATCTGCACTATCAGCATAATTTTTGCCATTACTAAAACAATAATCTTGTCCTAATAATATTATAGGATTACATCCTAGTCTTGCTAAATTATAAACAATAGAATTTGCTACGGAAGGTCCTGAAAACAAATTATACTTTTCCCATAACAGTTTATCACTTATAAAATGATCCATTACTGTTGTATTCATTAAAAATTTATTTCTATTAAATAAATCAGGTACAGTATGACATACCATAGTCGAATACATAAGTGCTGAGTCTTTGTTTAATTTTAAATTTTTAAATAATTTTTCCTCTGAAATCCAAGTATCTATAGCACCTAATAAATGTCCTTTAATATTGTTATTATCTAAAACTTTTACTCCTGTTCCAACTGGGGCAATTATTGCTTTATTACAAACTTTCTTTAAATGCTCTAAATTGTAATTTAAGGATGGACCTGCGCCTACTATTATAGCAGGTATGTTTTCAAATTTAGAATGTAATTTTGTTATAGGACATGTTTCCTTTAAATATTTTAAATTTATTATATAGCTTTGAAGCCATGGTCTATGAGAACTAAGTTTTGTGTGAATATTTACCCTATGAAGATTTAAAATTTTCCTCATATCCTTTATTAACTTTATAATTAATTCACTATATAAAATTTCATATGCTGGCAAAATAACGAATTTAACATTTACTGTCTTTTCACTTTGTACTAGATTATAAAAAAAATTACTTATATCTTCACCGTTATCACCCAACATAAAATGAATATTATTATTATTATTAAAAATAGTTTTTATATCTATACTGTTTAGAGCCACTTTAAAAATTTCACTATCTGGTTCAATGATAAAACATCTTTTACCATTACTATTTTTCACTATTTCTCTTGTTTCATAACCTAGCCCCATACCTATTATAAATATAATATCGCTGTTATCATTTAATGCATATTCACATATAGTTCTAGCTTGTGTTTTAGTATTATACCTACTATGTATTGATATATATCCATTTCCATTCTTTTTAATTAATGTATCACTATTATCTTTAGCTTTTATTACTTCTACAGTATTTATGTCTACTTCCGATATTTTATTATAAAGATCTAAATTAAGTTCTTTTAAATATTGCATATTTTTTTTATAAATCTTATTCATAAACAGTAATCCCTTCAATTATATGTTATTTCAAAAAAAGCCAGCTAAAAGCTGGCTTTTTGATATTATTACTGGCTTTTATAATTATCTTAATAATTGTAAAACACCTTGTGGTTGTTGATTAGCTTGTGAAAGCATTGCTTGTGCAGCTTGACTAAGAATATTATTTTTAGAGAAATTCATCATTTCCTTAGCCATGTCAACGTCTCTAATTCTTGATTCTGATGCTTGTAAGTTTTCACTAGCTGTTCCTAAATTATTAATTGTATGTTCAAGTCTATTTTGAACAGCACCAAGTTTTGATCTTTGAGATGAAACTTTTTCAAGTGCATTTTGAACTGTTGATATAGCAGCATTTGCTGAATACTTATCATCAACCTTAATGGCAGTTCCATCATTAGCTTTTAATCCTAAAGCTTTTGCTCTCATATCACCAATACCAATTTGCATAGTTTGACCTGAATTAGCACCAATTTGAGCTGTTATTGAGTGACTTCCATCAGTAGTTTCTGCCTCAGTCTTGTTGAATACTAATGTAATACTTTCTCCAACTTTCATATTAGTTCCTATACCTGTTGCGTCAAATTTAACGTCTCCACTAGTTATTCCAGCAGTACCACTTATTGTGATTCCATTAGTCGCTATTGTAATGTTAGTAGCATCTAATTTTGCTCCTGAATTATTACGGAATTCATATTGTGCAGTTCCGCTAGCGCCAACTCCTGTTTTAGTTATACTTACAGCGCCATTAATTTGTGTAGCATCTTTTAATGCAGTCACAGTAGTAGCATCTGTACCAATTTGTATATTACCAACAGAACTATTATTATTAACTGTTACTGTTCCATCAACTTTACCATTAACTCCAACAACATCACCATTTAAAAGTTTCTTAGTATTGAATTCTGTTGTATTACCGATTCTATCGATTTCATCTGCTAATTGGTTAACTTCTTCTTGAATAGCTTTTCTGTCAGTATCATTGTTAGTATCATTTGATGATTGAACTGATAATTCTCTCATTCTTTGAAGAATTGAGTGAGTTTCATTTAAAGCACCTTCAGCTGTTTGAATCATTGATATAGAATCTTGTGAGTTTCTTCCAGCTTGATCTAATCCTCTAATTTGTCCTCTCATTTTTTCAGAGATTGCAAGACCTGCTGCATCATCTCCAGCTCTGTTTATTCTTAAACCTGAGCTTAATTTTTCCATTGATTTTCCTGCTGTACTTGTGTTTCCTGTCATTTGTCTATGAGCGTTCATAGCGTTCATATTGTGATTAATAATCATAATAAATTCCTCCTTGAATTTAACTGGACATCCATGTCCTTAATTTTTTATTTATTTAAAATTAAAGCTTTTGACTTTAATATTTAAAACTTATTTGTTTTATTAAATGTTTATATTTATTATATCGTTTGACCTATTATTCACTTTATAGTTTTTAATAAAATATTTTTATAAATTATTTAACACTTTCAAAAGCAAACTAAATCTTACTACATATTATATCGCACGTAAATTATAATACTTAACATATTTTAAACTATTTTATCTAAATTTATTCCTTTTCCAGGTTCAACAGCCATCTTATCCATCATTTCTGTCATTTGATCAGCAACTTGTTTTTCTGAATTCATCCCAAGCTTTAAAACAGATAATTGAACTGCAGTTTTTAAAGTTCCTTGATTCATAGAAATTGACATTGCTCCTATATCCATAAATATTTCACCCTTTCTTTTATTTAATTATTCTGACCACCTTTGCTTATGCATACACCAATAAGTTACTAAACAGAATTTTTTATTTAGCACTAAACCCTTTTTGAAAAAAAGTTGCTTCCTCTATTAACATTAGCATAGCCTAAATTGGCTTGTTTTTTAACAGCTATTTCCTGTATTTCTTCTTTAACAGATAACATTTTTTCTTTTAAAATATTTTCTAACTCTTTGTCTAATACATCTAATTTCTCTTTTGAATATATTTTTTTTATTTCACTTTTATCTAAATCTAAAGCTAAAATCTTTTTAATAGCATTATCTCTTTTTTCAAATAAAGAAATGTCTTCTTTATCATTTTTTATTGAATTTATTATTTCTAAAGTTATTTCTCTATACTCATTAAAAATATCTATATTCATATTTTTAGTTCATTCCCAACTGTGACATTAAATTAGATTGTTGTGAATTAAGTTTATTCATCATTTTTTCAAGAGTAGCATATTTAGAATATAATGCTTGTTCTCTTCTTGAAAAACTCTTTTCCATATCTTTTATCTTCTTTTCATAATTTGTTATGTTCTTACTAAGTTCATTAGTCGAAAATGTAGAAGTCCCTTCAAAACCAGCCTTCTTTAAAAGAGGAGAACTAGTACTTTTTCTAAACTCCACATCTATGGTATCTTTTAACTTAAATAATATACCTGTTTGATTTTTTCTTTTTGTTATCTCTTTAGATGATAACCCTGCTAATTCTTCTTCAGTTGGAGATGGTGTAATAAATAAATTCATAACATCTTCTGTATTATTTTCTAAAGCTGTTTTAAGTACATCCTCATCTATTGTAAATGTTCCATTTAAATCTCCTGAATAATCCTTTACAGGCTTTATTCCTATCTTTTCAAGTTTTAATCCACTACCTTCCATTAAAGTTCTCATAGAATCTTTCATATCATTAGCTATTCTTGTAACATCAGAATCTTTATATAATTGACCTTTTTCAACTCTTTCATTCCAAAGCTTAACTTCTGTTTCTGACATATCCTTCTTTTGATCAGCTGTAAGAGGATTATAACTTCTATCATGCTTAGTACTCACAGTTGTATTCATTTTTTCTATAAGCTTATTATAATCATTTACAAATGCTACAATCTTGTCCTTTAATTCTTTTGCATCAGTTTTTCCTGTTAGCGTTACTGGCTTACCACTCTCTACTATTAAATTTCCATTAGGATCTTTTAATAAAGTTTTTCCATCTAAATCCTTTTTAAATGTTGAGTTTACATCATTAAAATTAAAAGAAACACCATCTACTGTTACTGAGTTTGTATATTTATCAGTAATTGAAAACGTCTCATTTTTACTATTTGAAATAGTGGCAATAAGTGGCTTATCTTCAGCTTTTGGTTGTGAATTAATTTGAAAACCACCTTGTTCAAAATCCTTAGCCTCAAAAACTATTCCCTTACTAATTTCACTATATTTAGCTGTAATATTTAAAGATTTCAATTGTTTATCTGTTAATCCTGAAGTTTTCTTTAATTCTTCTATTTTTGTATTAAATTTAGCTATTGTTGCTGTGGCATTTTCTTTTGCTGTTTTAGTATCATCTTTTACAACATCAAATTCTACTTTTCCTGCACTAATTGTTAGTGTTTGTGTTCCAGTTGCACCATCTTTTAAAGTAGTTGATGCTTTAGAAGCCAATTGTTCTACACTAACTGTATAATTATCTTTTATAGCTCCACCACTTGCTTTTGCAGTTACTGCGTTTTCATCACTTGATGAAAAGCTAACTGACGCCCAATTTGATGCTTTTAATAAGCTATCACTTTTAGCTATATCTAAATGTTTATTAAAAAAGTCCCTATTGTCTTTTATAACATCCCTATATAATTTTTGTTTTATCTCAACAACATCTTTCTTTTGTGTCATTTGATCTACTTTTATTCTATAAGGTTTCATGGAATTCTTGATTATTTCATCCATATCAAGGCCTGTTGCAAGTCCTGTAATTCTCATTTCACTTCACTCCTTTTTTTATTATGCTCTTTTAGATTTCTTTTCAGCTTCATGCCATATGTCTCTTACTTCTTCAATAAGAGGTATAACTTCATCCATTGTTTTAACATCTTTTTTTAAGTTTACCTCAAAAAGTTTTTCATTTATGAATCCATAAATATTAAACATATTTACTGCCCATTCCCCAGCATTTGTATCAATTGATGCTCTAAGTTCAGTAAATATATCTTCTGTTTTTACTATATTTTCATGTGATTTCTTTACATCATTATCAATTATAGCTTGTCTCGCTATTTTAGAAAACTTAACTGCACCATCAACTAACATTAATAATAATTGCTCCTTTGATGCATAATTAACACTATTAGTTTTATAAGCAGTATATCCATTAGAATACATTGATTTTTCCTCCTACTTCTCTATATCTAAAAATCTACCTTTAGAGTTTGTTTCATTTAAATTTTCTACTTTTTCTACCTTTACATATAAGTTTTTTACATTACACCTTATTCCCTCAATTGTAATGTATTTCTTTGGGGATTTTTTATTTTTATCTTCTGTTTCTTTATGACCCTTATCTTTATTTTCGTCTTCTTTTAAATCTTTCTTTATACTTATATGATTATTTCCATGTATCTTATCAGTCTTAATTTCTTCTTTTAATTTATCTCTAATATCAGTGTCAACCTTATTAAGCCTAAATTCCATCTCAATCCCCCCTAAGATAATTAAGCTTTCTTATCTAATAATCCAAATTGCTTGCACATACTTGCAACCATATCTAGTATTTTCTTTGGAGGAATTTCCAAAATCACTTCTTTGGTAGCATCATCTACTATCTTTATCATTATCGCTTTTAAATCCTTATGTACAGAATACTCTGCATGTGCTTTATCATCTTCTAAAAATTTATTTAATTTTTTAAGTGATTTATCTAATTCTTCTTTGCTGTAATCATTATCTAAGGAATCAGATTTTTCTACTTGTTTTATCTGTACATCATTGTTTGCATTTTTAAATTCTGATGTAGCACCTTCAATATCATTGTTAATAATATTAACTTGTCCTATATGATTAATATTCATTTTTATTCACCCTCAATACCTATTTAATTTTTTAATAATTTCTTTTAAATATATATTTAATAAATAAAGTGTCATTGTAATTCGACTATACTCATTTTTAGTATTCCTAAGTTCAATTATTCATTCTACTTTACCTATGGATATATCAACACGCTATTAAAACAAAGCTAAAAAAATTACTTCTTTAATCCTTTTAATAAATTTACATCTATACTCACAGCTTTTTTATTTTCTTCTTTAACAGCTTCATATAATTCTTTTCTTAATATAGTTGTTTCCTTTGGTGCATTTATTCCAAGCTTAACACTTCCATCTTCTAGCTTTAATACTGTAATTTCAATATCCTCACCAATCATTAAAGACTCATCTTTTTTTCTTGTAATAATCAACATATTATCACTCCTCTATTAAAAGATGTTTTATTTTATAATCTAAGTTATCTAGTATTATTTGTTCCCCTAAATTATTAGAAATATTTATAATTATAGGTGCCTTTAAGTTTGTAGTAATTTTTTTTGGATCAGAATTTAATGTTACAGTAGTTAATAAAATAATATCATTTTGATTTTTTACATCTAATTTATTAATTTCTTCATCACTTAACTTAATTTCATAATCATTAAAAAATTCAAAAGGAGACACTACAATAAAGCCTGTATTTTCATCTTCTAAAGATTGAAGTAATTTAAAAGGTTCGCATTCATTTAAATCAACTAAAATATATTCTTTCAAATTTTCAAATCCTAAAATTCCTTTTCTTAAAGTAATTTTATCTTTTTCTTCATATTCTATATTTCCTTGTACCTTAGAAACAAATACCATAGTTTATTCCTCCTATTTTATAAATAGTCTAATATCGTTGCCGGAAGTATTTTAGCACTAGTTTGAAGTGCTGCCATATATACTGTTTGCATTATTGAATACTGTATCATTTTTTCCGTAAAATCAATATCTTCAGTTTTTGATAAAATATCTGTCATATCTAAATTTTCTGATTCATTCTTGTCTTGAGCAGATTCCATTCTATTTTGCATAGCTCCAACTTCTGATCTATTTTGAAGTAAATTTTTAATTATATCATCAACTTCGCCAAGACATTCACCAGTTATTTTAGACTTATCTCCACCAGCTCCAAGATTTGTTATAATTTTATTTAATGTATTCATAACATTAGTTCCATTGCCTTCTAAAATATCAACTGCATTCTTATTATAATTAATTAAAACACCTTGAGAAACTTCAACATTTAAATCTGATCCTATTTGATCTAATGCATCAAAAGATGGCACCATAGATACTGCACTACTTAAACTCTGATTAGAAGAAAAACCGTTTGAATCTAATACTGCTTTAAATGCATTTTCCAAATCATTTCCTTCAAGTGGTTTACCATCAGCTGCAGTAATTTTAACTGGTGCTAAATGTTCTTCTTTAGGATTTGCAGGATCTGTATTATTTATAATTGTTATTTCTATATTGTCGCCTTTCTTTTCCATGTTTTTAATAACTTTTGTGTTGTCATCACTCTTAATTTGATTTGTAAGTTCTATTTTCACTCCATCTGTAGTCTTACTTACAGCATTTCCATCCTTATCAGCATAACATAATTCACCATTAGAATTTACCATTATAGGCTTAGATGTACTTTTAGTTCCTCCAAATATATATACTCCATCAAAGTTAGTATTTAATATTTGACCCATTTCATTAACTCTTTCTTTAATTTCATCTTGTATGGCTTTTTTTTCATCAGGACCATATCCACCATTACCAGCTGTAACTAAAAGTTCTCTCACCCTTGCAAATACATTTCCCATTTGATTTAATGAAGTATCTGTTGTATCTAACCAATTTGAGATATCTTTAATATTTTCGTTGTATTGTTTATTAGCTCCAATTTCCGTATACATTTGCATTGTTCTTGAAACTTTATATGGATTATCTGATGGTCTACTTATTTCTTTACCTGATGATAATTGATTTTGAATTTTTTGTATATGATTCAAGTTTGTTGTCATATTACTTTTGTAATTTGAAGCTAACATACTTGTAGTTATTCTCATAATCTTCGCCTCCTATTTCTTAATATAAATATACTTCTTTTCATTTTTTTCATTTAAAATACGTTCATATATAAAAAGTAGCTACTCCATACGTTTTAGTTGAGAGTGGATAATTGAGAGTTGAGAGTTTTGGTTGAAAGTCTTAAAGACTTTCTAATAATATATATTTCAAAATTTCAATAACGAATCTTTTCCTTACCTCTCCACTTTCCACTCTCAATTCTCAACTAAATTTCTAAAGTTCTAGCTTTCATCAGACTTTTAAAATTTTATAAATTCATATACACCCAACTATCTCTTAAGTCCATTTATAACAACCTCAAGTAGCTCATCTACTGTTGAAATTATTTTAGCATTTGCACTATATGCATGTTGAAATTGTATTAAATTAGTCATTTCTTCATCTAATGAAACTCCTGATGTTGATAATCTTTGCATTTCTAAGTCTTTTAATATTTTACCTTGACCACTTACATTTCTACTTGCAGTCTCTGCATTTACACCTAATGTATTTATTATTTCTTTATAATAAGCATTAATTGTAGAACCTTGTGCACTACTTATCATATTTATTCCATCATCAAAGTTTACCTTTGTATTATTAAAGAAATCATCTCTACTTTTTATATCCTTAGAATTAGATAAATTCATCTTTACAGTTCTAAGACTCGCAATTGCAAGTGCTCTATCACCATTACCTTCACCAGCCTCATCTTTACTTGAAGCATTTAATAGTGATACATTTTTTAATACATCTTTATTAATCGTTATATTTTTGGCACTTATGTTTTTTTCTAATGCCTCATTTTTAGCTACGCCAGTCAACCCTGTTACATCTGCATTGTTAGTAAAGATAAGTTCATACTTGTCAGTTGGTGTTTTACTTCCTGTTTGAATTGCATTAACAGAATAAGCAAGTCCTACAGCAATTCTATCTAAATCAGCCATATATCCCTTTATAGTATCTTGTACACCTTGATTACCTGCTATATCACCTTTTATATGTTTATTATCTACAGTATTAACATCAACATCTAATTTATGAGTTTGTAATATCCCCGTATTTATATCTAAGTCTTTTTGTTTTATAGTTTCTCCATCTTTTAAAGTTTTTGTATTGTATTTATATGTCGGTGGTATAGTTGGAGGGGTAATTTCAGCACCTTTTTCTCTTACAGTAACATTTCCATCTTTATCCGCTGTTAATACTCTATTTTGAGTTAAAGATTCTGCAATTTTCTTTGCTTCAGTTTCGTCTGCACACTCAATTGTAACAGTTTGCTCTTTAGCATTTAAATTTCCTAGTGGATGATACTGTAATTTAACTGTAACCTTTCCAGCAGCATCCTTTTCTACTTCGGCATTCTTAACATAAGAAAATCTAGTGTATCTTTCATCTGTTGGGCTTGAATTAACTAAATTGTTAACAGGATTTTTATCATTTTGATATCCTTCTAATTTTAAATCTATAGCTTCTTTTTCTTTTCTATCAACTGTTATTCCAAATTTATAACTTAACTCATCTAAAAGATTGTCTCTTGCATCCATTAAATCGTTAGGTTTTTGACCAACCGCACATACACTTGCTATTTGCTTATTTAGTTCATTTATTTGATCTAAATAATTATTTACATCCTTAATATTAACTTGTAATAATTCTTGCGCATCACCTAATTGTTTATTAAGTTGCGTATAAGTATTATTTAATGCATCTGATAATGATGATGCTTTTTGAAGTGCTATGGTTTTAGTTGATGAATCATGTGGCTTTTTAGATAATTCTTGGAATGAATCAAAAAATTCTCCTAATAATTCTTGTATTCCTGAATCAGAAGGTTCTCCAAATATGTTTTCTACGCTGTATAAAAATTTATCTTGAACATCATAATTTCCAAGCTTACCCTTTTCATGTCTTACTTGAAAATCAATAAAAGAATCTCTTATTCTTTCTATTGATGAAATTTCTGCTCCTGTACCAACTTGTCCTACTGTACACGTATCAAATCTAGACATTCCTCCAAAAGGTCTTGTAGTTGTTGCTACTGCCCTTTGTCTTGAAAATCCAACCGTATTTGCATTTGCAATATTATGAGACGTTGTATTTATTGCTCCTTGTTGTACATTTAACCCTCTTTTTCCCACATTAAATGTATCAAATAATCCTGCCATTCATATTCCTACCTTTCAAAATTCCTACATCCATGTCTTTTTTATTCCCCATCCATGTTTTTAATTATCTATATTTTGAATATATGTTTATATATCCCATATGTAAAGTGGCATATATAAACATCTTACTAAAATATAAGCTATAATTAAAAAGACTTACACTCTTTTGAGTATTATCTTCTCAAATTACCATAAGAGTTATAAGTCTTCATTTCCCTATTAGGGTTCATAATGTTTAACATTTGATTATTAAACATTATTTGTTGTTTTAATAGCATTTCATTAGTTTCTTTTTGAAATGTTAAATCTTTCAATGTTTTTTGAATTTTATCATATGATTTATACAATTTTTCATCATTAGCTGTGTTTAATATATCTTTGATACTTTGTTTTCCGATTAGTTGTCTTCTTTTTACTTCTTCACCAGCTATTTTTTTATTACATTCATTCAACTTGTCAACTAATCCTTCTAATCCAAACACATCTTTTTCCATTATCATTTTATATTGTACTTCAAACAGACCCAATAATTCTCTTAATGCATTTTCTTCATTTTCTATTATCTCTGTTAGTTTGTTTATCATTATCTATTTTTTATTCTCCTTTATAGCTTCTAATATACTCTTTGCAGTTAATTTAGAATCTATTTTATAAGTACCATTTTGTATCTTTTCTTTAATTTCTGCTACTTTTTTAGCATTATCTATATTATTTTCCAAAGAGTAATCTTTTATAGATTTTCCAAGTGCTGAAATCTCTATTCTATCTCTTGTTTCAACTTTATTAGCTTTTTCAACTTTATTAATGTTTTTATTAGAATTATATATATTCACTGCAGAATGTGCATTAATTCTATTAATACTCATATTTCTTTTACCTCCACAATCTTATCTTTCTCATCTTTCTTCTTTTATTATCGTACTCTTATATATTAAGTTTAGTTATTTTTAACAAATTAATACCTTAATAATATAAGTATTTCTCTCATTTACAAATGTGAAATCTTTTTTACAAATATTTAATAATAAAATAATTTTATTAAGACACTACGTTTCTTAATTTTTCTGATATTAAAATTATACTACTAATTTTATTTAAGGCATATGAAAATAAATAACAATTCCAAAGTTACACTGAAAATAGAGATATAATTAATTTATATAACTTTTGATACCAAAATTATATACTATTAATTATATCTCCATATATTTTCAATTACTCTTAATTATCTAAGAGATCTTATTCTTTCAGCATTACTTACTATACTTGTTATTCTTACACCAAAATTTTCATCAACAACAACAACTTCACCATAAGCTATTTTCTTTCCATTAACTAATATTTCAACTGGTTCTTCTGCTAATTTATCTAATTCAACTAAAGATCCAGTACTTAAGTTTAATATATCTTTTATGCTCTTTTTGGTTCTACCTAAAACAACAGATATATCTAATGGAACATCTAAAATTAAGTCTATATTCTTAGGTGTTTGTGAAGTATCTCCTGGAACTAGTGTTTCAAAAGCTGCTTCATGCACTTCTACTGATTGTTGTTGCACCCTTGGTTGTTCTACTATAGGTTTCGCTTGGATTGGTTGTGGTGCTGGCTGAGGAGTAGCTGTCTTTTGCGTAGTTGCTTGAACTACTGGTTTTTCTTCTACAACCTTTGCTGGCTCACTAACTTTACTATTATTATCTTCTTGACCCATCATTATAGAAACTATCTTTTTAGCCGTATTCAATGGTAATATTTGCATTATATTACTATCAACAAGATCTCCTATTATTAATCTAAATGAAACTCTTACTATTTCCTCATCTTCTGATAAAGTGTCTGTAATAGGTTCCTCTTTTTCTTTCCACAACTTTGATTTTGGAGGAGATATATCTACTCTACGTGAAAACATTGTTGCCATGGAAGTTGCTGCTGAACCTATCATTTGATTCATTGCTTCTTGAACAGCACTAACTTCTATTTCTGATAATTCAGGATTTTCGGCAACCTTACCATCTCCACCCATCATCAGATTTGCTATTACAGCTGCATCATCTGTCTTCATAACCAATATATTTCTTCCTATTATTCCCTCTGTGTATTCAACATCTAAAACTATGTTAGGAGTTTCAAAAGAAGCCTTCATATCTTCTAATGTTGTTAAGGAAACTATAGGTGTTGTTATATTTACGTTTTGATTAATAATTTGATAAAGAGCTGTAGAAGCTGATCCCATGGATATATTTCCTATTTCCCCTAACAGGTCTTTTTCAATATCAGTCAATTTTTCTGTATTCCCATTATCTTGAGGAACTTCTTGCGTTTCTTCATTACCAAGTTCTCCTGCTAGAAGCGCATTTATTTCTTCTTGCGATAGAAAACTATTACTCATACTCTTTCACTTCCTTATCTATTATATCTAAAATAGCAACACCCATATTTTTCCCTGATACACCAGGTTTAGCGTAGTAACATTCTTCATTTCCTACATATACCTTTATAGGTGAAGAGCTCTTATTGTCAAGCTTAATAATATCGCCCTTAGTTAATTTCAAGAAATCATCTACTATGATACTTGTATTGCCAAGTTCTGCAAATACTTCAATATCAACCTTTTGGATTCCTTCTTCCATTTTAACTCTTGATTCCGCAATTAATGTTTCATCATCGTTTTGGAACCAATATTGTACTACTAATTTGTCTAATACTTTCTCTATACTTAAATATGGAATACACATATTCATAAATGTACTGTGTTCTCCAAATTCTACAGAAAATGTAATAAGGGCTACTGGTTCATTTGGCGCTAATGTTTGATTTATTGCTGGATTTGTTTCTATTCCTTCTACCTCAGGACTTACATTTAAAATATCTTCCCATGCTAATTTTAGATTACTGATCATTCCAGTAGTAACTTGTCTTATTATATTCTTATCTATGTCTGAAAATTCTTTATTACCTATTTTCCTATCTCCACTTCCCCCAAGTAAAATATCTATTATTTGAAATGACAATTTAGGGTTTGTTTCAAATATAATTGATCCTGTTAAAGGGGGCATTTTAAATATAGTGATGATAGTAGGATTTTGTACGGAATGTATAAATTCCTCATAGGTTATCTGTTCTACAGTTTCTATTTTGACTTTAACATTCTTCCTTATTTGTCCTGTTAAATAATTTGAAGTTATTCTTGCAAAGTTATCATGAATTAGTTCTAAAGTTCTTATGTGATCTTTAGAGAATTTTTGCGGACTTTTAAAATCATATAACTTTATTTTATGTTTTTCCTCGTCCTTAGGTACGGTCTCTGGTTCTAACTCACCTGTAGATAAAGCAGATAACAAGGCATCTATTTCACTTTGTGATAAAACATCTGCCATTTTTTTATCCCTCATTTCATTACTAATTTAATAACTTATCAATGTTTATTATTGTTAGAAGTTTGTCGTTATAATCTACAATTCCTTTTACATAATCTGGTCCATTATTTTCATCTAATCTTTGTATATCTTTTTCTTCTATATCTAACACTTCGTCAACTTCATCAACTGATATTCCGATTTCTTCTTCCTTAACAGTCAATATTATTATGTTATTTTGTTTGGCACTTGAGTCAACATTTAATAACAGATTTATATCAACAAGTGATTTTATACTTCCTCTTAAGTTTATTAATCCTTTGATATAACTAGGTGCTTTTGGCACTCTAGTTATACCCATCATATCATTTATACTTTGAACACGTTCTGTTTCAACAGCAAAATATTCATTTCCTAGTTTAAATACTACTATCTGCATTTAATACACCCCCATACTTGCATTTTAACCAAGTACTTTTTTTATTGCTTCTAATACTCTATCAGCTTGGAATGGTTTTACTATAAAATCTTTTGCTCCTGCTCTTATTGCCTCCATAACCATAGATTGTTGTCCCATTGCAGAACACATTATTATTTTTGCACTTGGATCAAATTCTTTTATTTGTTTAACTGCTTCAATACCATCAACATCAGGCATTGTTATATCCATTGTTACAACATCTGGTTTCTCTTTCTTATACATTTCTACTGCTACTGCACCGTTACTTGCTTCTCCAACTATTTCGAAATCATTCTTTTCTAATATATCCTTTATCATCATTCTCATAAACGCTGCATCGTCTACTATTAAAACTTTAGCCATTTAAATCTCCCTCCAAAATTAATTTACTCCAATTGATTTTAATATTTTCTCTAATGAGCCCGGCATTGGAACATAATAAAAATGTGCTCCAATCTCCTCTTGAGTATCATCTAAGAAAACTGTCTCTATGTCAAGTATATTTTCTTCATATTGACAAGATTCTATGAATGTTGTTGTTAAAATTGCACTAATCATATCATATGCAACTGCAGGAACTGATGGAATTATCTTAAGATTAGTGAACTCAGCTATTGCATTCATGTATGACCCTGTAATTATGTTAGTTATTTCACATAAAACTGATTTTCCTAGTTCACTAGTAATTTCTTCCTCACAACCTGCTAATCTTTCAATCATAGTTTTAGCTCTATTGGCATTAAAAATTAAAAGAATATTCCCTGAAATATCTCCAAGTACTCTAATAACAATCCCTGCAACTTCTTCTTCACTATTCAATTCAATAATATCTTCAAGTTTTACTATATTTACTGATGGTACTGTCATATCTATTTTTTCAGATATCATTACCGAAAGAGCAGTTGCAGCATTTCCAGCACCAATATTAGATACTTCTTTTAGTGCATCTAATTGCATACTATTGAAGTTGGCATATTCCATTTCATACCTCCTATAAAATTATACTATAATAATGCTCCCACATCTAATATTAAAGTAACTAGGCCATTACCTAATATAGTTGCTCCAATGTACTGATCTAATCCCTTTAATGTTTCACCAAGAGGCTTAATTACGATTTCTTGTTGACCAAGTAATGAGTCTACTAGTAAACCTATAGTTTTATCACCAACGTTTACTATTATAACAAATTTCTTTTCAGTTTCACCAGCCTCAATATCTAATGTTTCATTAAGTCTTACTAACGGAATTACATTTTCTCTATAAATTATAACTTCTCTTCCATTACTTGTCTTTATATTTTCTTCTTTATAATCTATTACCCTATCAATAAATCCTAAAGATATGGCAAGAGTTTCTTCCCCTATCTTTACAAGTAAAGCTTGTATTATTTGTAATGTTAACGGAAGTTTTATTACAAATGTTGAGCCTTCACCCTCTTTACTAAATACATCTACTGTACCACCTAGAGATGAAATCTTTGTTTTAACAACATCCATTCCAACTCCTCTTCCAGATATATCTGTAACAACTTCATTAGTACTAAAACCTTGAGCAAAGATTAAATTCTTAATATCATTGTCTGACAATCCTTCAGTATTTATTCCCTTTTCTTCTGCTTTAGCTTTTACTCTTTCAACATTTATTCCAGCACCGTCATCTACTACTTTTATAAGTGCTTTAGTTCCTTCTTGATAAGCAACTAATTTAACTGTACCAACTGGATTTTTTCCTGCTGCAATTCTATCTTCTTTAGATTCAACACCATGATCTGCAGCATTTCTTAATAAATGTATTAATGGTTCACCAATTTCATCTATAACAGTTCTATCTAATTCAGTTTCAGCACCCTCTATGATAAAGTTTATCTCCTTATCTAATTCTATTGAGACATCTCTTATCATTCTTGGGAATCTATTAAATACAGTATCTAATGGAAGCATTCTAATTTTCATAACTAAATCTTGAAGATCAGAAGTTGTTCTTCCCACTTGTTCTAATGTCTCATTTAATTCTGGTGATTTATGATCCATTACTATTTGTTCAAGCCTTGTCCTATAAATAACAAGCTCTGAAACCATATTCATTAAGTTGTCAATTCTTACTAAATCAACTCTTACTGATTGATGAGCTTTTTTAGAATCTTTTTTAACTGAATTTGTTTTCTTTGCTCTACTTTCAGCTTTAGGTGCTGGTTTATTTTCCTTAACTTCTTGAGTTATAGGTTCAGATTTTTTTTGTTCATTTTCTTCTATTTCTTTAGCTAAAACCTCATTATTGATTTCCACCATAGAAACTTCAACTTTTTCAACTTCTGATATATTAGTTACTATGTTAGTTATTTCTTCAATTGTATTATGTGTTACTAAGATAAAGCTTAAATCTAAATCAAAGTCTTCATTTTCTATTTCCTCAGTTGAAGGCTTTGATTTTAAAATTTCACCATGATCTTCAAGATCTTTTACAATTAAAAAAGCTCTTGCTGATTTAAGTAGTGTATGTTCATTTATCTTGATTTTTACTTCCATTACATTGAATTCTTTTTCTTTTGCTTGTTTAATTACTGATAAATCATATTCATTTAATTCAAACGAAGAGTCCTTATCAACAATATCTTTAATTTCAACTTCTGTTGAAATTTCTACATTTTCAGTTTCTTTTTTAATTGATATATTTTCTAGTGCTTTTATAATATCTTCTATATCTACACTTTCTTCTGAAGAACTTTGAATATTATCTATCATTCTTTCTAATGTATCTAAGCAATCAAATAGCACAGTTACAACTTGTTGAGTTACATTTAACTCTCCATCTCTAAATTTAGCTAATACATCTTCCATTTTATGAGTTAACTCTGCAACATCATTAAATCCCATAGTGGCAGCCATACCTTTAATTGTATGTGCTACTCTAAATATTTCATTAACCTTATCATTGTCTTCTGGATTTTGTTCTAAATCTAAAAGTGATTCATTCAAAGTTTGAAGATTATCTAAAGATTCTTCTAAAAACATAGTCATATATTGAGATGTATCCATATTATCCCTCCTTATATCTTTTTATAAATAAAGGTAGATGCTTTTTCAAAACCATATTCTTTATAATTATAAATGCTTTCAGTAGCACCAACAAATAAAAGTCCACCTTTTTTTAATGAATTACTAAATCTTCTATAAATATTCTCTTTAGTATCATTATTAAAATAAATAACAACATTTCTACAGATTATTAAATCAAAGTTAGTATCATATCTATCTAAAATCAAATCATGCTTCTTAAAAGTAACCATTGATTTGATTTTATTACTTATATAGTATTTATCGCCCTTATTCTCAAAATATTTACTTAAATCCTGATTTTTAATGTTTTTTATTTCATTATTAGTATATTCACCTATTTTAGCTTTAGATAAAATTGTATTATCTATATCTGTAGCAATTATGTTGTGTCTCCCTCTTGGCGCTATTTTATCTAACATCATTGAGATAGTATAAGGTTCACAACCAATTGAACATGCAGCACTCCAAATTTTTAAATTAGGATTATTAGGTAATAAATCTTTTGTTATTCTATTTTCTAAATCATCAAATAATTCTGGATTTCTAAAAAACTCTGTAACATTTATTGTTATAAAATCTAAAAACTTTTGTCTTTGAACTGGATCACTTTTTATAACTTTAGTGTATTCATCCAAAGATTTAATTCCAACTCTACTCATCAAACTATCAATTCTTCTATTAAGTTGATCTGGTTTATATGCTGATAAATTTATACCTAATTCTTTATGAACCCATTTATGAAAACCATTAAAATCCATACTTTCCTCCTAACGTTTTTTTACAATTTTAGTTACTTCATCACATATATTATTAAGTGGTAAAACTAAATCTACTTTACCTGTTTCAAATGCAGCTTTAGGCATTCCGTAAATAGTACAAGTTGATTCATCTTCTGATATTGTAATTCCACCATAATCTTTTATATTGCTTGTACCTTTAGCTCCATCTCTACCCATTCCTGTTAAAACTACAGATATTAAATTACCTCTGTATGCTTTTATAGCTGAATCAAAAAGTTTATCTACAGCTGGTCTAACTCCCCATATTGGATCTTCCTCATTAAGATGAATTTTCCCATCTGTACCAACGGTCATATGATAACCACCCTTAGCAATATATATCACATTACTTTCTATTTTTAAGCCTTCTTCACCCTCTACGACTTTAAGATTACATATCTTATCTAATCTCTCAGAAAAAGCTTTTGTGAATCCTTGTGGCATATGTTGAACAACAAATATTGGTACTCCAATATTTGCTTCAAACTTAGTTAATAATTGTTGAAGTGCCTTAGGACCACCAGTAGATGCACCAATAACAATAGCATCAATTCTCTTATTTTTAATTGTAACCATATTTATATGTTCAGATTTTTTAAAATCTTTTACTTTTGTGTCGTTATACAAATTAGTATTTTTTATTATAGTCTTAGAAGTATCTATTGATTTATTGCTTGTTCTAATTCTTATACCTCTTTTAGATATACTCTTAATTTTTTCAATAAGATTTTCTTGAACTTTTCTTATGTCTAAAGATATACTTCCTGATGGTTTAGTAACAAAATCAATTGCTCCATTTTCTAAACATTCCATTGTTTTTTCTGAACCTTTTGTTGTCAAACTACTTAACATTATTATTGAATAGTTCTTATTTTTTTTATGTAATTCTTTTAATGTTTCTAATCCATCCATTTCAGGCATTTCTAAATCCAATGTTATAATATCTGGATTAAACTTATCAACTTTTTCAATAAGTTCTTTTCCGTTTCTTAATTTAGCTACAACTTCTATTTCATTGTCTTCTTCTATTATTTCTGATATCATTTTTCTCATGAAAGCAGAGTCATCAACAACTATAACTTTTATTTTACTCAATGTATTCACCTCTTTATAATTCCACAATTCCTATCCCCACTATTTTTAGTGTAACTTTGCCATCTAAAGCATCTAAAATCATGGTTCTTCCTTTGTTTCCGCCTACATCTTCGGCAATTATTTGAATTCTTTCTTCACTTAATGATTTCTTTACAGCTTGTATATTTCTCTTTCCTATGTCACCAACCATACTTTTGTCTGAAAAACTAAACATAGAAGCTCCACCAGCTATTTTAGCTATTAAATTCCTCTTTTGACAACCTTTTGCTTCCATTTTTTTTATTAACAACGGAATTGCTAAATCAGCAAATTTCATTGGATTTGTCACATTTTTAAATTGTGTGCTATCAGGAAGCATTATATGAGATAATCCTGCTAGCTTGCTTCTTCTATCATATAATGCTATCCCTATGCATGAGCCTAAGCCTATTGTCATTATTTTACCTGGTGAAGATACTAGATTTAAATCTGCTATTCCAACTTTAACGTCTGTATTCTCCATTTTACCCCCTAAAATATACTTTGTTCTTCCTCTATAGATAAAATTTTATCTACATCTAAAAGTATTACTATATTCTTATCTAATCTTATCAAACCATTAATATAACTTCTTGATAATGTAGTTGTTATTTCAGGAGAAACCTCTATTAATTTACTATCAATATCTTTTACTTCATAAACATTTTCTACAATTATTCCAAACTTGTTATTGTCTTTTTTTACAACTATTATTTTTTTTTCTTCTGATTGTTCATCATTTCCTAGATTAAACTTTGTTGATAAGCTTATTATAGGTAATATGCTTTCTTGATAATTAATAACCCCTTTTACAAATCTAGGTGAATCTGGAAGAATTGTTGGTTCTTCATATCCTAAAATTCTTTCTATATCTTTTATATCAGAAGCATAATATTCATTATTCAAACCAAATATTAATATCTTCATTTCATTCATTGACATTATACCTTGACCTCCTACAATAGAAATTTATCTACTACTATCATTCCATCTTTTCCTAAATACGCTTTTACATTTTTTGATGCTACATCTAATGTAAATTGTTTTTCACCAAAACAAAAAACTGTATTTTGATATGCTATATCTGCTGTTATAACTCCTTTTTTAGATACTTCTAACCTAGTAAGTACGCCAGCTATACTTCCAACAGTCTTTAACTTAATTTCATCTTTGGCATGTAGTATTCCACCCCTACACACTGCTCCAGCTTGTGTAAATTCAATACTGTTTAAAGATGTTATTTTCGATACATATTGTCCTTTTCCAGTTATAAATATACTACCAGATGCTTCTATTGTAGAGTCTTGAGCATAGTCCATATACACATCTACTGGAATAACTATTTCTTCTTCTAATACTTCTATTTCATTTACTATCATATCTTTCAGCTCATAAAGCTCAGAATATTTTTTTATTTTTATAGGACCTAATCCTAGAATTTTTTTTCTAATAAAAGCTATCATATCATTATCAGTTGAGCTATTATTTTTCTCAAAACTTACTATAAGCATTGATAATCTAGGAATATTTTTAAATTTGCTTTCTATTAATATTTTAATAATTTCTCCATCTGATTGATTATTATCTAAAATATTCTTATCTTTTATTTGTTTTGTGTAACTAATTAAAGACTCTATTATACTATCGTACTGTTTTAATATTTCTAAATGCTTTTTTTTATCAATATCATTTGCGCCTGCACTTACTTTTGAATTCAGTATATTGGCATATATGTTAACTTGTCCACTTGCTATGATAGTCGCTTCTTCTACATTTTTTCTTACTGTTACTGAATTTCCTGCTTTTACTTGCGTTCCACTCTTTATGCTTCCACTTATTTCAACATCTCCAATAAAATCTATGTTCCCAGTTTTTATATCTACATCTTTTAATTCATATATTTTATTGACACTGTAAACTCCAGATTTACATGATGGTCTTCCTTCTATTGTTGAAATAACTTTGTTCTCCTCTAGCTTACATCCAGAACCAATTTTTATATTTATTTTTTTCGTTGTTTTTCTCTTGATTTCTTTTCCAAAGATATTCTTTCCATCTTTACCTTGTATCCCTTCTACTTTTTCTGCTAGTATCTGTCCAGCGCTTATATTAGATATTGAATACATATTTCTATAATCTATCTTTGCATTTTCATCTTTTAAAATTTTCTTTTTATCACTTTCAAAAAATACTTTAACTGTATCAGGAATATCTTCTACAACTTTATCACCTTGAGCAATTAATTCATTGCTAACGCAATCATCTTTACTTATTTCCTTTATTCTATCATTTAGTAATCCATAAACAATATTATTCTCTTTTAAAATTGTTAATAGTTCATCATAGGTATATTTAGGTGGATATTCACCTTTTTTCTTTTTTGTTTCTAATTTAAGATCTCTACAACATGATTTATCGACTAACTCAAAGGAATATTCAGGAAAATAATTTATTGTTATATATGCTTCCATTTTCTCTTCTGAAGTAGTTATATCTATTTTTCTACTACTTTCTTTTGTCACATATTTAACTTCTATATTATCTAAAGCAGTAACTGCTGTTTTTGATGTACATTCTTCTCCATTTATTAAAAGTTTAATTCCATTACATGGATGTATCATTACAGTTTCATTAGATTCATAGTCTAAGTTTTCAATTATTATTTCCCCATTTTCTACTTTTATCCCTTTATGAGTTTCATTTTCTTTATTACTCAATTTTTCATCTACTGTTAAGTCATTAATTTTATTAATTTTATTAATTTCATTAACTTTAGAAACTTCTATTTTTACTTTTTTCTTAAAAAAAATATTTTTTTGAGCAATAATAGTATATTCTAAGCACTCTTTTGGTACTTTTAATTCATTTGATGCTTTTTCAAGACATCCTTCTAATGTTGTAGCTGAAAATATTAAACTCATAAAATTCAACCCCTATAAAAAATAATCTTTTTTTTAGTATATCATATAGGAAAATAATTTTATATATAATACACTGTAATTAATTACTTTTAATGTAACTAATAATCTTATTATTATAATATTTAATCAGCTTGTTAATAATTTCATTATTTTTTATCTTTATTGAATCAACTTGATTTATTGGCAATATTTTTGGAGATGTTCCTGATATAAACATACCATCTAACTTTTTTATATCAGAGTATTTATAACTCACCTCTTCTACCTTTATGCCATTTTCAATAGCTATATCTATTATTTCTCCTCTAGTTACTCCAGGTAACACTGCTTTAACTGGTGATGTTAATAAAACATCATCCTTTATCATAAATATATTTGATTTACTGCCTTCAGTTATATATCCATTTCTGTCGACTAATATAGCCTCATACGCATTACTTTCTTTTATTTTAATATTTACTTTTTCTCTAAAGCTTAAATTAACTATTTTTGCATTTGGATTATCTCTTTCACCAAAATATAAAATAGTTTTTACTCCATTTTGATACATTTTTTCATTTGGATATGAATGATTAATAAAGAATATTCTCATTACTTTTTCATTTACATTATAGGTGATTTTTACATTCCCCTCTAATTTCTCATTTTCTCTAACTAAATTTTCTATATCTTTTCTTATTTTAAAATTTTCTAAACAACAATCAACATTTATAAGTTTAAATGAGTTCTCCATTCTCAATAAATGATTTTCTAAAAATAATGGCTTTCCATGGATTATTCTTAGAACTTCATATATCACTTTTCCTGATGTTTCAATATCTTTTAAACTATTTATTCCTTTTATCTTAGAGTTTTCAACAAAAAATTTATTAATTGCTTCCATACTACATGCCCCTTCTATACCGGAAATTATTTCCACCTTAATATTTCTATATCATGATTTTTCTTATAATTAATCAGATATGGCTTTCCAACCAAATCTAAAAGTGGTTTATCTGATAATGAATCTGAAAACATATATGACTCTTTAAAATCCACATCTATTTTTTCTTCTTTAAGTACCTCTTTTAATCTTCTTACCTTTTCTTCACCTTTACAGTTAAATCCATCCATTTGCCTTAAGAACTTTCCATCACTAAATTTAAATTTAGTTCCTATTACTCTATCCACTTCTTTAACACTATAAAATTTATTTATATAAAATTCAGGTGATGCTGATATTAAATATATATCATACCCTTCAGATTTAAGTTTTTTCATCATATCCATAGCATCACTATATAAAAGATTGCTTAGTTTTTCTGTATAAAAACTTTCAACAACTTTATCTAATTCATCTTCACTTATTCCATCTATAAACTTTAAGAACTTCTCTTTCACCATTTTTTCATCATAAAATTTCAATAAATACATTATTCCACAGTATAGTGCTCTTGGTAAAAATCTAATAGCCTTTATATCTTTCTTTATATAATACTTAAAAAACTCCATAAGTGTTTCTTTTTTTGTAATTGTATAATCTATATCAAAAATTGCAATTTTTTTCATATCCAAATTCTTTCTCCTTAATTATAATTGCTATAAAACACGCTTTGTTAGTTTAAAGTTAAGAGCTAAGAGTTGATAGTTCTCACCTCTTAATTCCACCCCTCTATAATCTTAGATTTTATCACCCCTTTAGCCTAGAAAGATTCTATATAATAATTTTCTTCAAAAAAACCCCATGTTTTCAACAAGAGGTTTTTTTAAATATTACTATATTAAAATCTATCTACTTTATTTTACTTAAGAATATAGATAATCTATCTATCCCCTTTTCTATTATATCCATTGATGTTGCATATGATAGTCTTATATAATTTTCTAATCCAAATCCACTACCTGGTATAACAGCCACTTTTTCTTCTTCTAAAAGTACCTTTGAAAATTCAACTGAATTAATTATATTATGCCCTTTAAAAGTGGTATTTAAATATTTTTCTATATTAACCATTATATAAAATGCACCATTCGGTCTTAAAATTGAAAGCTCATCTATTTTGCTTAATTTATCTAGCATAAAGTTTCTTCTACTCTCAAACTCCTTCACCATCTTATCTACTTCTTCTTCAGAACCAGTAAGAGCTTCTATTGAAGCATATTGAGTTATAGAGTTAACATTTGATGTCATATGACTTTGAATACTAGTCATAAGTTTAGTTATTTTTTCATCAGCAGCAACATATCCTAGTCTCCAACCTGTCATAGCATATGTTTTTGATACTCCATTTATAACTATTGTTCTTTTATATGAATCTTCATTTAAACTTGCTATACTTATATGTTCTTCATTATCATATATTAATTTTTCATATATTTCATCTGAAATTATAAATAAATCATGTCTTTTAGCAAAATCCGCAATTTCTTTAAGTTCTTCTTCATGATAAATAGTTCCTGTTGGATTATTAGGACTATTTAATAATATTGCTTTTGTCTTACTAGTAACACATTTTTCTAAATCTTCTATTGTATATTTATAATTGTTTTCTTTTATAGTCTCTACAAAAACGGGGACTCCATCTGCTAATTTAACAAGTTCAGGATAGCTTACCCAATAAGGTACAGGAATAAGCACTTCGTCTCCAGGATTTAAAATTGCCATAAATACATTAGCTAAACATTGTTTTGCACCTGTAGATATAGTTATTTGACTTGGTTTATATTCTAAATTATTATCTTTCTTAAACTTTTCACAAATAACTTCTTTTAATTCTAATATTCCACCTGCTGGAGTATACTTTGTTTTACCTTCCTCCATAGCTTTTATAGCAGCATTGATAATATTTTGTGGTGTATTGAAATCAGGTTCTCCTGCTCCAAAACTAACCACATCTACGCCCTCATTTTTTAATGCCTTTGCTTTTGCTGTAATTTCCAAAGTAATTGATGGACTAATATTTTCTGCTTTTTTAGATAGTTCCATTTTTCTTTCCCCCATTTATTACATATTATGCATTAGTATTAATATTATATACAATAAAATATAACATTAATACTTTGAGTTGTAAATTAAAAAAATCGTCAAAGCGACTTTAGATTCGTCGGTTCTTTTAGCCATACACCCTTTCTAAACGCAGTGCATGTAATATTAATTCTCTAAATAATAAAATAGACTTTAGTAATGTTACTAAAGTCTATAAAAATATTATAGGAACATATAAGAAAATAATAGATCAAATATACACGTATACTGAGGTATTATTTTTTTAAATGTGACTTATTCTTCTGATCCTACTGATTCTTGATAATAAGCTGATACTCTGTCGAATTCTTCTTCGTCAGGAACTACAAGTTCTTCTCCATCAACTCTAAAAAGATACATTGAACCATCTTCAGCATTTTCAGCTAATACGTATTCTTTTCCTTCAACTTCGAATGCATCAACGATTGGACATGAAACTACATTTCCGTTATCGTCTTCTAAATCTACAACGAAAGATTCTTCTTCTCCACATCCGCATCCACAGCCTTCATGATCATGGTCTCCACATCCACAACCTTCATGATCATGATCGTGTCCACCGCATCCACAAGTGTCGTGTTCTCCACATCCACATTTTTCTAAATCTTTATCCATAATTTAATTATCCTCCTTGCTAACAACTGTTGCTTTCTTCCATACTAATTCTACCCTTAAATGACTAAAATTAAAACCCCAAATAAAAATTATTTATTTTTTAGCTATTTTTTATTATTAAGCACAATTTAAACTTGTACCTGTAAAATTTTACACCCCAGGGGTAAACACAAAAAAAGGATGACCATTTCTTATGGTCACCCTTTTTTATTAAAACTTACTAAACATAATTCTATTGTTCAGCTAATTTCTTGTATCCTTCTAATCTTTCCATTGCATCAGTGTAAGTCTTTTCAAATAATGCTTCTGCAGCTTCTGGGAATGCTTTAGCAAGTGAAGCGTATCTTACTTCACCCATTAAGAATTCTTTAAAGTCAGCAGTTGGAGCTTTAGAATCTAATGTGAATGGGTTCTTAGTTCCCTTTAATTCTGGGTTGAATCTGTACATTGCCCAGTATCCACATTCAGTTGCTCTCTTAGCTTCTAATTGGCTGTTACTCATACCAAGCTTAATTCCATGGTTTATACATGGAGCGTAAGCTATGATTAATGATGGTCCCTTGTAAGCTTCTGCTTCTGCAATAGCTTTAAGAACTTGATTTCTATCAGCTCCCATATTGATTTGAGCTACATATACGTAACCGTAAGTCATAGCCATCATTCCAAGGTCTTTCTTCTTAGTTCTCTTACCTGCAGCAGCAAATTTAGCTATTGCAGCTGTTGGTGTAGATTTAGAAGATTGTCCACCTGTGTTTGAGTAAACTTCTGTATCAAATACAAATACATTTACATCTTCTCCTGAAGCAAGTACGTGGTCAACTCCACCGTATCCGATGTCGTAAGCCCAACCGTCTCCTCCGAAGATCCATTGAGATCTCTTAACGAAGTAGTCTTTTTCAGCTAAAATTTCTTTAGCAGCTTCTGTACCAGATTTTTCTAAAGCAGCAACTAATTTAGTAGCTCTATCTCTAGTTCCAGCACCTTCGTTCATGTTATCTAACCAATCTTGTAATTCAGCTTTAGCTGGATCATTGGCAGCTATAGCAGCTTCTGCTCTTTCTTGGATTCTTTCTCTTATAGCTCTAACTCCTAAGAACATACCTAATCCATATTCAGCATTATCTTCGAATAATGAGTTAGCCCAAGCTGGACCATGTCCTTCTTTATTCTTAGTATATGGAGTTGAAGGTGCAGATCCACCCCAGATTGATGAACATCCAGTTGCATTAGCGATCATCATTCTATCTCCAAATAATTGAGTTATAAGCTTAGCGTATGGAGTTTCTCCACAACCAGCACAAGCTCCTGAGAATTCAAGTAATGGTTGCTCAAATTGGCTACCCTTTACTGTATTTTTGTTCATTGGGTTCTTTTTAGCTGATACTTCATCTACTAAGTAATCCCAAACTTCGATTTGATTGTGTTGGCTTTCTTGTGGTTTCATAACTAATGCTTTTCCTGGAGCAGGACAAATTTGAGCACAGTTTCCACAACCAGAACAATCTAGTGGTGCAACACCCATAGTGTAGAATAATTTTTCTTCACTCTTAAGAGCTTTAGCATCAACTATTGTTGCATCAGCAGGTGCAGCATTCTTTTCTGCTTCATTTAATAATATTGGTCTTATAGAAGCATGTGGACATACTAATGAACATTGGTTACATTGAATACATTTTTCAGCATCCCATACAGGAACATTAACTGCAATTCCTCTCTTTTCGAATGCTGCAGTACCTGCTTCAAATGTACCATCTTCCATTCCAACGAAAGCAGAAACTGGAAGAGAATCTCCTTCTTGTCTGTTCATTGGAACAACTATATTCTTAACGAATTCTGAAGCATTCTTAAGTGGAGCTACTTCTTCGTCTTTAACAGTCTTCCAAGCTTCTGGAATCTTGATTTCAACGATAGATTCAACACCCTTATCGATTGCTGCGTTGTTCATATTAACAACTTTTTCACCCTTCTTACCATAAGAAGTTACAACTGAGTCTTTTAAGTATTTAACAGCATCTTCAACTGGGATAATGTTAGCTAACTTGAAGAAAGCTGATTGCATTATCATGTTGATTCTTCCGCCAAGACCTATTTCTTGAGCTATAGCAACAGCATTTAAAGTATAGAACTTAATATTGTTGTTTGCCATAAATCTCTTATATGCAGCAGGTAACTTTTCTTCTAATTCTTCTGGAGTCCAGATAGTATTTAATAAGAAAGTTGCTCCTGGTTTTAATCCTTCTAATACGTTATATTTATGAACGTATGATTGATTAGAACAAGATACAAAATCTGCTTTGTTGATTAAGTATGGAGACTTAATTGCCTTCTTACCAAATCTTAAGTGAGATACTGTAATTCCGCCTGATTTCTTTGAATCATAGAAGAAGTATCCTTGAGCATACATGTCTGTATGGTCTCCAATGATCTTTATAGCACTCTTGTTTGCTCCAACAGTACCATCTGATCCTAATCCCCAGAACTTACAAGCTGTAGTTCCTTCTGGAGTAGCATCTATATCTTCAGTTACTTCTAATGAAGTATTTGTAATATCATCAACGATTCCTATAGTAAATCCATTCTTTGGTTCAGCTTTTGCTAAGTTATCATAAACAGCAGCAATATGAGCTGGATTTGGATCTTTTGATCCTAAACCAAATCTTCCGCCAATTATAACAGGAGCATTTTCTTTTCCGTAGAATGCATTTCTAATGTCTAAGTATAATGGTTCTCCATCAGCACCTGGTTCTTTAGTCTTATCTAAAACAGCGATTTTCTTAACAGTGCTTGGAATAGCAGCTATTAATTTTTCAACTGAGAATGGTCTGTAAAGTCTTACTTTAACAAGACCAACTTTTTGTCCATGTGCATTTAAGTAATCTACAGTTTCTTCAGCTACATCTGTTACTGAACCCATTGCTATAACTACTCTGTCTGCATCTTTAGCACCATAGTAGTCGAAACAATGATATTCTCTACCAGTTATTTTAGTGATTTCAGCCATATAGCTTTCAACCATATCTGGTAACTCATTGTAGAATTTATTTACTGATTCTCTTTCTTGGAAGTAAATATCAGCATTTTGAGCTGTACCTCTAGTTACAGGATGATCTGGATTTAAAGCTCTTGCTCTGAAAGCTTTAACAGAATCCATGTCAACTAATTTAGCTAACTCATCATATTCTAATACTTCGATTTTTTGAATTTCGTGAGAAGTTCTAAAACCATCAAAGAAGTTTAAGAATGGAATTCTAGATTTTATAGCAGTTAAATGTGCTACTGCTGATAAATCCATAACTTCTTGAACTGATCCTTCAGCAAGCATTGCAAATCCAGTTTGTCTTGCTGCCATAACGTCTTGGTGATCTCCAAATATGTTTAATGAAGATGTAGCTAGAGCTCTAGCTGAAACGTGGAATACTCCTGGTAACATTTCACCTGATATCTTGTACATATTTGGTATCATTAATAATAAACCTTGTGAAGCTGTGTAAGTAGTTGTTAATGCTCCAGCTTGTAAAGAACCGTGAACTGCTCCAGCAGCACCTGCTTCTGATTGCATTTCCATTACTTTAACAGTTTGTCCAAATATATTCTTTCTTCCTTGTGCAACCCATTCATCAACATGTTCTGCCATTGGTGATGATGGTGTTATTGGATATATTGCAGTTACTTCTGTGAACGCATAAGATACGTGAGCTGCTGCAGTATTACCATCCATAGTTTTCATTTTTCTCATCGCGTGACCCCTTCTTTCTATTATTAAAAAAATGTTAAATTAAAAATTTAACAATGTATTATATTATAAAAGTAAGTCTTGATGACTTACTTAATAAACACTATTATTTAGCAAGTTTTTTACCTAGCAATTGTGCATTTTCTAAATTTTCTTTTGTTGGGAATTCTTTTACAACCAATTCTCCAATGCAATTAAATCCATATGATTTCATTGTATTAGACCATAATTTAATAAACATATCATTTGTCCATCCATGACTCCCAAACAAAATACATTTTTTATTATCAATAGATAAACCCTTTAAACTATCAATAAATGGTTGCATTTCCTGTTCTTCTATATTATCTTGGTCCATTGCAGGACTTCCAAATGCTACAGAATCTGCTTCTAAAACATCATTAATAGTCGCATCAGCAACATGTTTTAAAGTTACCTTTGCTCCAGATTCCTCAGCGCTATCCGCAATCATATTCGCAAGTATTTCTACACTACCACCACAACTCCAGTAAATGATTGACACTTTTTTCATAAATAGCACCATTCCTTCCAACACACAATAAATAGTCATTATTATAGTACATTATAATTGTACTATAAATTAACTTACACACTTTATTATATATCACATAATTTTTTTTGCAAGTTTTGATTATCTAAAGTTGATTAATTATCCAATTTATTCATTAAAATATTTACGTCTATTAATATTTTTATCCTTTAATACTTTTTAATATCACTTCTATAATTAAATCAATACTATTTTTTCCATTCATATTATTCATTGCATTAATTATAGTTTTTTTATTAGATTTTAATTCTAGAATCTTATTACATAATGTATCATTTATAAGTTCTTCTTCATTTAACACTAAAGCATATCCCTCTTTTTTAAATGAATTTGCATTTAAGATTTGATCACCTCTGCTAGCTTTTTTAGAAAGCGGTACTAAAAGCATTGGTTTTCTTAACGCTAAAAATTCAAATATTGAATTTGCTCCAGCTCTAGATATTATATAATCAGCTGTATTCATTAAATGTGGTAATTCTTCTGATACGTATTCAAATTGTTTATAACCAGATTTATTTAGAAAATTATTATCTAAATTCCCATTTCCACAAATATGAATAATATTAAAATCCCTCAACAATAAATCTAAATTGCCTCTTATTTGATCATTGATTATTTTAGATCCTAAACTTCCACCCATTATTAAAAGCACTTCTTTTTCTTGTTTAAATCCACAAATCTTTAGACCTTCTTCTCTACTTCCATGTAAGATTTCATTTCTTATAGGACTTCCTGTAAGTACTCCTTTATTATCTTTTATAAATTTAAGACTTTCTCTAAAAGTTACACATAGTTTGCTGCAAAAAGGTGCACTTAATTTATTAGCAAGACCTGGAGTCATGTCAGATTCATGTGCTACAACTGGTATTTTTCTTAAATGTGCAGCTATAACAACTGGAACAGCTACAAAGCCACCTTTTGAAAATACTACATCTGGCTTTTCCTTCTTTAATATTTTGTTTGCATCTTTAATTCCTTTTAACACTTTAAAAGGATCAGTAAAGTTTTTTAAATCAAAATATCGTCTTAACTTTCCTGATGATATCTGAAAATATGGAATATTATTATTTTTAATTATTTCTTTTTCTATCCCATTTTTACTTCCAATATATTTAACTTCAAATCCATTTTCTTTAAGTGCTGGTACTAAAGCTAAATTAGGTGTTACATGCCCCGCAGTACCTCCACCTGTCATTATTACTTTATATTTATACACCAAAACTCATCCTTTCATTATTACTAAGAACAAAAGTAGCTAAGCCACAATTTGTTTGTTGAAGTTCTTTCTAATCTATATTACATGATCTTTTTAAAATCACATTATTCTATATAATACTTTTTAATTATAATAATTCTACTTATACATTATAACTATTAATTCCTATTAGTCACCATAAAAATACACTTATTGTTTATAATTCATCAGAAATATTTTAAATTAATTCTTTTAAATAGCCTATGTTTTAGCAGAGTGCTGATATATTCATTTAAAATAGAGCCTTTAAATAAAATATTTCATCTTCTATCTTTTTATTTATATGTACTAATCAAATCCTTATTTACCGTAATTTATATATTATAAAATCGGATTTTTTACACAAGCTATAGACATAAAGGAGGTGATAAATATGAATAATAACAGCGGATATAATAATCCTATAGTTCCAGAAGCTAAAGGGAAGTTAGCACAATTCAAAAATGAAGTTGCTAATGAAATGGGTGTACCATTTAAAGAATATAATGGAGACCTAAGTTCAAAACAATGCGGAAGCGTTGGTGGAGAAATGGTTAAAAGAATGGTAAAACAATATGAAAATAATCTATAACTATTTAACACTCCTATAAAAAAGTGTCTAGACCACATTTGTTAGTTGAAAATTGAAAGTTGAGAGTTCAGAGTTTCGTTTGAAATCTAAAAATTTTCTAAAAATATATATTTTAGAATTTTATCAAAGATTTTTTCTTTTACTCTCTACTCCTAGCTTTCAATTATCAACTAATTTCTATGTCATTTTTATTTATCTCAATTTTTTAAAGTTTAAAAATTATATATTTTCTTTTGTGCCTTTCATTATGGAGTTTTATAAAGATTAGTATTCCTATTAGAAACCATAAAATTTCATAAACATATCTAAATATTAAATAAATTCTGAAAATATTCTGAAAATAGTATTGTTTTTTATTTAACAATGTAGTATATTATACCTATAAAGTTAAATAAAAACTTTAATTGCTGTTTATAGGTTTATATTTTTATATTATCAATATAAAAACTGTATTATTTATGACAATATAAGCATATAAATAACACATATTAATCAATATCATATATTTACTAGAAAATTAGTTATTATTAAATTTATATTATATAGTATTCAACAATATAATATAAGAATATTATATAAGATATTGATAACTTTTACACTACAAAAGCAAACGTTTTTTTATAAATTTATTTGTTAATAAAATAACATTCATTAGCTAGGAGGATACTTTTATGAATTATTCAGAACAATTAAAAAACAAAACTATAACTGTAGAAAAAGCTTTATCACTTGTAAAATCAAACGATGAAATAGTTACTTCATTAGGACCTTGTGAAGCAACATTGTTCATGTCAAAGCTTCATGAAATAAGAGACAGAGTAGAAAATGTAAGTGTAGTTAGTATGCTTAGTGCTTTAGATTATAAATATCATACAGACCCAAGTATGGCTGGACACTTTGTAAATGAATCTACATTTTTTGCTGGACCAGCTAGAAAAGCTCATTCAACAGGTTTAGTTTCATATATACCAACTCATCTTAGATATGCTGGTATCAATAGACTTGATTATAAAACACCTAATATATTCGTTGGTGCTGTTACACCAATGGACAAGCATGGTTTCTTCTCATTATCACTTTCTACTGTATATGAAAGAGATTCTTTAGAAAAAGCAGATGTAGTTATATTCGAAGTAAACAAAAATTTACCTAGAATATTTGGAGATACTTCAGTTCATATAAGCCAAGTAGATTACTTATATGAAAGTAATGAAAAAATACCAGAATTATCTCCTAAGGAACCTTCTGAAAAGGATTTTATAATAGGTCAATATATCGCAGACTTAGTAGATGACGGTGCTACTATTCAACTTGGAATTGGCGGAATTCCAAATGCTGTTGCTAAATCATTAATGACAAAGAAAGACTTAGGAATACACACTGAAATGATTACTGAAGGTGTAGTTGATTTATTTGAAGCTGGAGTTGTTAATAATAGTAAGAAAACTCTTCATAAAAATAAAATCATAGGTGCTTTCGCATTCGGTTCTCAAAGATTATATGACTTTTTAGATGATAATCCTTGTATTGAAATGAAGAGATGCTCTTATGTAAATAATCCTTATACTTTAGCTAAAAACAATAAGATGACATCTATAAACACATCTCTTTCTGTAGATTTAACTGGTCAATGTGCTTCTGAAAGCTTAGGCTTTAAGCAATACAGTGGAACTGGTGGACAAACTGACACAGGAATTGGTGCACAAATGAGTCCTGGTGGAAAATCTATAATCGCTCTATACTCTACTGCTAAGAATGGTACTATTTCTAGTATTGTACCTAGTCATTATATGGGTGCAGCTATTACATATTCTAGAAATGATGTTCAATATGTTGTTACTGAATATGGAGTTGCTAACCTTCGTGGAAAAAGCATTAGAGAAAGAGTTGATAGCTTAATCGCTATAGCTCACCCTGACTTTAGACAAGAACTTAAGAAGGAAGCTGTTAAGAATAGAATTTGGTAGAATAAAATTTGGTAAAGGAAGTGCTAATTATGGATGATAAAAGTAAATTAAAGGAAATCCTAAGCAAATTGGATTCTATTAACGACAAAGTTAATAATATTCAATATCAAATTTTCCAAACAAGTGAATATTCTGATAATGGTAGCTATATAGATTTTTTATATGACACTTATACAGAGTCACTTATAGAAAATGTTTGTCAGGTAATAGGTGATTAGTTTTATTATAAAGATGGATAAGTAGGAATGTATTTTTCTACTTATCCATTTTCAATTGTAAAATAGCTGTGTTTTAAATATTGCTAATCTTAAAACTACTCACTTATATTTTTATAATAAAAATTTATCTATAATTTTGTATAACTATTTGAATGTTTATATTTCCATTGTATTCATTTATGCTTGGATAAAATATTAGATCTAAATTTATTGAATTAAATTCCCCATCATATAATTTTTGCAGTTCTTCATAATTATATTTCTTAGTTATATATTCTTCAAACTCTTCAATATCCCCAAAGTAAATTGATTCTATTGCTCTTCCATTGGAAGTTTTCAATTTTATTTTTAATACGTTTTTATTTTGTCCAAGTACCATAGCTTTTACCGCATTGATATTTTTTGCTCCAAACAATGGTTTAGAATTTCCCTTTCCAAAAGGCTCTAAAATCTCCAAATCATTTATCATATCATAATTAATATTTTCTAATCTCAAAGGTACATCAATTGTTACTTTAGGAATAAGTTCTTCTTCTGTTAATTTAGTATTTCTATTAAGTCCTTTTCTAAGTAAGTCTATATTACTTTCTTCTAAAGACAGCCCAGCAGCCATTGGATGCCCCCCAAACTTATTTAATAAGTCCTTA
Source organism: Clostridium sp. CMCC3677 (assembly GCF_023845585.1). GTDB lineage: Bacteria > Bacillota > Clostridia > Clostridiales > Clostridiaceae > Clostridium > Clostridium aquiflavi. The sequence continues at coordinate 299,147 of NZ_JAMQHS010000003.1, forward strand.
CATTTTAACAATTCTTCAAACATATTATATTCTTCTATTGATCTTCCAGAACCTTTTACATCATCTTCCGCTTTTGTAAGAATTATTGTAGGAACATTATATCTTTCTCTTATTCTTCCTGCTATTATTCCTGCTAAACTTTCATGAACTTCAGGAATATATATAACAAATACCTTATCATCTTTCATAGTACTGCCTTCTATAATTTCTACAGCCCTTTCCACACCATCGCTAGTCATGCTTTTTCTTTCATCATTTAATTCAACTAACTCTTTTGCTAAACTCAAAGCTTCCTCTTCATTTTCACATAATAATAATCGTAATCCCTTTTTAGCTGAATCTAATCTTCCTGATGCATTTATACATGGTCCTATAACAAAACCCAAATGATAAGTTGAAATTTCCTTACCATCCATCTTAGTTTCTTTCATTAAATATTTTAATCCTAAATTGGTAGTATTGTTTATCATCTTTAATCCATTTTTAACAAATATCCTATTTTCATCAATTAAATCTACAACATCACACACAGTTGCTATGGCAACAAATTCTATTAGCTTATAAAGTTCTTCCTTAGAAATATTAATTTTTTCATATAAAACTTCAATTAGTTTAAATGCCACACCAGCACCACATATTTTATCAAATTTATATCCACACTCAATTTGTTTAGGATTAATTATTGAATCTGCTTCTGATGATATAAAAGTTCTATCTCCTTTTTCATCTTCAACAAAAGGAATGTCATGATGATCTGTTACTATCACTGTCATACCTAACTTTTTAGCATATTTTATCTGTTCTATTGCAGAAATCCCATTATCGCATGTTAATAAAGTATCTACTTCATCATTCTTAGCTTCAAGTATTATTTTTTTATTTATACCATAACCATCTTTTATTCTGTCAGGTATTTCATAATCAACATTGGCACCACATTTTTTAAGCGCTGTATATAATATATAAACACTTATTACTCCATCAACATCATAATCACCAATTATTCTAATTTTCTCTTTAGAATCTATTTTTTCTTTTAATATTTTAGTAGCCTTTTCTATATCCTTCATCTTATATGGATCGTGAAAGTTACTATAAATAGGATTTATATAATTTTTTATCGTATCCTCTTCTACAATATTTCTATTTATCATTAATCGAGTTATTAATTCACTAATACCATATTTTTTAGATATATTCTTATAATCGGCTTTAATATTTTTTACAAACCATCTTTCTTTCATTTTATCCCCTCACCTTTTACAAATAATAACAAACAATCCACAACTTCACTTAAACTTCATGTTAAAAAGTGGATAAAATTGTGGATTGTTTATATTTGGCTATGTTTTAGTAGAGTGTTGATATATGCATAAGCAAAGTGGACTGAGTAATTGAACTTAGGAATGCTAAAATGAGTATAGTCCCATTTTAGCTTGCTCCCAATATAAAATTGAGACAAGCAGTAAATATGACAATACTCATTAAGGATTCTCAAAGTCCAATTACAATGCCACTTTACCTATTGCATATATCAACACGCATTTAAAACAGAGCCTTATATTTAAATCTATACACTGATATATTATTTATATAACATAGACTTAGCTAATTCTTCTACCTTATCGTATCCCAGCTTTTCTATTAACTTATAAGCAAATTCTATAGCTGTTGCTGGACCTCTACTCGTTATTATATTACCATCAACAACAACATTATCTTCTTTGTAGTTGCAATTTATAAGTTCATCTTCAAATCCAGGATATGAAGTTATATTTCTTTCATTTGTTAATCCTGCTTTTCCAAGTACTATAGGAGCTGCACAGATAGCACCTATTATTTTACCTTGTTTATCATGCTTGTTAACAAACTCTATAACTCTTTCATCATCTTTTAAGTTTTTTGCTCCAGGCATCCCACCCGGAAGTGCTACTAGATCATATTCCATATCAGACTTAAAGATCTTATCTGCTTTTATTGTAACTCCATGAGAAGAAGTTACACATTCTTTATTCATCGAAACTAAATCACAAACTATATCCGCTCTTCTTATAATATCAGATATAGTTAATGCCTCAACCTCTTCGAAACCTTCTGCTAATAATACACATGCCTTTTTCATAAAATTCTCCTCCTACTATTATACAATCATAATATCTTTCAATTCATCATCAATCATTAACATAACATTCGTTCCTCTTCCAGCACGATTTTGAAGCTTTATATCTTCAACAGTTATATTTAATTTCTCATTTGCCTTTGAAGTAAGTGAAATTTCTTGTGATCTAGGTGATATTATAACCATATTTCCATTAACCTCTAAGTATTTAGAAACATATGCTCCAAATATAACCTCATCTTCTTCTCTTAAACTAATGCCAGTAACTCCAGATGCAACCTTTCCCATAGAATTAACATTCTCAACTGGGAATCTTATTGCCATACCCTTCTTAGTTATCATTATTAAATTTCCTAAAGTTATATTATTTATATCTACAGATATAACCTCATCATCTTCTGTCTTAAGTTTATAGAAAAACTGCTTTTGAGTATTTACTTTAAACTCATTTAATAAAGTTTTCTTTACTAATCCCTTTTTACTAAAAGAATAAAGTGCTAAATTATTATCGTAAGAAGAAATTGAACTTATTCTTATTATCTTTTCTTTCTTTTCTAATTCTCCAGTAAATACTTCTAATTTAATATCTTCATTCATTATATTTTTCAATAAGAATCCAGGTATTTTATACATATACCCCTTATTACTAAATAGCAATAAGGTTTTTAATGAATTTATTTTTGCTCTATTCGAATCTACTTTTGATGTCTTATAAGACTTAAGTATATTTTTATCGTTAATCCCTATGTTAAATTCAAAATATTCTTCTTCTTTACTTTCATTCACTTCAATAATTTCATCATCTACAGATAAATTAAATAATTGAATAGGTAAAATATTTCTTGGTACATTTTCAAGTTCTGGTACTTCTATTGTAAACTCTAAATCTAATTTAGTTTTTATATTTAAATAATCATTATTTTCTTCTCTATCTCTTAATTTAACATTCAGTAATGCATCCTGATCTCTTAATTTTAATGCTTGAAGCTTTCCATAAGATGTTTCAAATTTATCTAGTGAACTTTCTTTTATTCCACCACTTTTAGTTATAAATCTAAAAATTTTATTTGGATTAAAGTTATCTACTGATATAACTTCAACTATTTTTTCATTTTCTAAATTTAGAGATTTTATTATAGTATCAAGTCTTTCACCTTTTTCTTTCCATTTTAATTCTGGAATATTTATTCCTTTAGCTTGATACATAAACCCCTTATCCGTAAAGATAAGAAGACTATCTCTAGTATTTGAACTTATTAGATATTCTAACTTATCCCCTTCTCTATATTCTATATCCTCAGGATTAGAATTGGATCTAATATAATTTTTAACTGGTATTCTTTTTATAAATCCATCTTTAGATAAAGTTATCATAACCTCTTCAACTATTATAAGTTCTTCAATATCTATTTTACTCTTGGCATCATCTTCTATAATTTGAGTTTTTCTTTCGTCCCCATATTTATCACTTATTTCTTTTAATTCAAATTTTATAACTTTTAATAATTCTTTTTCATTTGATAATATCTTTTCAAGTCTTTTTATTATTTTTTCAAGTTCTTTGTATTCTTTTTCAAAAACTTTTATTTCAAGACCTGTTAATCTATATAGCATTAATTCTAATATAGCTTGAGCTTGTTCTGCTGTAAAAGCAAATTTTTCAATTAAATTATTAGATGCATCTTTTTTAGATTTTGAGCTTCTTATAGTTGCAATAACTTCATCTAGTACATCTATAGCTTTAATAAATCCTTCCACTATATGGAATCTCTTTTGTGCTACCTCAAGTTCTTTTTCACTTCTTCTTGTTACTATTTCTTTTTGATGATTTACATAATGCCTTATCATATCTTTAAGGCTCATGGTTTCAGGCTTTCCATCAGCTAAAGCAACCATATTAAAACTTATATTACATTGAAGTTCTGTCTTTTTAAATAAGTATTTTAATATCTTATTTGCACTATCCTCATCAGCAGATTTCTTTAATTCTATTACTGCTCGTATACCATTTCTATCAGACTCATCTCTAATGTCAGATATAAGCTCTAATGCCTTTGAGTGCCTTCTATCTCCTGTCATCTCAGAAATAGTTTGAAGTAATTTTGCTTTATTCCTTCTATAAGGGAACTCTGTAATAGCTATTCCAATTCTACCACTGTCTAGCTTTTCGATATTAGTTTTCGCTCTATACGCTACTTTACCAACACCACTTTCATAGGCTGATCTAAGTGAATTTTTTCCTATTAATATTCCACCTGTTGGCAAATCTGGTCCTTTAATATGTTCCATTAATTCTTTAATATCTATTTCATTATTATCTATATATGCTAATACTCCATCTGTTACTTCTTTTAAGTTATGTGGAGGAATGTTAGTTGCAAGACCTACTGCAATTCCAAATGATCCATTAACTAAAAGGTTAGGATATCTACTTGGTAATACCTTAGGTTCAAATTCACTATCTGAATAGTTTGGAACCATGTCAACAGTATCCTTATCTATATCTCTCAACATTTCCATGGAAATAGGTGCAAGTCTAGCTTCTGTATAACGCATGGCTGCCGCACTATCTCCATCAATTGATCCCCAGTTTCCATGACCATCTATTAGTGGAGCTCTTGTTGAAAAATTCTGTGCCAAAATAGTCATAGCATCATACACTGATGAATCTCCATGTGGATGAAATTTACCTAATATATCTCCTACTATTCTTGCCGACTTATAATAAGGTCTATCTGGAAAAGCCTTTAGAAGATATGCTCCATAAAGTATTCTTCTGTGCACTGGTTTTAGTCCATCTCTTACATCTGGAAGTGCTCTTTCTTTGGCTACTTCAATAGCATAAGGCAAATAATTTTCAGGCATAGCTTCCTCTAATGGTACTTTAATTATATTATTATCTCTTGGTATACTTTGAACTTTTTTTGCCATAATATTTCTCCATTCTTAACTTAATTGAATTCTCCGTATTTATACATATAATTTTTTCTCGGCTCTACTACATCGCCCATAAGTAGAGATATCATTTTTTCTGCTTTTGCTGCATCCTCTATTGTAACTTGTATAAGAGTTCTTGTTTCTGGATTTAAAGTAGTTTCCCATAATTGTTCTGGATTCATTTCTCCAAGTCCTTTATATCTTTGAATCAATGCACCTTTCCCAATTTCTTTTTTAGCCTTTTCTAGCTCTTCATCACTATATGCATACTTTACAGTCTCAGAACCTTTATTAACCTTGTATACTTTGTATAAAGGTGGTTGTGCTAAATATAGATGCCCATTTGCAATTAACGATCTCATATATCTATAAATATAAGTCATCCATAATGTTCTTATGTGATATCCGTCTACATCAGCATCACTCATTATTATAACTTTATCATATTTCATATCATCTTGTTTATAATTTTCTAATGTCCCTGTTCCAATTGCCGCATTAAATATTCTTAACTCTTCTGAAGCTAAAACATTCTCAAGCTTTTGTTTTTCAGTGTTCATTATTTTACCTTTAGATGGCATTATAGTTTGGAATCTTCTATCTCTTGCTTGTTTTGCAGAACCTCCTGCTGAGTCTCCCTCAACAACTATAAATTCATTAACACTTTTATCTTTTAATGTACACACTGCAATTTTACCTGCTAAAGGTGCTGTTCCAACTCCAACCTTTTTCTTTTCAGCATCATTTATCTTTTTAATTTTTTCTCTTCTCTTTGCAGATTCTAATGCATTACTAATTAAAGTTGTTGCTAACTCCTTATTATCTTCTATCCATTCTAATAATTTAGTATATACTAAATCATTCATCATAGTATACGCTTCATTATTTCCTAGTTTAGTTTTGGTTTGTCCTTCAAAAATCGGATTGGTAATTTTAATTCTAAGTATTGCAGTCATACCTTCTCTTAAATCATTACCTTCAAACTCTTTATCCTTTTCTTTTATTAAGTTAAGCCTCTTAGCACCCTCTTTAAAAGCTCTCGTCATACCAGTCTTAAATCCAGTTTCATGAGTTCCAGCTTCAGTAGTTGGTATATTATTCACATAACTTGCTATATACTCTGTTGATGAATCTGTGAATTGTATACAGATTTCACCTTGCACTTGAAGATTATTTACTGTTCTTTCTCCCTCAAAAATAATAGGATTGTCATGAATAACTGTTTTGCTTTCATTTAAGTAATTAATAAAATCTAAAAGACCATTTTCTGAGTAATATTCTTTTTGAATCTCCTCATCTTTTCTTCTATCTATAAGTTCTAATCTTATTCCTTTGTTTTGGAATGCTAGCTCTTGCAATCTACTATCTATAACATCAAATTTAAAATCTGTAGAAGAAAATACCTCTGAATCAGGTTTAAAAGTGACTTTCGTTCCTGTTTTATCAGTCTTTCCAATTACCTGTAACTTACTCACAGGTGTACCTGGCATAGATCTTTTTAACTCCTTATCAAAAGCATATTCAAATCTTTGTCTATAAATATTACTGTTTTGATACACTTCTACTTCAACCCATTTTGATAAAGCATTCACTACAGCTGCTCCAACTCCATGAAGTCCTCCAGAAGTTTTATAATTTTTATTATCAAACTTACCTCCAGTATGAAGTTCTGTAAATACCATTTCAACACCTGATTTTTTCTTTAAAGGATGTATTCCTGTTGGTATTCCTCTACCATTATCATAAATTGTAGCACTTTTATCTTCATTTAAAATAATAGTTACCTTATCTCCATATCCATTTGTAATCTCATCTATAGCATTGTCTAATATTTCCCATATACAATGATGTAATCCCTTAGTTCCTGTAGACCCTATATACATACCAGGTCTAATTCTTACTGGTTCCAACTTCTCTAAAGATGTTAAATCAGTAACATCATAATTATTATTTTTTAATTCCATAAGGCCCTCCTAAAACTATACTTAAATCTATTATCTTTTTAAGTAAGTACTAATATTTTAACTCTCACTATTCTATATTATATTTCCACTGTTTACTATAGCTATTATTTATAGTAAATTTACTTTTAGTACAGACATGCGAACTTATGTACTATTATACTATAAAAATATACTTTATTTTACATCTCATGTCAAAAAATAAAATATTTAATTTTAATTTACCATATTCCATATATCCCATACGCGAAAGAAGAGTGCTTTATTTAGTTATGTAATAAAAATTTTAAGCTTTATTACACCTTTTAAGCACTCTTTAAATCTAATTCTATATAACAAATTTAAACATCACATATTTCAATATTTCTAATGTGTTTAGTATGATTCCACTCTTTATTATTTTTATTCCATATTCCTTGAATAGTAATAGGAACCCAAGTTATAGTATATAATCCATATAATAAGAATCTGAAAAATAATACTAAATTACTCTTTCCTAATAATAAGAAGACTGCTAATAAGAATAATACATTAAATCCCAAAGTAATTCCTAATGCTACACCATAATTTTTTGTTGCATCTAATCCATAATTTTTTACTATATCTAAAATGTAAGGAATAAAAAATATGTTAGTTGAATACAACGCTGTCATTACAAAGAAACCCCTAGATATCTTTCTTTCAACTGCCAATATTAATGGAGTAATTATAAATTGTATTAAAGCAAATACCTTAATTCCTATACCAACCCACACATTTCCTTGGAATACTTGACTCAAAACAAATATATCATGTCCTGATGTATCTAATTGTATTATTGTTAAAATTGCTGATGCAGCTAACATCAAAGTAATGAATGGTTGTAATACATATAATGCACAATCAAATATATACCATTTTCTTTCTTTAATTGACTTTTTAGTTAACTTCCAAAAATATCTTGATGCTACATCTGTAAATCCCTGCATCCATCTTTTTCTTTGAGTCCATGATTGAGATAATTTTAGTGGTTTCTCATCATAAATTATAGCATCATGAGCCCATCCTACTTTTTCTCCATTTAGCACAAGCTTACATGTAAATTCTAAGTCCTCAGTCAAGCAAGTTGCTCCCCAACCTAATTCTTTTAAAGTTTCAGTTTCTATTGCAAAACCTGTTCCACCTATTTGATTAGAAAATCCTACATTTTCTCTAGCTAATTGGAACATCCTATTTTGAGTCCAAAAAGCTATTGAATATGAAGTTGCTATCCATGAATCTTCAGGATTTTTACTATCAATATAGCCTTGTACAACTTTATATCCATCATTCATTTTAGAATTAATTTCTTGTAAAAAATCCTTATGAACTAGATTGTCAGCATCAAATATAGCTACTGCATCATATTGTTTTTTCATTTTAGATAAGTTATCAAACATCCATTCTAAAGCATAACCTTTGCCACGTTTATCTTTATTAAATCTTTCACAGACATTAACACCATATTTTTTTGATATTTTAGCAGTATTGTCAGTACAATTATCTGCTATAACAAAAACATCATACATATCTTTGGGATAATTAAGATTTAACATACTTTCAATTAATTTACCAATAACTACTTCTTCATTATGTGCTGCAATTAATAACGCAAATTTCTTATTAGGAGTATAATTTTTCTTTTCCTTTTTCCTAATAAGACCAAAAAAACCTAACACCATATAATATAAAGTTAATATAATTACAAATATTTGAAATATCGTTGTTGTTATGGTAAAAATATTTTTTCCCATTACATTCACTCCTAATGTTAAATGAAGCTAATTCTTCACTTATTATTTTATCTACACATTTTAATTACACCTTTATTTAATATATTTCAATATAAATAAAAAATCAAGTATGTTTTTCTTAAGATAAAATTAAGATTGTTTTATTTGCGTTTTTTGTAATCATTTACCATGAGTTTTCTTAGTTTCTTTATCATTTATTTAATAATGCTTATTTCTTTTTGGTAAATTAATAAATATTATAAATCATACTTTAATTCTATATCTTTATAATTTGCATATATTCGAATATTTATTAATGTAATTTTTGTAATTAAAAAATCCTTTTTATCTTAATTTTATTTTTTCAAAAACCTAAAATTAAAATAAATTTTTTCTATAAAAATAACAAGTCCATTTACCAGTCTATTTTTCATCATGCTACGTCGTCATATTGACCTAATAGGAACGCTATGAGTTCAATTCATCTTCTTGCCTGATGAAAAATATCAATTGCAACTTTGGACTTGTTACTTATTTCCATTTACCTAAAGTTAATTTTTATAAATTTATAAATGTTTTATTGATATAAAAGTAAAAAAATTATATAATTCCCTGACTTATCATAGCTTCTGCTACTTTCATAAATCCAGCTATGTTAGCTCCAGCTACAATATTTCCTGAATTACCATATTCTCCTGCTGCATTTTTAGAGTTGTTATATATATTTTTCATTATATCTTTAAGTTTTTCATCTACTTCTTCAAATGTCCATGATAATCTCAAACTATTTTGTGACATTTCAAGAGCCGAACAAGCAACGCCTCCAGCATTAGCCGCTTTTGCTGGTCCAAATAACACATTATTATTTTGGAATATATCTATTGCATCTAAAGTTGATGGCATATTAGCACCCTCTGCTACTGCTTGAACTCCATTATTCACTAATATTTTTGCACTTTCCGAGTCAATTTCTCCTTGAGTTGCACAAGGTAATGCTATATCACATTTAATTTTCCAAATACCATTGCATCCATCTTCATACTTAGCACTTGGTACATAAATTAAATAATCCTTTATTCTGCCTCTCTTTACTTCTTTAATTTCTTTTATAACTTTTAAATCTATTCCATTTTCATCATATATATATCCATTAGAATCACTTAAAGCTACAACTGTTGCACCTAATTCTTGTGCCTTTTGAGTAGCATAAATAGCTACATTTCCGGATCCAGAAATAACTACTCTTTTACCTTCAAATGTCATATTATTATCTTTTAACATTTCATTTGTAAAGTATACTAAACCATATCCAGTAGCTTCTGTTCTAGCTAAGCTACCTCCAAAAGTTAATCCTTTTCCAGTTAAAACCCCTTGTTCACTAGCATTTCTTAATTTTTTATAGTAACCATAAAGATATCCAATTTCTCTTCCACCTACACCAATGTCTCCTGCTGGAACATCTATATTAGGTCCAATGTGTTTGTATAATTCAGCCATAAAACTTTGACAGAACCTCATTATTTCATTATTTGATTTTCCTTTTGGATCAAAATCTGAACCACCTTTTCCCCCACCAATTGGTAATCCAGTTAAAGAATTTTTAAATATTTGTTCAAAACCCAAGAATTTTATTATACTTAAATTTACTGATGGATGAAATCTTAATCCACCCTTATATGGTCCTATGGCATTATTAAATTGTACCCTAAATCCTCTATTTACCTTTACTTCCCCATTATCATTTACCCAAGGTACTCTAAAGATGATTTGTCTATCTGGCTCAACTATTCTCTCAAGTAAAGCTGCATCTATAAATTCTGGATGCTTTGCAAATACTGGTACTAAAGAATTTAATACTTCAGTAACCGCATCTATAAATTCTGTTTCTTCCTTATTAACCTCTTTAACCCTTTTTAATACCCCATCAACATATTCCATTGCTTTTGCTTCCATTAAACTCATCTCCTTAAAATTTTACAATCAATTATTTTAGTTTAAATGATTTTGTTTATATAATACACCTTGAGGTATTATTTTGCTATAATATTATTAAAATAATATAAAAATTCACATTATATCATATAAAGTCGCTATTTATTATTAATTTACCAATTATAATTTCAGGATTATTTTATAATTTCACTAATTAATCTTTTAAAAAATCGTATATTTTTGCCTTTAATGCAACTATATTCCATAGGTGACATTGTTAGAGATCCCAATGTTCCTATTATTATATCTAGCATAGTATCAATCAAACTATTATTTTGAGAATTTAAACCAAATAATCTATCCGTAGAAAACTCCCATATCTCCCAAACGCCAGCCATTGCTATTGAAAAACTTAATATAAAAATTAGTGAAAATAGTGGATTTAATTTATCACTAACTTTATGTGTATAATTCACATATATAGAAAATCCTATAACACTAATTATGATTCCAGATACAAAATGAAGTATTTTATCATAACAATATATATATGTATATATATCAAATACATTGCCTACATACATTGCCATAATTATGAAAGTTAAAATTAACAAGTAAATCATTTTACAATGTTTAATAAAAGTAACAGAAAAAACAAACTTTGCAATAAAAATAGTAATAATAAGTAATACAATTCTAAAGACATTATCACCTGACTGAAATAATATATTAAATAGTAAGTGAATTACTAATATTGCACTCACTATTATTGTTATTATTTCATCATATGTTAATTTTCTTCTCAAAATTTATTCCTCCTCAATTTATATATCTTCTTAAACTATACTTTTTAAAACAATATTAACTGTAATTTGTTTTAAAATTAAAGCCTCTATATTTTTCTAATCATTAAAATGCGAGTAATAATTGCACCACCAATAAAACCTCCTATATGCCCTAAATTATCTATACCCTTAATGGTAAATCCAGACATTAAAGTTAAAATTATTATTCCTACTAAATTTAATATATACCCCTTTTTTAATCTATGTCTTTCTTTTATACTAAATACTAGTATTGCTCCAAGTAAGCCAAATATAGCTCCAGATGCTCCTACCGATACTGAATTTTCATTCAATAATATGCTTAATAAACTTGAAGTTATAGCTGATGTAAAATATATACATAAATATTTGTTAACACCAAAAATTCTTTCTACTTGTGGTCCTAAAATATATAATGCATACATATTAGATAACAGATGAGTTATACCTCCATGTAAAAATGCACAAGTTATTAATCTCCAAATCTCACCTTGATATATTAAATAATTATATTTAGCTCCAAAATCTATTAATACATTTATATCTATGTATAATATGCTTTTAGATTCAAATACTGTTAATAAGAATATAATCACATTTATTGCAATTAAAATTAAAGTGCTCTTCTTATTTCTTGAAAATTTATTTAACTTAAATTCAGAGCTTTTATTTATATTAATAATTATATTTTTCAAAGGTTCACATGATTTATCACATAAAACTATGTTATTATTTTTTTTATTTATAACTAATTTATTTATATTTTCCTGTTTACTTCCTAAATATTCTCCATTTGAAAATACCACTATATTTAAAGCAAAATTTTTTCCTAATGTTTTTAAATATGTTACAGCTTCATCTACGTTTATGTCTTCATGTTCTTCACTTGTAACTAGTACACAATAGCTACCATATGGTAATTCCTTTATTGCAATATAATTTAATTTATCATAAAACTTACTATAATATTCTTTAATATAAAAATTATCATTTTTTATTAAGAAATTAAATAATTTTTGTTCTAAATATTTCATTCTTAAGTCCATCCCTTTTTATTATCTATTTATATTTTTCAGGCTATATTTTATAAAAGTGTTGATATATACATAAGTAATACAAATGCTGCCTTAAAAATTAAGACAGCATTATATAATATATTTTTATTAGCTATGTTTTAGATATATCAACACATTGCTTAAACATATCCTTATTCTTTAAAAATCAATCATATCTAATAATTCATTAAATCTTTTTATCGTTGCTTCTAAAGGTTCATCAGTAGTCATATCAACACCTGCATTTCTTAGTATATCTATTGGATAATCACTTCCTCCAGATTTTAAGAAGCCTTTATATTTTTCAACCGCATTTTCCTTTTTCTCTAAAATAGCTTTAGAAAATGCTGAAGCTGCTGCATAACCTGTAGCATATTGATAAACATAAAAATCTGAATAGAAATGAGGTATTCTTGACCATTCAATATCTATTTCTTTATCTACAACCATATCTGGTCCAAAATATTTTACATTTAATTCATGCCATTTAGTATTGTAATCTTCAGAAGTTAAAGGTATTCCTTTTTCTAAAGTCTCATGGGTATATAATTCAAACTCTGCAAACATTAACTGTCTAAATACTGTAGTTCTTATTTGCTCTAATTCTTGATTTATCAAATAAAGCTTTTTATTTTCATCTTTTTCTTTATCTATTAAATAATGAATAAGTATTGATTCATTTGTAGTAGATGCAACTTCTGCACAGAATAAAGTATATCCTGCATAATAGTATGGTTGTTCTTTTCTTGAATAATATGAATGAATTGAATGGCCCATTTCATGTGCTAATGTAGATACATCACCAAGTTCATTATTATAATTTAATAATACATAAGGCATTGTATCATATCCACCCCATGAATATGCTCCACCTTTTTTACCTTTATTTTCATATATATCTATCCAACCATCCTCTATACCACTCTTAAATATACTTAAATATTCATCACCTAATGGCTTTAGTGCATCCAATACTATATCTACACCATCATTAAACTCTATCTTTTCTTTTGGAGTTTCAATAACTGGAACATATAAGTCATACATATGAATTTCATCTAAGCCTAAAAGTTTCTTTTTCACTTTTACATATCTGTGAAGAGAATCTAAATTATCATTTATAACTTTTACAGCATTTTTATATACTTCTAAAGGTATATTGTTAGGTTTAAGTGACGCTTCTAAGGCACAATTATATTTTCTTATTTTGCTGCTAAAATTAAAGTTTTTAATTGAGCAAGTTAAAGAAGTGGCTAATGTATTTTGAAGTTTCTCATATTCACCAAATAACTGTTCAAATGCTCTTTTTCTAAGTTCCCTATTTTTACTTCTTATAAAAGAAGAATAATTGCCCTCTGTTAATTCTATATCTTTTCCATCTTCATTTTTTATTTTTCCAAATGTCATATCTGCATTAGTTAAAATATTATGGATAGCTGATGGTGCATCTAAGCAATCAGAAGCTTGTGCTAAAAGCTCCTCCATTTCTTTTGACAATACATGTGGTTTTTCTTTTAATATGTCTTCAAATAAAAATTTATATGGTTTTAATTCATCTAATCTTTCTATTTCTTTTTCTATAAAACCATCTTCTAAACTCAATATTTCTGGAACAAAATAAGCTGTATAACTTGCAAACTCAGCCATATATATATCAATTTTGCTCATTAAACTTTGATATGTTGCATTTGAAGTATCTTCATCAGACTTTAAATGAGCATATATATATAACTTTTCTGCTTTTCTTGATATTTCTTCACTTAACTTTAAATACTCTAATATACTTTCTCCACAATTTAATTTACCTGAAAAATCTTTTAAGCTATGAGCTTCATTTTTTAAATCATTAAATTCTTTTTCCCACTCATCAATATTTTCATATATTTTTTCTACTTTCCATTTAAATTTGGATTCAATTTCTTCTCTCTTTTTCAATTCTTCCATTAATTTACCTCCTATTTAAATTACAATAGTAAATACTTTGAAATTTTAAATATATTCTTCTTTCTTATCTTTGATATTTTCCCATACATTATTCATTTCTTCTTGTATTAATGTTATGCATTCGTGTATTTTTTCTTTAATAAAATCAAAATCATCTTCATATTTAAATTTTATAACATATGTTGGATCATATTCATCTAAATCCTCTTCTATTTCATATCCTTTTTCAGTGAATCTTTCTGTATTAAATAAATCATATATAGCTGAATATTCCCATTCTTCTACATTTTTATTAGTATCAAAATACATATGTACGATTCCATCTAATACATAAAACTTTTTAACAAATAATCCACCTTCACTTACTTCAAAACTTCCTAACTCTTTCTTTATAAATCCTGTTTCACTATCTTTCTCTATTAAAACTAAACTTGAAAATTCCATAATTCAGCACCATCCTTTTAAATATTTGTTCATTTATAATAAGGCACATGAAAATAAATAATAAGTTCAAAGTTGCAATGAATATTTTTCATCAAGCAAGAAGATGAATTGACCTCCTAGCGTGCCTATTAGGTCAATTTGACGACGCAGCACGATGAAAAATAGGCTGGCAAATGGACTTGTTATTTTTTTGATTGTGCCTAAATACATTATAAGTATATTTTATCTTAATAAGCAATAGAATTGCTTTTATTTATTATATTTTTCCATTTTATGTATAAAAAACATTTAAATATTTGTAAATATATGGTAATATTTTCTTACAACATTTTATATTATGTTAACCTTTAGTTTTGTATTATTAGAATTTTTTTAATTTCCAAAACATATTAAAAACATTACAGGAGGTGTTTATGGAGAGGCAGGAGTTTTATAGTAGAAATATAAAAAAAAATAATACAATTGATTTAAATCGATATAAGAAACAAAAGGTAAAGAAAAAACAAAAAAGAACTATTTTAAAACGTTATATCTGCACATTTTTAATTTTAATTACTTTAGTTCTTTCTTCTTTTATTATTACAAAAGAAATATATATTCAAAAAAGATGTGCTGATTTAGCTTATTCTGTTGAACATTATTTTACTAACGGCTTTGATAAAAAAGATAAGCTTCTTAGAGTTCAAGAAATGTCATTAATTTATTCTGATGGAGAAAATGCTCTTGTAGAAGCTTCCGGATTATCAAAAGAAGAACCTCATAAAAAAACAATTTTAAAAGGAAATTTTAAAAAAGATAAAAGTAATTTTTGGGTACTAGATGAAGTATATAATTAGTAATAGTTGCAAACAATTTGCAACTAAGTATATAATATATTTAGGCGTTATATAATATAATGTCTAAATATATTATTTTTAAGGAGTTGATTACTTTTTGATAAAAATAAAAGATTTATCATTTTCATATACAAACAAATCTGAACTTTTATTAGAGAATATTACACTTGATATACCTGGTGGTGTTTACTTATCAATACTAGGTGAAAATGGTAGTTGTAAAAGTACATTTATAAAATTGGTACTTGGATTATTAAAACCAACATCAGGTTCAATAACTTTAGATTTTAATAAAATTTCTTATGTACCTCAAAGATTAGATAATTTTAATTCTCAATTTCCTATAACAGTAAAAGAACTGTTAACAATGCATGCAAAAACCATGGGAATTAAAAAAACTACTGAAATAGATGACGTATTAAATAAAGTTAATATGAAAAACTTCAAAAATTCATTAATTGGAAATTTATCTGGAGGGCAACAACAAAGAATATTTATTGCAAAAGCCCTTATAGGGAATCCTGATTTAATAATATTAGATGAACCATCAACTGGAGTTGATGAAAAAAGTCAGAATGAAATCTATCCTTTATTAAAAAGTTTAAATGAAGATTTAAACAAAACAATTATATCTGTTGAACATAATACAGATGTTGCACTTAAGTATTCTACTCATATTTTAAAAGTTAATAGTGGTATTCTTACTTTATATACTAAAAAAGAATTTATTAATTATCTTGAATGTGAACATCATAAGTCTTGCGCAATGTAAATATTTTATTAATTTTAGAAAGGTAATTATATATGTTTGAATTAAGTTTTATGCAAAATGCCTTTATGGCTGGAATTATAGTAGCAATACTTTGTCCATTTATTGGTCTATTTATTGTTCTTAGAAGAAATTCTATGATCGGAGATACATTATCACACTCATCCTTTGCT
This sequence comes from Clostridium sp. CMCC3677, assembly GCF_023845585.1. Taxonomy (GTDB): domain Bacteria; phylum Bacillota; class Clostridia; order Clostridiales; family Clostridiaceae; genus Clostridium; species Clostridium aquiflavi. Next base: position 315,892 of record NZ_JAMQHS010000003.1, read on the forward strand.
GGAGTAGCTATTGGCCTCGTAATAGGAACAAATCCAATAATTACTGCTTTTTTATTTACATCACTTTGTGCAATAATAATAGAATTTCTAAGAGATTATTATAAAAAATATTCTGAATTAGTTATGTCTATTGTATTGACCTTAAGTTTAGGTATTGCAATTATATTAGTAAGTAGCGGTAAAGCTGTTGCTAAAGTAGATTCTTTTTTATTTGGTAGTATATTAACTGTAACAAGAGCAGATATTTTACTAATTGCATTGATTGGTGCTGTTTGTATAATACTTTTACTTATAATTTATAATAAATTAATATATGTAACATTTGATGAAAGTGGTGCTAAAACTGTTGGAATAAATGTTAAACTTATAAATTACATATTTACATTATTAGTTGGTGCAACCATATCTCTTTCTATTCAAATAATGGGAATTTTAGTTGTTTCATCAATAATGGTAGTTCCTGTAGCAACTGCTATGCAATTAAAAAAGGGGTTTAATAAAACACTAATTTTTTCTATAATCTTTGGGTTAATAGATGTTATATTAGGTCTAGTTTTATCATATTATCTTAATAGCGCTCCTGGAGGAACAATTGCTTTAACTTCAGTAATAATGCTAATATTAACTTTAATTTTTACTTCTAACAAAAATCATTAAAACATAGGTAATAAAAAATGCTACATAAACATTTATTTTAAAAATAAATTCTTATGTAGCATTTTTTATTTAGTTCTGTTTTATTAGTATTATCAATAATTTAATATTCTTAAAGCAAAATCCTATCCTTTATCCCACATAGATATCATCTATAATTTTAATAATGGCAAAACGCTTTTAAAATAACGATTTTTTTAATTCTCAATACTTTATAAACTCAATTTGAAGTTAAGAACTCTATCTATACTTTACTTATTTTTTTTGCACTCTTGACATACACCTTTAAGAATAAGGTTATGTTCTGTTAATGTAAAACCAGTTTTGTTTTCTACAAGTTCTTGTATTTGAATCATAGGACATGGAATCTCAACTTCTTTATGACAAATATCACATTTTAAAAAATGCATATGAGTCTTTTTCTTTAATTTATAAGAAAATACTCCATCTTCAAGAACAATTTTATCAATTATATCTTTTTCTTCAAATAACTCTAATGTTCTATAAATAGTACTTAAATTAATATTTATATTATCACATCTACATATTTGATATATTTTTTCTGCGCTCAAACTATTATTAGAAATTCTTAATATTTCTAATATCTCAATTCTTCCTTTGGTTACTTTTATATTCTTATTTTTTAAAAATTCTTTTAAATCCATTAGTATATCCCCTAATAAACATTCTTAAGTTTATTATAACACATGATTATTAAAGAACTATACTAAAAGAATACCATTTTTAATCCAAATAATATTAATATAACTCCTGCTAAAAAATCAGCATATTTACTTATAAAACTAATCTTTCTTATATATTTACATAAAAATAATCCACTTAAACATATTATCAATGTTATAAGCCCTATAAGCAAAGAATCTAATATAAGAAGTAAACTATTGTTTAAATTATGAAGAGTAGTAAATCCAACAACTAACGCATCTATGCTTACAGATACTCCTAGTATTATACAAGTACTACTCTTCTCTAATACATCATTTTTCTCATTATTCAATCCATCAAATATCATAAGTATACCTATAATAAAAAGTATTATACCACCTGCCAAAGAAGATATATTTACAATATAGAGATCAAATAAATATCCTATAGTACCTCCAACATAAGTAAACAAAAACTGAAAAAAAGCAAATGACAGTATAAATTTTATTTTATTTCTGTAAGTAAGTATAGAATTTAATCCTATACTCAGTGTTACGCCAAACGCATCCATAGCTAATATAATTCCTATTAATATAACTTCGCTTAAACCCATAATAATCACTTTCCTTATATCTATTAAAATTACTATCTATAATAATAATTATTATTATGAAACTGAAAATATATGCAAAAATAATTAATTAATTTAATATTTATCAAAAAAACTATTTATTTAATGTACTTTTTGTTGTATATTATTAAATAGAGTATTACTAATAAGTAAATAGTATATCACATTTATACTATTATGTTTTAAAAAGGAGCGTTTTTATGTCTAATTGTATTATTGCACAATCTGGTGGTCCAACTTCTGTTATTAATTCTAGTGTAGTAGGATTAATACACGCTAACAAGTCACTTAAAGTTTTTGATAAGGTCTATGGTGGCTTAAATGGTATTGAAGGAATTTTAAATAAAAATATAATTGATCTTACCTTAATTAATGAAGATGAATTACAAACTTTTAGATATACACCATCTTCTGGGTTAGGATCTTGTAGATATAAATTACAAAATCCCGATAATTCTTGTGATGAATATGAAAATTTAATAAAAATATTAAAAGAATATGATATAACTTCATTTTTTTATGTAGGTGGAAATGATTCAATGGATACAATTGCCAAACTTTCTGCTTATTCTAAAAAAAATAATATTGATATAAAATTTATAGGAATTCCTAAAACCATTGATAATGATTTAATGTTTACAGATCATACACCTGGCTTTGGTAGCGCAGCAAAGTTCATTACAACATCAGTATTAGAAACTTATCTAGATTCTTCAGTTTATATAAATAATGGTATATTTATATTAGAGACTATGGGACGAGACACAGGTTGGCTAGCAGCTTCAGCTTGCATAGCAAAAATAGATAACAAACCTGTTGCTGATTTCATTTATCTTCCTGAAACTGTTTTTGATAAATACCAATTTATAAATGATGTTAGAGAAAGATTTAAAAAACAAAATAAAGTTTATATTGTTGTATCAGAAGGTATTAAAGATGAAACTGGTAAATTTATATCTGAATTCCAATGTGTTTCTAATGATAATTTTGGACATGCCCAATTAGGTGGTGTTAGTAAGTATCTAAGAAGTTTACTTCTTGATGCCGGTATAACTAAAAGAGTAAAGGCTTTAGAACTAGGAATTTTACAACGTTGTGCTATGCACTTTGCATCTGATTCTGATTTAAATGAAGCTTATGATGTTGGTTATGTAGCTTTACAAAGTGCAGCAAATAATGAAAGTGGTAAAATGGTTGCTATAAAACGTGAAGATTCTAAAGACTATAAATCATCTTATTTCTTAGTAGACGCTGATAAAGTAGCTAATAATGTTAGGTACTTCCCTTCTGAATGGATTAATGAGGATGGAAACTTTTTAAAAGAAGAAGCTTGTGAGTATTTTTCACCATTAGTAAAAAATATTCCTAATTTAAAACTAGAAAATAACTTACCACAATATAAAGTTTTTAATGTCTAATTATGTTTAACTGAGTAAAAGAGTTATTAAACTCAAACTAATAACTCTCTTACTATAAAAATCTAATATAACCAAGATTTCATATTATCTAAATAATGAACTTTTAGAATATATCTAAAAGTTCATTATTTATAAAGTTAAATTTCCTCTTGCAATATCTTCTACTGTATTTAAAAAGAAATCTATTTCCTTTTCTGTATTATATACTGCAAAACTTACTCTAATCATTCCTGGCATTCTTTTTGTTTCGTCATTTAAAAAAGAACTTGCTTCTTCTTCGCTTATTCCCATAAGCCTTCTACAATAAGGATGTGCACAAAACCATCCATGCCTTACTGCTATTCCACGCCTCTTAGCTAATATTTCAGCTACTTCTTTGTCATAAAATTCATTTATATTAAAAACAGCTATTCCAAGCCTATCATAAATATTAAAAGTATCACCGTAATTAATTATTTGTGGAATGCTTTCAAGGCCTTGCAACATTCTTTTTAAAAGAACTTTCTCATGTTCTTCAATAAATTGATATCCTATATCCCTTAATTCTCTTAATGAATTTATTAAAGACATTACTCCTAAAAAATTTGGAGTCCCTGCTTCATTTTTTTCTGGTGGCTTAAGATAAGTTACTTCATTATCTAAAACCAGCTCCACTGTTCCTCCACCTGAATAGTCTGGAAGAGAATTTATAAAATCTTCTTTTAAACCTATTATTACACCTATTCCAAATGGAGAATATATTTTATGAGAAGAAAATACTAAAAAGTCTATATCCTCTTCTTTTGAATTTCCGCTAATACTAATTTTTTTATGAGCTACAAGTTGAGCTGCATCTACTATTAATTTAGCACCATATTGATGAACTATTTTGGCTATTTCATGAATATTGTTTATATATCCAGTTACATTAGATGCACCAGTTAGGGATACATATTTTATTTTTCCAAGATTACTTTTTAACTTTTCTTCTAACTCTTCAATTTTTAATCTTCCTTCTTTATTAACTTCTATATAATCAACTTTTCCTCTATTTCTCCAAGGCAAATCATTTGAATGATGCTCCATTCTTGATATAAGAACAATTTCATCATCTTTTTTAATTAATGTTTTAGCAAGTTTATTTAAAGCTTCTGTTGTATTATTAACATAGATTACAACATATTTATCTCTATTTTTTATATTAAAAAAATCCATTAAAAATTTTTTTGATTCATAATATAACTCAGTAGTTATTTCCGCTTTTTGACCTGTACCTCTGCCTATAGATGCGTAAGTTTTACTGAGTTTTTTCATATATGAAAAATTAGATTTAAAAGTAGGTGTAGTTGCTGCATTATCAAAATTTATTGAATTTATGCCATGACCTCTATAATCATAAACTTTTTCATCTATTCCAAGAAATAAATCTCTAACGTTCTCCTCATTTTTTATCCTCATATACATCTCCTCCAATATATCCTATTCAAATGTAGCTTTTATTGTGTCACCAAGGAATGTAGTTAATTTAAGTAATATATATGTATATAAATTCATATTATAAAGTGTAACAAATAGTCTTTTATAGTCATATAGTTATTAAGATAATATATGGAGGTATTGTAAAAAAATGAAACCTGATAAAAAATATATGAATATTAAATGTAATAATGACTTTGATTACAATTTTATGCCACTACAAAACATTTTTAATTTTCGCTGTAATCATTCATCATTAACACCCCTTTTTAAGGTTAATAATTCTCTCTTCGATAATGAACCTGATCATAATTTTAGAGGTGATATTAATTCTTCAGACTTATTTCCAGATGAAACTGTTGAATCTGAGCTATACTGTTATGTTAATGAATTAAATGAAAATTGTCACACAAAAAATCATGCTATAAAAGAAGAAAATCCCTCTGAATTGACTCCTGATAAAATATTAAGAGGTTTTGATTTAGATTTAAATGAAAATGAAGATTTAGAGCGTGCTAAGCCCGATAATGATGTAAATAGAATTTATTTAAGAATTGAAAAAAATAATCCTAATATATTGAATACACTTTTACGTTATGGTATTCCTTATCCAATGGCTAGGATGATTATTAAAAGAATAATAACATTGTCACTACAATATTGTGAAAAAAGGTAGGTGAAATTATATGTTTTTATTTAGAAATTCCTTACCTGATATAGAATCTAATGTAAGGTTTATACATGCTATTCCTGAATCTTTAAGTGTTGATATTTATGCAAATGATAAACCACTATATTCTAATATCTCATTTGGAGAAGTTTCAAATTATATAAATATAGCTCCCGGTAAATATGATATTAAATTATATAAGGCCTATACTTATGACACTCCCCTTATATCTAAAACTATAGAAATATTACCACTCTCGTATTCAACTATAAATATAACTTATGAAAATAAAGAAGTAGCATTTTTTAAATTAGATGATGGTGAATTTGAAGCTAATCCGTTACTATCATATGTAAGATTTATTAATCTTTCACCAAACTTATCTGGTATTTCTTTATCATTACCAGATGGACCACTTTTATTTGATGAAATTCCTTACTTAGAGACAACAGATTACTATCCTGTATCTCCTGGAATATATAATTTTGTTGTATCAGATAAAAATAATTTTAGTAAATTTATAAGTAATATTAATTTAGAAAAAAATATGTTCATAACAATTTATATAGTTGGAATTTTTAATGACACGCCTAGAATAGGATATATCCTCACTAAAGATGCTTATAGACAAAAGTAATTTTATAAATAATACCTATCTTAATATATTTAATCTATATTTTAAGATAGGTATTTTAAATTTAGGTTCTGTTTTAGCAAAGTTTTAATATATGCATAAGCAAAGCTAAATGGAGCTTAACTTTTAAACCTTTATCATAGCTAAAATTTTCTTAAATAAAATAGGCTTGATAGTATCTATATCAGTAGGTTCTTTAAATATTATCGTTGTAAAGCATACACTTCCTACCAATTCTATTATCATAAACAAAGTCATTTCAGCTTCTTCTTTTGACATGCCAGAATTAACTAGATTTTTTATAAAACTATCTACCACTTTATTTACATTGTAATATTCCTCTGGTTTTAATATATTTTTTCTATATAATCCCCAAGAAATATTTTTATTTATAATTTTAAGAAGTAACTTATTATGTTTTAAATTTTCTATTATATAATCTATAAAAAATAAAACTCTTTCTGAAAAATCATCTATTTTTTCATTAGTGGTCTCATTCATAGCCTCTTTTAATAACTTGTTGCTCTTTTTTAATATAAGTTTATTTAAAAGATCATGTTTATCATTAAAATATAAATAAAATGTACCTTTTGCTATTCCAGCTTTATTTACAATATCACTTATAGAAGTCTTCTCAATTCCTTGTGTTAAAAACAGTTCATATGCTGAATCAAATAACTGCTTTTCCTTCAATTGCTTCTTTGCACTAACCTTATCAATCTTTTCGTCATATAAGTTCATTTATAATTCCTCCAAAGATTATTCCTTAAATTGATATACCTATTATAAAATAGTATAATTATATAATATACATTTAATTATAACAATAAAACATTGGAGGATAAATAATGATTGTCTTAAGTTGTAAAGATATAAGTAAAAGTTATGGAATAGATGATATTCTAAAGGAAGTAACTTTTTCTGTTAATGATGGAGATAAGGTTGGTATAATTGGATCAAATGGAGAAGGTAAATCTACTCTATTCAAAATACTTTCTAAAGAAATCCTTCAAGATACAGGTGATATTTATATAGATAAAAATAAATCTATAGGCTATTTATCTCAACATTTAAACTTAAATTCTGAATTTACTCTTTATGATGAAATGTTGACAGTATTTAATGAGCTTATACAACTAGAAAATAAAATTTCTAATTTACAAATAAAAATGGGTGAACCTTATGACGAGAAAAATGCTGCTTATCACGAAAAAATAATAAAAGACTATACGACTGCTCAAGATTTATATGAAAACAGAGGTGGATATACATATAAGGGTGAAATATCTCGTATAGTTAAAGGTTTAGGATTTAATGAAAATGATTTTGATAAAGTTATTTCAACACTTAGTGGTGGACAGAAGACTAGAGTAGCTTTATGTAAGCTATTGCTTTTAAAACCTGATATATTGCTACTAGATGAACCTACTAATCATTTAGATTTGGATGCAATTGAATGGCTTGAAGAATACTTAAAAAGCTACAAAGGAACTGTTCTTATAATCTCACATGATAGATATTTCTTAGATTCTGTTACTAATATAACTTTTCAAGTTATAAATGGTCATGTTAATTGCTATAATGCGTCATATACTAAATACTTAGAATTAAAAGAAAAAGATTATGAAAGTAAATTAAAAGCTTATAATCTTCAACAAGCTGAAATTAAAAGACAAGAAGCTATTATAGAAAAATTCAGATCATTCAATAGAGAAAAGAGTATTAAGGCTGCTGAAAGTAGAGAAAAAGCTCTTGATAGAATTGACTTATTGAATGCTCCTGATGTTGAAAAATCTGCTTCTAAAATAAACTTTGAAACCTCTGTAAAAAGTGGATTTGATGTATTACATATTGAAGATCTATCTAAATCTTATGGAGAAAAAAAATTATTTTCTAATCTTTCTATTGATTTAAAACGTGGAGAAAAAATTGCTTTAATAGGTGAAAATGGTCGAGGTAAAACAACTTTATTTAACATAATAATGGATAAAGTGAAAAGTGATAGTGGCGTTAAAGTTTTAGGTGCAAATGTTAATATTGGGTATTATGATCAAGAACAATCAAATCTTAATCTTGATAAAACAATAATAGATGAGCTTTGGGACGACTTTCCTGAATTAACTACTACACAAATTAGAAATGTTCTCGCTTCTTTTTTGTTTACTGGAGATGATGTTTTTAAGAAAATTGATAAACTAAGCGGTGGAGAAAAGTGTAGAATTAATTTATTAAAACTTATGTTATCTAAAGCTAATTTATTATTATTAGATGAACCTACTAACCACTTAGACATACCATCTAGAGAAGCCCTAGAAGATGCTATTTTAAGCTATGATGGTTCATTACTAGTAATATCTCATGATAGATACTTTTTAAATAAAGTTATAAATAGAATATTAGAACTAACTGAAAATGGAGTTATAAATTATTTAGGTAATTATAGCTATTATACAGAAAAGAAAAAAAATCCTTTGAGATTTGAAAATTATGATGAACAGGATTCATCAAAAACAAAGACTCAATTAAATACAGAAAAAAAGAAAAAAAAGGCTTTAGATAAAGAGGCCAAGGCCCTTCAAAATAAAATAAAATCTCTTGAAGAAACTATAAATAAAAATGAAGAAGATTTATTAATGCTTCAGGAAGAATTGTGTAAAGAAGAAATTTACTCAGTTCCATCTGAAAGTGAGAGAGTTAATAAAGAGATTAAAGCCAAAGAAAGCTTAATTGAAGAACTTTATGCACAATGGGAAGAATTAAATGAATCAAACTAAAAAGGACTATGTTTTAAATATGCATATACCAAAACATATTAAAACATAGATTTCTTAAAACTATATATTTCAGAAATGATATAGTAACTACAGCCTTCTAAGGCTGTAGTTACTATACTATCTTAATCCTGAAGATCCAAATCCATTTGCTTTTCTTTCAGAACCACTTAATTCATTAACTTCTTCTATTTGAACATTAAGTACAGGTTTTATAACCATTTGAGCAATTTTCATGCCCTCTTCTATTTTAAAACTTTCTTTGCTATGGTTTATCAAAATAACACCAATTTCACCTCTATAACCTTCATCTATAGTTCCTGGTGAATTTAAAGTAGTAATTCCATGTTTTAATGCTAATCCACTTCTTGGTCTAATTTGAGCCTCTGTATTTGTAGGAAGCTCTATTTGTATTCCTGTATGAATTAAGCCCCTCTCTCCTGGTTCTAATAATAATTTCTCTACTGAATATAAATCTAATCCTGCATCTCCCTCATGAGCATAATTAGGCACTATTGCTTTTTCATTAATTTTCTTTATTTTTAATATGTACCTTTCCATATAATCACCTACTTAAAATATCTCGTGTAGCATAAGCTATACGGATTGTCTTTGCTTATATGATTATAAAATATAATTATATAAATAGCAAAAGATTGATAAGTTAAACAATCTTATCAATCTTTTAAAATATAGAAATTATCTATATCTACAATTCTTTTTTAAATTATTCATAACTAAAATTTTAGCATTAGTATTTTCTCTATTTATATTTACTTCATTCCAATTAACATACTTAGGTTTTTCAAAATAATTTTTATTAACAATCTCTATTATTCTATAACATCCTTCTGGTAAATTCTCAAATACTACTTTTCCTTGTTTATTAGTTAAACAAGATTCAATAAATACTGGACATACACCATTAAGCTTATACAAATTTATTTTAGCACCCTCTAAATATTCATTTTTACCGCCACAGTTTATAGATGATATAACTACTATTTCTCCTCTGACTTTTGGACATTGATTATTGTAATAACTAAATCCATTAAGTTCTGAATCATTTAATGTATCATGTTTTTGTATATCCGACTCACAATTTTCATAAGAAAAATTTCTACTATCAATATTGTTGTTTTCTGTTAACTCGTAATCATTTTCTTGAGAATTATAATTGTTTTTTATTGAATCCATTTCATCTTCTGTTAAATCATAATTAATTTTTAGTAAATCCTCGTTATCTCCTGTAAAATTGTAATTACCTTTCACTGTATGATTTTTCTCTTCTACTAAATCACAATCCATATCTATATTAGAAAAATCAGGATCTTCATCTGAAATTTCAAATATACATATATCATCATCAGATTCATAATACTTTATTTTTTCACCTGACGCTGATAAATTTATATGCATGTTATTCGTATCATTAGCCATAAAAACTTTCCTTTCTTATTTCTATACAATACTAGAATATGATTCAAAAATATTTTATGTGCTAATGACTTCGGATATTTAGATTTTAAGAAATTTACTTATTAAATAATTATTGTTCTTATACTAACAAAACAATGGTATCATAAGTTGACCTAAATAATTTATTAAAGATAAGTCCTCTTGTGTATATTCCCTCTTATTCACTGAAATAGAGACATATATAATTCCTATTACTTCTCCATTATATATTATTGGTGTTATACACAGTGATTTCCAATCATGTATTCCAAAACATTTATCTACATATGAGTTATCCCAATCAATTAAATAATACCCCTTAGCATTATTAATAGCTTCCTCTATTAAAGTCATATTAAGCTTTTCTCTATCATTAATTTTATCTTCTTTAATTTTCTCGTTATAAATCTTTGCTATTTTCTTATTCTTTACAATAAATGCTGTAGCAAATTCCGAACCAGTTATTTGAATTATCTTTGAAAGAAATTTATATATTTTATCTTCTTTACTACTTTTATTGGTTAATAATTCAAGTATATCTTTTATTAGTGGAACTAACTTATTATCGTTATTATACTTAAATGGTAATATACCCTTAGATATATTTATATTATTACTTAATACTTCTATATTATCATTCCATATAGTTGTTTTATTTTTTCCTTGAGCTTTAGATGTATATAATGCTTGATCCGCCATTTTTATTAAATCTTCTGAATTTGAAGAATGTTTTAAATAAACTGATATTCCTAAACTAATAGTCACTTTTCTTTTTTCACCTAAAATCTTAGCACACTCAACTTTATTTCTTATTCTTTCTGAAAACAAATATGCATCCTCTTCACTTTTTTCAGGTAAAAGTATAATAAATTCTTCTCCTCCATATCTTACAAATACATCTTCTTTAGATAAGCATTTTTTAACTTCCTGTGTTAGTTTTATTAAAACTTCATCTCCTGTTTGATGACCATATCTGTCATTTACTCCTTTAAAATCATCTATATCAAAAATAATTAATGAAAATTCCTTTCCTTTTGAATAAGAGTCATCTATTAAATCACAAAAAGCTTTTTCAAGATATTTTCTATTATACACTCCTGTAAGTTTATCCAATGTAGAACTTATCATTAACTTATATTGATCTAATAAAAACATTACAAAAGGCATTAAATTTTTAACCTTAATTTTTGAATTAGAATTTATATTATTTATAGCATTATTTGATATTAAAATAAGTTTTCCATTAATACATTCATTGTTAGTAATAAATTTTCTTTTATTTCTAAACTTTATATACATACATGCTTGAATTCCATCTCTAAGCATTTCGTAATTCATTTTACTTTTATTATTACAATCATTAGATATAATCACTATTTCTTTGTTAGGATTTACTTTTAATGAAAAATATTTTAAAATTTCTTTTTTATCTTCTATTCTATATTCACATATAACTTCATTTTCTCCAAAATTATTTTCAATTGTAAGTAATGCCTTATCTGATAGTGTTATTCTTGCAATATATTTTAATAAATTTTCTAAATTTTTTACTATATTATTTGAAAAATTACTTAGTATTTCATATATATTACTTTCAAAATTGCAATAATAATTACTATAGTGCTTTTGCATAATATAAAAAAATTCTTTGTTTAATAACAATTTACTAATTTTTAATTCATCTAATAATTCATTTATTTTAAAATCAACATCTATACAATTTAGTTTATTTAAATTTAGTTTTATCCCCATGTTTTCCACTAATATTTTTCTAAATTTATTATAAACAACTAAAAACATACTATTATTAATATATTGTATCTTATATTTTTCAGGTAATGAATTTATTATATTTATGAATATATTAATAGATTCATAATAATAATTTATTGCCAGCTCTTGAAATCCTTTACTTTTATATTTTTCAGCTATTGAGCAATATACCATTGCTTTTACTTCTTGATTTCTACTAAACTTAATTACTTTTAAAGCATCCTTAATTAAATTATTATAATCATTATCTTTTGATAAGTATAATGCTAAAAAAATATATCCTAATTGATTATCATATTCCTTTGGGCATTCTTTTATATTAAGAAATAATTCTCTTGCTAATTCTTTATATCCTAAAAATAATATACTTACTACACTGCCTATTAACATTCCTTCTTTAGTAACAGGATTTGTTAAACTAATCAATTCATCCTTTAATAATTGAAAAGTTCTTTTTACGTCATTTTCATTTTTACAATTAATAATGCATAATTGGTAGTATTGGCTCTTTATTTTACTAAACTCCGTCCCTTTGTAATCATTTATTATTTTATTAATTGCACTTAATTCTTTAAATGCATGTTTAAAATTATATATTCTACAATTATACAAGGCTTCTGTAGATTTAATAGTAAGCATATCTAATTCTGATACTTGTATTCCTTTTTTCAACTCAGAAATTAATTCATAGTAATTAGATGCTAATTTTGTTTTTCCTAATCTACAATATACCCAACATAGTAGAGTACAAATTCTAAGAATATATCTATCCAATCCATTTTCTCTGGCAATTTCTAATGCTATTAGCAAATTTTCACTAGCTTTATTATATTTGAATATTTCTATGTTCATTTTAGCTATGTGTATTAAACTTGAAACTTCTTTTTTATAAACCTTATATTTAGTACTTAATTTTCTAATATCTATAAGACTTTTTAAAATATCATCTATATTTTTTCCAATTTCATTATTAATAACTTCACAATTTATTTTAGTAGTTAATAATCCTGCATAATTATTTTCCATTTCAAATACATTCATAGATTCATTCAATAACTTTTTAGCTTCACTATACTTTCCTTCTGAAATAAATATACTGCTTAGTAATAATTTTGCACAAGCATATACCCCTACTGTAATATTGCTATTTTTACAAATCTCAAAAACTTTCTCTATATATTTCACCGATAAAGCTTTTTTGCTCTCTATTTTAGCTACTAATGCAAGTGCATAATAATAATATGCTTCACCTTTAGAATAATCTATGTTATTTAAAAGATTTCTTACTACTTTTAATGGATACGTTAAATCTATAGGCTTGTATTCTTTTGAAGTTATTATTATCATCCTAAGAAGTACATACGCTTGTAGCTCTTTTTGATCATTATTCATAGCATCTATATTCGCTTTATTGAAATAATTATATGCCTCTTTATCTTTTCCTACTTTTTCATTTAACTTTCCAATACTTATTGCAATTCTTGTTTTTTCATTGCATTCCGCACAGCTTAATGCCTTTTTATAATAATATATAGATTTAAACGTATCTCCATAATCATCAAACTTTTTTCCACATTTTAAACTATATTCTATCAATTTTTCTTTTTGATTAGATTTTTCTAGTTGATTTAAATATTCATCCAAATATTCTTGGGTATTCTTTAATATTTTTTCTAAAAAATAGCAAGAATCAGTATGCATTGTTAAACTTTTTTCTTTAGGCATCTTAGAATAAATTATTTTTTTCACTAAATCATTATAAAAATCTACTCTAACCCCAGAATCACTTATTTTATCAATTAATAATCTATTTTTCTTTAATTTATAATATATATTTTTTCTTTTATTATCTAAAATTACATATGAAAATATCAAAGTTTCAGATAATGGCATTTGAAATATTGATAACCTTTCCAATATTTCAAGTTCTTCATTATTTAAATTTAATATTTTATTTTCTAATATTTTTTCTACGCCTTTAGGAATAACAATATTATTTACATCAATCTTGCTTCTCCATCTTCCATCATCTCTAGATAAATATATAATTCCATCTTTATATAACTCTTCTATGGTTTTGCTAATAAATTGTGGCTTTCCTAAGGTTTCAGAATATATCTTCATACAAAGTTCACCTATACTCTTGTGATAATTCAACATATTCTTTACCATTTTGCTAGTATTATAATTATTAAAATAATTTACTGCAACTTCTTCATAATTTGGCAGTGATCTAATAAACTTCATATATTCTATCATTTCACAATCAAAATCTTCTTCATTAGTAGACATTATAATCATTATATTTTCTAATTTCTTTCTTAATAAGCACATATATTTAAAGAATAATTTAAATACTTCACTAGTTTTTTCAATATCATCTATTAAAATAATTAACATATTATTTAAAGTATATTCATGTAAAAGAGTACAAACTCTATTGATAATTTTAAGCGTATTTTCATCATTAATTACTTTATCTTCCAAAAGCATATCTATAAATTTTTCTAAATACGTTCCATATTTATCCTTTAAATATTTATCTAAATTGTTGTATATATTTTTAATAGTAACAATAAAATTAGTGCTAGAACATATATTATCTATTATTAAGTATGAATTTTCTCTCTTATTACCAATATATTTACTAGATATCTTTCGTTTAATTTCCTTTAAAGTTGTAGTCTTACCATTGCCTTGTTCCCCTTTAAAACATATTATTTTATATTTAAGTTTATTTTCAGATATATGCTTAAATCCTAATTCTATCTTCTTTATCTCATCTTCCATTCCAATTATATCTAAATCTGTTTGAACTTTATCTAATGCTTCAAATATAAATATACTATAGTTCTTATTTAGTTTTTTATTTATACATTTAATAAAATCAGTTATTTTAGGAGCTTTATTGAATGATAATATTTTATCTATAGAATTGTTTCCTTTAAAATATCTCTTTAACTCAACATCATTAAATAAGTTTTTAAACAAATATAATATGTCCTTTATATTATCCTTTTGACTTGATTGATCTTCTAACTTATCAATGTTATAAGGATAAGGTAATGATTTCACTCCTAATAGATTATTTTCTCTAAATTTACTTATTTCATATTGTAATAAATTTTTTATCTTTATGCTTACTTTATTATCATCATTTGAAACTATAATTATATCCTTCATGCTTAAGTCATCAAATATATACCCTTTAATATTTAATGTATTAACCGCTGCACATAATTCCATAAAAATATCTAGTTTTTCATTAAATGAACATTTATTTAAATAAACTTCAGTATCTATTTGCGTATCTATATATTCTGTTACATATCCATAGTTTAATTTATCTAAATTTATCCCATCTATATTTTTTATTACTTCTATATCTAATATATTAACCACATTTTTAAAGTTTAAATTTTTTATTGTCTTAAACTTACTTAATAAATATTCTCTGCAATTTTCATATTCAACATTATCTTGAAAAATATATAAATTATATATTTTATTATTACGTATATTGATAACCTTATATATATAAAAATTTTCATTAACATCTATAGATCCATTAATAGAATATTTTTTATTTAAAGTCTTCAAGTAAGTTCACCTCTTTACTGTTTTTACATATAAAACTATATATTTAATTTTATAATTTTATTTTTCATTTAATGTGTGAATATAAGAAATAAACATTATTTATATTTATCTTAAAAGACTATTTATAAAATGAGAACTTTCCCTTCTATAAATAGTCTTATCTAATAAGCAAAATCAAATATATCTCACCAAATTTATACATATATTCCATATACCTGTAATTTTATCATTTACCTAAATACAATTCAACAAAAAACATATATTTAATATTATATAAATATTTTTAATATATTAGGTAAATAATATTATTGTGAATATGTATTGAAGGTGATTTTATGAAATTTAACAAATTTAACAGATTATTTATTTTATTATTAGCATTTATTCTGATAACTAATTTAAATAGCAAAGTAGCTTATGCAGAAGATGAATCGAAAACTAATAAAGTTATATACTTAACTTTCGATGATGGACCAGCCAGTAAAGTTACAGAAGATGTTCTAGATATTTTAAAGGAAGAAAAAATACATGCAACATTTTTTTTAATAGGAGAACAAGTTAAGGGTCAAGAAGATTTAGTAAAAAGAATTTATGATGAGGGACACTCTCTAGGTCTGCATAGTATGACTCATAAAAAAAATAATTTATATTCTTCTAATGAACATTTTTTAAAAGAAATGTTAGAAACTCAAGAATTAATAAATTCTATTGTTGGAATAAAACCTAATATTCTAAGATTTCCATTTGGATGTAACAATAATAGTTATAAGTTGTGTAAATCCATGATTGATTTACTTCATGAAAATAACTTGAAAATATATGATTGGAATGTCGATAGTGGTGATGGTGCTAACCATTCATCTGCTCCTAGTACATTTATAAAGAACTCTAGAAGTGATAAAGAACAAGTAGTTTTATTAATGCATTGCGGATATATTAGTAAAAATTCAGTTAAAGCTTTACCAGAAGTGATTAAATATTATAAAAATAATGGGTATGAATTCAAAGCTATTACAGAAGATACTCCTGAAGAATATCACATTATTAAATAGGAATTTTTAAGTTTAACTAAATCAAAATTAAAAACATCTATATTATTGAAAAATCAATCAATAATATAGATGTTTTTTTATTTACTATAATTTAAGCATATGCTTTAGTTGTTGATACAGTTCTTGCAACTATTTTATACATTACATATCCAGCAAATGCATTCAAAGCTGTTGTCGGTAATACTACTGCCATAAATAGTATCCCAAATGAAGCTCCTCCTGGTAAACCCGCTGTCAACATTAATACTGTTAAAAATATTGTTCCACTCACTAAAGTTCCAACAGATAGCAATATTATTATTTGTATATTCTTTTTAACCCTTTCTCTTAAAGGAATTAGCACTAAATACATAATATTACATGTAATAAATTTATCTGCAATATTAGGCAATTGACCTCCTGGTGTTTTGCTAGTTAAAGCTGTAAATATTCCTACTATAAGCCCACAAATTATTGTAGTTTTATAATCTTTATTATAAACAATTATTATAAATAACATAGCTAATGCAAAATCTGGTTGCATTGGTAACCCTAGTGCTGGTGTAAGTTGATGTAAAATTACTCCTATTGCTATTAAAATTGCATTTGTAATCATTCTTTTTGTATTCATTTTAATTCCCCCATTTTTTATATCAATTAATATTCAAAGTCTTTAAATACAATTCCTTTCACAACATAACTACCACACCCCATACAATTTAATTTTTAAGTAGCTAGTATCTATAAGTCACATTCAAATAAATAAAAAAAACCGTCCTATATATATAAATATATATAGGACGGATATTATCCGCGTTGCCACCTAAATTGCATAAATAAAAATGCCTCTCTTTTTTTGATACTAACATATCTCATTCGCTATAACGTGCGACTTACGGCTCAACTACTCTCTAAAAGATTTCATATTGCTCCTCAAAGGCCCATTCATCATTAGCATTAGTACTGAAATTTCACCATCTTCAGCTCTCTTAAACTTAGCACCTGATTACTATCCCTCTTCTTAGGATTTGTATTATTAATATATATATTATCCCCTTTTTACACATTTGTCAATTTTATTTAGAAATTTCTTTGCATATCATATTTTTAATTTTTTCAAATCTTTCTGGCTTACTATAATAGTATCCTTGTACCACATCACAAGAAATTCCCTTCAAATAATCTACTTGTTGTTTTGATTCTACGCCTTCTGCTATTACTTCTATTCCTAATTGATGTGATAAATTAATAATATTTTCTATTATGCACTTATTTTTTGAATTCTTTTCTAAGTCAACCACAAAAGTTCTATCTATTTTTAATGCATCTATAGGAAGTTTAGTTAAATAATTAAGAGATGAATATCCCGTTCCAAAATCATCTAATGCTATACTTATTCCCAAATCTCTAATTTCATTAAGAATTTTTATATTTTTATCAAATGATTTCATTAGCATACTTTCAGTAATTTCCACTTGAATATAATTAGGATTAACTCTATATTTATATATAAATTTCTTTAAATCTAATACAATACTATCTTCTCTTAGCTGCATTTCTGATAAATTTACTGCCATCTTAAAATTTAAGTAACCTTCATTTATTAATATTCTTACCTTTTTAAAAACTTCTTCTAATACAAAACTTCCAATTGGAATAATCATTTTAGTATTTTCTGCTATTGGTATAAATTCATCTGGACTAACAACTCCCATATCATTACTATTCCATCTTACCAAAGCCTCAAAACTTCGTACTAAAAAATCATCCAAAGTAACCTTAGGTTGAAATACTATAAATATCTCTTTATTATCTAATGCATATCTTAATCCCTTTTGTAATGAATATACTCTATTTAATTCAAGTGATATTTTATCATTAAAAAAATTATATTCATTTTTTCCATTTCCTTTTGCTACATACATAGCAGCATCTGAATTTTTTAATAGTGTATCAAAATCCACACCATTATATGGATACAAAGATGCTCCTATACTCACACTAACATATACCTCTTTCTCATCTATTATTATAGATTCATCAAAAGACTTAACTATTTTTCTACATAAAATACTTATTTCATTTAAATCAATAATGTCTGGAATAAATATTAAAAAAGTATCTCCACTATATCTACATACTAGATCACGTTCTGAAACCAAAGATAATATTTTATTAGCAGCTACTTTTAATGCTACATCTCCAAATTCATGTCCAAAAGATTCGTTTACATATTTAAAATTATCTAAGTTAAGCATTAACATAGCACATTGAACTTGTTCTTCTTTACATTCTTTTAAAAATCCCATTACAGTTCGTTTAAAATAATAACAATTAGGAAGTTCTGTTGTTCTATCACATTCAATTAATGATGTTATTTTTTGATTAATGAAATACTCTTCAGATAATTCTTTATATAAAAGGTCTATCTCGGAAATCCAATAATTAGAATCCAAATTTTCAAAACAATAATGTATTCCCATTAAAGTATACCCATCATATTTCTTAACTACCTTCCCCACAAAGATGAAATATAGAATATTATTATTATTTTTTATTCTATAATGAGTTACTAGATGCTTTTTAGAATCATAAATTTTTTTTAAGTCTTCTTTGAATATATCTTTTATTTTATTTAAATCTTCTAGATATATATAATTTAAAAATTGATTAATTTTCTTATTGTCTATTTCATAATCCTCTAAAAAATCAACTATTTTATAGTCAAATGTCAATTCATCCTTTAATGGATTCCAGAACATAGTTATTCCATTAATATCTAAGTGATTAAATAAATCCTTGTAATTAAAATTTAATTTTTCTATATTCATAATTAACATTCCCTCATCAAATAATTATTTTAATTACTTGTCATCATCTGCCCTGCTGTCTTTTTTATCATTTACTAAAGATAAAACTAAAGCTGTAGTAGCTGCAAGAACACCCATAATTTTTCCGTATTTTTTTAAGTTCATCATTCTTTCCTCCTACTCTTTTTATTTTATTATACCTAATTTTTAACTAAAATGCTTTAAATTGATTATGTAATTTATTATATTCATATCCGATGCTTTTACATCTATGTACTATATCTTCTTCTTTTAAATCCAAATCATAACAAAGTGATTGTAATGAATCATAATTATCTCTTAATTTCATATTCATAATACTAACCAATAAATTAGCATCCATACTTATTACATCTTCTCTATTCATCTTCATCATTCCTTTATAGATATTTTATTTTTATTTATAATATACTTTTTATTCTATTATTTTATATAATTACTTTCAATTACTCCGCCCACTTTGCTTATGCATATGTCAACACCCTGCTAAAACAGATCTATATTAAAAAGGTTGTCAAAATTAAGACAACCTCTATTTATTCTTCGTCATATACATCTAAAAATGAATATTTTTTATTTCCTTTTTGCCATCCTAGTATTGAATCCATACTAACATTTTCAGCAGATTTAAATATAGACTTATCTACACCATCAAAATTTTGTTTTAATTGTGCAATTAGATCCTTTATTTCATATCTCTTATTGCCTGTTCTTTCTGCTGCTACCATACATGCACAATTTAACGGAGCAATTCCAGTACTTTTAATAAATTTCTTTATGTATTCTTCTTCAATATAATACATTGGTCTTATTAATTCTAAATTTTCAAAATTTGCTGATTTAAGCTTTGGTAGCATTGTTTTGAAATTACCACCATATAATATATTTAATAAAGTTGTTTCTATAACATCATTATAATGATGTCCTAATGCTAACTTATTGCATCCAAGCTCTTGAGCTTTATTATAAAGAGAACCCCTTCTCATTCTAGCGCATAAATAACATGGGTAATCCTTAGCCATTTTATCAACTACATCAAAAATTCCTGATTCATAAATAGTTATTGGAATATTTAAATATTCACAGTTATCTAATAACAATTGTCTTATATGTGGATGATATCCTGGATCCATAGCTATAAATTCTACTTCAAAATTCATTTGACCATGTTTTTGAAGTTCTTGAAATAATTTTGCCATAAGAATACTATCTTTTCCTCCTGATATGGCTACTCCAATTTTATCTCCTTCTTGAATAAGTTCGTAATTCTTAATTGCTTTTACAAACTTAGACCAAACATGTTTTCTATATGTTTTTACTATACTTCTTTCAATATCTTTTAATGGCTTTTTTTCTTCATCCGGTATAATAGTCGGACAACCTTTACCTGCTATACTATTCATAATATACACCTCATTTTTTCATAGTAATTATAACATCATTTATATAAATTTAAAAATAATTATTTTTACAAACCTTTATAATTATCGACTAATTAATCAACAAATTTTTAACATTATTCATTATTTAATTAACAATGAAAATTACTACAATTAGTATAATTTTTGCATTATTAGGATGAAACTATACTAATTTTGATGATTATTTTCTTAATAACCTTTTAATTTTTATGTAAAAGTTTAAACTTAGATAAATTTTTAACAATTTCTTATTGAATATTTTTGGAAACATGATAAAATTACATTGTCGGTATTCTTAATAAAGAAACTGAACAGAAAAACTAATAATTAAATTTTTCTGAATTATATCCTTATTAAATATGGGAATAAGAACGGAGGCATTTTATGGAAAGAATTAATGTAAAAACAAAATTTTCAACTAGAAAAATGGCTATGGTAGGTATGCTATCTGCTATCTCTATTTTTTTAGGCTTAACAGGATTAGGATTTATTCCAATACCACCTGTTAAAGCTACTATCATGCATATACCTGTTATCATAGGTGCAATTATTGAAGGACCTGTTGTTGGTGCTTTAGTTGGTGGAGTGTTTGGATTATTTTCAATGTACCAAGCGTTTACAGCTCCAATGCCAACATCATTTATATTTTGGAATCCTATAATTGCAATATTACCTAGAGTTCTAATTGGGATAGTATCATACTATGTTTATACATTCTTAAAAAATAAAATTAAAAATAAAAGTATTAGTATTGGTACTGCTGCTATACTAGGAACGCTAACTAATACAATTGGTGTTATGGGCTTAACATATATTATTTATTTAGAAAAATACGCTCATGCATTAGGAATTAGTAGACAAGCTGCTACTATAGGAATTGGTAGTGTTATTACACTTAATGGTTCTATAGAAGCTATTGTAAGTGCTTTGATTTCAGTTCCAGTAATAATGACAATATTAAAAATAAATAGGAATAATTAATTTCAATATTAAATAAAAAAAACAATGGTGTAAAATAACTATATCTTTTTACTATCATTGTTTTTTTGTTTATTAGAACAAAATCGCCAAGGCGACTTTAGAGCCGTGGATTTTTTTAGCCATGCACCCTTTCCAAACGCAGTGAAGGAATAATGGTGCGGCATATGCATAAGTAAAGCTGGACATGTAATTAAAATCTAGAGGAGGTATTTTTTATGGAAGAAATTAAATTTTGTGATATAGATGGTATAAAGCTAGGACATGCTGAAAATAAAGAAGGTGGAACTGGGTGTTCTGTTGTCATCTGTGAAAATGGTGCAACTGGTGGAGTTGATGTTCGTGGCGGTTCACCTGGTACAAGAGAAACCGATTTATTAAATCCAATGGAAATGGTAGATAAAATTCATGCTGTTGTGCTATCTGGCGGAAGTGCTTTTGGCCTGGATGCTTCTAGTGGTGTAATGGAATATTTAGAAAATAAAAATATTGGCTTTGATGTAACTGTTGCTAAAGTTCCAATAGTGTGTCAAGCAGTTTTATTTGATTTAGCATTTGGTGATTCTAAAATACGTCCAAATAAAGAAATGGGAATTAAAGCTTGCTTAAATTCAGAAGAATACTATGATGATATAAACGGTAATATAGGTGCTGGATTTGGTGCAACCGTAGGAAAGTTTTTAGGACCAGATTTTTCAATGAAAGGTGGTCTAGGTACATATGCTGTTAAAATTGGACCTTTAGAAGTTGGTGCAATTGTAGCTGTCAATTGTCTTGGTGATGTAATTGATCCACAAAATTTAAATATAATTTCTGGTGCATATGATCGCAAAAATAATAATTTTTTAAATACAGAAAATTTATTATTGTCTAGCTTATATAATCCTATTAATCCATTTAAAGGGAATACCACTATTGGAATAATTGTTACTAATGCAAACTTTACTAAAGCAGAAGCAAATAAAGTCGCTTCTATGGCTCACAATGGCTATGCTAGAACAATGTATCCAGCTCACACTATGTTTGATGGAGATACAATATTTACAATGTCAACAAATAAAGTTAAATCTGATGTTACTACTGTTGGGATGATAGGCGCTAAAGTAATGCAAGAAGCTATTCTAAGAGGTGTTAAATCTGCAAAATCATTATTTGGAGTACCTAGTTTTCAAGATATAAATAGATAAATTTAACATTATTATCGAATTTTATTAACGTATGTAGTTTTTTGGATTTTATAATTAATTTTTACTAATATTCCTCTCATTACATAGAGTATATTTTTTGATATGGCACAAAATAATACTGCAAAGCAGAAAAGCTTAGCAAATAAAATTATTTTATAATTAGATTAAAGGAGGAATATATTATGGCAAATTCATTAGTACCAGAAGCAAAAAACGGGTTAGCAAAATTCAAAAATGAAGTAGCAAATGAAATGGGTGTTCCATTTACTGATTACAATGGTAACCTTTCTTCTAAGCAATGTGGAAGCGTTGGTGGAGAAATGGTTAAGAGAATGGTACAACAATACGAATCTGGCATAAAATAGTATTCTGACTGTGTACCAAAAGAGGAGATAGATATACTCTAATATTAATAAATTAATATATGACTTTTCATTTTAAATATAGGATTATGAAAAACTGAAATTTTTCAGATAAAACAAATTCTCATTTAAAATAAATCATATATAAAATAATTTATTAAACATAAAAGGAGTATTCTATCTCCTTTTACATTTTATTATTATAAGGCTGTGTTTTAATTTTAGCAAAGTGTTGATATATGTATAAGTAAAATTGTACAAATGCCACTTTTACCTATTGCATATATCAACACTTATTTAAAACAGAGCCTATTATAAAGTTTGTAAAGATAATTTAAATAAGAAATTCTAACTTCACGAATTATATTATTAAAATATTTTTAATAAATAAAACTTAATTATTTACAGGTTTCAATATTATTTCTTCATTGGCTCCATCAACTACTACTTTAGATCCATAAATTAAATCTCCTTTAATTATCATTCTTGCAAGACTATTTTCTAAAGTATTTTGAATATATCTTTTAAGAGGTCTTGCCCCGTATATTGGGTCATATCCTTCTTTAGCCATTATTGATTTAGCTGAATCAGTAACTTCTAGTTCTATATTCTTATCTTTTAATCTGTTCTTAACTTCATTTAAAAATATATTTATAATTTTCTTTATTCCATTTTCAGATAGTGGTTTAAACATAATTATATCATCAACTCTATTTAAGAATTCCGGTTTAAATCTTAATTTTAATTGATTTATTACATCTTCTTTTATACTTGGTTCAATATAATTCTCACTTTTATTCTCTAATAAATAATTACTACCTATATTAGAAGTCATTATAATTATAGTATTTTTAAAATCTACTGTTTTTCCTTTATTATCAGTTAATCTACCATCATCTAAAATTTGAAGGAATATATTAAATACATCATCATGTGCTTTTTCTATTTCATCAAAAAGTACTACACTATATGGATTTCTTCTTACTGATTCTGTTAGTTGTCCGCCTTCATCATAACCTACATATCCTGGAGGCGCTCCAACTAATCTTGATACTGAATGTTTTTCCATGTATTCTGACATATCGATACGAATAATATTTTCTTCTGAATCAAATAAATTTCTAGCTAAAGTTTTTGCAAGTTCTGTTTTACCTACTCCTGTTGGTCCTAAAAAGATAAATGATCCTATTGGTCTATTAATATCTTTAAGCCCTGCTCTAGCTCTAAGAATTGCATTTGTAACAGACTCAATAGCTTCGTCTTGACCTATTACTCTTTTGCTCATCTCGTCTTCTAATCTTAAAAGTTTTTCTCTTTCACCTTCAAGAATATTACTTACAGGTATTCCAGTCCATTTAGATAAAATTTGTGAAACTTCCTCTTCTGTAACTTCTTCTTTTAAAAGAGCACCTTCATAATTTTCTTTAACTTCTAATTCTACATTTTTAAGCTTTTCTTCTAATGCAGGAATTTTACTGTATTGAATTTCAGCTACCTTGTTGTATTCATAATTTCTTTGAGCAGCTTCTAATTCTCCTCTAGCTTCATCTAGTTCTTCTTTAATATTTTTTAAAACAACTATATGCGCTTTTTCTTTTTCATATTTAGCTGTCATCTCATCATTTTCTTCTTTTAATCCAGCTAATTCTTTTTCTAAATCTGTTAATCTATTTTTAGACCCTTCATCTTTTTCTTTTGATAATGCTTCTTTTTCAATTTCAAGTTTAAATATTTTTCTTCTTATTACATCTAACTCTGTTGGTAGAGAATCTATTTCTGATCTTATCATGGCACCTGCTTCATCAATCAAATCAATAGCTTTATCTGGTAAATATCTGTCTTGAATATATCTATCTGATAATTTTGCAGCTGATACTATTGCCGAATCATGTATTCTTATACCATGATGTATTTCAAACCTTTCTTTTAATCCTCTTAATATTGAAATTGTGTCTTCAACAGTAGGTTCTTCTATTATTACTGGTTGAAATCTTCTTTCTAGAGCCTTATCTTTTTCAATATATTGTCTATATTCATCAAATGTTGTTGCACCTATACAATGAAGTTCTCCTCTTGCAAGTAATGGCTTAATTAAGTTACCTGCATCCATAGCTCCATCAGTTTTACCTGCACCAACAATAGTATGAATTTCATCTATAAATAAAATTATTCTACCTTCACTATTTTGAACTTCCTTTAAAACAGCTTTTAATCTTTCTTCAAATTCACCTCTATATTTGGCCCCTGCTATTAATGATCCCATATCTAAAGAAAATATAATCTTTTCTTTTAGACCCTCTGGTACATCACCTCTAACTATTCTTTCAGCTAGCCCTTCAACTATTGCTGTTTTACCCACACCTGGTTCACCTATAAGAACAGGATTATTTTTTGTTCTTCTTGATAGAATTCTTATAGCTCTTCTTATTTCTTCATCTCTACCTATAACAGGATCTAATTTATGCTTTTTAGCTAACTCTACTAAATTAGTTCCATATTTAGCTAATGCATCATAAGTTCCCTCTGGGTCTTGAGTATCAACTCTTTGACTTCCTCTAACTTCTGATAAAACTTTTAAAAATTTATCCTTAGTAAGGTTATATTTATTTAATAATTTAGCCACTTCTCCATTTTTATCAATATCCATTATAGATAACATTAAATGTTCAACACTTATATAAGAATCTTCGAATTTTTTTGATATTTCTTCTGCTTTAATTAAAATTTCATCTACTTTTCTTGTGATATATACTCCTGAATTTGATGCACCTTCACCTAAAACTTTAGGCATTGAATCAATTATTTTATTTAAATTATCTTTTAAAGATTTTACTTGAATACCCATCTTAGTAAAAATATTAGGTACTAAACCATCTTCTTGATTAACCAGAGCAGAAAAAACATGAATTACATCTATTTGTTGGTGATTATATTTAACTGCTATAATATTGGCATCACTTAAAGCTTGTTGTACTCTTAATGTCATTTTTTCTATATTCATTCTTCTTGCCTCCCCTATTTATTTTCACTATATATTTTCTTCTTTAAATATATAATAATACAAAGGTCAAAGAAAGTCAAAGTATATTTAAAAAATAAAAAAAGTTCTATTAAATTGGATTTTTAATAGAACTTTTTAATGACATTATTTTTTTACGCCTCAACTTCCAATGATAAATAAGGCTTATTTCTATTTCTGGAATAAGAAAATATACTTATACAATTCTCTACATCTTCCATTCCTGTTAATGTTAATCCAAAATTTTCTTCATAATAATTAAACCACTTGTTTACCATTTCAGAAACATCTACACTTAGAAAATGCTCATCTTTATTTCCTTCAATAATTAAGAAATTACCTGTGTATTCATAACTAGGTGCGTTATTCCAATTAACTGCTAAAGGATTATATTCTTCAGTATTATTATTTAAGAAAACTTTATTTCCAGAAACCTGTCTAAAATTATATATATTTTTTTCTACACATAAATTCAATGTTGCAGATTTTATCTTATAGGTGTTTAATATTTTATCCTTTATATCAAACATCATTAGTGTCCTAAAAACGTTACCATCAGTTCCTACTACATTTCCTACTGGTAAATACTTATTTTCATAAAAATTTTCTTCATTAAATCTTCTACTAATCACAGATATAGATGAAGGGTAAACAGAAATAAATTTCATTAAACCGCTCCTTTAAAATTATCTTTCTTAATCTATATCTATGAAGATATTTAACTTTTAATTCACATTATCAAAATTATTATATATGTAAAAATAACACATTTATGTTATTTAACATAAGTGTGTTAAATTTAGCTTAATATTTAACGGCAGTGAAAGATACCCCTTAATTTTTTTATATTCTTTTATCCACAAAAAAGCTAAATTAAAATATTTTAACGAATCAGATACAGATCCTAGTTTATAATACATATTTCCCATATCTATATATCTTTCCTTACGTTCTTCTTTAGTACCTGATTTAAATAAAGCATCTAATGCTATATTCATATATTTTTCAGCTTGTACATAATCTCCTAATTTCTGAAGTATTGTACCCTTTAAATAATATGATTTCTTTAATAAAGATATATTATCAGTAGAAATTGCAATATTTAAAGATTCATCTGCTATTTTAGATGCAATTTCAAATTCTGAATTCTTTACTAAAATTTTAGTACAAGAATTTAAAAACTCTACATATTTTTCTTTATTATGATGTGGGAATGTCTTTATTCCCTCTTCTATTTCTTTTATGGCTTTCTCTCTATCATTTATTTGAAAATAATATTTACCATAATCACCTCTAGATAATGCTAAATTTATAGGATTATGTTTTTGATATTCAAAAGCTTTAATTTTAAAGTCTTCAGCATAATCTTTATTTAACTTAATACACAAAGTCGCATATGCATGATATATTTTTCCCTTATTTAAGTCACTATTTATTTTATCAATATCTTTAATTACTATTGATAAAAGTTCATATGCTTCTTCATATTTATTTAATCTTTGATAACAAATAGCTTCATTATATAAGATTAAGCAGTACTCTTCCCGATCTATTTTTTTATTTTCTTGATTTAAAATTTCTCTTAATTTATTATAATAAGCTATTGATTCTAAATACTCTTTATTTTCATATAAGTATCTAGCCATATCTTTAAAATATACTAATGTATTTTCAACATTATTATTTTTTTGATACAAATCATAATATTGAGAAACTATTAATTGAATATTTTCAACTTTACTTTGTTCAACATAATAAGTAAATAGTATATGTATTAATTCAAAAGCTAAATCATTATATTTATATTTCAAAGCATATTCTAAATTATATTTCAGCTTATTTTCACACTCTGAATCCGAAGACAATGTCTTTTTTATTAATTCTAAGTTATTTAATATTTGATCATATACATCTTGTATTAAATAATTTAGTTCAATTCCTATTTTCTCTGATATATATTCTAATAGTTCTTTATCAGCCTTAACTTTTCCATTTTCTATACAACTCATTTTAGAAATTGAAATTTTAGTTCCACATAAGTCTTTTAATGTAATACCTTTAAAAATTCTAGCCCTTTTTATTTTTTCCCCTGTAGATAATATTTCCACTTACATCACCCATTTATATTTATTGATTCATTATATAATATGAATTAATTTTATTTTATTAATCCTAACTCTTCAAAAAATTTAATTCCTTCATTTAAATAATTACTTGCTCTATTTTCATCTTTTTTATCCATAAAATGCTTACCTATTTTCATAGCTATTTCGCCTGCTTTTAATAAATCTTTGCTTTCTTTAGCTTTAGCATATGCTTCCATGATCATTTTTTCAGCATTTTCATATTCTTCTGATATATTAAAAATTATATATTGTATTAATTTACATTCTATTAATCTACTAAAATCATTTGGGTCTATAACTTTATCCATTTGTTCTACTATTTTTCTGCATTCTTCTATATTTTTAAGTTTTAGATGTGATTTACATATGTCTATTAAAACATCTACTTCATTTTCAAATTCATTTTGATTAATTACCTTTTTAGATATTTCATAATGCTTAAACGACTCTTCTAAATTATCTAATTCATAAAATAATTTACCTAAGTTATGTTCAATTTCTACTACACTCTTTTTGTGTTCTATTTTTCTATAGACTTCTAATGCTTTTTTAGAATATGCAGTAGCTTTCAATAAATCTCCTCGTTTATTGAATTCTTCAGCTAAAACAAGCAGTGTTTTGGCATAACCTTTATCACTATAAGTTCTTTCTAATTTCTTCTTGGCAACATTTGAATATTCTAATGCTTTATCTAAATCTTCTATATTAAAATAAGTTCGTGCCATATTATAGTATATTTCTCCTAATAAAAAGTCATCCTCTATGTTATTATCTAAATATACTTTTTCTGCTTGTCTTAAATAACTACTAGCAGAATGATATGCTCTTAAATTTATTGTTATTTTGGCTAAGTTTAAAAACGTTTTAATTATTTCTTCATAATTATTATTTTTAATAAATATAACATTAGAAGATAAGAAAAACTTTTGTGCCATTTGAAAATCTTTTTTATAAACATATATTTGTGCTGTTATAAATAATAATCTTGCTTTTCTATATTCTAAATTATATTTTTCTGAATAATATAAAGCATTTTCTATGTATTTTTGTGCAATGTCATAAATTTCTAATAATATATATGATTCTGCAACTTGTTCATAATAGATGCTTATTTTTTCGGCTTGACTTTCTTCCGACTCCATAAGATGTTCAATACTTATATTTAATGTTGCTGCTAAGTATTCAAGCAAATCCATTGATGGATTTGATCTTCCTGATTCAATTAAACTTATTTGACCAGGAGTTATCCTATTCTTTGCTAAATCTTTTAATGTCATATTTAATTCTTTTCGTCTCGTCTTTATTTTTTCACCCAATGACAGGATTTCCACATTTTTCAACTCTTTTCTATACCAAGAATTATTATATTAATAATTATACCATAAAATCACAATAAACTACACCAAATTATTATTATTTTTCTATTATTTATGTATCTTTTACATTTTTATGCAATATTGATGTAATTACATTATATTTAATATATTTTTTTATTTAACTTTTAATAATATAAATAATATTTAAAAATTTCATTATAAAATATGCTACAAAAATAAAAAGACAAGAAAAAACATTTATTTTTTCTTGTCTTTTTGATAAACATATTTTTATTTCATACAACAATTCATCATATTATCATATGTATCTTCAGCCATATTTCTCATTTTTGTTCCAACTCTTCTCATTTTCTTTTGAGTTCTGCGATCTAAATTAGGCATAAATGCCATTCCTACAGCTGTACTAATTAATGCTCCTGCAACAATTCCCTTAGTAAATTTTCCCATAATAAACACCTCTTACATTTTTTTTGCTATGTTTTAGTATAATGTTTATATATTTAAAACATAGCCATTTTATTATATTAATTGTTCTATAAATAAGTTATGTATTTTTTTAAAATTTACTCCAAGAAATTATTGGTTTATTTTATAATTTGGCTCTGTTTTAAATGCGTGTTGATATATGCAATAGGTAAAGTGGCATTGTAATTGGACTTTGAGAATTGTTAAGTGAGAATCTAAATTTTATATTTAGCTTTTCGAACTTACTCAGCGAAGTCGAGTTTCCTTTTAATAT
>NZ_JAMQHS010000039.1 GCF_023845585.1 Clostridium sp. CMCC3677
CTTATAAAAACATTATTTATAAAAAATAATTTCTATTATTAAACACAAGGCACTCTACGCTAACGATTAATTTTCTTACATATAATTCATCAATTTAACACTCTTTTATATAAAATTTCATAATATACAACAGAAAGACTTTAGGCTCAATAAAAAATGACTTAGTTTAAATAGTTAAGTCTTTTTTAGCCTAATCATTACTTTATAGGAGATGCAATTTAATGAAAAAAGGTTTAAAGCTTTTACTTTCTTTAACTGTAATTCTTACTTTGGCTACTTCTTTAATTGCTTGTAATTCTAAGAGTTCTTCTAAAACTACTAGTGAGGATGCAAAAGTTACTGTTCGTTTAAATGAGGTTACTCGTTCTGTTTTCTATGGACCTATGTATGTTGCAATTAGTGAGGGCTTCTTTGATAAAGAAGGAATTACCAT
>NZ_JAMQHS010000040.1 GCF_023845585.1 Clostridium sp. CMCC3677
AATAGAGTCTAATGGGGAAGACTTAGAAGCTTAATGTAACAGAGCGCCAGTTGTGGTAGTTGATAGCTAATACAACTGGCTTTCGATATATAGGGGGTAACAAAAAATGGATACTCAAAAAGAAATACTAGCTTATTTGCATAAACAGGAAAATAAGTGGGTTACCTCAAATGAGTTAGCAGCTTTTTGCGAGTGTACAACACGAACCATTCGCAACAACATTTCTAAAATAAATGAAGCGACACCGAATTTAATTCGTTCTGCAAAACAAGGCTATCAAATCAACCAGCGTATTCCATTTGAACTTCAGACAGAAAGTGATGTAACAGAACGAAAGTCAAAACTCTTACTCGAATTAATTAAAAACTCTACTAAAGGCGTTGACCTGTTTGAACTTGCGGATATTT
>NZ_JAMQHS010000041.1 GCF_023845585.1 Clostridium sp. CMCC3677
AGCAGTTCTTCCTCATCTTCATCAATCTCACCATCTTCAAAGACATCTGCAATTGTTGCCATTGCTCCAAGTGCAGTCATTCCTCCCGCATCTTGTGAACCCTTTCCAGAAACTGCAGATACTATAGATTTCACTGCACTGACTACTGCATTTGCTACTGCTGCCACGGCTCCCACAACAGCACTTACTACGCTATTAAAAAATGACATCTTATACCCCTCCTTCTGCAAAAGGAGCATAAGATTCTCTACTGTTTCCGTTTTTTATTACGTTATTTGCTCTAATATGGAATTCACCTTCTATTGAAACTCCATTTTCTGTATTTCCTTTTGTCATGAGTATTTGACTTTGTGCACTTATATTTATGTTATTTTT
>NZ_JAMQHS010000042.1 GCF_023845585.1 Clostridium sp. CMCC3677
TTGGTGGAGGAAGATGGATTCGAACCATCGAAACGTAACGTAACAGATTTACAGTCTGCCCCCTTTGGCCACTCGGGAATTCCTCCGTTTTATGGAGCTGGCAATAGGAATCGAACCTACAACCTGCTGATTACAAGTCAGCTGCTCTACCGTTGAGCCATGCCAGCATTATTTACTTTTTAATTAATGGTGGGCACAACAGGGCTCGAACCTGTGACCCTCTGCTTGTAAGGCAGATGCTCTCCCAGCTGAGCTATGCGCCCATTAATTGGTGGAGGAAGATGGATTCGAACCATCGAAACGTAACGTAACAGATTTACAGTCTGCCCCCTTTGGCCACTCGGGAATTCCTCC
>NZ_JAMQHS010000043.1 GCF_023845585.1 Clostridium sp. CMCC3677
GTATTGGAACTGTAAAAAATATTGAAGAAAAAGTTAGTGGTAGTATTATATTAGATAAAAACATTGCAACTGGTAATTCACCAGAAGAAACTGGGGATGAAAAAAATCTAATTATAACCAACAGTAAAGATCTAGAAAAAGTACAATCTAATGCTCAATATGAAACAATAACACTTAATATAAAAGATGTATTTGAAGGAATAGAATTAAAAAATATTAAAGCTAAGAAGTTAATTGTAAATAATGCAAATAATCTTAGGTTAGAAGAATGCATCATTAATGAATTAGAAGTAAATGCAAATGAAAGCAAACCGGAAATTGAAATTA
>NZ_JAMQHS010000044.1 GCF_023845585.1 Clostridium sp. CMCC3677
TAAATAATAATTTAAACTACAAAAATATAATTAATTCTGATTTTTATAAAAATGACTTATCT
The DNA here is from genome assembly GCF_023845585.1 of Clostridium sp. CMCC3677. GTDB lineage: Bacteria > Bacillota > Clostridia > Clostridiales > Clostridiaceae > Clostridium > Clostridium aquiflavi. The sequence goes on from NZ_JAMQHS010000044.1 coordinate 63, forward strand.
ATTTCAGATAATAAAAATACTGTTAATAATACTACTGATTCAATTGAAATTAATGAAACTGATTTTAATGTTATTAATACAAAAAAAGCTTATGATGCTTTTAAAGAGGCTAATCAAGGAGAGGTTGGTGATAACTCAGTTCTATATGCCATAATAAAAGATGCGATGAAAAATGATGGCATAGATGTACCAGACTTTACCTCAAATAATACAACTGCTTTTCTTCCATTCATAG
>NZ_JAMQHS010000045.1 GCF_023845585.1 Clostridium sp. CMCC3677
TCTAGAACACTTTTCAACGTAATGTCGTCTAATGATTTTGATGTCGATGTTTTTACAAGTTCTGGACGTTTTGTTCCGAGTGGATAATCTCGTACTGTCAGTGTATCTCCGCTCACTTTTTGAGAAGTTGTTGTGGAGACTGCGCCACTATTTACTTCTTGTAAAATATTTCTAACCATATTTTCTAGTGCTTCTTGATTCATCATTTTCACCTCACTATTAGTTTACTTGTAATTCGACTGCGATTTTCCCTGGAACAACATGTTTTGTTTCTTTGATATGA
>NZ_JAMQHS010000046.1 GCF_023845585.1 Clostridium sp. CMCC3677
AAAAATGGAAGAAGTTAGTGCTTCTAGTGAGTCCATTTACTTTGCGTCACCTCTAAAGTCTAAAAAAAATAAGCCAGGTCTTTTTGACTCTCATCCGCCAATTAGTTCGCGGATTGAACGCTTAGAAAATATGTAAAAAAAAGAAGCAACCCAGGAATGGGGGTGCTTCTTTTTTATAAGTTTCCGATGTATTTCCAGTGAGCCTGGCCATCTGGAGCATCGATTAATTCTACTTTTTGTTGGAGACGCCATTTTTTTCTTTGACGCTCGCTTTCTTGTTCAG
>NZ_JAMQHS010000047.1 GCF_023845585.1 Clostridium sp. CMCC3677
CTAGCCTTCCAAGCTAGTTACGTGAGTTCGATTCTCATCACCCGCTCCATTAAAAAATATGCGTTATTAGCTCAGTTGGTAGAGCACCTGACTCTTAATCAGGGTGTCCCGGGTTCGATCCCCTGATAACGCACCAAATAAATGGTGAATGTAGTTCAGTTGGTAGAGCGCCAGTTTGTGGCACTGGTTGTCGTGGGTTCAAGTCCCATCGTTCACCCCATGTAATGGGATGTCGCCAAGCGGTAAGGCAATGGACTTTGACTCCATTATGCGTAGGTTC
>NZ_JAMQHS010000048.1 GCF_023845585.1 Clostridium sp. CMCC3677
TTAAACCAGAGTCTTTGCCGCCAGAAAATGAGACACAAACGCGGGGTAGGGTGTTGAGTGTCCAGGTAATACGCTCTCGTGCAGCTTCCAGAATATTGAGCGGAAGAGGAATTTTATAAATAGACATCTGAAGACGCTCTCTGAACGTTACAGGGTGATCAGTGAGATAAGTCTGTTAATTATAAAGTAAACACTGTAAAGCAGAGTGTTTTATTTTTCATTCGCGCTGTGAATAAATAGATGAAAGTTATAGTAGCTGTCTGTAGTTATATATCAAA
>NZ_JAMQHS010000004.1 GCF_023845585.1 Clostridium sp. CMCC3677
CACATTTACTGCTTGTCTCAATTTTATATTGGGAGCAAGCTAAAATGGGACTATACTCATTTTAGCATTCCTAAGTTCAATTACTCAGCCCACTTTGCTTATGCATATATCAACACTCTGCTAAAACATAGCCTAAAATTATTTTATCAATATTATGTATTTTTCTTTTATTCTTTATTCTAAATATCTAAATATCCATACTCTTGAGTTTTTATTATTCCTTTTTTAGAAAAATTTATTGGATACTTAAATAATGGACCATCATATACAAATGTATGATATTCCCCATTTTCACCACAAGCATCAGAACCTGTAGCTTTTATTTGTTCTACAACATCTGTAGTTAATACTTTTCCTAAAAAGTCTTCAGACATACACTTAAGCTTTACATTCTTGATTACTGTTTTAAATCCTGAATCAATAAATTCATAAACTAAATCTTCCCTATTTTCTTGCCAAAGAGGAAATACAGCTTCAATGCTTGCTTCATTACATCTATCCGTGCACCATGCTCTATGTGGTTCTAAATCAATATCCCCAAATACACAAGAATCTATCCCATATTTTTCTCTAGCACAAATTAATGCTTTTGTAAAAGTCGCTTCATAATCATTTCCACCCTCTGAATCAACTAATAATAAAGATATATTCAGAGAATCTGCCATTTCTCTAATTAAATTTTCAGGCACCCCATGAAACCAAGATCTACAATTTTTTCTATCAACAGTAACAAGTAAAACTTCTGGCTTATGCCCTGCTTTTATCATTCTATATAAAGCTAAAGTACTATCTTTGCCACAACTATAAGACATAATAAACTTTTTAACCATAATTAACTTCCTTTCATACTTATGTATTAAAAATAGATATAATATATGTGTATAATTTAATTATCCTTCCACTTTTCCAGTGCATTAATCATAAATTCTTTAATATCTATTCCATAAACCTCTTTCAACTCTTCGCCACTAAAGACTTCCTTTGGTGTACCTTCCTTGATGATTTGCCCTTCATTTAATAACAGCACTTTTTCACCAAAGGTTTGAACTAGGTTTAAATCATGTAATACCGCTATTACTATTCTATTATTTTCTTTTGTCCAGCTTTTTAAATATTTTAGTATTTGAATCTGACATCTTAAATCCAGATGATTTGTTGGTTCATCTAAAAGTATTACTTCTGGATCTTGTGCAAACGCTCTTGCCAAGTAAACTCTTTGAAGCTGTCCTCCTGACAATTCAGTTATTAGCTTATCCTTTAAATTCGATATCCCAACATTATCTAGACACCTTAAGACCATGTCCTTATCTTCATTACTTGGCTTTCCAAATACTCCATTTATATGAGCATATCTACCCAATAATACTGTTTCAAAAACAGTATAAGGAAAATATATATTACTTGATTGACTCATAAGAGCTATCTTTGTTGCTAACTTTTTTCTATTCAACTTACGTATTTCTTTTGAATCAAGAGTAATATTGCCTTTATAATCTATCAAATTTGCTATAGATTTTAATAATGTACTTTTCCCACAACCATTAGGTCCAACTATACAAAAGTTATTTCCTCTTTCAATATTAAAGGTTATATTTTTAACTACGTCTAAATTATCATATCCACAACTTAGCCCCTCTATCTTTAACATGCTTTTCACCTACTTTTATTTTTTAAAGTATATATAAGCAAAAAATGGTGCTCCAATTAATGCAGTTATGGCGCCAACTGGCAACTCTGATGGTACAATTATTGTTCTTGAAACTAAATCTGTTATTACCATCAAACATCCTCCAAATACTGCTGACATTGATATTACATATGAATGGTTTGATCCAAATATCTTTCTAACAACATGAGGTGCTATTAAATCAACAAAACCAATTACTCCACTTAATGCAACTGCACTACCCGTAAGAAACGCTACAAATAAAAATAAATTTCTTTTAACCTTATTTGTCTCAACACCTAATGCCTTTGCCTCATCTTCTCCAAATGTTAATACATCCATTTCCCTACAATAAATCATTACGCCAACTAATCCAATAATATAAAAAGGTATTGAAGCCTTAACGTAACTCCATCCTCTCATTGCGAATGAACCCATTTGCCACATTACAATACTTTGCATTTTATCACTAAACAATGCTGAAATTGTAGTTAATATTGCATTACAAAATAGTGAAAATACCATACCAACAAGAATTATTCTACTACTCGATATAGCGCTATCTGCTTTTTCACAAAGTTTAAGAACTACAATCATTGTAACCAAACTACAAACAAATCCAACTATTGGCATTGTTAAGTTGCCTAAAAATGGAATATAAGCACCACTTACAATTAATATTCCTACACCTAAAGAGGCTCCAGAAGACAGACCTAAAGTATATGGTGATGCTAATGTATTTTTAAGAACTGACTGAGTTACAGCACCACTTACACCTAATGATCCCCCAACAATAAAGGCTAATAATACCCGTGGTAATCTTACATTCCAAATTATTACTACCTGGCTTGAATCAATTCCATCACTTAATGGAACACTAAAAATTTTATGGCCTAGAATTGAAATAATATCTAAAATACCAATATTGGAACTCCCAATGGAAGTTCCAATGCATAAAATTAAAAATACTAGCGGAATTGATAGCATTAATAATATTCTATTTTTATAAGTCTTTGTATTCATCTGGATAAATAACCTTTGCCATTTTCTTTAATGCTTTAATTATATTTTGTGATGGTCTTGAAGAAGCATTATTATCAATCATATATACATCACCATTCTTAACAGCTGTGATTGTGTTCCATCCTTCACGGCTAGTTATATCCTCTATTGCAGTTTTTTCATTTCCGCTAAGCCCTAAATTATTTGTTAAAATAACATCGGGATTTGCTGCAATTACTGACTCTTCTGAAGTTGTTATCCAAGAATTTTGGTCTCCAAAAATATTTTTAGCTCCAACTACTTCTATCATTTCATTTAAAAAAGTATCTTTACCAAAAGTAAATAAACCTGAACCTGAGCCTATTTCAAAATAAACACTTTTCTTTTCTGTAATAGTATCAGAAATAGTTTTTATTGCATTAACTTCTTTTTTCATATTTTCTACTATTTCTTTACCTTTCAATTCAGTATCTGTTATTTGTGCCATAAACTCTATATCGCCATAAATACCATCAATACTGTAACTGCTTGGTATATATACAACTGCTATTCCTGCTTGTTTTATTAAAGCAAATGGATCTTCATCCCCTACTTTATTATGCCCAGAGGCTATTATCATGTCTGGCTTTAACGAAATGATAGCTTCAACATCTGGATTTCTAAAATCTAATTGTGGCAATTCAGGATTAACACCTTCGATATCTGTTGAGTAATTATCTATTGCAATTAATTTATCACCTAAGCCTAATCCCATTAATACCTCTGTATTTGATGGTGCCGTTGAAATTATTTTATTAATTTCCTTAGGTGCTACAAATTCATTACCTTCTCTATCACGCATCGCAGTTATTTTTTCAGTACAACCTACTAAAACTGACATAAACATTGCTAAAATCATTAATAATGATATGAGTTTTCTTTTGTGTTTCATTTCCATTCCTCCTAAAAAATATTATCAGTGCAACTTAATAATTATCAGTTAAAAATCATATTAACTCAAAAAAGAGCCACTCTTTTTGAGAGTAGCTCTAAAAATACATACTAAGAATTTTATATTAGTTATAGTTTATATCTTTATTAAGCATAACAATAAATTAATAAATATTTATTATCTCACCCTCAGAAGATAATATGAATTCTATATATGGCAGGTCTCCCGACTTCACTTCATCCTACTTTTCTCACCTTCCCGAATTTTACAGTGGTGTATTTAAGAATTTCGTCAGTTTCACGGTTACTGGGATAGTTTGGGGTTTTCACCCAATTCCCTATTAAGTCAATAAAACACCTTATACAGTTTAATTTTCATACTGATTATATCCTTCAATATATTACTTGTCAAACAAAATCTTTTCTTCATGAAACCATCTTAGTTTAAACAATTACATTAATTACTAATTAACTATAATCAATTCTTTATTAAACTTTGTATAAATTTTTTATTCCCTTTTCTAATGTTTTTTGTTATAATTCTTTATTATTTTATATAAATGAATTAGGAGAATATTTAAAATGAATGAAGAGTTATTGTTTTTATTAAAACAAAATACTAATTGGAATACTAACCTTGTTACCTCTGTAGAAAGAATAGGTGGACTTAATAATAATAACTATAAAGTTTCATATAATGGTGATGATTTTTTTATTAGAATTTGCACCAATCTATATTTAGATAATGATAGAAAAACTGAATTTCAAATCATAAATAAAGCTTCTAATATTGATTTAACTCCTAAACCTTATTATTTTTCTAGCAAAAGTGGTAATATGATTCTTCCTTGGATAAATGGTAAAATGCCTACTGAAGATGAATTCTCCTCTATTAATTTTATTATCAGATTAACTAAAAGATTAAAAGAACTTCATAATTTAAATTGTGAAAAGCTCTTTAAACCTTTTAATCATATAAAAACTAGAATTGATTTATGTAAAAAATTAAATATCTCTTTACCTAATTATATTGATAAACTCTTTAAAAAATTAAATTATCTAGAATTTATTCTAAATAATAATCCAACTATAGGCTTATGTCACAATGATCTTAATTGTTCAAATATACTTCTTTCAAAGAACAACTTATATTTTATTGATTATGAATATTCAGCCATGGGCGATGTTTTTTGGGATCTTGCTACAATATCATGGTTCCTTAATGATAATTGTAGAAAGAATTTATTAATACAATATTTTGGTTATTATAAAGAAGAAGATTATAAAAAACTATTAGATTTTTTATATGTAGTTAAATTTTATAATGCAACATGGTCATTATTAAAAACTAAAGATCCAAACAATGATTATGATTATCTTAACGGGGCTAATATTATTTTTGAAGATTTAAGACAAAACTCTTAAATAATTAATCTATTGTCGTACAAATGTCTAACGTAAGTGAGTTAACCTATACTAAATTTCTTTTTGCATTTTCTTCATTTTTCTTTTTTGATTTAAGTATCTTGTAAATCATACCAAGCATTATAAACCATACAGGTGTTACAAATAGGGCTACACGAGTTTCATTATTAAGTGCCAATACGACTATAACAAAAGCAAAAAATGCTAGAATTATATAGTTTACCATTGGATAAAATGGCATTTTGAATTTACTCTTAGTAGCAAGCTCAGGATTAGTTTTGCGATATCTTAGATGGCAGATAACTATAATTGCCCAAATGAAGATAAAGCAGAATGTTGATATACTTGTAATAAGTACAAACACTCCTTCTGGTATAATATAGTTCAGAATAACTGAAATCAATATGACAGTTGCAGAAAACATTGTAGCATTAGAAGGTACTTGATGAGAAGTTAATTTTTTCATTGACTCAGGTGCATTATTTTCTTTAGCAAGAGAGTAAACCATACGACTTGTGCTGAAGATACCGCTGTTACAAGCAGATGCAGCTGATGTTAGTACAACGAAATTTACAATACTTGCTGCTGCTGCGATTCCCACTGCAGCAAATACCTGTACAAATGGGCTTTTATCTGGATTAATTGAATTCCATGGGTATATACTCATAATAACAGTAAGTGCTCCGATATAGAAAATAATAATTCTAATTGGAATATTATTAATAGCCTTTGGAATAACATGTTCTGGATTTTCAGTTTCACCAGCTGTTAAACCAACTAATTCGATTCCAGTAAAAGCAAATACAACCATTTGGAAAGAAAGGATAAAACCTCTTAACCCATTTGGAAACCAGCCACCATGACTCCAAAGGTTTGTAAAGCTAGATATACCAGCATCTGTAGAAAATCCTTTAATAATCATAAATGTACCAATTATAATTAGTGATAAAATTGCAACAACTTTAATTAAGGCAAACCAGAATTCCATTTCACCAAATAACTTTACTGTGGTAAGATTCATAATTAGTAAAATTACAAGAACTATAAGGCTTGGAACCCATTGAGCTATATTCGGGAACCAATATTGTATGTAAAGTCCAGCAGCAGTTAAGTCAGCCATAGCAAGTGAAATCCAACAAAACCAGTAGGTCCATCCAGTAATAAATGCTGCTCTATCTCCTAGATAATCATATACAAAGTCTACAAAAGAATGGTAGTTCAAATTAGAAAGCAATAATTCCCCAAGGGCACGCATAATAAAAAAACAAATTATCCCTGTTATCATATACGCAAATAAAATAGATGGACCTGCCAAGTGAATTGACCTGCCTGCACCAAGGAATAATCCCGTACCAATTGCACCTCCAATTGCAAGTAATTGAACATGACGATTTTTTAGTCCTCTCGATAAATTTTGATTTTCTGACATATGTATTCCGCCTTTCTAAATGTTACTGTTTTTAAATCTGTGTTACTGAGATCACAATTTTCTAGAATTATTATTGGGCCATTGAAATATAGCTTTCTATTTCTATAATGCCCCAAAAAAGTATTATTGATGTTAGTACTGTTATAAAGCATAACTACAAGATATAGTAGCTGCTAATACAGTACATAATGTTGCAAAACTAGTAACATCACCTTCTACATTGTGCTCTTTTTCACTTTTCTCAAAAAGAAATTTTAGAGAAAGAGACAATTTGAGTAATTGAATTAATCCTAGACGTACAGTAAGACAGATTCTAGTTTCCATTAGTAAGACTAAAAGTGGAACCCCCAATACTATAAAATCGATTTGAGTAAGTACTTTTGTTAATTGATCCATTTTATCCCTCCATGTTAGTCAAAAAGCATGTACTAAAAAATACTTTTTCCTAATATAAGTATTTTGTTATTGGAGATACAAATGGGAATAGATAAAATCTAAATGAAGTAATATATAATGTATTACTTTTATAAGATATGCTACCTTTCCCCTGTCCTTTTACCTGAGAGTTTCGTCTTACGACTTTCTCCTTCGGTGCTCTATTTCGAGTCTCTCCAAGGGTTCATCCAATAGCGGTCATCTCTAATTAAATAGGTACCTGAAAGATTTACTTCTTCGGTGCATGACCATAGTCACAACTCTCCCACTATCTTCGTCTGAACTGTTAAAATATATACTAGTCTATTTTTAATAAAGTTGCAACAATTTCTTCATTTTTTTATTAAAATAAAAATGTTATTTCATAATAATTGCTAAAAACATCTATTATAAGATAATAACATGTTCCATTTATAGTAAATAATTTAAATAATAAAACTACTTCTATAAATGTGATATTTTAATATCAAAAAAACTAAATGTTCTATGGTTGAGAAATTTAAAAAGATCTGACTCCAATTAAATATCGAAGTCAGATCTTAACTTTATAATTTTTGTGCTAATTCTTTTGCGCTGATTTTTGTATAATTATTGTTAAAAGACTTGTATTCAATATTTTCTTAATTATACGTATCAATCCAGTTTAATTTATTAATTTTATTTAATTATGCTGCATTTTTAATGGATTCAAAATATTTTTTTCCTTCTTCATCATTATATTTTCCTTCCCATTTAGATATAACAACAACAGCCAATGAGTTTCCAATTACATTAACAGTAGTTCTTGCCATATCAACAATACGATCGATTCCAGCAATAAAAGCTACTCCCTCTACAGGAATACCTACAGAACCTACAGTAGCTAATAAAACAACAAAAGATGCACCAGGCACTCCTGCCATACCTTTTGAAGTAATCATTAATACAAATACTAAATTAATTTGAGTAGCAAGTGGTAAATGAATTCCATATATTTGTGCAATAAAAAGTGCTCCAATAGCTTGATATAATGTAGATCCATCTAAGTTAAATGAGTATCCTGTTGGAATAACAAATGATGTAATTGACTTTGGACATCCGAACTTCTCCATTTTTTCCATAAGTTTTGGTAAAACTGCTTCAGAGCTTGCTGTAGTATATGCAAGAATAATTTCATCTTTTAAAATTTTTATAAGTGCCATAATACTTATTCCAAATATTTTTCCCACAAAGCCAAGCACTACAAGTACAAAGAAAATCATAGCACCATAAACAGTAATAACTAATTTTCCTAATGGAATTAAGGAAGCTAGTCCAAATTTAGAAACTGTTACACCTATTAAACCAAATACCCCTAGCGGAGCAAGTTTCATAATTTGATTCGTTACCCAAAACATTGCATCAGCCACGCCTTGACAAACAGCAAGAACTGGTTTCCCTTTATCACCAATTGCAGCAACACCTAAACCAAACATAACTGAAAAGAATATAACAGCAAGTAAATCACCTTTAGCAAATGATTCAAAAATATTAGTTGGAACAATATTTATAAATGTGTCCATAAAACCATGATTAGATGCTGCTTCTACGGTACTCATATATTTATCAATACTAACTGCTGAAAGCTCCTGAATATTTACACCAGTTCCTGGATGAACTAAATTTGCTACTAATAAACCTAATATAATAGCACCTGTAGTTACTACTTCAAAATAAAGTATTGTTTTTCCACCAATTTTACCTACTTGTTTAATATCACCTACACCGGCAACACCAACAACAAGTGATGTAAATACAATAGGAACAACTATCATTTTGATTAATCGGATAAAAATATCCCCAAACGGTTGTAGATATGACTCGACAACTGGATTACCATAGAAAACTGCTCCTATTATAATACCTAGTGTAAGTCCAATAAGAATTTGAATTGCTAGTCCTAATTTTTTCATTTAAAGTCCCTCTCAATTGTCTATAATTTTTATCATTAGATTTATTATACTGGAATATATTCAACAAAATTCCATATAAAATTCCAATTCACAGCATATAGTATAACATAAATAAAAATATTTATCCCTATGTTTTAAAATTCCAAATGTACAACCATTATAATTGCATATTTTTTTAATTCTCTTTAAAACTTGATATGCAAAACATGATCATTGAAACCCACTATTTTTAAATTTCAATAAGGATTTATACTTGTCCAATATCTTAGAAACTTAATTTTATTTAAAAAATATTTTATAAATCTCTTGACTGATTATAAAATTCCAAGTAAAATGAAATAAATTTAAATTTACATTTCAAACAATCAATATAAAAGCCTTGATGGGAAGAGTAGTTATTATGAGGTAGTCAAAGCGAATCAGTAATGGTGAGAGACTGATACGAAACTAATAATGAAGAACATCCCGGAGCTTCCAAACGAAATTTATTAAGAGTAGTCTTGGACGGAACCAAACCGTTATAGCTTGGACAGTATCGAATTTATTTAGTTAATTCCGTACTGATTAAAGTGAGCTTTTTTTAAGCTAATTTAGGTGGTACCACGGAAGTTTAAGTCTTTCGTCCTATGTTTATAGGATGAAGGGCTTTTTTTATTACAAAAAAGTTTAATAGAGATAAATATTTGAACAATTACATTTTTTATTTAACTGAGGAGGAATATTAATATGTGTACAATTATGTGTTATACAGGAACAGACATGAAACATGAAAAATTTGCTGGGGCATTACAAAGAACTGAGTCTAGAGGACCAGATATGACTGAAATTCTAACTTTACCATCTGGTATTTTAGGTTTTCAAAGACTTGCTATTATGGATTTAAGTTTTGGTGGAATGCAACCATTCACAAGAAAAAAAGATGCATCTATCTGTAATGGTGAAATTTATGGATTCCGTAAATTAAAAGAGGAACTAATGGCAAAAGGGCATAAATTTATTTCTGACAGTGATTGCGAAATATTACTTCCAATGTACTTAGAGTACGGGCTAGATATGTTCTCAAAATTAGATGCAGAATTCGCAGCCGTTATCTATGATGGAGAAAAGGATACTTTCATTGCAGCAAGAGATCCAATTGGAATTCGTCCTCTATTCTATGGCTATTCTGAATGTGGTAAAATCATGTTTGCCAGTGAAGCTAAAAATTTAGTTGGTCTTACAGAAAAGATTATGTCATTTCCACCAGGACATTATTATGCTGATGGTAAATTTACATGCTACTGTGATATCGCATCAGTAAAGGGCGATTACTGCAAAGATGACTTAGACGTTATTTGTAGTAACATTCATGACAAATTAGTAACTGCTATAGAAAAACGTATGGATGCTGATGCTTCAGTAGGATTCTTATTAAGTGGTGGCTTAGACAGCTCATTAGTATGTTCAATTGCTCAAAAAATGTATCCTGACAAACCAATAAAAACTTTTGCTATAGGTATGACAGAAGATGCAATTGACTTAAAATACGCAAAAGAAGTTGCAGATTACATTCATAGTGATCATACTGTTGTTTACATGACCAAAGAAGAAGTTCTTGACTCACTAGAAGAGGTTATTAAACTTCTTGGAACATTTGATATTACAACAATAAGAGCTAGTATTGGTATGTATTTAATTTGTAAAAAAATACATGAGATTTCTGATGTGAGAGTACTTCTAACTGGTGAAATTTCTGATGAATTATTTGGATATAAATATACTGATTTTGCTCCAAATGCAGAAGAATTCCAAAAAGAATCACAAAAGAGAATTAAAGAACTCTTTATGTATGATGTACTTAGAGCGGACCGTTGTATCGCATCTAATTCTTTAGAAGCAAGAGTGCCATTTGGTGATTTAGATTTTGTAAAATATGTTATGTCTATTGACCCTGAAAAGAAATTAAACAAATACAATATGGGGAAATACCTTTTAAGGCATTCTTTTGAAGGTGATTATCTTCCACATAATATTTTATATCGTGAAAAAGCAGCCTTTAGCGATGCTGTAGGACATTCTATGGTAGATTATTTAAAGGAGTATGCAGAAACAGTCTATAGTGGTGAAGATTTTGATAAAACAAGTGAAAAGTATAACTACCATGCTCAACCATTTACAAAAGAATCATTGCTATATAGAGAAATTTTTGAAAAATACTATCCAGGCCAAGCAAAAATGATAGTTGATTTTTGGATGCCAAACAAAGAGTGGGAAGGCTGTGCTGTAGACGATCCTAGTGCCCGAGTATTATCAAATTATGGTGATAGCGGACTATAATTAAAAAATAAATTTAATTTATTTTTTATGGTTATTTTTTAGCTTCATTATTATTTAAAGCAACTTCATCATATGTGATGAAGTTGCTTATATACTTTGTTATTTCCCAAGAAATAACATCAATAAAAAATCATAACTATTTCACATGTTCTAATTTTAAGTTTAAAAATCAGTTGCTAAAATCTGTTTTCTTCTCTAACTTCAAAATAATAAACATTTTCATTAAAATGTACTTTTTTCAAACATAAATTTTTTAAGCTTGAACTTTTATATGAGAAAATGTTTTAAATTCAAACAATCCCATATCTGTTAACTTAATTTCTGGAATAACTGGAAGAGTTAAGAACGATAAAGTTAAAAAAGGATTAAAATCTGCATTAACTCCTATTATACTTAAAGCTTGATTTAAAATTTTAAGTTGTTGTTGAACCTCTAAATAGCCATTCTCAGATATTAATCCTCCTATAGCAAGAGGTAATGATGCTATAATTTCTTTACCTGAAGCAATTGCAATTCCTCCATTCATCTTTTTAAGATGATTAACTGCTAAAAACATTTCTTCATCAGAAGTTCCAACAACTACAATGTTATGGGAATCATGAGCGACCGTTGTTGCAATTGCTCCATTTTTTATACCAAATCCTTTAACAATTCCCAATCCAATATTTCCTGTTGCGTGATGTCTTTCTATTACAGCCATCTTTAATTGGTCATTAGAGATTGATGTACTAAAATTGCCTTTATCTATATCAACTTTTTCAACTCTATGATGTGTTATTAAACTATTAGGAACTATTTCTATTACATTGCATAAATCAGAAGATAAAGGTATTTCAAAAGCATTTTTTTCTAACTCTTTCATATTTATCTTAGGTAACTTCAGAGCTAATTCTTTACTGTTATCATTTGTTTTAAATTCTTCTTTCTTTATTTTCCCATTATCTACAACACATATCCCCTTCTTTAAAACTTTATCTATTGAAATATTCTGTAATTCATCTAATATTAATAAATCAGCTTGATACCCTGGTGCTATTGCTCCAAAACTACGAAGACCAAAAAATTCTGCTGCATTAATTGTTACCATTTGAATCGCTGTAACTGGATCTAGTCCTTCTTTTATTGCAAGCCTAACATTATGATCTACGCTACCTTCAACAATTAAATCATCAGGTAACTTATCATCTGTAACCAACATACATCTTCTTGAATTTGTTGGAGTTACAACTTTTATTAGTTTTTTTAATTCTTTAGCTGCTGTACCTTCCCTAATCATTAAGTACATACCTAATTCTAAACGTTCCTTTGCTTCCTTAACATTAGCACATTCATGATCTGCATAAATCCCTGTAGATATATATACGTTTAGCTCTTCTTTGCTAAGTCCCGGAGCATGTCCATCTACAATACCTCCATTTAAATGAGCATTAATAATTTTCTGTAACATCTCTTCATTTAAATTCACTATAGACGAAAAATCCATAAATTCTGCGAGTCCTAAAACCCTTGTGTGTGTGTAAAAAGGTTGTAAATCTTCTGCATCAAGTTTTGCTCCACTATTTTCAAATGAAGTTGCTGGAACGCATGAAGGAAGCATAATAAATACATCTATCGGCAATTCTTCTGATGCATTTAACATAAAGCTGAGCCCATCTATACCTGCAACATTTGCAATTTCATGGGGATCAGCCATTACTGTAGTAACCCCATGTTGAATGAGAACTTTTGATAATTCATGTGGTGTCAACATTGTACTTTCTATATGCATATGGCCATCAATAAATCCAGGGACTATAACTTTATCCTGTACATCTATAATTTTTTCGCCTTCATACTGACCAATGCCTGCTATAATTCCATCTGCAATAGCTATATCGCCTTTCATAATATCTCCAGTAAAAACATTTAGTATTTTTCCATTTTTCACAACTGTATCTGCCTTTACCTCCTTATTAGCTACTTTAATTCTTCTCTTCAATAAATTCATATCAATTTTCATAAGACACTACCTTCCTAAAATTACTAATTAAATTTTTTAAAATAAAAAATCCTGATTACAAAGAAAAAAGACGTATCCTTTTCTTTGTAATCAGGATTTTACGGTTCCTGGTAGATACCCTCAAACCATATTCTTGAGGTTATACAAATAATTTTTTCGTTAATTTTTAAATTATTATAACTTATAATAAATACATTGTCAATTAATAGAAATATATTCTGATGTGATTAACATTATACCTATAATCAAAGCACTTAACTAGCTTGGTCTGATAATTCTTCTAGTACAACACGTAATCCATTTAACATATCAGCATCTGAAGGAATTTTTATCACCTCTCTCTTTTTAACTTCTTCTTCAACTAATGGCTCTAATACATTTTTAGCAAATAACTCTCTATTTGAACTTGCAAACATATCTTTAAGGAATTTTCCAGTTAATTTATCTTTTAATCTATCAATTATATTTTCAGCTTCTTTTTTATTAATCAAGTAGTCTTCAGCTAACTGTGTAAATACTTTTTCTACTATCTTCACCATTTTATTAGCATCATCTTCAATAAACTCATCTAATACAGCTCCTGATACTTTTCCGGCTGCGGCTCCACCTGCAAAAGAACCAAGTATTCCACCAACAAATCCACCAATAGCAGTTCCAACTATAGGTATTGCTGACCCAATTGCTGCACCTGCTGTAGCACCGCCTACCCATCCAGCAGTTCCACCTGCAACAGTAGATGCTGTATTAGCAACATTTTTAAATAGCTGACTTCCTGAAATTCTTCCTCTAAAAATATTTGCTACATCCAAACTAGATAATACGACAACTGAAACTGCACCAGTTATTGCATTTCCTCTTAGCATTTTAGCAGCACTCTTCATTGCAGCTGCACCATATATATTTCCTCCACTTCTAAATGCATTAACTAACATTGCTGATGCTTTGGGTCCCATTATACTTACAATCGCTTCCGAACTTCCTACTAATGCACTATTTAAACCAGCTTTTGATAATTGACTTGCTAATACTGCAGTTGCAAATGTAGTTCCACCAACTTTTAAACCAGAATAAGCCGCATTTTTTATAGCGACATCAAAGTCTTCTCCATTCCAAATAGAAGTTGCAAATGTTAACACTGAACTTATTCCCATTGCACCTGTTGCTATAATTGCACCATTAACAGCATCAAATGTAATAGATTCAACAGTTCCAAATTTTGCTATATTTTTAGCTTGTTCATATGTAAAATGTCCTCTTCTAACTATATCTTTAGCTTTTGATGGATCACTCACTCCTGAAACTTCACCATTTTTTATTCTATTTTCCATAGCTTTTACTGCTGAATCATACTTATCTGACGGAACTTCTATTTGCATTGGCGTTCCATCTGTATTTATATATCTTAGTTTGCCATTTTCAAAGCATTCAGAAATACACTTTGATCCACTTGCACAATATTTTGTCTGTATATTAACACCATTAACTACTCTGTCAGCTCCATCTTTAATTATACGCCCTGTATTAGGATCAATATCATCTCCTACTAAATTAACTTTTCCTTTTCCAAAAAAATCACCATTATTAATCTTATCATATAAATGATTAGCTTGTTCTGCTGCGAATCCATGACCTCTAGGTGTATTAAACTTATCCATCCCATAGATCGTACTTGCATTACTAACATTTCCATAAGTTATTCCTGCTACCACTCCCCCTATGTTATCTTTCATTTCTAGTTCTATATGTTCTATTCTTTCTCTATCCTCATCATCTAAATCCATAATTCCAGATGCTATTTCAAGAAAAATTTTTATATTTCTTTTACTCCATATCGTCGTAGTAACATAATATGTATAACGGTCAGTGGTAGTAATGCTAAGTTCTACAGACTGTGGGTTATATTTTAACTCACATATATCTTCATACTTTACACTAAATTTTTTGGTTGAATTTTTAGGTGAATTTATATACATAGCTTTATCAGTAAAATAAATCCCTTCTGCAACATCACTCCAATCACCTAATATACAAATTACATCACTTCTTTTTTCACTAATAATACCAGATTTCATTAAAACATCCATAGCTTTTGTGTTTCTAGACTTGTCATATGAAAAACCATATATAGGTGCAGACCATTTTGGGGCACATAAAAAGAATTGATTTTTTTTATTAATTTCATAAATTACTTTTTCTAAATATTCTTTATTTTCCATTATTACTCCTCCAAATATAAAAATAATTAATTAGTTATTTTTATATAACTCATACATTTTTTGTATTGTTCCTTTTATTTCATCAACATAGTCTTTAGGCCATGTGACCTTTAGAAATTCTTTTTGTGAAAGAATCCATCTCTTTACGCCTTCACCATAAATCTCTGCTTTAACTTTATATCCTTTATCAGTTTTTCCAATAATCTTTGCTGTTGGTAATCTATCGAGTACTGCTTCTATGGAATCTCCAAAAAACTCAAATTCAATAGTCTTAAATTCACCAGTATACATAAACTGAACTTTCTTTCTATATTTATCCTCTTCAAACCTACCATAAGGATAAGTGGAGTTAATCTCTGTTTCTTTATAATTTTCAATTCTATCAACTCTAAATGGTATTTCAAATTTACTGCTTTCTTTATCAATTTCAGACACAAGATAGAAATAATATTCATTAAAAACTATTGCAATTGGATTTACTATATGATGCTTTTCTATTCCATCAGCTCGCTTATAATCAAACTCAACCTTTTTGCCTTTTTCAATACTTTTACGCATACTCCAAAGTTGATCAATTATATCTTTCTTATGATGAGGCTCAACATAATAAAGTTCTTCTTTTGCAATTATATTTTTCATAACTGATATATCTTCAATTTGAAATTCTAGTATATTTAACATTCTTCTTATTTCTTTTTTTGTAAATGCTCTTGATTGTATAATAACCCTAACAAAAGCATAAATATCGCTTTCACTAAAATCAATATCACTTTTTATATTTACCTTATGTATATTATCTTTTGGACAATATTCTATTTTTCTGCATTCCCCAACACTGCCCTTCTTTTCATACTCATTCTCAAAATAGCCATTCAAACATTCAATATCTCTTCTGATAGTTCTTTCATTAACCTCAGAATCCCTTGCAAATTTCAACTTGTTAAATTGTTTTTCTTTATTAATTAAATTGTAAAGATTAAGAATTCTATATATAGTTCTTCTCTCTTTTATGGACTCTTCTTTTTCTTTAATATCTATTTTTTCTTCCATAACTTCCATTTTTATTATTCCTCCAACAATATTTTACTTAAAGTAATGTTTTTTGTATACTATTTTAAGTTAATTTATGATAATGCTTAGTAATATTTTCATGTTATTATCTTCTTTAAACTTTGTTTTTTCATTATTATTCGCCTCCATTTATTTTTATGCTTTTTTCTCTTTTCCTTCAAATATCTTAACTAATATCCATATAATTACACCTATTATAACTAACCATTTTGCTGCCATTCCTAAAAGCAACATCGCTATGTATCCAGCACTCCAACAACCTACAAATGTTGAAGTAACACCTGTGCATCCGAAATAGTAAACATTAAACATCTCATTTAGTAATAGAAATAATATTATTCCTATTACTAATCCAATAATCATTGCTATTACTTGCATAACCTACATCCTTTCTTTATTGATTAACTTTATTATAAATCGAGTGGTTGGACACATACTGACCATTTATTAATATTCTTCTGCAAAAATCATTGTACTGTAATAAACACTATCAATTACATATATATCTTTCAAATAATCACACATCTTAATAATTACTGCTTATAACTTCAATTGCTCCTTTTCTATTTTTGAGCAAAGAAAAAAACACATTGAATGTAACTTCAATGTGGTCTTTAAACACTACTACTTCTTTTAATCAAATAGCCTTCTTCTCATCAACTTTTTCTTGATTTCTTTCTTAAATAAATTATTCAATGGAAGTCCAAATATGTAATGCCTTTGAACAAATTTCAATATTTTTGTGATTTCTAAAAGTTCTTAATTTTTCGCAGCAATCTTCTCTCCACAATAAATCATTTCCTGCTGTTTCTAAAAGTGAAAGTGATATATACATCGCTTCAGTTATATCTTGTAAAATTATCTCATCTATTGATTTCATTAAATTTTCTGGATTATAATATCCCTTTAAGTTTTGTAATACTTTCGAAATTTCATTATATGAAAACTCCATAATATATGGTCTTTCTTTAAGTATTTGTGCAATATTATTTATATATTTTATAGTTTTTATTGAATTATCAAAATCTATACATGCTGTATAAAGTTTAATACTCATCTTTTTCAATGTTTCATCAGATTTTATAACTTCAATTATTTCTTCAAATAAAGGTATTAGCTTTTGTCTTGTCATTTTATTTAAAGATACAATTTTATTTACAAGAAAATTTAATCTTTGTATATGAGGCATATCTCTTTGAGATTTCCCATTAATGTCTTCTGTTATCCTTACATTAACCATAAATCTAACAGTATCTATTATATACTTATTTATATTGCCATCTACAACTACGCATATTAATAAATCCAAGGCCGACTTCCACTTGCCTGAATCATTTAAATCAGTTATCACTTTATAAGCAGAATTAGCAATGCTGTTCTCATCTATATTTATCCAATTTTTCATTGTAATAATAGCTTCTTTAGAAACTTCATTGTCATCTAAATCTACAATTTTTAGTATTAATTTTAAATACCTATTTCTATATTTCTTTTGAAGATGATTTGAATATTGACTTAATAAGCTTTTAATAACATCCCCTTCCTTACATTCAATAAGTCTATCTAAAATTTCCCATGCAAATTCATAATCTAAATACTTTCTAGCAACATGTCCTATTGCTATCTGTACATCTTTGTGTACATTTTCTTTTTTAGCTTCATTTAATAACAATTTAATGTTTTCTTCACTTCTATACTCTCCCAACAATCTTATAACTTCTTTTCTCACAGTTATTTTTAAATGTTCTCTTTGGAAAAGTTCATCAATAACTTTAGTAAAAGATTCATGATTCATATTTCTTATACATCTTGGTATAGAATACATGGCTGTTCTTGCTTTATCTCCATCTAAATTATCTAATAAAACTTTAATAGCTTTTTCAGGTTCTTCTGTAGTTGATAATGCATGTAAAGCTGATTCTGAAATAAGAACTTCACTGCTTTTTACAAGACCATCAAAACATCTTAAATCAATATCTGACATTTTAGCTAATGCATGTATAGCCTGATGACGTTCATAATAACTATATTGTGATCCATTAGCTATTATTTTAAGTAATTTGCTGAAAGTCTGCTGCTGGCGTGGAAGATATTTATTAAATTTATCTACTGCTGGTAAAAGATAAATTGTCTCTCCACTTAAGAACTTACCCTTAATCACATTGCCTTCAATATATGGATCTAACCATTCTTGTCGTCTTGTATGAAGATGCAAAAAAACTTCGTTTATACATATAAATGATTTATCCATCTCTAACAATTCTTTAACTCTTTTATCTCTTGTCTTTTTATATGCTAGGTAATTTTTTGCAGCCTCTTTAGAATAGTTCTCATATTTTGACATTACTACTTCCTTTAATAATTCCTGAAGCTTTTCTATCTTATATCCTCGTTTTCCTAATAAATTAGCCATTTTAATTATGCAACTGTAATTTTCTCTTTTATTTAAGTCCTTCAATAAAGGATAAAATTCTTCAAAGATTATTTTTTCCAGTCCCTTTTCTATATCATCTAATTTAAATAAAAAAAGTATTGAGTTTCTTTTAGATAAACTAGTTAATGTATTTAATGCAAACTTGAATATTTTACTATTATTTTTATCTGTATTATGTTTTAAAATCTTAAAGGCTAATTTTCCCAAATAATTCAAAGTATCATAAGACGTATCTCTAGCTTCAATAACACTATTAAAAATAACTTCTAGAAGTTTTACATCTTTATCGTCATACAATGATGTCTGACAGTTAGAAAGCTCTTCCAAAACAGCTTTTCTTACTGGGTCTTGATCATTTTTAATACGAGATAAATAAGTCAAAGTTTCAGAAACTTCTCTCCTGCTCAATGCAGTGCTTTTTATGATTAATTTAAGTGCCAAACTACGTTCTTCTGCATTTGAAGCTTTAGCTTCTTTTTCCAAAATGCCCCTACTAAACTCAATATCACAATAAGCTAAAGTATTGATATATCTGTTTTTATTATTAAGAACTTCTTTAATATTTAGCATATTTTTAGCTATTTTATCACGGAGTTTACTAGGCAGTTCTTTTAATATTGCTCTATGAAAAACTTTCTTATTAACTTCATCCTCATCATATACACCATAAAAAAAATCTTCACGATTTGAAGGTGGAAGACTGTGAAGTATCTTTATAATATGATTAACTTTATTTTTAAGAATCTTACCTATTTCTATCCACTGATTTATAGTAAAGTTAACTTTTCTGCTAAAAATACATCTTGGAACACCATACAAGAGAAGCTCTTTTCTACATTCTTCTGATAAAAGTATACTGTGTACTTTAGAAGGATTTTTTCTAACAAGAATTCCAAACTGCTTAGATAAAATAGAATAAATTTTATCTCTTGGTGGAAAATTCATTGCACAATCTAATATAAATTCCCCATTAGACAAAACTAAGACTTCTACTGCATCAAAAAATGTATTCCAAACATACACCCTTTCCCTATCTTTTGCATCTTCTAAAGATTTCTTGAAATACTTTATAAATACTTTTTCATGGTAAACTGCTATTCTATTCCAATGATCAATTGCATACCCAATTTCATCAATATATTTTTCAACAGTTTCATCAGAGCATATTGCAAATATCCTCTTTGCCTCTCCTGCCCCATATTTTGAATACACAATAGGAAATAATCTTTCAGCTACATCCCTGCGATTTACATAGTAAATAGTGTTTAATAACTTCTTACGGCATTCGTAAGATAAATTTCTCATTTCTTTTTCAATTTCATCTACTGATCCATGTTTAGCTAAAAGTTTAGCTGCTTTTATTCTTATGCTATTTTTGTGGTGACTTAAAGCTTTTTTAATAATTTCACAATTCCTGACAACATCTGCACCAACTAGAGCCAAGTTAGCTTCATATTCCCCACCTTCTAATAAAGAATACAATAACTTTATACATTTATCTTTATCCATATCACGTGCTAATAATGCAACTTTTTGTACTCTCTCAGAATATCCTAATGAGTCTAATTCTTTAATCAAACTCTTTTTCTTATTTATAATGTTACTAAAAAACATATATAACTCCTTAACTTTTATTCATATATTTACATTATCGCTTATATATGGATAAACTTAAGTTCGTGACTCTTATAGCATAGTTATTAACCTTTTAACCCTTCTACTGTATCACAACTAACTCTTACAGATTATAACTTCTTTAGTTGATCAACTCTTCTTAAACATGGATTTGGCTGCTCGTTTCACAACATCAAAAAAACTTAAAGAATTAACCATATGATCTGGATCAACATAATTTCGAACAGTACGAAGCACTCTTTTTGCTTCTTTAGAAGCAAAGGTATAAGTACCATTTTTTTTCGTTTGGATTGCATATCGCGGAATCCATTTTCCTTTAAACAATACAGATGCAATGACATAGTCAACTTCTTCCCAAGGAATTTGAATATATTTGTGAGGATCACGAGAATTATAGAACTCAAAGCCTTTGTCGCCTATCATTATTTTTCCATAATCTGCAAGCCCAGTAAAAGCTGTTGCATCAATCGCTAGATCCACTTTTGTATTCAGTGATTGAACCATCTAATCTACCTCTTTTCTACTTAATACATACATTTATTTTTATTATATATTTTTTATATGTTTCTATCAATTGTTGAAAAATTTATTAAAAATAATACTTATTTAACCAATTTATTTCATTAGTATTATAAAAATTATTTTTTTGAATGTGCCTCAACTACTTTATATGTTAACAAAAGCCCAGGCTAAAAGCCTAGGCTAAGCAAAAAATATTACATTAAACCAATCAAATGGAATACAACACCAATTACGAATAATCCAAGAATTATAACAATTGGAGATACTTTCTTCTTAAGCAACCACATACAAATAAATGTAATTATTAATCCTGCAAGCCCAGGAATTAATGAATCTAAGTTATTTTGTAATGTTGTAACTTTTTCAGGTGTTAATGACATACCTGCGCCTTGTTGCATTAAAGCTGTTTTTATACCTTCTGCTCCTTGTGGAAGAGCACTCCAATCAATAAATGCACCCTCACTTAACTTAACTGATGATACTACTGGTGCAAATTTAACAGATACCCATCTATTAACTAATGATCCCAAAATGAACATACCTAGTATAGATGCCCCTTTTGTAACATCTTGTAACAAACTACCTGATAAATCATCACTAATACGAGATCCTGCTTTATAACCAAATTCTTGTGTATACCACATGAATGCCATACGAATGATATTCCAAGCAACGAAGAATATTATTGGTCCAAGTATATTACCACTCATAGCAAGAGTAGCACCTAATGCTCCTAAAATTGGTCTAACAGTAAACCAAAAAACTGGGTCTCCGATACCTGCTAAAGGTCCCATCATACCAACTTTAACACCTTGAATAGTTGCATCATCTACAGGTGCACCATTTGCACGTTCTTCTTCTAAAGCTAATGTTACTCCAAGAACTGGTGAAGCTACATATGGGTGAGTGTTGAAGAATTCCAAATGACGTTTTAATGCCTCTGATTGTTCCTCTTTAGTCTTATATAATCTCTTGATTGCTGGAATCATTGCATATGCCCAACCACCGTTTTGCATTCTTTCATAGTTCCAAGAACCTTGAAGGAAAAATGAACGGAACCAAACAGAAATACGATCTCTTTTTGTTAATTTTAATTGTTTTGACATTTTCGTTTCCTCTCCCTTCTTAGTATCTATCAATGATATCCCCTAAAGGATCACCAGTATTTGAACTTCCACCATTACCTGCTCCACCTTGTTTGCTAAGTGCTAAGTAAATAAGAGCTAAAGCTACACCTATTGCTCCAAGTCCGATAAGTGTAATTTCTGAAATAGTTGCTAATACAAAACCAATTGCAAAGAATGGCCAAACTTCTTTTGTAGCCATCATATTAATTACCATTGCGTAACCAACAGCTACAACCATTCCACCACCAATTGCTAAACCATCTGTTAACCAAGCTGGCATAGCTGCAAGTAACCCTGATATTGGACCAGCACCAATTATTAAAATTAATGCTGCTGGAATTGCAATACGTACACCCTGCATACAAATAGCAACAATTTGCCACATTTCAATAGCCCTTATATTTCCTTCCTTAGCTGCTGCATCCATAAAATGTACAAACGCTGTAGCAATTGTACGACAAATAATTGTTAATAATAGTCCTGCAACTGCTAAAGGAACAGCAATAGCGATTGCCGCAGTAATTCCTTCTTTACCAGTTTGACCTCCAAGAACTAAAATAATTGCTGATGCAACAGATGCTAATGCTGCATCTGGTGCTACTGCAGCACCTATATTTGCCCAACCTAAAGCCATCATTTGAAGAGTACCACCTAAGATTAAGCATGGTAACAAATTACCTGTAACCAATCCAATTAATGTACATGCAACTAATGGTTGATGGAACTGGAATTCATCCAATATACCTTCTACACCAGCTAGAAATGCTATAATAATGACTAATACAATTTGAAGTATATTTAAAGTCATGATTACTAATCCTCCTTTTATTAATAATTAAATTATTTTTGTTTTTTTAATTCTTCTTGTGCTCTTTTAAGTATTTCATCCATATTTCCTTTTGAATCATTTGGTACTTTACGAACATCAAAATTAAGTCCAGCTTGTTTTAACTTATTGAATGTATCAATATCTTTTTGATTAAAAGCAAGTACTTTATTTGGTTGAACCTTACCTATAGAATGAGCCATAGAACCAACATTTATTGTCTTTAATGGCACTCCACCTTCTACCACTCTAAGTACATCTTCTGGATTTTCAAAAAGAAGTAATGCGCGTTGACCACCAAAATGTTGATCATCTTTTGCAAGTTTAATCATATGATCAACTGGAACAACATGTGCTTTAACTCCTGGTGGAGCAGCTTGTTGTATTAATTTCTTACGAAGTTCATCTTTAGCTACTGCATCTGAAACTACAATAATTCTTGTAGGTTGAACAGTTTTTGTCCAAGCAGTCGCTACTTGACCATGAAGTAAACGAGAATCAATACGAGCTAAAACATATTCGAATGATCCTGGTTTACCTGCATTAGATTGTTTTGCTGAATCTTCAATAGCCTTACCAGTATCTTCTGGTTCTAATTCTTCTGGCTTAACCTTAATACCTTCTTTAGCTGATGTTAAGATATAAGATGCAATTTCTTGTGCAGATTCCATAGAAAGACGTGCACCATAAGCTTCAATAAGCATTGGTAAATTTAAACCAGCTACTATTGCCCATTTATCTTTGTGTTCTTCAAATAAACCATTTGCTTGATTAAATGGTGTACCACCCCAAAGATCAACTAAGAATAAGACTTCATCTTGATTGTCAAAGGATGTAATTGCATCTTTCATTTTTGCTTTAAGATCATCAGGTCCTTCACTAGGCATCAACGTAACAGCTTTTACATTTTCTTGTTCTCCAAAAATCATTTTACCAGATTGCATGATGCCTTTAGCAAATTCTCCGTGACTAGCAAGAATAATTCCTACCATTTTTATACCTCCTATTTTTTATTTGTTACAAAACAAAAAAGACATAAGCATTTGGAAATAAAATAAAGAAATATATGTTCAGATTTGGTCACATTATTTGTACACTAAATTAAATCATAAAAAAAATCATAATACCTAAAAAAACTGTACAAAACATATGATACAACAAACAATATTACATTTACTCTATTGCATTTTTTATTTCCCTACGCTTATGCCTGATCGAATCAGTAACACGCTAAATATTTATATTTTATTGTAATCTACTTAAGAACTCTTACTAAATATTCTTTTTGACTACGTTTACATGATAGCACTTTTTTTCTTATTGTGCAATATATTATTAAAATTTTTTTAAATTTATCTTAATAATAATTACTTTAATTACAAAATAGACATTTTATAAAAGCTTTAAATACGAATAAAAATCCACATCTTATCCGTAAGTATCTATTTAATCCTTTTTTAATGTATTATTGGCTTACAATAGAATATTTTATTAAAAATAAGCTAGAGCAATTTCATCTTCTACTTTTACTACTGCATAAATTAATGCTTTTATAGCTTTTATTTTTAAGTTCTGACGCTTTCAATTTTATCATCTCGTTTTTGCAATAAAAAAACTACTATTTAACAATTCCAATTAATTACTATTATATAATGATAATATTTAAGTTCAAAAATAACCAAATGGAGCATTTCTTTTAAACCCAGTTACTATAACAATTCTCTCATCTCTCAATGAGTACTCAACAAATTCCCATATAAACTGTGGATTTATTGCACTTATCACTTTTTTGCACCCTTCATACCATTCGCTTGAATTATCAATATTCCTATAATTATTAAAATATGATTTTTTAAAATCATTAAAAAATGGAATATTTTTCGATTTGTTGACTTGTCTATTATTATCTAATATACCATCTGGATAAGACATAAATGGCACATTTGTATTAACAAACCAAACATTATTCATATATTGGACATAAGAATCTTTTTTTGTATTTTTTAAATATGTGTCATTGTATCCCAAAAAATCTTGTACCCAATAATAAGTTCTATGTTTTTCATTATATGAAATATCGCATAAAATAATACTATTTGCGCACTTCATAAAATTGAAATAGTAATTGCCAATAACTACTGTAAATATTTCAGTTATTGTTTCCTTATGTTCAACCTTTAATTTACTATCTCTCAATTCAGGTGGTATATGGTAAAAATATACATACTTAACAAATTCAATTAATACACTTCCAAAAACCTCTCTCACTTGAAAGTTTCTGAAGATTTGTGTAAATTCTTCATTCTCCCATTTTTTAAAGTACGAAAAATCTTGATAATCGTTAAATTTATTAAGATTTTTTGTTGCCCATGACCAAATTTTTAAATAAACGGGATAAGTACTGTTAAATTTTAATTCTACTTCATCTTTAACCCTAGGCGTTCCTTGAAATAACATAAACTCCTCCATTAAACAATAATAAATGATATATTTATACCCCTTGCACACCTTATTATATCAATAATTTGAGTATAATGGAATATTTTATAATTATATATATTTTCCTTAGGTTCATCTGGAACTGTATTAAACCAACCATTAACTATTATAGCATCAACATCTTCTACATCCTCATCTCCAATAAATCTATAGTTTTCATATAATATATATTGGATTTTCATTAGTTATAAGTGCAAAAAATAGACTAATATACTTAATGTATTAAAATGCTAAGACAGTTTTTGTTTATTATATGAAATGATTGAACTTAGTCGAAAAAAATGTTATGCTGTCAATGTTAAACTTAGTAAAATGTCTTTACTACATAAAAATCAAGTGTAAAATTTCAATTGCTAAGAATATATTAAAGCGCTTATTTTTATAAGCTCTTTTTAAGTTATAAAGAGAGGTAATAATATGATAAAAGTTGATAACTTATCCTACTCATTTCCCCAAAAGGATTTATATAATAACATTTCATTTACATTAGAAGATGGTGAGCATTGTGCTTTTATAGGAACAAATGGCAGTGGAAAAAGTACACTTATAGATATACTTATGGATCCAGAAGAATATATGTTTGATGGTACATTAGAAATATCTCCAAATTGTAGAATTGGGTATGTAAGTCAATTCTCACAACTAGATAAAATAAAAGAAATTACAGTTTTCGAATATATAGCAGAAGAGTTTATTAAACTACAAAATGAAATAACATCTATTTGTACTGAAATGGAGACATCTTCAGATATTGATACTTTACTAGAAAAGTATCAACAAGCTTTAGATGCATTTGATGCAATTAATGGTGATGATTTCGAAAACATTATTAATAAGAAACTTAATCTTACAAACTTAATCAAGTATAAAGATTTAATGATATCTGAACTTAGTGGTGGAGAATTCAAGCTTATCCAAGTAATTAAAGCAATGCTAAATAGTCCAGACTTAATGATTATGGATGAACCAGATGTGTTTTTAGATTTTGGAAACCTTAATTCTCTTAAAAATCTAATTAATTCACATAAAGGAACAATGTTAATTATTACACACAATAGATATCTATTAAATAATTGTTTCAACAAAATTCTTCATCTTGAAAACATGGAGATACAAGAGTTTGATGGAAGCTATATTGATTATAACTTCTCATTACTTCAAACTAAAATTGAATTACAAGAACTGGCTGCTGAAGATACTGCTGAAATTGAAAGAAATGATATATTAATAGAAAGACTCCGAGAGCTTGCAACTGAAAATGCTGAACAATTCAGAGGAAAAACCCTAAGGGCTAGAGTTAAAATTCAAGAAAGATTAGAAGAACGTAGAATTAAAGCTCCATTTATAGCTATTAAAGAACCAGATATTAATTTAAATACCTCTAATAAACTTGAAGAAACTATTGCTTTAAAAATTAATAATTACAATGTTGTCTTTGATGAGATACTGTTAGAAAATGTTAACTTTGAGATTAAATCTACTGATAAAGTAGCTATTGTGGGTTCAAATGGTACTGGAAAAACCACTTTACTTAAAGAAATATTTAAAAATAATAATGATTCTATTGTGGTAAATGAACAAGCTAAAATGGCTTATTTATCTCAGCTTCAAGGCAAAACACTAAATGATTCTAATACCATACTTGAAGAGTTCTTAGATGCTGGTTTTGAAACTTATGAAGACATTAAATCACATATTTTTGAATATGGTTTTGAAAATGAAGAAATACTTAATCAAAAGATAGAGTCTTTATCTGGTGGAGAAAAAAATATGCTTCAATTAGCTAAAATTTCTGCTAGTAATGCAAACTTGTTGCTTCTTGATGAGCCTACAAGTCATTTAGATACATATTCACAAATAGCATTAGAAAAAGCCATAAAAAACTATAATGGCTCTATTCTAATGGTTTCTCACGATTTCTATTCTATAGTAAACTGTATGGATTATATTTTAATTGTTGAAGATAAGAAAATAAGAAGAATGAATATGAAGACTTTCAAAAAAATGGTTTATGCCAATTACTTTGAAAAAGATTATTTAGAAATTGAACAAAATAAAAAATTAGTTGAAACAAAAATAGAATTAGCTTTAAAAGATAATGATTTTACCACTGCAAAAGATTTATCTGAAGAGTTAGAAAAGCTGATTAAGTTACTCCAAATTTAGTTAATAGCACAGGGTGACAATGTCATCAAGCTAAGAATACATTAAATTGGTAAAATAAAAACTTAATATTTTTAAAAATCATCCTAATAATCATTCTGAATACCTTTTGTAGGTATATCTAGAGGTTGGGGTGATTTTTTAAAATTTAAAAAACTCTTCATATTTTATATTGTACTTTACATTTATAGAATGCTCTATATCTATTGTTTATTTTACGCTTCCTTAAGCTTTAATCTGTTAAGTTATGTAAACATTGCTCTTATAAACTTAATCTATATATTTATTTTTCACTATAATTTTATAAGACCTCATGATTCATTGAATAATTTGACTCCAGCTGAAGTTGCCTTTTGTGGTTTTCTTATCGTAGATGCATATCAATCTATCACCTCCCTGTCTAAGTAATTTTGCGTAAAAAAATAGCCTACTCTAAATATCGCAAGCTATTTTCTACTATTTCTTTCCCTATTATTTTTTCTTGTTCTTCTTTAGCTTTCACCTTTTTAAATAATTCCTTTAAATCATAATATCAATACTTTAAAAATTGTTGATATAAATTATTTTGTTTACACATTACATTTTCCAATATCTTCAATACTCTTTAGAAATATTGTTCTAACTCTTCTATTGAATTCAACTCAAATATATCTGTTGCAATTAACTCTATTGTTTCTTTTGGAAGTGATTTTATTTTTTCCTTATATTCATTAGGTAATTTTTTAAACTTTTTCATTAGCTGTTTAATCAGAAGCTCAGCTTTTCCTTCATCTTTCCCTTTTTCAATTCCTTCTTGTATTAGACTTTTACCAAGTTCAGTCATTCTCAATTCCTCCTTTACTTTCTCCAAATCTTTTCCGCTTAAAAATTTATTTGCAAAAGCATATAGTATTGATTCTATATCATTCTTATAGTCATTATTTATGTCTTTTACTACGTGTATAGCGTTTATTATTTTATCAGATATTCCTATCTTCCCTCCCATAATAGGAGTGAATGTTAGAGCCATTATATCTTGTTTTGTAATCTCTATTCCGGATTTTATTTTTTCTACAATATCATTATATATCTTATCTCCATCTCTATTCGACATAGATATTGAATTAACTTTGTATTCATTTATTCCTGTTTCTAAAATACTCCCTGGATCTTTTATATTGCCTGAATAAACAACATAATTAATAAACTTTTCTATGTGTAGTTCCACCTAAACTTGTGCATTTTTTAGTAGTACTTTAAAATAATAAATTCCTGCTATAGTTGCTACAATATGACTTATCAAAACAGCTACCCATATTCCATTTAATCCTAAATCACCTGTAGATAATACCTTTGCTAGTGGCATACGAATAATAATATAGTAGAAAATCATTAAAAACATAGCTGACATTGGTTTTCCAAAACCATTTACTGCTCCAAGAACAGAATTAGTAATAACATTGCAGATATATCCAACTGAAATAATTGAAAAATAAACTTTAACTAAATCTTTAGCACTTTCATTTGCCCCAAACATTTGTGCTAAATTTTCTGAAAAAAATACTACTATAATTGTTAATACAATTAAAAATCCACTACCTAATAATACTCCTGATTTAAGATATTCTTTTGCTTTTTTTATATTTTTAGCACCAAAGCACTGACCAGTGCATGTAGTAATTGTCATGTTAAGCGCCATAGCAGGATAAAATAAAATTGTTTCTAATTTTCCTAAAATACCAAATGCAGCTATAGGCAATACTCCAAATGTACTAACTAAGCAAGTAATAAAACTTGTACTTATTGCAGGAATGCTTTGTTGAATAATAGATGGTATTGCTTTTAGTGTAAGATTCTTTAAAGTATTTTTGTCAAAGAACTTAAAATTAATTACAATTAATTTTTTTTTAATAATATATACAATCATAATAATCATCATTATTCCCTGAGACAATAAAGTTGCAATTGCTGCACCTTTAAGTCCCATTTTATTAATAAAAATAGGATCCAAAATTATATTAAGTATTGTACAGAAAATAATAGATACCATTTGCATAGTTGTATTACCAAAACTGCGTAATACAGCTGTAAAATATAAGTACATAAATACAAAAACATATCCAATCATATATAAAATAAGATACTCTTTTGACATAGCATATATCTCATTTGGTGTGTTTAAAAGATTTAAAATAGTTTTTGCACTAAGTTCACAAATAACAGTTATAATTATGCTGAAAATAAATGCTACTATAAAAGAAGTTGATATTACTTTATTTTGATTTTCTTTATCCTTTGCCCCAACATATTTTGATAACAAAATTGCAACCCCATTAGTAGCACCCATTGCAATAGAAATTGTTAACAGTATAGGTGGCATTGATACAGTAAGTGCTGCCATTGCTTTTTCACCAAGTAGATTTCCAACCCAAAGACTGTCAACTATGTTGTATGCCATGCTAAATATAAATGCTATGAGCACTGGGATAGTAGCTCCTATTAGTTTTCTAGTTGTGTTACCTGTTGTAAAATCTTTTTCTAATACATTTTTCATTTAAATCCTCTTCTTTCTTTGATTACTGTTTAGTGAATTGTAGTCAATGAATAAAATTCACTCACTAAGTATTTTTTTACCCTAACAAAATATCACTTTACAGAAATACTTTATTAGGGATGTTTATCTAATAACCAATCATTATATCTATTGTCTTATTCCTAATATTGAATTTATAAATCCACGAATTTGTTTAATTTTTTCTTCCATAGAAATGTCTTTGCATGACAAAACACCTATTTGTCCATACATAATAAAATTAGTCATTATTTCAACATTTTCAATATGAATTTCTCTTTTTTCACATAACTTTTTAAACTCTTTACATAAACTTGGAATTAAATATTTTGCAATTTTTATAATAAGCTGCTCATGCAATATTTCATTACCAGTCTTATGATAAAAATAATGATATTTGCTGTTATTTTCTTGAATTAGCATTAATTTAGCCATATCGTCCATACGTTCTATTAATGTTTTTTTATCATCACAAATAACCTTTAAAAATTTTTCTCCACATTCTTCAACATACTTATCCATTGCGGTTTCGAAAAGTTCTTGTTTTGATTTAAAGTAACGATAACATAACCCTGGTACCACATTCATTTCCTTTGCTATGTCAGCCATAGAAGTTGATTCATATCCTTTTTTATAAAATAATCTCATTGCTGTATCTAATATTTCCTGTTTGCGAACTTCAGGCTCCTTTGAAATTCGTACCATATTTAAAAGCCTCCTTTCATCATTCTAAACATAATATATCACTTGAATGAATAAAAGTCAATGAATTGTATTCATTTACTTTTATAACTCTTGCTATAGTTATTTTAATTTTTTCTCTCTTTAATAATTAAAACCCAAACAAAAATAGCCAAAATTCCAGAAAGAAAGAGTATAAAATCTTCTGATACACCAAACATAAAAATTTTAGGCAATCCTGTTAACGCCCAAAATATTAATAGTATTAATATTTTATAATCTACTTTGGTAGAAAAAGAAACTAATAATGTAATTGAATATACTACAAGCGGGCAAGGCATAAGCCATGTCGTTATTGCAGGATACGCATGTCCCAATATAATACTAATTAATGGATAGGATAAAAATAGAATATATAAAATGAATACTAATATATTAAACCTTTTATTTCTTTCAAAAATTATATTGTCTTTAAATATGTCAATAAAAAACAATAATGCAATACTGCCAAATAAAGTAGCTGTTAAATATTTGTTTAACTCATTAGACCCATCACACCTCCAAACTTAATTTATTTTAGATATATTGTCTATCCAATTTACTATACTCTCTAGAACCAATTTAGTGTTACCAACATTACAATGTCTTTCTGCAAATTGCTTTTCATTAAATAATTTAAAAGTTAATGATTTTACATTTGTTAAAGCATCTATTTCTTTTTTATAAAATTCTTTAGGAATAAAATGATCTTTAGAAGCACCAATCAATAGAAAATCTTGTTTAATCAAAGGAGCTATATTATATATTTGAAAATTCATTGATTTAGCAAAATAATCATAAGGTGTATTAACTCCAAAATTATATATACCATGCTTAATTCCCCATTCGGCCATAGGGTCTTTTTTCATTTGTTTTTCCATCAATTTATTAATCATAAATTTTTGTTTTAATTTGAACAATACCCTTACAATTCTTTGAACTGTTTTAGTACGGGTTGAGATTAATATATCAAAAAAACTAGGAAATATACTCCATGCTACAACTTTTGTAATTCTTTTTTCAAATGCAGCAGCCCTGGGAGCTAATATTCCACCTAAAGAAATACCTATCACTGTAACATCATTTAAGTTGTAATAATCTAGAACACATTTCACAGGTTCCTCCCATTTGTGGGTAAATGGAATATTATATTTTCTTAACACTTCTCCTTGTCCTGGTCCTTCAAAAGCATAAACCGCATGCCCTTTTCCTCTTAAATATAATACTGTAGATTTAAATTCTTCAATATAAGAATCATTTCCACCAAATATAACAATTGCACCCTTTGATTCTTTTTCAGGTAACGATACCCATACTGGTAAATATCCATTGTCATATTTAATTTTTTCTCTTTTAATTATTCCTTCCTTTATAAAAATATTTGAATTCAAATCATAAAATAACTTTTTTGCTTTCTCATAAACTTTAATTTTATCTGAATTTTCGTGGAACATGAAAAACTCTGCCATACGATAATATGCTATTGCCTGTTCTATACGCTTTTCATTTAAAGCTTTATCTCCAAGCTTTAACATTTCTCTTTCCCAATCTTTAGGTGTTTTTATTAAATAGCTTATAGACTTAATTTCTTCAGCATCTCCATTACTCCACAATATTGTTCTATTTAACTGATAGTTAAAATTAGGTTCACTATTCAAATTATATGTACCTACTTTAAAATTGTTATTATACATAAACTCAATCACTTCCCATATCTTGTTTAATAAAGAACATATGGTCATTATTACTTTATTTAAAAATGTTGACTATTTATTAATCAACATTTCTGAACCTTTTATATGATATTTAATTAATTTATTAAAATTATCATAAATCTCTCTATTATCCTTTTTATTTCTTAGTATCTCTAATATACCTTCTATTAAATTAAAAGCAATTACATGAGCTATAAAGCATTCTTTAGCAATATTTTCGGAAAATCCTTCTGCAAAATGCCTTTCTAACATATTAATAATTTTTGATTTTATATCTTCATACTTTGTACCTTTTGAGCAATCCATAATAAGAAGTAATTCTTCTCTGTGTTCCGATGAAATTTTAAATAGTTTCTGAACCATCATTTCAATAAATTCATTGCTACCAAATTTCTCATAGAATTTATGATTTACAAAAAATTCAGTCATATTTATCAAATCATTTGCCATAGCATCAGTAATATAATAAAAAATCTCCTCTTTTGTGGCAAAATAATTATAAACATTGCTTTTACTTACATTTGCTTCCTTTGCAATCATATTCATTGAAGTTTTCTCAAATCCATATTCACTAAAAAGTTTTTTAGCCCCATAAGTTATATTGTTTTTAACCTCTTCTTTTAATATTTGCATAAACGACCACCTATTCTTTTATAATAATATTATATTATTATATTCGTCAAGTTACAATACCTCTTCCACAACAATTCCACTCTTATAAACATCCTTTAGAACAGGATCTATTGTTACATATCCATCTACCTTTTTTATAGAAACTTCATAAACAGTACCTCTTTTCCTCAATTTTAAAATCTAACATTTCTAATATATTTTTATTTTATCCTATTCATTCAATCTAAACATCCTATTATAAATGTTTTCTCACAGAATCCTTGCTACTAAAAGGTGCACGTCCTCAAAATAAAAATGCCCCCTAATAAAATTTCACTAATGGTGTGCACAAATACTTAAAATTCAAAACAAGTGGCTAAAATTACCCATTTATTTTGAAAATTTTCTTAGTTTTTCTAAGTTGATTTTTATTGTACTCAATTATAATTTTTATAATACAAGAAATTTACGAGAAAAATTAAAAAGTATGACTTCAATAAAATATGGAAGTCATACTTTTACTTTACACTATTAAATTTAAGAATCTCTATTAAAATTAAATTATTCCTTAAATGTTTCTTGCTACTTCATATGCATCCCATATAGCATACATTATATTTTGAACTTTGTTTGCATCACCAATCATTCTAACATTACTGTGTAAGAATTTAATTTTATTATATAGTGAATTTTCTGAATTATATCCTATTGCAACAATTGCTGAATCAGCTTTAACTATTTCTTGAGATTCTTTGTTTTCAATTATAAATCCTTCCTCTGTTGCTTTTATTATTTTAGAGCCACATCTTACATTAATCTTATTAAATGATACTAACTCTTTTAACATATCATGATTTGCGTGGCATAAAGGTCCACCAACTTGTAATATATCATCCATCATTTCAACAATAGTTACATCTTTCCCCATTTCCTTTAACCATAAAGCTGTTTCACAACCTACTAGTCCACCACCAATTACTATAGTCGAGTTTCCAACATCTTTTTTCTTAAGTAATACTTCTTCTGCAGTATAAACATTTTCTGTTCCTTCAATACTTAATCTTCTAGGAGTAGAGCCTGTAGCTAGTATAATTGTATCTACATCAGTTTCTTTAATCATTTCTTCTGTAACAGTTGTATTATATCTTATCTTAACTCCAAGTTTTTTCAATTGTAATTCATACCATTGAATAAGTGCTATATCGTCTTCTTTAAAACTTGGAGCTCCTGCTGCTACTAGATTTCCACCTAATCTATCACACTTTTCAAATATTTCTACCTCATGCCCTCTTATTGCAGCTACCCTTGCAGCTTCACATCCTGCAACTCCGCCTCCAATAACAAGTACTTTTTTCTTTTCATCAGCTTTTCTAAGTTCTAGTTCTTTTTCTCTACAGCATGCTGGATTAACTGCACATGTTATATTAGCAAAATTCTGTAATCTTCCCATACAACCTTCTTGACAAGATAAACATGGACGAACATTCTTATAATCACCTGCTAATATTTTATTAGGAATTTCAGCATCTGCAAGTAATGGTCTTGCAAGTCCAATCATATCTGTCTTTCCTGATAATATAGCATCACTTGCTAATTCTGGATCTTCCATTCTTCCTGCTGTAATTATTGGAACATCTACTGCATTTTTAAGAATTTCATTATATGGTAAGTATAATCCCTTTTTTTGATACATTGGGGGATGACTCCAATACCATGAATCATATGATCCAACATCTCCATTTAAAGCATCATATCCTGCATCTACTAATATTTTAGCGGCTTCTATTCCTTCTGGAACATCTCTTCCCATTTCTTCGAATTCTTCACCTGGTAAACCACCTTTACACCAGTCTTTTATGAAACTCTTAATACTATATCTTAAAGATACTGGATAATCCTCTCCACATCTTTTCTTTATTTCTTGAACTATTTCACAAGCAAAACGTAATCTATTTTCTAAGCTTCCACCATATTCGTCAGTTCTATTATTAAAGAATGAAATTGCAAACTGATCAAGTAAATATCCTTCATGAACAGCATGTATTTCTATACCATCAAAACCTGCTTTTTTAGCTATTTCTGCTGATTCTCCAAACTTTCTAACATATTCCTTTACTTCTTCAGTTGTAAGTTCACGGCATACTACATCTTTTAAAAATCTATGTGGAATTGCAGATGGTCCAACTGCTGTTTTTCCAACAATTGAAGGAATACTTACACGTCCAAATCCAGCTGATAACTGCAAAAATATTTTTGATCCATAAGCATGAACACGTTCAGTCATACTCTTTCCTGTTGTTATAAAGTTAAGAGGATTTAAAGTTGGACATGGCATAGATGGTAATGCACATTTTTCAATGTCATTTTCAACCATAGTAACACCTGTCATTATTAAACCTGTACCACCTTTAGCACGTTCAACATAAAACTCTTCACCTTTTTCATTAAAGCTTCCATCAGCATTACATAATCCACCTGGTCCCATTGGTGCTAAAACAAATCTATTTTTTATTTCTAAACCACCTATTTTTATTGGTTCAAATAAAACTTTGTGTTTTTCTTTTATCATAAGACATCCCTCTTTCTCTAAAATAATTTTATAGTTGGTAATACCTACCTCTAAAAATCATTATAGAGCATAAAGGAACTTTAACTTCAATAGTTATTGTGACAAATTTATCAAATATTTATTTTATAGGTATCCATATTTCTATATATGTGCGTAATTTAGCTGGTTTCTCAACATCCACAAGAAGAATTTTTCCAACTGTATCTCCTATGATTTCAAATCCTCTAGACTTAGCATACTCTTCTGCTCTTTTAAAAGTTACTTCAGGATTTTTTGTTAATTCATCATCAACAATTTGAATTGTATGAAGACATGAAGTAGCTTTTAAACTTTTTTTATGCAAATCCAAAGAAATATTAAACTTTTCTATATGATTATCTAAAATCATATATCCAAAATTGCATGTATTATTATCTCTATGCTTAATCACACCTAGCTGAACTATGGGCATTGCTTTAACACACTGTTGAACTATCTTTTGAGCTTGTCTATTTCTAGATATCCACCCGCATTCATCATCATACAACATTAATATTTCTGGAGATTTAACAAATTCATATTTATCAAGAAGTTCATTAATAAGACGTATGCTTTTCAAATTTTCTTCTATTGAATCTGCAAGTTCTTTATAATACCTACTTTTTTCTTCAGCTTTTCTTTTATATTCTTCAATTCTATTCTTAGTAGATAAATAGCTGCTCTCTTCCCCACTAAACTGCTTAACAATAGCCTTCATAGGCATTTCCATATTTTTATACTTTGTATACGATAACAAGCGAAATACATCAACTACATTATAATATCTCCATCCATTTTTCTCTTTATTTGCCTTAATTAAATTTTCTTTTTCAAAAAAATGAATTGCACTTGTTGTTATTCCTAATATATTTGATAAATCTTTAACACTATATTTCATTTCCATCCTCCAAAACCTAAAGTCTCTTTAGCCTTTATTTGAAATTAATATATATGTTTTATGAATTAACTAAATACATTCTTTACTTTTTGTATTTAAAATTCTGAATATTTTCCAAACATTCTATATCATTTAAAAAATAGCATATTTCTTAAACTATTTCTAGTCTTCACCATTTTTTATCTTTGTTATTGTAGATTTTGTAATCTAAAATAGCCTTAATTAAGTTTAAAATTAACTTAGTTAAAGCTATTTAAATAATTTATTTAATTTCAAAACGATCTGCATTCATTATCTTATTCCATGCAAATATGAAATCCTGTATAAATTTTTCTTTATTATCATCACATGCATATACTTCTGCAATGGCACGAAGCTGAGAATTTGAACCAAAAATAAGTTGAATGAAAATTAACATATATATTGATGATTCCTATATCTTCTTTTGTCATGCCCTCAATATTGCAAAGTGTGCCTACAATATCTACCGCCCTCATCTTTGTTTTCTTACCTTCATTAATATGTAATGTATTATAAATTCTTAAAGAATAAAAAAGCACTCCATCCAATTAAAGACATAAAAAATAACAAGTTCCCTATAATATATAGTTGAACTTGTTATTTTCATAGTTTATTTAAATGTGTTTAACTAAAGAGCAAATTTATTAGTTCTTAAAATGTGGCTTATCTAAGCATCCATCCTGAAATTACCATCATTTGAACTTCTGATGTTCCTTCATAGATTTCTGTTATCTTAGCATCACGCATCATTCTTTCAATTGGATAATCACTTGAATATCCATAGCCACCAAATAATTGCAGGCAACGATTTGTTACATTAGTAGCATTTCTAGAAGCAACCAATTTTGCCATAGCAGCTAAATGTGTATATTTTACATGATCATCTTTTGCACATGCTGCTTGATATACTAAAAGTTTTGCAGCTTCTGTACTTGCACGCATTTGTGCAAGTTCAAATTGAGTATTTTGGAATTGTGAAATTGATTTTCCAAATTGAACACGCTCTTTAACATATTTTACTGTTTCTTCTATTGCACCTTCTGCAATACCAAGAGCTTGTGCTGCAATACCAATACGTCCTCCATCAAGAGTCGCCATTGCAATTCCGAATCCTTTACCTTCTTCTCCTAAAAGATTTTCCTTTGGAACTATGCAGTTATCAAAGAATAATTCACATGTAGAAGATGCACGAATTCCCATCTTTAATTCATGAGTTCCAACAGAAAAACCTGGGAAATCTTTTTCAACGATAAATGCTGAAATACCCTTTGTTCCCTTGCTCTTATCTGTCATAGCAAAAACAATATATATATCTGCATATCCTGCATTTGTAATGAAAATCTTGCTTCCATTTAATACATAATGGTCTCCTTCAAGTACTGCTGTTGTCTTTTGCATAGAGGCATCAGTTCCAGCAACAGGTTCTGTTAATCCAAATGCACCTAATTTTTCACCTGAAGCAAGTGGTTTTAAATATTTTACTTTTTGCTCTTCTGTACCAAAAGTATGAATTGGAGTTGCGCAAAGACTTGTATGTGCTGAAACAATAACACCTGTTGTCGCGCAACATTTAGATAATTCTTCTACACATTGTATATAACTTAATGTGTCCATTCCAGCTCCGCCGTATTCTTCAGAAAATGGAATTCCAAGTAAGCCCATTTCAGCCATTTTTGCTACATTCTCTTCTGGAAAACGCATGCTTTCATCAATTTCTTTTGCGATTGGTTTTACCTCATTTTCTGCAAACTCGCGATACATTTCTTGTAATTGTTCATGGGTTTCATCTTGTCTAAAATTCATATTAATCTCCTGCCTTCCTTTTTTCCTTTTTATAATTTGTTGGATATCAATTGTTTTTTCTTAATTCCTTTTCTTGTTTTGTGGAACATCTTTTCCTTTTTACTTTTTGTAGGATACGCTTATTTTTCTTTTTTTTACTTTTATGAGATATTTATATATATAAACTTTTTTATTATGAACTTAAACCTTCTATTTGGCTACATACTTTACCTGGATTCATAATGGAATTTGGATCAAAGACTTTTTTAATGCCTTTCATTAATTCCATATTTACTTCTCCAATGCTATCTCTTAAATAGCTAACCTTTCCACTACCAATTCCATGTTCTCCTGAAACAAGGCCTCCACATTTTATTGCTTCCTCGTAAATAATCTTAAAGAATTTATCAACTCTTGTTTTAAACTCTCCTTCTTCTAAATCATTACTGCATTGGTATATGTGAAGATTTCCATCTCCTGCATGTCCAAAGCTTTTAATAGTTATTCCACACTCTTCACCAGTTTTATTTACAAATGCAAGATAAGAAGCAATTTTATTTACTGGAACTACAACATCACATTCATCTAATAATTTTGTTTCTGCCATAATAGCTTCAAGGAAACTAGAACGTGCAGCCCACGCATCCTTAATTTTTGCTGGTGTATCAGCTACAAGCACATCAATTGCTCCTGCTTCTAATACTATTTCACTAGCTTGTTCTATAAGATTATTTAACTCATCTTCATTACCGGCATCAACAGTTACAAGTAAATAAGCATTTGCAGTTACTCCATCAATTACTTGTGGGAATACGCTTTTTCCAATATATCTTTCACTAGATAAAACGATTTCTCTTTCCATAAATTCTATAGCTTGCGGATTCATGTGTTCCATTTTAAATTTAGGAACAGTAGCAATACAATCATCTAAATTTTCAAAAGGTATAATTAAACTTGCAACTACCTTTGGTGCTGGCATGATTTTAAGTGTAAGTTCAGTAATAACTCCAAGAGTACCTTCTGAACCAATCATTAAATTCAAAAGACTATAACCTGAACTTGTTTTCGATACTGTAGCTCCAAAGTCTGTTACTTCACCGGTTGGAAGTACAACCTTCATGGCACGTACATAATCACGTGTTGCACCGTATTTTACAGCTCTCATTCCCCCAGCATTAGTTGCAACATTTCCACCTAGGCAAGCGAATTTTTCACCTGGGTCTGGAGCATATAATAATCCTTTTTTTAAACAATCCTCTGCAAGATCGTTTAATAAAACACCAGCCTCTACACGTACAATAAAATTCTCTAAGTCATAAGAAAGTATTTTATTCATCTTTGTAATATCAATTAAAACTCCTCCGAGTAATGGAACTGCTCCACCTACAAGCCCAGTTCCTGCCCCTCTTGGAGTTACTGGTATTTTATTTTCATTACATATTTTTACTACCTTTGAAACTTCTTCAGTAGAATGTGCCATAAATACAACTTGTGGAGCTGCTTTTCCATAGATAGGCATTTCATCGTGACTATAATCTTCATTTATATCTTCACCTGTTAAAATATGCCCTGGAGCTGCCTCCTGTAATTTCATGATTAATTCTTCTGTTAATTGATTATACTCAGCCATAATAATCATTTCCTTTCTAATTTATTTAGTGCCAAATTTAAATTATTTCCTAAAATTTTACCTGAGATCTTTCATCCCTTATATTTTTATACTACTTATTTCTTATCTTTTATCTCTAAATACTACTTATATCTTACTTATTATCTCTTAACTAAATAAACGTGTACCTATAAAACATAGGATTCCACTAATAGTTATATAGCATATATAATATTTAAATACACTTCTTAAAATTTTACTTTCCGAACCAGATTTGCCTATTGCACTTGCGCCAATTGCAATACTTTGAGGACAAATCATCTTTCCTATACCTGCTCCAAGTGTATTGGCTGCACCCATCCATGCTGCTGAAAGTCCGAGTTTTTGTGCTGTTTGTACTTGTAATCCTCCAAATAAAACACTTGTAGATGTACCTGAGCCTGTGACAAAGCCTCCAATAGATCCTATTAATGGTGAAATTAATGGATATGCTCCTCCTGTAACTACAACTAAAAAACTTGCAATATCTGAAATCATTCCACTATAGCTCATTACTTTTGCGGTTGACATAACTGCACAAATTGTTACAATCGTTTTCCAGTTTGCTTTTAATGTACCTTTTAATACCTCAAACATCATTGGCACTTTTGCACCTTGTGTAAACCCTCCAATAATGGCCGCAATAAAGATAATTACACCCGGTGTATTAATCCAACTAAAGGTTAAAGTGTTTCCTCCTTTACCTGCATATACAATTACACTAGTTTTAAATCCTGCAATTGCATCATAAATTGGTGGGCATAATGTTGAAGTAAACATTAACATTAAAAATATTAGAATAAATGGGCACCAAGCTTTTACTGCATTACTAAATGATAAAGTTGTTTCTTCTTGTTTTTCATTAACTTGAATACAATATTCTTCTTGAGGATTTTTATTAAATATTTTTGCTGAAGCAACTGTACATATCATGCAACAAATAGATCCTACTATATTTGGTAATTCTGGTCCAAGTACTGTTGCTGTAATATAAGCAGGTATTGTAAATGATAATGAAGCAACCAAGGTAACAACAAATACCCCTTTAAGTGCCTTTATTCCCTCACCTACAATGCATACCATAATAAATGGACTTATAAAAAGGATAAACGCTTCAATTATCGCTGTGTTTGCTGCTAGTGAGTTAGCTCCAACTTTCGTTATTTCAGAAAGTGTTACTAAAGGTATTCCAACTGATCCAAAAGCAGTTGGCGCTGTATTGGCAACTAAACATGCTAGAACTGCTGAAATTGGATTTAATCCAAGACCAGCGAGCATTGATGCTGGAATAGCAACTGCTGTACCGAATCCCGCCATTCCTTCCATGAAAATACCAAAGCCCCATCCAATAATTAATATTAATACTCTTTTATCTCTAGAAACTCCAGCTAACATTTTTTTAATGGAATCCATTGCGCCTGTACGTAGAACCAAATTATACGTAAACAAAGCTGCAACAATAACTAGACAAATTGGCCACAATGCGTTTAGTATTCCTTCTAATACTCCTGTCATAGTATAAATGACATTCAAATTCCAGAAGAAAATAGCTAAAATCATTGTAAGAACAAGTGTAATTAAACAGGCTTTAAAACCTGGCATTTTTAATCCGCTAAGTGCAATTATAAGCCAAATAATTGGTGCTATGGCCATTAAGAATTTTAAAAACAGCATTTCATATCCTCCTTATTTAATTCTTAAGTGGTATAATCTTTCACAAATTGGTATCACCATGGTATTATAATTATCCATCTCTCCACTTGCTAATTAATACTGTTTTAAAAATATACGAATATAATTATTTTTTATATGCTACGTTTATTATTAATTTATTTTTAATAATTCTCTAAGTGTACAAGTGTAAAATTTTATATTTAATTTCATATTCTTGTGAATTGAGATTTATTTTTAAGTTATTGCAATAGCTTTTAGTGAAATAACCCTTTATCTTAGAAAAAATTTTACTGTGCTTTTGCTTTTTTCATTTCTTCAATCATAACTGGAAGAATTTCTGCAACATTACCAACAATACTCAAGTTAGAAACTTCAAATATTGGAGCCTCTTCATCTTTATTAATTGCAACGATATAACCTGAACCTGTCATTCCAGATGTATGTTGTGTTGCTCCAGAAATACCACATGCAATATATAGTTTTGGTGCTACAATTTTTCCTGATTGTCCAACTTGATGTGCACGAGAAATCCATCC
This sequence comes from Clostridium sp. CMCC3677, assembly GCF_023845585.1. GTDB lineage: Bacteria > Bacillota > Clostridia > Clostridiales > Clostridiaceae > Clostridium > Clostridium aquiflavi. The sequence goes on from NZ_JAMQHS010000004.1 coordinate 42,371, forward strand.
TTCCTCAATTGCGGGTCTTGTTGCACCAACTACACCACCAAGTACACGTGCTAATTCTTCAACAAGTTTAAAATTTTCTGCATTTCCCATTCCACGTCCACCAGAAACAATAACTTCAGCTTCTTCTAAATTAACAGATTCAGAAATTTCTTTTACTACATCAACAATTTTTGTCTTAATAACATTAGATGAAATTTCAAACTTCTTTTCTGTAACACTTGCATTTGAAGCAGATTCTGGCTTTGGAAAGCTTCCATTTCTAACTGTAACTATAGCAGTGCCTTCTACTTCAATATGTTCCAAAATTGTGCCGCCATAAGCTGGTCTGGTATATATAACTTTCTCATGGCTTTTACTAATTCCTGTTACATCACTTACACAGCCTAAACTCATTCGTCCAGCAATACGTGGTGCAATGTTTTTAGCGAGTGCTGTATTAGCTAATAGAATAATATCTGGATTTTGTTCCTTAACAGTTTCTGCTAATACTTCTGTCAAAGTATCACAGTCATCCGCATTATCTGCAAAAATAACTGGAATTCCAAACTCTGCTACTGTATCTGCTAAAGCCCTGTTACCTACTACAAGAGCTGTTCCTTCTGCCTCTAATGCTTTTACTGCACTAATAAGTTCTAGGCTTCCTCCCAATACTTTTTCTCCATCTGTTTCAATAAACAATAATGCTTTCATACTTTCCTTTTCCCCCTTAATTTAGATTGCCTTATCCTTTTTCATTTGTTCCATAACAGCACTTACTGCAAGCACAGCATCTTTCTCTTTAATCTTGATACCAGCTTCTTTCTTAGGAGGTTCAACATATTGAATGCAACATACTTTTGCTTGTTTTACCTCTCCAATTTCTGCTGCTGAGTAAGTTGGAATTACTGCCTTACGACTTGCCATCTTAGTTTTAATCGTAGGGTAACGTGGATCATAATTTGGTTTACTTACTGTTACTACTGCTGGTGATTTTAAAGAAACTAAATTATATCCTTCATCAGTTTCTTGATGAACTTCCAAATCATTATCTTTTAGACCTATTTCAATTGCACTACTTACAAAACCCATTTTAAGCTTTTCAGCAAGCATTGCTCCAACTTCACCAGTAATTTCATCTGTAGATTCCTTTCCACAAAGAATTAAATCAAATTTTTTACCCTTGTCCTTTTCAATTTTATTAATAGCATCTGCCAAAACATGAGCTGTTCCAAGGGAGTCTAAATCTGCATATAAATCATCTTTTACAAAAAATGCTTCTTTAGCTCCTACAGAAAGACAATTTTTCAAGGTGTTTAAAGAATCTTCTGCTCCAACTGTTAATACACTTACTTTCCCTCCATGTGCTTCAGTCAAGCGGACTCCTAGCTCTAATGCATATGTATCAAATGCATTTGCTACCAAACTCACTCCACTTAACTTGGGTTTTTTAGCTTCCTTATCCAAATGAATTTCAACAGAGTCATCTGGAACTTGTTTTACACATAACATAATTTCCATGTTTTTTCTCCCCTTTACCATTTACATTAATTTAATGATATTAACAAGTTTATTAATATTCTTTTCCTAGATTTAATATATTCCTATAATCAAAGATAATTTTCCTCCTATAAATTCATACGTACTTGTCATACCAATCATAAATAGGTAGGACCAATTTATAATTTCATTATATCTCCTCAAATACTGCTTGTAAACAATTGTTAATAATTTAACAGTAAATGTTTACATTGGTAATTTTCTCTATTATAAAAAGTTATATATATATAAGTCCTTAAATCAATTTTTACATCATTGATTTAAAGTAATTTTTTCCTTAATACCCTTATTTTTATATTTATTGTTAAATTAATAACATAATCATATCAAAAAAATATTTAGATTATTAAGATGACATAACTTGCATTAATAATCTAAATTTAAGAATGCTAAAATAAGCCCTGTAAGTTACTTAAGTATGGCAAATTACAGGGCTTTAAAATTTCATATATCTGAAATAGATTTTTTATTTATTTTTCAACTATAAGATTATTAGCTTTTGCCGTTTCAATTATACTATAAAGAAGCGCACTGGCTTTTGCACATTTAAGTGTATTTAAAAATAGCCAATTTTTACGTCCAATAACAAAAGGTTTTATTGCTAGCCATTACAACCACCTACCTTGTGATATCTGTAATTCTAGCAAATATTAATTAGCATATATAGGCAGTAATTCTTTCCAATATATTTGTACTTCTCCTTGATATGTTGAAAAAAATCTGTGCCAGCACATATCTTTTGTATCACCAGATACTGGTGAAAAAGATTCTATATAATATTTAATCATCTCCACATTTCTATTGCTAAATAGACTATTTTTTGTAATTCTCCTATCAGCCCCTTAACTTCATACCTTGAAATATTATCAATTATTTTCTTTCCTTTATCGTTATTACATAACCTTTTAAAATTGTCTTGCAAATATATAATCTCATCAGCATTTAAATTGTTAATACATTCTGCTTCATAACAGTTTACTAATACTTCTTTAACATCATATTCTGTTAAATCTGACTGTGGAATAATACTCTTATATTTATATTGAATGTATAATATTAAATCACATATATCTTTCGGCTTTATTCTGCTCTTAACTAAACATCTATTCTTCTTATTTGTACTTTCTTTACTATACTTTATCTCATATACATAAGTAACTTCTCGATTTAACATGTCCATTTTATCAATTCCTCCAAATTTCTATGTTTAAAATATACTCCAACAATACGGACATCTAATGTCCATCTTGAGTAAAAATTTATACAAATGGAGGAGCTTTAATAACAAATGTATTGGATTCTATTAAAGGGAATATATTTATTTTTCATTGTCACTTCTGCTATACACTTTCATTTTCTCAAAATAAATAATTGCACCAATTTGTCTTAAAAAATCTATTCCAATTATTCCATCAATATTAAACCCATAATCCATAATTCCTATTTCCACATTAACATCTCTACTATGTAAATCATTAAGCCTAATTTCATCAATAGTTTTCTTATACACAAATTCACTTCCACCTACACCATGTATAGTTTCAATGGAATCATTCATATCTATAGTTATATCAATTTCTTCTACCCTACAAAATGGTAATCCGTATCTAAATTTTAAATCAACCATTTATCCTTACTTCTATCCAAGCTCTTTCCTCTATATCTAAAGTCTCGTGAGTTGTATTATAAACATAATATTCCTTTTGTTTATCAGCTTTATGATAATTTGCATAATCCTTTAATGCGTCATTACCCTTATCATAACTTTTTAGAACAACTAAATCAGTTACAATTCTTTTGCCACCCTCTGAATAAGCAGAAATAGCTTGAAATAATATCCACTTGTTTTTGTATACTTCTCTTGCCTCACTATACTTCATTGTTAATCACTCCTATTCGCAATACTATCTTAATTATATTCTATTCATTAAATCTAAACATCATATTACAAATATTTTCTCACAAATTCCTTTTTGCCAAAAGATGCACACTCCCACTAAAAAAATGCACCCACCTTACTAAAATACATAAGATGGGTACATTTTTTCAATTATATTTCCAATTTTTATCTTCAGCTCTTACTTTTCAAGTACTTGATTTTTTCCAAAGAAACACGAAAAGCCCCTAAAATCAAAGGCTTTCTATTGTATCAATATTATAGTTCTTATATGGTGGAGGCGAAGCGTGACTCTTAAAATCTACCATAAAATCAACTTATTCTTGATAATTACCTACTTAAATTCAACTCATCTTTATTAATTTTTATACCACAATCATCTAAAAAATTCTTAATGCACTTAATACTTATCCCTTCGTTTCTATACAATAAATCGTTACTCTTGGGCTCTATTTCGCCACCTTTACTATGAATTCCAATAACCTTCCATTCCGAATTAAAAATTGGAGCACCACTCGATCCTGGTAACGTACTCGTTACATACTGTAAAATTTCATCATCTGCATATTTTAAACTATTATATCCTATGCATATCTGCTTAGGCATACCATCTGCATGTTGAATTATTGGAATACAATCATTTTCTTTAGGATCTCCTATCTCAAATTTAGGTAAATCCAAAAAGTATTCACTATTTTCTGTTTTTAATATTTTAGTAATTGCAATATCATATTGTTCAGAAATATAAGTATTTTTATGGTCTAAGTTGCACTTAAACTTTTTAGAGCTTGCAGACTCTTCATAATCAAACAACGCTGAAGAATTTATTACACTCTCTGGATATGGAATAACATGTTTATTAGTAATAATATATTCATCATTAATTAAAAAACCTGTGGCTTTATATTGTGGTTCATCCTCACAATTAATTTCTAGTAAACAAACTCTTTTCTTCATTTGTAAACCCATTTCAATAAAATTTATAGAATGAAATTTGTAACTTCTATTTACTATTTCTCTATATTCTCCTATTGTATATTTTTTACCTTTTTCATCACTTGCTTTCCAATCTGTAATTGAATTTTTTAAAAATAAATCTTCTGTATATAGGTTAAAATTTATATTTTTCTTCATACACGCAGATAATAATTTATCTATTGTATTTTTTCTTTTACAATCTGAACATAATTCTCTCGCTAGCTCGCTTATAGTACTATGAGGGAATAGTTCATAATTTCCACATACTTCATTTGCTATATCTTTTAGTTCACTTAAACTAAATTTATTTATACATTCATTTGTTAAATCTGAAATATTTACATCTTTCATATTATCTTCAGCTCCATTTATTAAATTAAAATGTAGATTATAATAAAAAATTATTTTCTCATTCAAAATATCTTTTTCAAAATAAATTTCTTGTGTAGTGTCTTTTAATCTTTTTAAATAATAATTATCTGTACATAGTTTATTAATAACCTCTGTCATTATTTTTAATATTTTAACATTATTTATTATCTTGGTACTATCCAAATAATCGTTTAATATATATTTTCTAAACTTATTTAATAGTCTACTTTTTTCTAATATATATAAAGCATCATATGATATACTATTTATCTTATTAATGTTTAATCCTATTGAATTAAATAAATTTATAACGTTATATTGCAAATTTCTGTTTAAATCATATAAAATTATTTTCTTCTTAGTTTCAGGATATATTAATAAACATTCATTAGATACTGCATTTGCTATGTAATATTCTCTATTACTCTCCATTATAAATTTTTCTTTAGCCTCATTGCTATAAGGTGAAGTAATTATATTATGAGCTATTGTTGCTCTTGATATATCATTTTTTAAAATATCTTCGTTTACTTTACTAGCAATTATTCTATTATTCTTGAAATATGCTTGTATATTTTTTGCTAAAACTTTTGTTACATTACCACCAATACGCATAAAAGGTTTTGCAATATTGTCTAATTGTTCTGCTACTAAATATGTTTGTGGAATTTGATAATCCAACAATTGTAAATTTCCTGGAAGAGTTATATAATGTTCCTTTTCATAAAGCCTTTGATTGAAATATTCAGAAAATACATTAGTAACTTTATCAAGATTCCTTGTAGATAACTTAATTGACCCTAAACATTTTTCTTCCTTTAAGTCGAATAATATTCTAGCACGATTAAAAAGTTCGATTGATAATTTACTTTGCCATAAATTTGCACCTGTTATATATATGGGATTTCCTATAAAAAAGCATAATTTTAATAGATACTCAAGCTCATTAATGTTATAATTATATTTCACTTGTATAAACGGATCAGTAAATGGAAAAAATATAGAATTATCAAAAGTATTTTCTATCATTTTTAATTATTTAACCATTTTAAAATTAGTTCTTTGTTCTCTTGAACAAATTTAGTAGGACAAGATTGCTCACATCTATTACATCCTTTATAATTTTCATCTATTATTGTACACATACTCTTTCCACTTCTTGATGACTTAACATTCATATATTCATTACACATATCCGCGCAACTTCTTGCAACATTATATCCTCTAATTATACTATCAATATTAGGTATTCCCCCACTATGCTCTTCTGGAGTAATTGAATTAATAATTTTAAAGTTAGCTCCTTTTATTATACTTAAATAGAAACCTACAGCATTAGATATATCATCATCACTATTAAATAAATTTCTAAATAATGGCCCTAATGGCATTATTGGTACATCTGTCTTATTAGTTATATCTATAAATTTATCTATATTTTTAATATCACAATGACCTATCCCTTCTGTAAATACATTTATTCCTTCATTTTTAAATATTTTAAGTATATTTCTATATTCCATCAATTCATCACAATGAACCTCATCTAATGCTTCATCGATTATTGCTGCTCTAAATGCAGAGCCTAGCGATATATTCACTTTATATTGCTTACATATTCTAATTACATCATCAAGTACATCCCAATATATACTCCTATCTCTGTTTTTCTTTATCATATCTTTAATTATTATTGTTGCACTTCGAGATGAAAAAGGAATCCTTCTACTAGTTATTGCCTTTAAAATACGTTCTTTGGTAGGAGTAAGATGAATAACAAACCATGATACCCCACTAAACGCTGCTCTTTCCATTTCATATATCAATCTTTTATTATCTATCTCATTTGTTTCATTTATGCAATAGTAATGTGGTATTATACCGACAGGACATCCAATTTTTTCCTCTATATATTCGTACAAATAACCATTAGCATTAGTTAAACTTAAATCCATCATCAAATCCGGTAAATTATCCAACTCTAGAATTTTATTTATCTTTTGTTTTTCAATATCCATATATTCTTTTATATCAGAAGATACACCCACATTTACATTTACTGCTATAGGCCTATCTTGCCCTATTAATGTATTCTTATTTTTACCTTTAAACTCTACATCTCTCATTAGATATCTCCTAATATTTTATCTTTATCTTTTCTTTTAAATAAATAATATCATTTTCAATTGAAATACAATTAATTTTACATAAATCATCAAGAATATTGCTATATTGGATTGAACTTAAAATTTGATTGTTACTTTTTTTCCTCATTATATTTACTTCTTTATAACATTCTTCACTTGTAAATCCGCTTCTGTTCTTACACTTACGATGTATAACTCTAAGTACAAATGCTTGATCAACTGATATATCAATTTTCATTTTTTGAGTTAAATAACAAATAACCCCCAATAAACCCATTACCTTTTTTGTAATATCTTTATTACTTATTGCAGTAGTAAAAGAAATTGAAACAGGAATAATTGTATTTAAAAAATCTTCAATATTTAATATAATATTTCCCGGTTTCCTTGAGCTCCCACCTTTTAATACGTTATTCTCCAAAGTAATATATTGATAATTTTGATCTTCAATTTCGTCTATAATTGGTGGTATTATTATAATAAAATCTTTTTCGATTAACGTTTCCAAAAACCCCTTTAAATCTAGTGATTCAACGTTATAAATACTTAAATCTTCTTCTATCTCTTTTAACTTCTCTAACTTTTCCTCATTTAATACTTTCATATGCCCCTCCATTTTTCTAATTTAACTTATTATAACATAATTTTATTTTAATGTTGCTTATATAAATAGTACCGAACACATCTATAATCACAGCCATCTACAAAATGTATTGTTTATATTGTATCTATAGGTTGTGCTACTTGAATGTTGGCCTCCCCCTTCTGCAAAGAATCAATTAGAACCATTAAACCAGTTCTTTTAGTTTGATTTTTTATTTTTCGAATTCTGCTTTTTCAACTCATCGCTAAAATCTATTTATAACTACGAAAATAATACTTGGTATTTTTTTCTATGAAAATAAACCCACAAAAATCCAAATTATGATTTTCGTGGGTTTTATGGTGGAGGTGAAGCATAACCTTTGAAATCCACCAAATCTTCTTTATACGGAATTTTTATCGCAAATTACTTTTACTACATATTTTAAGCCCCTTTATAAAACATTTTTTAATGATCATTTGTAATCTGCTCATCATCTCTCAAATATTTTTTGACTTAGCATTCTAATTGAACCAATTTGTTTCTCAAACATTAAATCCCAGATATCAAGACATTTTTTAGATACCTCAATTAATTCAGGTTCTAAAGATGTTGAAGTCTCATCATATAATCCTATAATTAACTTTGAAATTTCATCATCTATTCCCCAATACCCTATTAATTTTTCACTCTCATTAATAAGTAAATGATAACTCATTGATAAGATTATATCTTTATAATATACTATAGATTTTGAATTATTTTCAAGATAATGTACAAAAGCACTTACTATTCTATTACTTAGATTTGATTGCATAATCTCTATTAAAAATTCATTATCCCTTTCTAAATTAATCTTGTTTTGATAGAATAAATTTGATATAGGAAAATCTAAATCAAATTCACTTGTTTTAAATTTTAGTATTATCTTTTTACAAATATCGTTATATTCATCTTTATCAAAATAGATAGCTACCATTTCTAATATTGATTTCACCTGCTTTTCTGTAATACTATCTATATTATCTATTTCATGTAAAAACTCATTTTTTACTATAAACATCTCTGCTAAACTATACGAACCGATTTTAATTAATTGTTCATCTGATGATAAAAAACATTTGTTAATTATTTTTAAAACACGCTCTCTATACTTATTGTATAACAAGAAAAACATATTTTTTGAATCATGAAATCCTGCTAAACGATAATCTTGTTCATATAGAGTCAATATTTTTTCAGAAGCCCAATCTCTTTCTATATTATAAGTAGGCCATAACGCTGATAAACTTGCTAACCTTACAGCTGGATTTTCATCTTTAGTTAGTTGGTTAATTGTTTCTTTAAATTGAACATACAATCGTTTATCTTCCCAAAGTAATTTGCCAATTGCAAATGCAGCTGAACCTCTTACACAATTCAATGAGTTATCTTGTAACATTTCAAATGTTCGCATTTCCTTATCATCTTTATTAGTAACATTTGGCTTTTCCAACTCAGGGTTTATATGATTTATGGCAATATCTTTTAAAATATCTAATACTTTTTGAGACCACTTTGAATCATTTTTCATTTCAAGTATTCTACATATACTACTAGCTCTCCAAGATTTATTATCACATGGATATCTTTCTATTAACGCTTCCAATAATTCTGTTGATATATCTTTAGGTTCATTATTACTTGCTATTCCACTAAATAATGAATCTATATATTCATCCAAAATTTCTTCTTCACATCCAAGTACTAATTTAATCATTCGTTCAGGTTCTAAGATTACTGTACTACGAAAATCACTTGAGAATTCTTCGATAGAACTTTCAATAAACCCCCCAGGTACATCTTTCCAATTATGATTTTCCCTACGCTCAATTTCTTTGTTAGTTAATAGTTTAATCCAATTCTTATTACTTAATTTCTTTCCACTAATTGGTGATTTTACAAAACCACTGTGTCCAGATGAATTATCATATCTGTTGTATTTACCTTCAAATCTTCTCTTTAATACAGTCAATAATCTTTTTCCTTCTTCAGACATTCGATTGATTTGCAAACATGGTAATAGCTCTGCCTGCAAATCCCCCCAGAAGCTCCAATATACTCTTTCTCCAGTATTATTTTTATTATACTCTACTCTTCGAAAATATCTTTCTTTAGCATCTGGTGAAATATAATGTATTATTTTATTTTCCAACAATAAATAAACTTCATTACTACAACTAACTGAGTGTTTTTTTATTACATCTTTAGCTAATAATAATTTATTATCTCCACTAGTCATGTCAAAGATATTTTTATCAAAATCTTCACATAAATAATTAATTACATAATCACTATACTCTTCTGGTAAATTTAGTAATGCTGATAACATTATTTCATTAAAAATAGCAAATCCCTTTCCCATAAAGTGACTATATATCTCGAAAAATTCTTTAGGATTATTTGAAATAATCCCAGCATTAGCTTTCTTTATAATTTGTACACAAGTACGTTCCAAATTATTTTTATGTCCATATCTATTACACCATTCACTAAAACTAATCGCTTCATATGATTCACGTGGTAAATTAGGTAGCAACATTTTCACTATTTCTTTTCCATTATTCACCCAAATATCAGCTATTTCATATGCTAATTCTTCTTCATATTTATATATGTTTTTTTCTTGGCTTTTTATTTTATATTTTAATAAAAACGTAAAAAATTTAATTGTACGCATTTCACATTTTTTGAACATCTTTTTAAAGTTAAAGTACACATTCGCCATTTCAGGATATTTTTCGTATAATTGCATTCGTAAATCAAACATTTCATCCGTATCATCATTTATATTATTATTAAAACATTTAATCAATTTTTCATCATCGGATTTCGATTTTAAAATATACTTCTTAATGAATACAATGTCTTTAGAATCAAACTTTGGACTAATGCTTTTCAATAAATTAAACACTATATATTTTGTATCTTCATCTTTTATCCACTTATCAAGAATGCCATTATCTCTTAACATACTAATATAATTGCTATGACTCATAACAACATTATTTAATATATATTTACTGTATTCTTTAACTTCACAATTTTTTAAAACAAATATTCTTATTGGCTCATCTATATTTGATACCTGTCCTAATACTTCATAAAACACATGTTTCATGTAATATCTAATACTATCACTTTTTAACATCTGTTCACCAACATTAATAAAATCACGGCTATCCATTTCAACTAGATTCTGTAACAGCATCTGTACTTGATATCTTCTACTAGGTGTCTGCTTTTCCTTATCGCCTATAATATTAACTATATTTTCTCCATCATAAAATTTATCAATCATTGTTTCTGCTAAAAAATAATCTAGTATGCTTTGATGGATAAATGAGATACTCTCACCTTGTACTATTAAAAAACCATTTGATGACAAATAAAACAATGCATTCTCATTAGTTCTTAAAATTCTTTTAGATATACTTATTCTTCCCATCTTATCTAGTAATTGAACTAAATTTTCTTTAACATTAATAACATCATTTTCATTCACTCCAACAGCCATAGAATTACTTTTTAACTGCGTCCACCATTCTAAAATTAAATTGCTTGTAGTTGAACACTCATTGTAGTCCTTATCTGATGATAATTGACTCCAAATATATAAGTTACTTGGTGTCTTTAAAATGCATTTTAACTTATTGGATAATCCTAGGTACTGCTCTCCTACTACTTCTTTTACTGTATTGTCATCAAACTCATCTACAGTTATATTATTCCAAGACATTTTTAAGTTACTTTTTTCATCTGATTTAAGTAATGCTTTTATATTATTATCATTTTCAAGATCATATGTTCTACATACAAAAACTAGGGATATTTTTTTCTTTCTCTCAATATTTATTTTTATTATCTCATTAATAACTTCAGCACAAACCAATAAAGAATCTCTTGAATGTGCTTGAGTCCATCTTAATGCATCCAATTGATCAAGAATAATTACTGCTTGTTCATCTTTTGAAATACTATGTAAACAGTGAGCAGGTGACGCTGGTAATCCTAAATCTTGTCCCCATTTTTCAGCACTTCCCATAGGAATCCTTTTGTCTAGCTTAATCGCAATAACAGGTATGGTATTTTTATTACAATAATTTAATATTGCTTCAGTACAACCGCTTTTACCATTACCTGCTTTTCCATGAATAATCATTGATTCCCCCGAATCAATAATCTTTCTACATGAATCAAATTCTTTACGCTCTATTAATCTATCTTTAATTGGGAGAAAAAACTTTCTAAATTCATCATTAAGTTCGTCTATTCTTGGAGCTATTCTTTTATCTAAAGCAAGATTTTTTAATTCAATATCTTTACTTCTTAATAGTTCACATAAAAAAGTGTTTGTAATTTGTTTACCTAGAATATCTTCATCAATAATTATAGACACAAGGGTATCATAAACTCTGTCTTCATCTCCAATTAATAAATATCGAATTTTATCTAATATAAATTCTTTTAATTGAAAATCTGGTTCCTGTCTGTAAAAAGTTCTTTTTAAATAATCAATACTTTTTATAATATCCTTTTTATCCTCAATATTTAATTCCATTGCTTCAGCATAATCTGTATAAGCTTTTTTTATTTTTTGAGATTTACATATTTGATTATTATAGAAATGTTCATAATCTCCATCAGTATTATTAGCTCTATTTATCAAATCAATGATTAGGGAACATGATAATGGTGAAACCAGCGCAACTTTATTCTTCTCATTTCTATCTAGTTGCATTTTCCAGTTTACAAATATATCATGTGCTTTCATTGAACTAATTGTCCAACTTTCACTACTTCCATTTCTCCCCTTACATTGCTGCCCTTCTCGACTTCCATCTAAGTAATCTATCCATATATCTACTCCTTGTTCATCTTCTCCAAGTGCCTCTAGCGTTACTGAATATATTTTTTCTTCTAGAAGTTTTAGCATTTGATATATAACACATTTTATTTCATATCTGTTTCCACTCTTATCTGCTCTTCCACCCATTTCATATGGCACATGACTCACCTCCATTATTTCGTTATATTAATTATAGTTTATATTAGCGATTTATTGAATTATTTTACAGTAAAAATTATACTTAAATAAATTATAAAATCTAATATTTAAAACTTTATTCTCATAAGTTTCATTATTTTTTCTTCAAAAACTAGAATAACGCACTAAAATCCAAATTGTAAATTTTAATATTTTCGTGGTTTTGATTTTGGTGCTACCCGTGACAATAAAAAACACGACCATCTGTAAGTAGCTATTCAAGCCATATACAAATGGTCGTGGGTTTCATGGTGGAGGCGACCCTCCACCAATCCCCATCTTACTTATCTAATTCTTTTTCTAATGTTTTTATAAACCTAGCTACATATTTAGCTGTATGTTCTTCATCTTTCCCCTCAGGAAACATCTTATTGTTTATTAAAGCTACTATAATATCCTTGATTTGTTCATCTTCCATAAAAAAACTCCTTAATATTAATAAAGCTTTACCAAAATAAGTTCTCATATAATATATTTATACCAATGTTAAATAAATGTTCTAAGATTATTCTTATCAAAAACAAACTCTTACATAAAAAAGTGGCTACGCCACCCTTCAATGAACAATTTAAACATATATTCATAACCTTAGATTTCATCAGCCTTTCAAGCTTCAAAAATTCTATAATTTCCTATACATTAAAAAAATACCACCCTATGTTTCATAAAACACAGGATGGTATCACTAAGCATCACAAAATTATTTAGCTAATATTTCAACTCCAGTTTCAGTTATTAAAACAGTATGTTCCCATTGAGCTGATAATGAATCATCTTCTGTATATATAGTCCATTCGTTTTCTGCATCTACATATACATCATATCCACCAGCATTAACCATTGGTTCTACTGTTAATACCATTCCTGGTACTAAGACCATATCTGTACCCTTTTTACCGATATGAGGTACAAAAGGTTCTTCATGGAATTGATTCCCTACTCCATGACCACCTAAAGCTCTAACAATTGTGTAACCATTCTTATGTGCTACTTCTTGACAAGCAGCTCCAATATCACCTAAGTGACCCCATGGTTTTATTACTTTTATTCCAGCTTCCATACATTCTTTAGCTACTTCAACTAATTTCTTAGCATCTTCACTAACTTCACCTATCATAAACATTCTTGATGCATCTGAATAATATCCATTAAGAATAGTTGATACATCTACATTTACGATATCTCCATCTTTAAGTATTATCTTTTCATCTGGTATACCATGACATACTTCATTGTTGATAGAAGTACATACACTCTTAGGGAATCCTTCAAAGTTTAAAGGTGCAGGTATAGCACCGTGTTCTACTGTATAGTCATAAACTAATTTATCTATATCTAAAGTAGACATTCCTGCCTTTATCTTACTTGCAACTAAATCTAAAACTCCATTGTTAACTTCTGAGCTCTTTTTTATTCCTTCTATGTCTTCTGAACTCTTTATTACTTCTCTTGGTGGAACTATTTCACCTTTTAATCTTAAACTTTCTAACTTTTCATCAAATTCTAAATGGCATCTCTTATATTTTAATCCGCTACCACACCAGCATTTTGCATTTCTATTTGAAAACATAATTTTAAATACACCTCTTTACTAAATTAACTTTTAAAATTCCTATAATTTACTTACTAGATTATGCTACAATCACAACTTCTAAAAATAGCACACTATTATTATATATAAAAAATTTGAAAAGTGATTTTTTAACTATTTATTATTCTTTATTCAGTATAACTAAATTATACTATTTAATCAAATTATTATAATATTCCTAAGTTCAATTACTCCGTCCAACTTTGCTTATTCATAGATAAACACTTTACTTAAAGTTAACCTCTTGCTCTATCACATTTAAGCTTTTTACCTTTAATAGTAGCTGTCTTTAGTCCATTTATTACAGTCTTACCTTTTCCATTTAATATATCTACATATGAAGCTAAATCTTGAACATCTATTATTCCAATGTCTTCACCAGTTACTCCTGGTATTTTAGTTACAGCTCCAACTATATCCCCTGGACGAATTTTCTTTTTCTTACCACCATTTAGATATATCTTCATTATATCTTTATTTACAGCATTACTCTTTTCCTTTTTCTTTTTTGGTTTGCTCTTTAATACTTCCATTGCTTTTTCTGTGCAATTAATTATCTCTTCTTTGCTTGGAAGATTTTTAACTTCTAGTTTAAAACCTATGTATTCTTCAATTTCATTTAAATATCTATCTCCAGAATCTTTGCAAAAAGTTAAGGCTACTCCTTTAGCTCCTGCACGTCCTGTTCTTCCTATTCTATGTACATATGCTTCTTTTTCAACTGGAATATCATAGTTTATAACATGTGTAATTCCCTCTATATCTATACCTCTTGAAGCTATATCTGTTGCTACTAAAATTCTAAAGTCACCTCTTCTAAATTGCTCCATAGTATCAAGTCTGTCTTTTTGCATCATTCCACCATGTATCTTATTAGTTGAATAACCCTTTTTATTTAAATATTCATGTACTGTATCAACATTTTCTTTTGTTCTACAAAATACAACTGAAGTTTCTGGCATTTCAGATATAAGTATATTATTTAATAAATCTAGTTTTTCGTTATATCCCACATGATAAGCATAGTGACTTACATTATCGCTTGTTAAATTTTGAGATTTAATTGCTATATCAATTGGTCTATTCATATGTTTGTCACATAAGTTTTTTATTTCATCAGGTATAGTTGCAGAAAATAATAATGTTACTCTTTTCTTTGGTATTCTTCTTATTATAGCTTCTACTTGTTTTATGAATCCCATATTAAGCATTTCATCTGCTTCATCTATAACAAAATAATTTATCTTTGACACATCAAGGCTTCCTCTATCTATATGATCTAATACTCTACCTGGAGTACCAACAACTATATGTGTTTTTTGCTTTAATTTTCTTTCTTGATCCATTATTGATTGCTTTCCAAAAATAGGTACACAATTAATTCTTTTATATCTTCCTATATTAGATATATCTTCACTAATTTGAACTGCTAATTCTCTTGTTGGTGCTAATACTAACACTTGAGGTTTATTTTCATCCCAGTCTATTTTTTCACATAATGGAATACCAAAAGACGCTGTCTTTCCACTTCCTGTTTGAGATTTTACAACTAAATCCTTATTTCTAAGTATTTCTGGTATTGCTTTCTCTTGAACCTCTGATGGAGTCTTATATCCTAAATTATCTATTGCTTTTAGCAATTCACCACTTAACTCAAATTTATTAAATTCTTTGCTCATCCTTTAATTGTCTCCTTTATTTATCTTAATTAAACATATTTTTCTTTTGCACTATGTTTATTTTATCCCATAATTAATATAGTATTTTCAATACAAAATAATTTATTATAATCATCTTATTATGAAATAAACTATTTTTTAATTGCTTATTATAATTTTATATTAGACATAAGGTAAAATAGGACTATACTTAATTGTTAGTCTTCTTAAGTTCAATTGCTTTATCCAATTTGCTTATACATATATTAGTAATCTTTTTAAATACAGCCTAAAATTTATCTAACTCTATGATTATATACTACAAATACAAGTTTAACTAGAAAAATACATATATTAAGTATATAATTAAGCATACTAATATTTAAAAACAAAGGAGAATTTTTATAATATGACAAAATCATTAAACGATTTAAATTTAAGTTCAGATATAATAAGTGCATTAGAAAAGCAAAATATAACTGCTCCAACTGAAATTCAAAGTTTAGTTATAAATGAAGCTTTAGAAAATAAAGACATAATGGGAGAATCATTTACTGGAAGTGGTAAAACTTTAGCTTATCTTCTTCCTATATTTGAAAGAATAAATACTGAAACTAAAGATATTCAAGCAATAATTTTAGCACCAACTCATGAATTAGTTATGCAAATAGAGGCGCAAATTAAGTTGCTTTCAGATAACTCTGGAATAAACGTTAAATCACTTGGAATAATCGGTGATGTTAATATAAATAATCAAATTAAAAAGCTTAAAGAAGTTAAGCCTCATATAATAGTTGGATCAACTGGTAGAGTTCTTGATCTTATAAGAAAGAAAAAGATCACTGCTCATACTATAAAAACTATTGTTATTGATGAAGTTGACAATTTATTGGATCCAAAGAGAGCTCAAATTGTTAAAGACATAATTAAAACAACTATGAGAGATAGACAATTAATGGCCTTTTCTGCTTCTATTACTCCTGAAATAGTTGATTCATTAAAGGAATTAATGAAAGATCCTTTAATAGTTAAATCACAAGGTAAATCTTCAATTAACCCTAACATTTCACATGTGTATGTAAAATGTGATAGAAGAGATAAATTTGAAGTACTTAGAAAAATAATATCAGCTGAAGATCCAAAAAGAGCATTAATATTTGTTAATGATAATAAAGATATTGAATTAACATCTTTAAAACTTAATTATCATAATAGAGAATGTTTTGCTATGAGTGGAAGTATTTCTAAAGAAGAAAGAAAAAATGCTATTGATAGCTTTAAAACAGGTAAAATCAAAATATTAGTTTCTTCAGATGTATCTGCTAGAGGTCTTGATATTACTGATATTACTCATGTATTTAATTTAGATCTTCCATTAAAACTTGATGAGTACTTACATAGATCTGGTAGAACTGCTAGAGGTAATGCAAAAGGTACTTCTATCTGTATAGTTACTGATAAACAAATGAACATAATAAAAAAATATGAAAAAGCATTTAATGTAGAATTCCAAGAAAAAATTATTTCTAATGGAGTACTTAAAAATAAAGATAAGTAATTTATTTCTTTCATTAATTAGACTAGACTTTTAAATATAATTTATTATAAATTAAAAAGATTACTTAATACAAACCCATTAATTAAGTAATCTTTTTAATCATATTTAAATTATCTCCTATTTTTATACCAAATTATTTTATTAGTATAAAACCATACATCACCATCTTCGTATACATTTTCTTTAAGTGCTGGCACATCTTTTTCTTCAAACTCATTTAATATATTTAGATTTTTTACTGATAATTCTTCTTTTCCAAAGTATGTGACTTTTCCTGCATACACCACTCCGTCTACTGTTTTAAAAATTATATCATTCATTAATTTACCTCCCCTTTATCCCTAATAATATACTTCTATAGCAAAACTTAATATCCCTTTAAATAGAATTAAATATCCTGCAAAAAAGTTTATCAATATCCATTTTGCTTAAATTAATATCTTATTTACACAAATTTATTATTAATATATAATTTACCACATAGCAAAAAATACATAACTTAAAGGGGGACTTGATTCATATGAATAATAAAAAGTTATCATTAAACTTTTTAGCGTTTTTTACAATAGTAGTTTGGGGTACTACTTTTGTATCTACTAAAGTATTACTTAGTAATTTCACTCCAGCAGAAATAATGTTTCTTAGATTTTTAATAGCATATATTATGCTTTTACTAATTCATCCCAAATTTCATAAAATAACATCAATAAAAGAAGAATCTTTATTTTTGCTTGCTGGAATCACTGGAGGATCTTTATATTTTATTACTGAAAATTCTGCATTAATTTATTCTCTTACATCTAATGTAGCATTAATTCTTGCTACTGCTCCAATTTTAACAGCATTTATGGCACACTTTTTTTCCAAAGGAGAAAATTTAAATAAAAATTTATTTATTGGATTTATAATTGCAATTTTAGGTGTATTTTTAGTTATCTTTAATGGAAATTTTATATTAAAATTAAATCCAATTGGAGATATTTTAGCTTTATCTGCTGCATTATGTTGGGCTGTTTATTCAGTAACTTTAAAAAAAATTAGTGGTAAGTACAACTACATATATATAACTAGAAAAATATTTTTTTATGCATTATTAACTATATTGCCATTTATATTGTTTTCATCATCTAGTAATATAAATACCATGTCATTATCGCAACCAAAAATAATATTCAATTTGTTATTTCTAGGAGTAATAGCGTCTGGAATATGCTACGTTGTTTGGAATTATACAGTTGATAATTTAGGAATTATTAAAACTAATAATTACATTTATTTAATACCAGCTGTTACAATGATAGCTTCTTTCTTTATATTAAATGAAAGTCTTACTCTATACTCTACTTTTGGTGCAATATTAGTATTACTTGGGGTTTATGTTTCAGAAAATGGATTTAAACTACTTAAATTTAAGCAAAGATTACATTAAAATTTAATCTTTATTAAGATTCTATTACTTTACTTTTATTAAAAATAAATAGTGATATAATATTCTACAAAGAACAAATTTTACTATGTAAATATAGGGAAATTTTTTAATATCTTAGGAGGAAGACGCTCATGAAAAAAAAATTTATTAAATTATCAGTAATTTCACTACTATGTATTATAACATTAGTATCATGTGGAAAGCCTAATAATACTAATAACGATACTAATAACACTACTGAACAAACTCAAAATGAAAATGCTAATTCAACTCTACCAGGAAATGTTGAATCTTCTACTGCAGAAGTAAAGAAGGTTGTTAGTATAGATGATTTAAAAGATAAGGATCAAAATGCTATTAAAAAAGTTTTAGGAAATCCTAAAAGCACAGATGGTGATAAAGTTACTTATGAAAAAGATGACTATACTTTTGAAATAACTTACGTTGATTCTAAATCTGCAATTATTAAAATTATACCAATAAAAGAACTAAAATATCCTAATGATGGTATTAACATCTTAAATGTATTAGGCATTAGTGCTCAAACACCAGATGTAACTGCACCTATTGGTCTAGTTTGGAATAATAAATTTAATACTTATAAAATAACAGTAGCATCAGATGCTAGTGTAGAAAATAAACTTAGTTATATTGAAATTATATTAGATGAAAAATACGCTCAATAGTTAAAAAATGTTTTGAATTAAATATACTATAAAAACTATCGGATAATAGGTGTAATATTTATGCTTATATCCGATATTTTATGTTTATTATAAAATTCGTTCTATTTTAGAGGTATTTCATGTATATTTATACATATTCAATTTGAAACTTTTTATATTTTTATTATATAATAATATAAATATATAAATTATTATATATATTATCGAATAAAGAGGGGTACAAATGATAAAATGGGACGATAGCTATAATATTGGCATTGAGACTATAGATGAACAACACAAATATTTATTTAAACTATGTAGAGATTTAGAAATCCTACTTGCAACTCCAAATGTAATTTATAAAGTAGATGATGCAATTAAAATTGTATGTGATTTTCGAAATTATGTAACTTATCATTTCTATTATGAAGAAATGTACTTTGGCATGGTACATTATGCTTATCTAGCAGATCATATTGCTGATCATAAAGCATTTAAGAAGCAAATCTTAGATATTAATGTATCTAATTTTTATAAAGAAAACTACGATGAATTACAAACATTAATTAACTTTTTATATGGTTGGATTTTTGATCATATAACTAAGAAAGATATTACCTTAAAAACTTTAGTTGAGTAAAAGATTAAAGTGGCTGTTTTCATTAAATTCATATGAAAACAGCCATATTTTTTAACTCTACCCTTTCCCCCTCAACTTATCTTGATTAACTTCTATTATTGTTATAATCCTGCCAATAAAAATACGCTTGAAACCAATATAACAACTGATACTATTGTAATAGATAACTTTATTACAAATTCCTTTCTAAATGTTCCAAATAACATAATTAGATTTTTCATGTCTAACATAGCCCCAAATATTAAAAAGGCTACTACACTACAAAAAGGATATTGATTTAATAAATTTTTACCAATAAACGCATCAACTTCCGAACATAAAGATAATAGAAATGAAAGCAACATCATAAATATTATAGATAGCATCTTTCCATTTGATATATTATCAAATATACTGGTTGGAACCAATACTTGAAATGCAGTTGCCAAAAATGCTCCAATTATAAGGTACTTCATAATATCTAAAAATTCTTTTATAGAATGCTCTAAAAGTAATTTAAACTTATTTCCATCACATTTCATCATTCCATTATCATTACATCCGCAATTACAATATGATTTATTGTCTATTAATCTGTCCATCAATAAATATTGTCTTCTGCCTTGAAGCAAGGTCATTATAACTCCTATAAGAATTGCTCCAACAAATCCGCCCACCGTTCTTGCTATTACCATAGATATGTTATCATTAAACGCTGTATATGTTGACATTATTACAATTGGATTTATTAAAGGCACAGCCATCATAAATGTCATTGCAAATCCAAGAGGCACTCCTTTTTTAATTAAGGCTCTTGTTATAGGAATTATTGCACATTCACATATTGGAAATATAAGACCTATTAATGCTGCACCAAAATATCCTACAATATTATTTTTAGGAATACACTTACGTATAGTTTCATTTGATATATATATTTGCATCACACCTGAAATTATCGCTCCTAAAACAATAAAAGGAGTTGAATCCATCATTATGTCTATAAATGTACTAAAAAATTTTTCCATTATATTTTTATCATACATATCTAATTTATATAATCCTATAATAATTAAAAATATGATAAATGATATTATTAAAAAATTTCTATTTTTTTTATTTTTCACTCTCTTTTCTCCTTAAATGTTTTGTGGAATTATTTATCTTAACTTTTATCTTTTTAAAAAAAGTATTATCTAATATTTGACTTTCTCTAAGCAATGAATTAAATCCCCCTTTATTTTCTGATTCCAATATATATGCTGATGGATTTATATTTTTTAACATATTTTTAGTACTTTCTATATCTTCTTTATTACAATTCTTAGTATTATTCAAAATCATTAAATTTGAAAGTTCAATAAATGGAACTAAAAAGTTACCCATATTTTGCACATATGATCTTAAACTTTTAGTATCACCAATAAAATATATCCTATCTAAACTAATGTTATTTTTATATATCTTTTTATCTATTATTTTAAATAAATCTTCTAAATTGTAAGTTCCATTAAATTCAATTATTATTCTATTAGGAGAATACTCTCTTATTAAACCAATCATATCTTCGCTTAGTTTCTTTAAATCACTTTGTTTATAAATTGTTACTAAACCATAATCTAAAACTTCGTCAGATATTTTGTTTTCTCCATTTTCTAATTGTATTACTATTATTTTTTCACCTTTTACATAACTTTCTTTTATCAAAGAATTTATAAAACTTGTTTTCCCGGCTCCTAAAAATCCTGTAACTATTTCAACTTGAATTTTCATTTTAATATCCCACCTTAACTAAATAAACGAATCAGTTCTTTTTTATTTAAATTACTTCCTATTATAGAAATAACTTTTTTATTAGCCCATTTTATTTTTCTTCCTTGAAATTCATTTGGTACATAATCAAATTGATAATATCCACCATTTATAACTTCAACAATTCCTTTTGCTCTTATTACATTTCCATATTCTTTGTTTTGTTCTATTATTTTAAATTTACTTTCTAATTCTTCTTCACTAATTTTATTATTCAAATCTATAGGATAACTTTCAAAAACATCTTTTGCAGAATGATTATGTTCTTTTCTAAAAGAAGCATGTTTAGCTATTTTATTTATTATAAATTCATTCTTGTTGTATAATGCTTTGTCATCAACCCCTACTATTTTATTTATTTCTTTTATATCCCTATCTAACAAAGATTTACTTACTATTTTTGCAGTACTATTTATCTTCCTAATAGAGCTAATTACTTTTTTTAGTTCTTCTTTGCCTATTAACTCTGTTCTACTAAAAACCAAAACTTTTGCTTTTTTTATTTGGTCCTTATAAAATTCATCAAAATTATTTAAATACATGTCATACCTTTGCGCATCTATTACTGTAATTACTCTATTTATTGAAAATTTTTCTTTATATTCATCTTTATTTAAAAGATTTAATATTTCACTTAATTTTGCTACACCTGAAGGTTCAATTATAATATTTTTAGGATTATATTTTTCTATTATTTCTAACACAGATTCTATAAAATCACCTGTTACTTGGCAACAAATACATCCTGAATTTATTTCTTTTATTTCTATATTTCTTTCCTTTAATATAGTTCCATCTATTCCAACTTCACCAAATTCATTTTCTATTATTACTGTATTTTCATCATAAACCTTGTTAGCTAACAAACTTTTAATAAGCATTGTTTTACCGGCTCCTAAAAATCCTGAAAATATATCTATTTTACTTACCATAAATTTTACCCCTCCTTATACTCCTATATATTTATTTATAATTAAATCAATGTAAATATTACTTAATTTTAAATATTTTTTCTTTCTATTAATAATTATTGATAAAATTCTAAAATTATGTTATTTTTAATTAAGGTATGTTACACTAACGTTTGATTTAATACAATTAGGGAGTGATTATATGTATGATGTAGATGATTTTTTTAATCATCCAGAACACAGGATGTATATAAAATATGAACCTTTTTATCTTACACCTAAAATATTTTATTTTTTATGTGAAGCCAAGAGTATTTATAATATGATTGAAGCAGCTAAATCTAATAGACCTGCTCTTGAAGGTGTAATTCCAGAAATTGAAGATTTTTTTGAAGCTGGAATGCCTGAAGATATGTTTAAACAAATGATTGGACGTATGGTTAAATTTATTCTTAGAGATTTTGGGTGTTTTCCACTTGAAAAAATCCCTACTCTTAAAAGAAAAAATACTATATTTAAATCTGGATTAAAATACACTTATGATGAATCTAGAGCTAGAAGAAAAATTAAAGTTCATTATGAAATAGTATAATAATGCTATGTTTTAGTATGGTGTTTATCTATGCATAAGCAAAGCTGGACTGAATAATTGTACTTAGGAATACTAAAAATGAGTATAGTCCCATTTTAGCTTGCTCCCAATATAAAATTGAGACAAGCAGTAAATGGGACAATACTCATTAAGTATTCTCAAAGTCCAATTATAATGCCACTTTTCCTATTGCATATATAGACATAAATTTAAAACATAGTAACAGAATAAGTGAATAACACTTTCTAAAAATATATGTTTTAAAATTCTAATATAGATTTTTTCCGCAACTTTTTACTATCACTTTAAACTAGTATTTCTTCTCTATACAATTTTCTTTTCCTTAATAAATATAGATATATAGTTAATAATACTGTTCCTTTTAAAATACTACTTATACTTATGCTCCACCATATTCCGTCTAAGCCAAGCACATTTGGATTGCATAAAAAATATGAAGCTGGTACTCTAGCCCCTGTTAGTAATATTCCTATGATTGATGGTATGTATGTACGTCCAAGTCCATTAAATGCACCTGTTATTGTAATCTCTATACACATAAATAATTGTGAATAACCTAGTATTCTTAAATATACAGTACCTTGCTCAACTGCTTCTGGATCATTTAAGAAAAATGAAAATACATATTCTCCTCCTAGTATTAATAAAAGAGAAGCAAGTATTCCTATAATCACAGCCATAACCATAGTAACTTTTACACCCTTATTTATTCTATTATACCTTTTACTTCCGTAATTTTGTCCAACAAAAGTTCCAAGTGCAGTAGAAAACCCACCTGCTGTCATCCATGATATAGCTTCTATTTGTGAACCTACTTTTTGAACAGCTATGGGTACGGGTCCAAATACTGCTATTATTCTTCCTATACACATAGAGAATATAGTAAATAATCCATTTTGTATTCCTCCAGGTAATCCTATATTACAAAGCACCTTTATATAATCCATTCTAGGTCTTGTAAATACATTTACCTTTAAATACTCTTCTTTACCTTTAATCATAACAAATATGAAACTTAAACTTACTATTACTTGAGCAATTACTGTTGCAATAGCCGCTCCTGCTACCCCCATCTTTGGAAATGGTCCTATTCCTAATATTAAAACTGGATCAAAAACCATGTTAAATGCAAGTCCTATAGTATTTATTACAAATGGTGTTTTACTGCTTCCAGCACCATTGAATATTGCAGTAAACACTGGATTTATAAAATAAAATATCATTCCCATTGCTACAATGACCAAGTATGTTTTAGACATTGAAATTACTTCTGTATCACCTAAGTTAAAGAATCCTATAAGTTTATCGCTAAATATTAATAAAATTAATGTATATAAAATTGAAAGTACTACATTTATTTGAATAGCACTTACTATGTACGACTTTACTTTCCTTAAATTATGCTCTCCCATCTTTTGTGCAACTTTTATCTCTGCTCCTGTTTTTGAAATCATAATAAAGGCCATGGCAAGCCAACTATAAAACCCTGCCGTTCCAACTCCAGCAACAGCTTTACTTCCTACTTTTCCTATCCATATCATATCCGTCATATTGTATGCCATTTGTATAAAAGAAGTTCCCATAATAGGCAAAGCCAGTTTTACAAGTTTGGATACAATCTTACCTTCTGTTAGATCAATTCTTTTTTCCACATTAATCTCCCTCCTTTTTTAATTTTAACTATAAATTTAAACATTTATTATATTTTTAATATATAACGATTTTAAAGTCTCAAAATTAGAAATAAAATCTAATCTGAGACTTAGTCAAAATCTTATTGTACTTAAATTATTATATAAGAATCTAAGCATATGTCAAAAATATTTTTTAAAGTTAGCATATTTTAAAGTTTTATAAATATATCTATAAATGTATTAATAGAAAATTTAGGGGATGTTGCAAATATGAATTTCAGTGGATATATGAAAAATTCTACTAAAAATATTGTAATTTCAAAAGTATGTTCACTTTTAGAAAAGAATCCTTCAAAAAATATGGATAAATTATTTAATTTATCTATTAAACTTATAAAAGATAATGAAAATAAAAAAAAGATAAAAAGTGCTTATAATTATTATAATGATACTCCTTTAGTTAAAAATTTCATTGAAAATATATTGTTAAACATAAATCCTAATTTTTTAAAAAAGTTCACTATAAATTTTTTCGATTATGTTTTTGATAACAGTGCTCATAGCTCTTTCCCATTCTTTGTTATAAATTTATCACCTGAAAATAATATTAATCAGCTTACATATAGTGATGTTGACACTATTTTAACAAAAGTCAAAGAAAATAAAATATATTATGTTTTTATAATTGCTAAAGAGCCCTTCTCCATGGACTTCTTATTTAATATTTATAAGAAATATCCTAATATATTATTTATACCTTTTACAAATGGAGAAATGTTTAGTCCTATAATTTGCAATAGATTATATTCAACCTGTAATGTTATACCTATAATTTCTCTTGATGGATTTAAGGATGAAACAGATTATCAGCGTGGAATCGGAACTTTTGATAAAATTATGTTTAACATGGATTTACTTAAAGAAAACTCAATACCCTTTGGAATATCATCAAATATTTCATTTAATAATATAGATATTATAACTTCTAATAATTTTACTGACATGCTATTAAATAAAGGAGCATTTATAAACTTTTATTTTTATGATTCTATAATAAATGAAAGAAAACAAAAATTAGAACTTTATGCAAAGATGAAAAATTTTAAAATAAATACATCCTGTTTTCCTTTAGATTTTCTTGATAACTCTATAAATTCAAAAATTCTTATAGATAAAAATAGTCTCTATAAAAATGAAATCAAACTAAAATTTAATAATATGAAATATTGTTTTGAATCTTGTTCTTTAAGGATTTGAAATTGATACTATGTTTTAGCAGTGTGTTGATATATGCATAAGCAAAGTGGACTGAGTAATTAAACTTAGGAATACTAAAAATGAGTATAGTCCCATTTTAGCTTGCTCCCAATATAAAATTGAGACAAGCAGTAAATGTGACAATACTCATTGAGGATTCTCAAAGTCCAATTACAATGCCACTTTCCCTATTGCATATATAGACACAGATTTAAGACATATTCAAAAGTTAAATATAAAAACAATTAGAACCCTATTTCTAGAGTTCTAATTGTTTTTATATTGAAAATTTATTTTTTGTATTACAAAATGGACATTTAACAATTGCTTCATAATTAGTTATTGTTCCGTTACTTCCTATAGTTTCACCTATGGCTATTACCTCTTGCGCTTGCATACCCTCTCTTTTTATTGTAGCTGTCCTCTCACCATAAATTATGCAATATTATGGCATGCATTGCATTTGTTTTCTTTATTGACCACCTTCAAATTTACCACTCCTCTCATATAATTTTATTATATAAGACATGGTAAAATTCCTTCTATCTTTTACAAATAATCATGTTTCTCAAAAACTTTATTTCTCGAATCTAAAATACTATATAAATTCTATTTCTTTAAAAAACATATTTTAATTTTATCCCCAAATTTGTTCTATTTCTTCTAGTGATTTGTCTTTTGTTTCTGGAAGTGCTACCCATGTATAAAGGAAAGCAATAATGCACATTATTCCAAAGAAACTAAATGTTATTCCACCTCCAAAATTAGATAAAATAATTGGAAATAATTGTGATATCAACCAATTTGCTACCCACATAAAAAATGTTGCAATAGACATTGCTCTTCCTCGAACTTGATTTGGAAAAATCTCACCAAGAATAACCCATACAACTGGTCCCATAGAAACATTAAACAAAAATAAGTATAATACAATGAATATACTTGTTAATATTCCTAAATTTAAATTAAAATGTAGTGAAATACCAACAAGACCTTGCATACAAGCCATTCCTAAACTACCAATCATTAAAAGTTTTTTACGACCAATCTTATCAACAAGCCACATAGAACAAACTACACCAGAAAAGGCTGCTATACCTATCATAGAAATAGTAAGAGTTCCCATGTCTCCATTTGCACCAGCTGCTTTAAATACTTGTGGAGCATAGTAAATAATAACATTTATACCCACTAATTGTTGCAATACAGCTAAAATAATGCCTACTCTAAGTGCTTTCTTTACTCCAGGAGATTTAAAATCAGTCCATGAATTTCTTTTATTAACTTTAATTGAATTTTCAATATTAATAAGTTCTCTATTAGCTTCTACTTTTCCATTAATTTTTTCTAAAATAGTTTTAGCTTCTTCACTTCTCCCTTTAAATATTAACCATCTTGGACTTTCTGGTATTGGCAATAAAATAATAAGATATAATATTGCAGGAACACCAGCTAGTCCTAAAATTAAACGCCATCCTACATTAATTTTCCACATATGATCAGCACCATTCATTATTGCCGCATTAATAAAGTAAACAGATACAATCCCAATAGCACAAGCAAATTGATAAATTGAACCTAATCGTCCTCTCATATGAGAAGGAGCAACTTCAGAAATATATGTAACTGATAATACAGAAGCCATTCCAATACCTAAGCCCCCAACTAATCTTGCTAAAATAATAATTATTACATTAGGTGCAAAAGCTTGAATAATTGAAGATACCCCAAATAATATTGCTGAAATTGCTAGTACCTTTTTACGACCCATCCAATCACTAAAAGAACCAGAAATTAATACTCCAATAGCTCCACCTATTAAAATACTTGAAACCACAAATCCAACCATTGCACTACTAAATTGAAATTTAGCTTGAATCGATTCAATTGCCCCAGAAATAACAGCTGAATCATATCCATATAATAGCCCACCAAATGCAGCTGCTATACAGATAAAGATAATAAAAATAGTAGATCCCTTTTCCTTTTTAATTTTGTTCATAATTATCCTCCTTTATTTTTTCCTCAAACGTTTAACGTATAACGTTTACTTTTTATAATGTTTATGATAAACTATAAAAGAAATTAATACAAGTGTTTTTTAAATAATTAAAAGGAGTTGTTTTTTATGGCATTAATTACATGTAATTTTTATTCAGATGTTTTAGAGATTTCTACTACATCAATAGTTATAATACCAGAACAAAAAAAAGAAGATGGGAAAGTAGGCGAAGTAGATATTCTAAAAAAATATCCAACACTTTGGTTATTACACGGACTTTCTGATGATGCTAGTGCATGGACTAGGCACTCATCTATCGAACGTTATGCAAATGAACGTGGTATTGCAGTGGTTATGCCACAAGTTCATCGTAGTTTTTATACAGATATGTGCTATGGAAGTAGCTATTGGACATTCTTAACAATAGAATTGCCTAAAAAAATGCGTCATTTCTTTCCATTATCTTGCCAAAGAGAAGATAATTTTGTGGCTGGTTTGTCTATGGGTGGATATGGAGCTTATAAATGGGCTTTCAATCATCCAAATTTTTTCTCAGCTACCGCTTCCCTTTCTGGTGTAGTTGATATTAAAAATTTCCCTAATAATAAAGATGTACAAATGAAAGATTTTGATTTAATTTATGGGAACCATAAAATTGAAGGTACTAAAAATGATTTATATTATTTAATAAGAGAAGAAAATATAGAAGCTCTTTCTCATTTAAATGTCTATCAATGTTGTGGCACAGAAGATTTTTTATATGAAGATAATATTAAATTCCGCGACAATATAAAACATAAATTACCTAACTATATTTATTCTGAAGGACCTGGTTCACATGAATGGAATTTCTGGGATTATCAAATTAAAAAAATCATAAATTGGTTACCTTTAAAATAAACAATAAAAAAGAATTTTAGCATTTCACAAAAAATAATGGTATAGTTACTATATATTAAAACTGTCTCCTAAGACATTTAACATATTAATATATAGAAAGAGAGCCAATTATGTATGAATAAAAAAGTTACTATTAGTGAAGTTGCTAAAGCTGCTAATGTTTCTGTTGCAACTGTTTCGCGAATTTTAAACAAAAAAGATGGAAATATAAAAATTAGTGAAAAGACCAAAACAAAAGTACTTGATATAGCAAACTCTTTAGGATATCAACAAAACCCTTTTGCATCTGCTTTGCGTACAAAAAATACAGGTGTATTAGGGGTAATTGTAAGAGATATTACAGATCCGTTGTTATCTAAAATTGTAAAAGAAGTTCAAAATTATGTACATGAAAAAAACTTAGAATTATTTATTGGTCATACTAATTATCAGTACGAAACAGCCAAACGACAATTAAATGCTATGATAAATTACTTATTTGATGGATTAATAATACTTGATAATCTTTCTGAAAATGATTTATTTATACAAAATATAAAAAAACAAGGGGTTCCTTTTGTTGCTATAATGGGTGATATTGAAAATTATATTAGTCCTGTCATTCGTACAGATGAAAAAGAAGGGATTAAAATGGCATTAAACCATTTAATTACATTAAATCATGAAAATATTGGTTATATAGGCAATCAACTTTTAGGAGTTAGACATAGATTCAATTATTTTAAAGAAGAAATTGAAGCATTGAAACTTCCATCAAATCCAAAAACATGGCAAAATAAAATAAAAACAAAGTCAATGATTACAGATTACCTAATAAACATTCAACAACTATCTTGTCCACCTACAGCTATTGTTTGTGCAACTGATAAATTAGCTTTACAAACAATTAGCAGTGCACAACAACTCGGAATTAAAATTCCAGAAGATTTGTCAATTATGGGATTTGATGACATCGAAGAAGCATCAGAGTATTTTCCATCTTTAACTACCATCCATCAATCCGTTTCTGAAATAAGTGCTGCTGCAATTGAGCAATTAATTTCTATGATACAAAACAAAAGCCAAGAATATGTTAAAGAACAAATAATTCAACCTAAATTAATAATTCGTTCTTCAACGTCTATTAATAATCATAAAAAATAAATTCAAAAATCATATATATGATTTTAAATCGGATACATTAAAAATATGATTTTTTTAGCATCCAAATATAACATATTGATTATTCTCAAAAATCAAAAAAGCTGTTTCAAATTAAATAAAAAATTTGAAACAGCTTTACATTTAAATATAATTATTGCTTAGTTAAATATAAATATAATAATTTTATTGTATTCTCAAATGCATTATAATGAGTTCTTTCCATTCCATGTGACGCATGAACTCCTGGTCCTATAAGGGCTCCTCTTATATCATTTCCGCCCTTAAGTGCTGCTCCTACATCTGATCCATACATTGGATAAATATCTACTGCATAATTTATGTCGTTTTCCTTAGCTAAATTAACTAGATTTGTTGTTATATTATAATCGTAGGGGCCGCCAGAATCCTTTGCACATATTGAAACATCATATTCTGTGCAATTCAAATCATCACCTATACATCCCATATCTACAGCTATCATTTCTGTTATATCCTTGGGAATATATGATGAACCATGTCCAACTTCCTCATAAACTGAA
The DNA here is from genome assembly GCF_023845585.1 of Clostridium sp. CMCC3677. Taxonomy (GTDB): domain Bacteria; phylum Bacillota; class Clostridia; order Clostridiales; family Clostridiaceae; genus Clostridium; species Clostridium aquiflavi. The sequence continues at coordinate 73,304 of NZ_JAMQHS010000004.1, forward strand.
ATAAATATCTTAGTTGTAAATTTAGGAGTTATCTTTTCTCTATTGAATAGTTCAAGTAATCCCATTAAACAAGATACACTACCTTTATCATCTATAAATCTTGACTTTATAAATCCACTTTCTGTTATTGTTGTTTTAGGATCAATAAATACAAAATCACCTGCACAAATTCCTAACTTTTCAACATCTTCTTTAGATTTTACTACCTCATCTATTCTTATTTCCATATTTTTAGGTTCACGTGTTTTGCTTGAGCTATCTTCAAAAACATGAGCTGCAGGACTTGTGCTTAAAAATGTACCGTTATAAAGCTTTCCTTCTCTAGTTCTTATGATGCAATATTCTCCATCTAACGTTGGAACTATTGGACCTCCAAGCAAAGTAAATTTTAATTTTCCATCACTTGTTATTGATCTAACCATTGCGCCCAAAGTATCTACATGAGCTGATAATCCTATTACTTCATTATTAGATTCACCTTTTACAGTTATTATTCCACAACCTTTTCTTGTTGTTTCAAATTCATATCCAAAACCTTTAGCAATTTCTTCAATCTTTTTCATTATGTCAAAACAAAATCCAGTTGGACTATTAAATTCTAATATTTCTTTTGCTGTTTTTAAAATATATTCTTTATTAATATTCATAAAATTCTCTCCTTTTCTACCAAAATAAAACTAAAATTTTAGTATGGATAATAATAGAAATATATTGCTCTATCAGTAGAGTATGTTGAATCGTCATTATATACATTTCTTATATGGAATATTTCATTATCAAATTTATCTCTTTGATTATCTACTATATAAGCATATTGATTATCTCTCCATCCCATAAATAAATACACATGAGTATGACCATTAGTATATAAAATATCCCCTGGTTTTAATTGTGTGAAATCACTTGATGCTATAAATCCTTTTTCTTTTAATAATCCTTCTAATTCGTAAGTATTACAAGTTTGCTCTGGTAACCAAACACCACTTCTTCTTAAAACTTCTGATAAGAAATATACGCAATTATTGCTTGTCTCTCCTCCATGAAGTTCTACAGCTTTATTATGAACGCTTAATTGATTACTAGGATTTGTCATATACTTAAATGCATTAAGTTGAACATTAGAATGAGAATAATTACTAGATGTATTTACAGTTTCTCCATTAGGCTGAACATATGTATTATCATCAATCCATGTATTTTTAATTAGTGCTCCATTAGAATAAAATCTATATTTTTTACCATCTATAGTAATTTCTTTTCCAGATACCATAATACCATTTTGATCTAAATAATACCTATTATTGCCTTCATCTAACCAACCGCTAAGCATTATTCCACTACTATCAAAATAATAATATTGATTATCTATTTTTGTCCAAGCAGTAGCCATTTCTCCGTTAGAATTTAAATAATATTTTTTTGAATTCACTTCTATAAATCCTGTTAACATTTCACCATTTTCATTAAAGTAATACTTCTTGCCATTAATTACTTTCCATGTGTTTTTTATTAACTCTCCAGAAGTGTCATAATAAAACCACTTCTCTGATTCTTTTTGCCAACCAATTTTTAATGTACCATCTTCATTAAAGTTATATGTTTTACCATTAACTTTTATAGTTTCTTTAACTCTATCACCATGTCTGTCTAAGTATGTCCACTTTCCCTTTAAAAAATGCAATCCTTCTTTTAATCTTACTTCATTGCTTTCAACATCAACATATTGATATTCACCTTTAATTATCTTTTCTTCAAATTTTTCTGGTAATTCTCTAAACTTATTGTCACCTAAATCTATATATGTTAATTTAGTTAATTCTGTTATATTATCAGGAATTTTAGTCAATTTACAATAGTTTAAATTTAAATACTCTAAGTTTTTCATTAAACCTATTGTTTCTGGTAATTCCCCTTCTAATCTTTTGTAATGCAAATCCAATTTCTTAATCTTTAAAAAATCTTCTTTTGTAAGTTCATTAAATTTCTTATTAAGCTCATCTGCCACTTCCATGTTAAGCCAATTTCTTTCAGGCTCAAATTTCTCTTCTTCAGAAATTTCTATTTTAGTATTTGCATTATTATCATATGCAAATGCTTGTACACTTCCACTACATATCGTCATTAATACTGCAGTTCCTATTACAATTAATTTCTTTTTCATTTACGTTTCCCCCTTAATCATCCTTGTAAATTGTACCATTTAATAATACAACAAATAAACTCTAAAAAGGGACTATATTATTAAAAATTGTAAAAATTAATAGAAATTTAATTATTATTCTATATTTTTATTTTTTCTTCTAAATAAGGTAAACTATTTATTGTGATATTATAAATTATAATGCTTACAAACTTGTTATTACTATAATTTATATTTTAATTTCTTGTTTACATCTGAAAACGATTTTCTGTTAAAGTTTACTTTTTAAATTTCTATTTAAATTTACAAATACTAATTTAAAACATATAATTAAAATATTTACTAAGGGAGGTTAAACTTATGGCAAAAACAAAAAAGACTAGTATATTTTTAAGTATAATACTAGTAATTCTTTTAACTTTAAGTGCTACTTATTACATTGGCTTTTACCCTAAAACTGAAGTCATAGATATTAATACTTCATCTAATTTTAATGATTTAAATCTGCTAGATAAACTATCAAGGAATGATTTAAATTTATCTTCTAAGGAAATATCCCTTGAGACTTCTTTAACACTTTCTGAAGAAGACTTAAGTTCTATGTTTATTGGTTTAATTAAAAAAAGTAATAATAAACTCTCAAATTTAATAACTGGATTAAAAGTAGATATAAATGAAAACAATCTTAATCTTATCTTTCATTTAAAATACAATGGAATTCCTTTAGAGGGCCATTTAGTATTTACTGCTTCTGCTGAAAATGGCAAATGTATTCTTCATTATGATAGTGGTAATGTTGGTTTCATTAACATTAATAAAGATTTGATTTTTTCTAAATTAAAATCAAATGAATTTGTAGAATTTGATAAAAATACTGGTGATATTACTCTTTCTATAAGCAGTATTAATAATATCAAGGTTAAAGATATAAAAATACAAGATAATAACATAATCATTACAATAAAGGGAATCCTTACTTTAGATGATTTAAAGAAGTTGAAATTAAATTAATCAAAAAAGAAGTTGATTTTTTAGTAATCAACTTCTTTTTCTAAACTTTTCTCAAAAATTTTTACTCTAAATATAAATATTCTATTTAATTAGTAAGCTGATTTGAATATATTTATTATATCTTGTTGATTTCCTTTTCTTGGATTACTGAATGCATTTCCGTCTTGTAATGCTAATTCTGCCATGTATTCGAAATCTTCTTCTTTAATTCCTTTTTCTTTTAAGCTTGTTGGTATTCCAATATCTTTTGAAAGTCTGAACATAGCATCTATAGCTTTTTCTGCTGCTTCCATTACTGAAAGACCTGAAATATTTTCTCCCATAAATTCTGCTATATCAGCAAACTTCTTAGGATTTGATATCATGTTATAACGTTCAACGTGAGGTAATAGCATAGCATTAGCAACACCATGCGGCATATCATATAATCCACCTAATTGATGAGCCATAGCATGTACATATCCTAAATTAGCATTGTTAAACGCCATTCCTGCAAGTAATGATCCATAAGCCATATTTTCTCTTGCTTCAAGGTTTTCACCTAAAGCTACTGCTTGTCTTAAGTTTTGTGATATTAACTTAATAGCTTGTATTGCAGATGCATCAGTTACTGGATTTGCATCTTTAGATACATAAGCTTCGATAGCATGAGTTAATGCATCCATTCCTGTAGCTGCTGTTAATCCTGCTGGTTTTTTAACCATAAGCATTGGATCATTTATAGAAACTAAAGGTAAGTTTCTCCAACTAACTATAACGAATTTTATTTTCTTCTTTGTATTAGTTAAAACACAATGACGAGTTACTTCACTAGCAGTTCCTGCTGTAGTATTTACTGCTACAATTGGAGGTAATGGATTAGAAAGTGTTTCTATTCCAGCATAGTCATAAAGATCTCCTTCATGTGTTGCTGCAATACCTATTCCTTTACCACAATCATGAGCACTTCCGCCACCTACTGTTACAATCATATCACAATTTTCTTTTTGGAATATTTCTAATCCAGCTAAAACATTAACATCTTTTGGATTAGGTTCAACACCATCATAATAAACAGCTTCTATTCCTGCTTCTGTTAAATATTTAACTGTTAATTCAACAGCGCCGCCTTCCATATCTCTTAAAAATCTATCTGTAACTATTAAAGCTTTCTTTCCGCCTAATATTTTACATCTTTCACCTACTACTGACACTGAGTTTGCTCCCATAAAGTTTACACTTGGTACTAAGTAATCATACATTCTCATTATGTTTCACTCTCCATTAATTATTCTTTTATTAATCAAAATTAATTTTATTAACTTTGATTCAACATTAATTTTTCTTCATTTTAATACTATCAAAATATCCTTTTAATATTAATAAATTTTATTGTTGTATGTTAGTAATCTGTTGTTTAATTATAATTTGCTATTTTTCTATATAGTAATATATTGTTTTTTTAATAGAATTCTTTTGTTTACATTAAAATTTCTTATGTAAAAATTACTGAGCTCCTATTGTACAACATATACCCATGCCTTCAATTAGAGACTTTAACTCTTCCATTTTTTCGTCACTAGGGGTTTGTAGTTCTCTAAGAAGATACTCTTTTCCTATAGCTTCATACTTACTTTCTCCATAGTTATGATATGGAAGAAGATCTATTCTCTTTAATTTTTTTAATGTTTTTGAAAATTCCGCTATTTCCTTAATACTTTCTAAGTCTGCATTAAATCCTTCAATAACTGGAACTCTAATTATTATTTCCTTAGCTATTTCATCACTTAATTTAATATTATTTAAAATAATCTCATTATCTACACCTGTGAATTTTTTATGTATTTCACTATTCATGCTCTTTATATCAATCATAGCTAAATCTATATATGGAATAACTTTTTTAACTGCTTCGCTATTTACATACATTGCAGTTTCAATAGCTGTATGCCATCCATATGATTTACATTTTTTTAATAACTCTACTGCAAAATCTGGTTGAAGTAATACTTCTCCTCCAGATAATGTTATTCCGCCATTTGATCTTCTATAATGAACACTATCTTTTTTTAATTCATTAATAATCTCTTCAGTACTACATTCTTTTCCTTCAAGAATAAGTGCTCCATTTAAGCAATTATCAACGCACTTTTCACATTGTGTGCATTTATCTTCATTTACTCTATACGATGAATCCATATCAATAGCTAAACTTTCACATTGTGATTCACATCTTCCACATTTAGTACATAAATTTTTATTAAACATTATTTGAGGAGCAATATCTTGTGATTCTGGATTGCTGCACCATAAGCATGACATTGGACACCCTTTAAAAAACACTATTGTTCTTATTCCTGGTCCATCATGTAATGAAAATTTCTGTATATTGAATATAACTCCTTTTATGTCTGTACTCATCACTTTCATATCCTCCTCTAAAAACTTTTTTTACATAACATGTTCTGTTCTTGCAATAATATCATTTTGTATAGACTCATCTAAAGATATAAATTGTGCACTATATCCTGCAACTCTAACAATTAAATCTTGATAGTTTTCTGGATTTTTTTGTGCTGCAAGTAATATATCTTTATCTATTACATTAAATTGAACGTGGAATCCTTTTTGATCAAAGTAACTTCTTATCAATGCTGTTAAATTCATTAATCCATTATCACCTTTTAATGCTGATGGATGGAATTTTTGATTAAATAATGTTCCATTTGATGCTATAAAATGATCTAATTTAGCAACTGAATTACAAGCTGCAGTAGGTCCTGAAGTATCGCATCCTCTTGATGGAGAAACTCCATCTGCTAATGGCTGTCCACAGCTTCTACCATCTGGAGTAGCCCCTGTTAAACTTCCAAAGAATACATTTATAGATGATGGATATAATCCTGGTTGGAATTTACCACCTCTTGGATTTGTATATTTATTAACTTCTCTGCTATATACTAATGCGCCTTCTCTAGCTAAATCATCAACTTCATCAATATCATTTCCAAATTTAGGAGCTTTCTTAAGTAATGCTTGTATATGTTCTGAATCCTTAAAGTTTTCAGCTAAAACTTTCTTTAATTCTGAAGGAGTTATTTTGTTTTCATCGAAAACAAGTTTTTTAACTGCAACTAGTGCATCTCCAATATTAGCTACTCCAACACCTTGTGGTCCACTAAAGTTATATTCTGCTCCTCCATCTTGAAGACTCTTTCCTCTTCCAATGCAATCATCAACCATTGAAGATAAGAAAGGTAATGGTGCTCTCTCTGCATGTGCAATATCTATACAGTTATCTGCAGTACACATATGTCTTACAAAGTATTCCATTTGATTTTGGTAAGCAGTCATGAATTCTTCGAAAGAAGTCATTTCTTCAAAACTTTGAGTTTTAGGTCCTATTTGTTTACCATGGTCCATTCCTGAATTTATAGTTAATTCTACTATTCTAGCAAGATTAAAGAATGCTGAATCATGCCATCCTTCTGTCTTTCCTGGCTTTTGTGGTTCAACACAACCAATAATTCCATAATCTCTTGCATCTTCTAATGTAAGCCCTCTAGCAACTAATGATGGAATAATAACTTCATCATTGTAGTATGCAGGAAGTCCTAATCCTTCTCTAGTTAATTCTGCTGCTCTAAGCATGAATTCGTCTGGAGTTTTGTTCCATATTCTTACTGATAAAGATGGTTGAGGTAATTTAACATGTACTGATGCTTCTAGACACATATAAGATATTTCATTTGTTGCATCTTTTCCTTCTGGAGTTTGTCCTCCTGCAATTAAGTTTTGATACATTGGATATCCACCAAAGTGCTTAGTTGAAATTTCATCTCTTACTTTGTTAATATCATTTAATTTTATCCATATACAATCTATTAATTCTTGAGCAAATTCTTTTGTTATATTTTTATCATTTGCATAATATGGATACATGTATTGGTCAAATCTAGCTGGTGAAATAGAGTGTCCATTAGATTCTGTGTTTATTATTGCATGAACAAACCAAAATGATTGACACGCTTCGTAGAAAGATGTTGCTGGCTCTGCTGGAACCTTTGTACAAATTTCTGCGATTTTTTCAAGTTCAGCTTTTCTTCTTGCATCATTTGTATTTTTTGCAAGTTCTTTAGCTTCTTCAGCATATCTATTTGCATATGTTATTGCTGATTCACAAGAAACAATAACACTATTTAAGAACTTCTCTGTCTTTATAAAGTTTGGATCTATACTTCTGCTTTTTTCTAATTGATCCTTTGCTTCTTTTATAATTCCATTGAATCCAATTTTTAATACTTTATCATAACTTACAGCAATATGACCTACTCCATTATAGTAGTAATTTCCTACTGTAAAAATATCTGCATTTACTGCATTTATTGTTTCTTCTGACATATATGAAGTTGCTAATTCACTTGTTGTTTTTCCATCCCAATATTCAAATACAGATTGTAATTTTTCTTTACTTTCTTCTGAAATTTGGAACGCATCCCCATTTCTTTTATCAATTCTATCTAATTCATCTTTTAACCACTTATTTGAAAATTCAGGGAATACTTGAGAAGATCTTGGCTCTTTAGTTAAACTACCTACTATAAGTTCCTCTTCTCTAATTGTCACAGGAATATTTTTTAATATATTATTTAAAGCTAATGCCCTTCTTAATACTGCGGGTTCACCTTCTGTTGCCTTAAAAGATTCTGTTATTAATATCGCTCTTTCACACTCAACACATGGTTTCGCATTTAATATTTGAGCTTTTAAAATATTTATTCTTTCTGTTTGAGTACTAAATCCCTTACTTATCATTTTAAATTCCTCCAATCAAATTCTCTTTTTCTTGATTTAACCTTATCATTTTATTGATAAATTTTTAACAAACTTTATTGCTTACTATTTGTACTTTTTTGTTATTTCTATCTTTCTTTTTTATTAAACAGTATTTTTTTGTCTTATAATAACGTTTTTATGCATTATTACGTTTTTTAAACTCTTAATTTTTAAATTTACACTAATTTTCTATTATTACATAGTGATAAATTACACACACATTGACTAAATATTTCTATTATTATTTACTATCTATACTATAATCACTAAAAATAATATCTCTTCAAGTCCTCTCTTTTAAAACATGACAAAAATATAAAGATATCTAAGGATGATTTTTTATCATCCTTAGATATCTTTATAAATTATTTTTATTATTATTTCTATATGCTGAAGGGGTTATGCCAACTACCCGTTTAAAAACTTTAGAAAAATATCCCGATTCATCATGACCTAAAGTTACAGCTATATTTATTATAGACATATCTGTATTTTCTAGTAATTCCTTAGATTTTTCTATTTTATATAAGTTTATATAATCAATAAACTTCATACCTATATCTTTTTTAAATAGTTTACTAAAATAAAATATACTCAAGTTACAAGAATTAGCCGCACTTTCTAGAGTTATTTTTTCAGTATAATTTTCACTTATATAAGTTAATACTGGATTTAAAACTTTACTTATATCCTTGTTTCCAATTAACTTTTCTCTAATTATATCATCAGAATTATCTTTACATATAAACTCCAAACATTCATTCATAACAGCATTTATTTTCGTTATATTATGAATCTTTTCTATCTTATCGCTATATAAATTAATATTTGAATTCACTTTATTCTTATTCCTAATCTTAATGAAGATATTAATCATTTTATTCAATAAAATTCTACACTTATCTTTATATAGCTTAATATCACCATTACTTAAAAGTTTATATCCATACAATAAATTATCAAGTAACTCCACAGTATCTTTTTCTTCATTAGAAATTATTTTATCTAAAAGTAGCAACTCTTTTCCTATTAATTTATTCTCATTTGTTTTTAAATTCATAATATGTTTATTTAATACTTTAGCTAATTTTTCTGAACTTATTGGTTTTAATATGTAATCATCAATATCAGAATTTATTTTTTTATTATTTAAATTATAATACTCCATTAGCAATATTATAATTTTTTCTTTATCTCTTTCTTTTATAAATTTTGAAGCTTCAATACCATTTATTCCTGGCATATCATTATCTATAATTATTACATCTGGTTTAAGTTCTTTATCAAGTTCTATTGCTTTTTTACCATTATTTGCAGTTCCTACGATGTTTATTTTAATATTAATTTTATTTATTACTTTTTTAAGTGCTTCTAACTCTATACACTCATCATCTACTAAAATAACATTACACATATATAACTACCTACCTTTCATCAATTGGTAAGCTTATTGTAACTTTAGTTCCTATCCCTAAATCACTCTCTATATCTATACAATAATCATACTTATAGAAATTTTTTATTCGTTGTTTTGCAACTGATATTCCACTTAATGAATAACTTGTGTTTTTTTCTCCTAAATTTATAACTTTTAATTTTTCTTTTGATATCCCTACTCCATCATCTACTATTGAAATTATTATAGATTCCTCTTCTTCCAATACAGATATATTTATACTTCCTCCATTTTCTTTATGCTTTATCCCGTGTGTTACAACGTTTTCAACAAAAGGATAAATGCTCATAAATGGAAGTTTGAAATCCTCTTCAATACTTAAATTAATATCAAAATTTAATCTATTACCAAATCTAATCTTCTGTAAATTTAAGTACTCTAAACAATATTCTAATTCTTCTTTTAATGTAACTATTTTATTTGATTTATAAAAAGTATTTCTTATAAATTCAGTAAATTTATATGTAAGATTACTTGTCTTTTCTGCATCTTCTATTAATGATAATGAATATATATTATTCATTATATCAAATACAAAATTAGGATTTATTTGAGATGTTAATGATTTTAATCTAAACTTCTCTAACTCATTTTGTAATTTTAATTGATTAATTTCTGATTTTACAATCTTGTTATTGCTTTCATTTAATTTTTTTGTAGTTAATTTATGTATTCCTTCTTCAACTAAATAATTTGATAAATGCAACATCATTTGAGAAATGTGTTTAATCTTCTCTAATGAAATAGTTGTAAGATTATTATATGCACATATAAGTTCCTCACTTTCTCCCAAATCAAAATTAACATTTGCAACAGCTTCTAAGTCTTTTTCTTCTTCTTTATTTATCAGGACTTGTCCTGCCATTATAGCTCCTAAATACTGACCTTTAACTATAATAGGTACTGCAAAGTCTACTATTCCTTTATGACAAATATATATGTATGGCTTTCCTGTCCTTGTAGCTTCAATTCCACCTCTTGAATCACATCTTTCACATAGTTCTACTTGCTTTTTATCTTTACGTATAATATTGCAAAATTCCGAACAGCAACTATGTGTTGTAATAGGTTTACCTTTATAATCAGTAGTTATAATAGCAATTCCTGTAGCTTTTGCAATGTCATCCTGAATATTTTGGAAAGCTTCAACATTTATAATATCTTTAAGATCGATAATGCTATTCATTTTTCACCACCATAATTATTATTTATTTTAAATAACACATCCTAAAATATGTATATTTAAATAATAACATGAAATTATAAAAAAATATAGTAAATCATTTTATAATTCGACTCAATATCTCAATATGCGTTTCAAAGTTCTAATTCAGATTTCTTAATCATTTACATTTATATTCAATATTAAATTTTATCATAAATAAACCTGAAAGATTCCATTTGATATTCTTTCAGGTTTATTAAAAGTTATTTTATTATTAGATTATGTTTTATCAGAGTTTTGATATATGAATATATCAACACATATAAAAAAATATCCTACTATTATTTTTTTGAATATAGTCTATTTATAGCACTAAATATTGCTTTAATTGAAGCTCTTGTGATATTGCTATCTACACCAACGCCAAAAGTCTTTTTATCTATATCGATTCTTTCCATATAAACATATGACGCAGCTTTTGCTTCAGATCCTGTACTTAAAGCATGTTCTGTATAATCTATAATCTTTGTATCTATTAAATTACTTGAAACCAATGCTTTTTTTAATGAATCTATAGGTCCATTTCCTAAGCCTTCAAGTTCTAAATTCGTACCTTTATGTTTTAATAAAACCTTAACTTTAGTATCAGCTTTAGAATCTCCATTATTTATATCTGTGATTGTATAATTAATCAATTTAAATGGTTCATCAATATCTAAGTATTCTTTTTCAAATTGCTTCATTATTTCATCTGGAGAAATTTCTCCTATCTTTTCAGACAACTTCTGTATAACACATGCAAATTCTTTATGCATTGTCTTTGGAAGTTTAAATCCAAAACAATGGTCCATAATAAATGCAACTCCACCTTTACCAGATTGACTATTTATTCTAACTAATGCTTCGTATTCTCTTCCTAAGTCACCTGGATCAATTGGTAAATACGGTACTTCCCATATGCCATTGTTTCTTTCTTGATACTTTTTCATCCCCTTATTTATAGCATCTTGATGTGAACCTGAGAATGCTGTAAATACTAGTTTTCCTGCATATGGATGTCTTACATGTATTGGTATTTTTACACATCTTTCATAGATATCAATTATATCATTAACATTCTCTAAATTTAAGTTAGGGTTTATCCCATGAGAAAACATATTATATGCAATATTTAAAATATCAACATTTCCTGTTCTTTCACCATTTCCAAATAAAGTTCCTTCCACTCTATCAGCTCCTGCTAAAAGTGCTAATTCTGCATCTGCAACGCCTGTACCCCTATCATTATGAGGGTGTACGCTTAAGATTATTCTATCTCTATCTTTAAAATTTCTGCACATCCACTCTATTTGATCTGCATATATATTAGGAGTGTCCATTTGCACAGTGGATGGAAGATTTATAATTATCTTATTATCCTCACTTGCTTCCCATACATCAGCAACAGCATCACATATTTCTAATGCATAATCAACTTCAGTTCCTGTAAAACTTTCTGGTGAATACTCTAAAAGTATCTCTCCATCAAAGTCTTTTTTATATTCTTTTACTAATTTGGTTCCTTCTATAGCTATTTGTTTAATTTCCTCTTTACTCATATTAAATACTACATCTCTTTGAAGTACTGATGTAGAATTATATATGTGAACAACAGCCTTTTTCAAACCTTTTATTGCTTCAAAAGTTTTTCTTATTAAATGTGGCCTAGCTTGTGTTAAAACTTGTAATATCACATCATCCGGAACATGTTTTTCATCAACTAATCTTCGTAAAAAGTCATATTCTATTTGTGATGCTGATGGAAATCCAACTTCTATCTCTTTAAATCCTAATTTTACAATAAGTTTAAACATCTCTATTTTTTCATCTACTGTCATTGGATTTATAAGAGCTTGGTTGCCATCTCTTAAATCAACACTACACCAAATAGGTGCCTTTTCAATTAGGTTATTTGGCCATTGTCTTTCTTTTAATTTAACTGTTTCAAATCTTCTATATTTTTTATAATTTAACATTAAATCATCTCCCCAAAATAAAATAAGTTTTTAAGATTACTACTTATTGCTACTTTCTAATGAGAAACAGTCCCTCAACAACACCATATAACTTCACAATAAAAATAATTTTTTTGTCTACTTTCTTAACCCCATCTAAAACACCTCTTTATATTATTAAAACTTAAAGTTATATTACCACTTTTTTAACTATTTGTAAAATATTTATTGTATTTTCTATATATATCGTTAATTATTTTATTCATTTTTTATAAAGTTATCAACAACCTCTTCAGTTATACTATTAGTGTTACTTTTTGTCATTTTTAAAACTTTTGAATATATTATTATTAAATCAATCTTTTTGAGGTAATCTATGAATATTTTTTCTCCATTATTATTATCACTTTCATCACATTTAGATACTTTTAGAGTTTCAAGTTTTTGTAGCTTAAAAAAAATATCTATACAAAAAGCACAAATTTTAATTATTTCAATTATTACAACATTTGCAACATTTATTTCTATGGGTATTGGAGAATTAATTAGTAAACTTTTATTAAAAGAAATAGTAATTCCATTTGGATGCATACTTTTAATATTTATAGGGACTTACTTTTTTGTTGAACATATAAGACTAAAAAAGAAAAGTCGTAATGAAGATACATCTTACTATGTAGAAGACAACTCAAGATTTGGTTTGCTATTGAAAGAGGGAAACATATCACCATTTGCTAATTCTAGCCATATAAGTTTTAAAGATACCTTATCATTATCTATTTTTCTTTCAAAAACAAATATATTATTAGGTTTAATTGCAGGACTTCTTAATATAAGCATACCTTTGAGTATATTTTTTAGTTTCATAATAAGTATATTAATGATTTTGATTGGAAATTTTATAACAAAATTTTCTTTTTCAAATTGGATAGGTAAAAATTTTTACGTATTTTCAGGTATCCTTTTAATCTTTTGGGGACTTTGTGAATACCTAATTTCATATTTACAATAATATATTTTTTTGAGCCTTAAACACCTTTATTAAAAAATCAAAAAATCTTATATTTTTAAATATTCTACAGAAATAAAAAAAGTTCTAAACTTTACTCAAATTTAAGCAAAGTTTAGAACTTTAATTTAAAATATTTTTTTCTAAATTTCATTTAATAATATAGCTGCTCTTTATTAAATCCAAATCCCTCTATTGTCCACTTTATATCCATCAGGAGTAATAGCGTTTTATTCCAAATAATGCAAATATTCTTATACTATTGTTTTTTCTAAATCCATTATTGCATTATAAATCATTTTTCTTGTTATTTCATAAGGTACATGCCTTATATCACTTGTTTCCATTATCTTATCAAGTACTTTATCAATATCTCCTTCTTTCACCTCAATATCATCTAAACATGTTGGAAGTCCAATGCTCTTATTAAACTTATAAACCCTGTCACGTTCTTTAAATTGCTTATCACATGTTAGCATAACCAAAACACCATAAGAAACTATTTCACCATGCAAATGATTTTTTTCTATATTTTGTAATGTAGTACATCCATAATACACTGAATGAGCAAGACAACTATTGTAATCATTTTTCACAAGAACAGATACAAGTCCTGTAGTAATTATTATATTAAGAATTATTTGTTCTACCTCATTTGATACTTTATTAATTTTAACATCTTCATAAGCTCTTTTACCATATCTCAAAAGTGGTTCAACGCAATTACGGCTTATATCTACGCCTAAAAGATTAGTATGATCAAGTTCATCACCTCTTGAAGAAAATGTACATTCATATTCTTTTGATAATGCATCTCCTATACCTGCCCATATAAAATTACTTGGTGCTTCTGCTATTATTTTAGTATTAATAAAGCAATGTGTTGCTGATTTTTTTGTAAAATATAATTCTTTAAATACATGATTAGAATCATAAATTACGGTTGTTTCTGTTATTGCAGCGCAATTTGAAGCTATTGTCGGAAATACAAATAGTGATTGTCCTGTTTGATCACACATTGTTTTGCTTGTATCAATACTTCTTCCTCCACCAACCGCAAATACCATATCAGCATCTCTAACTATCGGATTTTTCTTAAGCATCTCTACATTTTCATATGAAGAATCTCCCCCAAACCATACAAAATCTACTATTTCTATATTTGAACCTTTAAGCCCATCTAAAAGTTCTTTCTTAGCTTTTGCTATTGCTGTTTTGCCCCCAACTACTACAGCCTTCCTTCCATAAGCTTCACAAATTTTAGGAATTCCTCTGTAAACATCACTCCCTATACTATAACTTGGTAAAAACAAACTATAACTACTCATTTTTTTGCCCCCTAATTATTTTTTAATATTAATTATATAATTTTTATAAAAAAAGACCTTATCTCTATTAATTAGAGACAAAGTCAAAAACTCTGCGGTACCACTCTATTTATCACTTGAAAAGTAACCCCTCAAAATATCTCTAGGAAATCCTATTTAATATTTGGCAATATAACGGTTGCTACCGGTCTTGCTTACACAATAATTATATCTTCAGCTAACTACTCATGAGTGATTTTCAATTCTTTTACAAATCCTATCTTTCAGCAAATGATAAGCTCTCTTTATAAGTAATATAAAATTTACTTTTCTCAATCAATGTATTTATTGTTTAATTTTTCATAATTGTATCTCTTTGTTTTTATATTGTCAATAATTTTTCATATTTTTTATCAATCAGATAAAAAATACACCATATCATTAATATCTATATTGTTATTATAAATATTACTATATCTATTTTAATTATTTTTTATTACATCTTGCATACTAGTACTTATGTATTTTAATCTTTAGTTAAAATTCTCGCTTAAAGTAATACTATTTCAAACTCTATAATAAATAAAAACTGAAGTAATGCAAATTCAATGATTACTTCAGTTTTTCTAGTTTTATTATTTAACATTTAAAAATCAGAAAAATTTATTATTAGTATTATTAGTTTCTATTTTAGTTCGATCAAGATATTCTTTATTCTCTTGATATGATTTAACTTTTGACTGAGATAGATTTCCTGTTTGTTGTATTAACTTGTCTTTTTTACTCTTAGACATAAACTCCACTTCCTTTCTTTAATATTTTTACTCAAAGAAAAGAAGTTATCCTTTGTATTTTATTACTTATATTGCAGTTTTTTAGATTTCTACCTATAACTAATGAATAAAGTCATCTATAATTATTAATTAATCTCTTCAATTCCATATTTATTATAAAATTCTATTATCTCCTCTAATAAAGTGTCCCAATTTTTATTGCTAAATAATTTTTGCTTTACTTTATTTTCTATTTTATTATCTTCAGTTTTAATTTTTATATCTTCATTCCAAGTAATTAAATTTTTAATAATTGATTTTTCAAATTCTGATAAAAACCCTTTTTCTAAAATAGCTCTCTTTATGTCTTCACTTTTTGTGTTTGATAATTCTTCCAATAATGTAAGTTCATATTTAGTTTGTTTAGTTATTAATTTATTAGTTAAATCATTACTAGATATGATCTTTTTAAATACTTTATCCTCCATAAGAATTTTATCAATAATATATTTCCTTATAGATAGTTCTTCTGATTTTTCTATAAGATTATATGTAAAAGTATTATAGTAATTAAGTAAATTATTAATATCAAATTCGTTCTTATTTAAATAACTTATTAACTCCTTATAAGAACTAATTACATCATCATTAAGTAAATCTTTAAAAATACATAATGAATTCAATATTAAATTAATTTTTTTTATTTTTTCTAATTCAAAATTCACTATTCAAACCCTTCTTTTCCAATAATTATAATTTTATAATCTATTAGAAATTATATCACTTTTTAATAATATTAATCATAATTTTCATTATTTATTTAATATTATATTTTTTGAATATCTAAAATTTCTTTTGTATTATATAAATTAAATAGTTAAATTTCTTATTAAGTATAATTTATATCATTGAAATTATAAGTATTAATAAAGTTAAAATTCCTAGAACTATAGATGTATATTTATATACTCTATTTTCAAATTCTTTATTTCTTTTTGTAATTATTTTTCCGCTTGTTTTTATATCTTTAGAAAGTTTGAATCCTAAAATTATTTCACTAAATATAAATGCAAAAAAAGGATATAATGTAATTAATAATTGGAAAATTATTTGTGTTGCATAAAGATTAATAAATCCTAAGTATAATATTGAAATTAATATACATATAAAATATGTAACTGATAAACTTTTTATTTTTTCATATACTCTTTCCCAACTTTGATCACTATATGTAGCTGTTTTCCTAAAGTTATATAATTTTTTATCATTATACACATGACTTAAATTTTTTTCATCTAATATACATTTTAAATCTTGCATAAAATGCTCTATATTTTCTAATACAACCGTTAATCTAATATTTTTTTCTTTACTTTTAATTTTTGTCCATCCTCCAAAATACCTTATAGATGGAAATTGTATAGCTTGTATTTCTTCATATCTAATAAAAGTTGTTCCTTTAATATTTTTATATATTATTCCTGAATCAGTAAGTTCTACACTAACCTTTTTAAATTTCCTAAACATTACAAAATAAAGTAATAAATATTCTAATCCTATTATAGTCAATATAGCTAATGCTATAATTGCAAAAATTCCAGCAAAAATTAACATATCTTCATTTATTGATTTAAGACATGATATTATGCCAGTTTCTATTAATATTGATAAAACAAACCCCATCATTAATAATAAATATTTACCTGGATTTCTTAAATGTTTTCTGTAGATATATTCATTCATATCATCATCCCCTATTTAATTAATTTTTCTTTTTTGTATATTTATTATAAAAAAACTATTTTACCCCATTTATTATCGAATAGTAAATCTATATCTTTACTTTTTAAATTTGCTAAAATATAACTATCTTGAATACCTTAAGTAATTTTTATATTAAATGCACATAATAGTTATAAAATATTATTTTAGATAAACAAATTTATAACCTCTTAATATCTTCAACATATATATTATATAATATTTAATAATTTAATTTATTAAAAACGTTTATTATCATTAATTTAATATAATATAAATTAAAATATTAAAAGTTTTATGTTTTTTCGAAAATTATACATTTTTCTAAAAATTTCACTATTATTTTCATAATTTCTTATTTTATGCAACACAGAAATAATAAATTATTAAATTATATCAAAATTTATATATTAAAATAACTTTTTAGTTTGCCAAAAAAATATTTTCAATATACATTTATATTGAATTTTTTATTATGGATGATATAATAGACTTGCACTTTTTGTGCGGGTGGGCGAGGGAGATTTTGAAAGTTGGTCGAAAGGATGAATAAATTTTTTAAATTAACTGAACACAATTCTACAATAAGGAGGGAAACTATAGCCGCACTTACATCATTTTTTGCTGCTGTATACATTATTATAGTAAACGCTAGCATACTAAGTGATTCGGGCATACCTATAGAACCATTAATTATCGCAACGGTTCTATCTTCGTTACTAGGTTGTCTTATAGTGGGGTTTGTTAGTAATGCTCCTCTAATCATTATGCCCGGTATGGGAATCAATGCACTATTTACTTACACTGTTGTAAAAACTTTAGGGCTTACGTTTTATCAAGCACTAGCATCAGTAATAGTATCAGGAATTTTATTAACAATAGTTGCACTTACTCCACTTGCTAAAAATATAACTGAAGCTATTCCAAATAATTTAAAAGAAGCCATTACAGTTGGTATTGGACTTTTTATTACACTTATTGGATTATCAAAATCAGGTCTTATAGTATCTGATCCTTCTAATTTATTAAAGCTTGGAGATATAACTAGTCCTGAAGTTATAGCATTCATAATAATTATGATTATTACATTAATATTGTTTATTAGAAATGTACCTGGTGCATTCTTGATTTCAATTATCGTAGGTACAATTATTTCTATATTTATGGGAATTGTAGATATAAGTAATCTTACGTTTTCACTTCCTAATTTCGGAGCTTATAAAGATATATTCTTTAATCCTGACTTTAGTGCTATACTAACTCCAAACTTTTGGATTTCTACATTTTCATTAACATTAGTTTTAATATTTGAAAATATAGGATTATTGCATGGTCAATTAAATGGAATGTTAAAGACTCCAGAAAAATCTGAAAAAGCTTTAACATCAATAGGATTTTCTGTTATTGCATATGGCTTTTTAGGAACTTGTCCTCCTGTTTCTACTGTTGAAGGAGCAGCGGGCATTGCAGCGGGTGGAAGAACTGGATTAACATCAATAATAACTGGATTATTATTTTTACTTTCATTGTTCTTTATACCATTTATATCAATAATTCCAAATGCAGCATTAGCTCCAATTCTTATTATCATAGGAAGTTTAATGTTCCAAAATCTAAAACAATTAAATTTTGATGATTTAACAGAGTTAATACCAGCATTTATAGTGGTAATTTTAATTCCATTAACTTATAGTATTGTAGATGGCATAGCCTTTGGATTTATTTTATATCCTATATGTAAATTATTTAGTAATAAGAAGAAAGATTTATCAGTAACTATGTGTATCACATCTGCTATCTTCCTTATTTACTTCTTAATCCAAGGTTTTATTCATTAATATATAAAGAAGCGTTGCTCCTGATGGGTTTTAATCAGGAGCAACGCTTCTTTTATTTATTTGCTTCATAATAAATCTTTTCAGGCAAATATTGAATTATATCATCTAAATAATCTTCATTTTCTTCACATATACGAGATTCTTCATTTTTCAGAAATCCCCATAAATTCTCTTTCATCATAGGTTAATGATATATCCGAACCTCTTTTTTTACAATTCCATATATAATTTAATTAAACTAGGGAAATTATGACCATCATCTAAGAAAAATTGTAGATATTCATTATACTCGTCATAATTTTCTCTATAGACATCTAATATATCGATTAAAGATTTTCTAGCTTCTTTTAATTGGTAACTATTTAAATTTAACGTATCAATTGTATAGCTCGCTCTTACATATTCATTGCTCTCTTCATTATTATTCTTAGGAATTATTTCACCATTAGCAATATTATAATCAAAGTAATCCTTAGGATTATCAATGACTGGATTTATGAATTTATCATTATAATTATTTTTTTTATGCATTCCACAACTATTTTTTTCATTACATGAAACTAAAATATTGTTATATAATTGAAACTCTTTAGGGTATACATCTCTTGGTTTAATATGTTCTATATGACCATCATCATTTGTATATATTCTCTTTTCACAATAAGGACAAAATTCTTCTTGCTCTATAATTAAAATATTTTCTTTAATTTTAGCTTTTATATCATCTTTATTGTAATCAGTCCATGATTTAGGAGAATATCTTTTCTTATACTCCAATAAAAAGTCTGGCTCTTGTTCTTTATTAACCTTTAGCATTCTTTTTGTTCCTAACTGATATATCTAATCTTATTCTAATAATATCCTTATCTAAATCACCTAAATATTTTCTTAAATAACCAAATGTTTCCTTAAATTCTGTTGTATCATATAAATTTTTATTTAACAATTCATATATTTTATTTAACTTATTAGTAATATCTTCATTTCTTAAACTATCTAATTTCATAGTTGTACTTAGAATATCCCCTATACTTTTGCCATAAGTTTCATTCAATTCATTATTATCAACAATCTTAATTCCATTCTTATTTCTCTTTATTACTCTTAATTGTTTTGATTCTATATCCCCTATAATATGTGGTGAATGTGTTGCAATAATTAATTGATTATTATTTCCTATACTCTCATATACATCAATTATCTTTTTTTGCCACTGTGGATGAAGGGATATTTCTGGCTCATCAATTAATATTACTGAATTGTTTACCTCCAAGAACTTTAGTGATAATGCTCTTAAAAATAATTGCTTTTCGCCTGATGATAAACCTGTAATATCAAATTTTTTACCTAAGCTGTTTCTAAATATAGGTTTTGTCTCATTTGTTTCAGATAAACCAACTAATTTAACATCTAAATCCATAACTGAAAAAATACTATTTATATCTTCACAAACCTTATCTATTACTTCACCTATAGTCTTATTTCTATTTCTAAATATTTCTTTATTTATTTTAGTTGCTATAAGTGATGGTATATTTTGTGTCATATTTTGATCAATTACATTTTGAAAATGTGGTGTAAAGTTTAAAGTATTATCCACCTTGTTAATCTTTTCAAAGTTAATTTCCGTTGGCATATACACAATTTTAGGTGCATTATGACTTTCACCTATTTCAAAAATAACATCTGGGTGTAACATTCCAATTTCGTTGTCCCCTAACTTCACAGTTACTGTATATAATGACGGCGTTAATTCTACTTTATAGTCTTCAATCTCTTTGTATCCACGTTCATCTATATCAAATGAATCATAAATACTCTTTAATAAAGTAGTCTTTCCCGAACCATTTTCACCAATAATAATAATAGTGTTAAGTATATTACCATTATTATCTTTAAAGTCTATCTCTAAATCATTAAGTATTTCGTGACCATTATATTTAACTTTTTCTATATTCATATTACTTCATCGCCCTTCTTCTAGGATTCTCTCCTCAAGTAGCATTCAATCACACAATTTTTTTGTTCTTATCTTTATATCTACATATCTACTTGATTTTTTTAATCATTATAAAAGTACTAGTTTTTACATCTAGTTGGATTAAAGAAGCTAATCATTAGTTAACTTCTTATTGTTTTACTTTAATTATCATAACTTTATTTACACTATATATTTGGTAATTATATCATAAACATAACTTGTCTAACCATCTCAATTAGTTTTGTCAACTCAAGCTATTAATAATAATGCTTCCCTTAAACATTCTATCTCCTTCCCTATAGCATTTAACGCACTTTTAACAGCTTCTTTGATATCCTTACTATTTAAAATTATATCTAAATCTATCTTATTAGAAATGTTACTATAGTATCCCAACAGTAAAAATACTGTTGCATTTGAATAATAAGCACCCAGAATATCTGCAATACTTGATTTATCAAATCTTCATGCCCTTGTTATACAAACATGTTTATTTTTAGTAGATATTTTTTTATTTATAAAATATTCTTCCATACTAAGTTCTTTATAATTTTCAAATTGCCTCTTTGTATTCAAATATACAGTCATAATTCCCTCCATCTGTTTAATACTCTACATTTTATTATATCCCAATAAGGTAAAATATTAAAACGAGTACAAACAGATTTTATGTATATTGGATTATTACTGATTTACATATAAGTGATAAGATAAGAATGGTTCTTTCCATAGTTAGTTGATTTCTAGTATAATTAACATAGAAATTTACTTGAAAGAGGACATCAAAATGGATAGGCTTATTAAATTCTTAGATAAAAATTTAGATTATATAAATCATGCAATTATAAATAATACAATTTATATTAATGTTGCTTCAAATTTAACTACATGCAAGTGTCCTTACTGTGGACAATATTCTTCAAAAGTTCATTCTAGATACAAAAGAAGTTTTCAAGATTTACCTATTCAAGATAAAAAAGTAGAAATTATTTTAAATAATAAAAAATATTTTTGTTTAAATGGTGAATGTTACCGAAAGACTTTCGCAGAAAGCTTTTCTTGTTTTCATCCTAAAAGTAAAAAAACAATTCGCTTAACAAATACAATAACAAAAATTTCAATGAATATGAGTTCAATAGCAGCTCAAAACTATTTGAGAGATAATGTTGTAGATATAGGTAAAAGTACTATATGTACTCTCTAAAAAAAAGATAGCATAATATTTGATAAAACCCAAATTACTAAAGTATGTATTGATGATTTTGCACTTAGGAAAAGAAAAACTTATGGAACAGTAATGGTTGACATTGAAACTCATGCAATCGTTGATATGATTGAGTCAAGAGAATATAATGATGTAGTTACGTGGCTACGTGAATATCCTAATATTAAATTATTTTCACGAGATGGATCTATTACATATAATAACGCTATTAAAACCTCTCATCCTGATTCAATACAAGTTAGCGATAGATTTCACATATAAAAAAATCTAACAAGCTATTGTAAAGATTATCTATCTAAATATCTCAAAAATAGAATACCTATAAAATTATCTAATAAGCAGAAATCAAATACTAAATTAGATGATAAAAACAAGAAAATTCCTTCAACTTCTATAAAAGAAACTAATAACAATGAAAAGATTAATAGAAAACAAAAGTTGATTTATGAAGCTCGAAGGCTTCATAAAATATGATTATAATAACGGTCTAGCTGAAGGTTCAGTAAATAAAATTAAGGTAATCAAAAGAATTATGTATAGGCGTTGCAATTTTAATACATAAAAAAACAAAGTACTTAAACTTGAATATTATAGAAGATTCAATTAAGTTTGGAAAGAACCAACATTAACTTGACATTTATATTTACATTCCAATATGGTTAGATTAAAACATTTACATTAATTGTAAAGCATTAGGTTCGGCTTTATTTACATTCCAATATGGTTAGATTAAAACACAACCTTTAAGTAAGTTTATATTTAGAATGAAAGAATTTACATTCCAATATGGTTAGATTAAAACTTAATGGGGGGAGGAGCTTTACCAACTTATAAGTACATTTACATTCCAATATGGTTAGATTAAAACTGGCAATAGCAAAATAAGGCCTAGATGAACTTTTATTAATTTACATTCCAATATGGTTAGATTAAAACTTCTTATAAATCCATTAGTTGTAATACAGTTTAACAAATTTACATTCCAATATGGTTAGATTAAAACTAGCATCTTTATTAGCATTCCAATACATAGTTAATATCATTTACATTCCAATATGGTTAGATTAAAACTATAGAATTATTCCTTGGAGCAGGATGGGTATACTTATTTACATTCCAATATGGTTAGATTAAAACATTAATTGCAGTATTAACATCATCAAGTATTTCATCATTTACATTCCAATATGGTTAGATTAAAACGGTCTTTAAAAATTTTTGGACAAACTAGTAAAATAAATTTACATTCCAATATGGTTAGATTAAAACAATTAAATGAGTTGCATAACCTTTTTGTCTATATTGATTTACATTCCAATATGGTTAGATTAAAACCAAAATTATTAGGTTTTATTAGCCAATCAAAAGTTAATTTACATTCCAATATGGTTAGATTAAAACAAGATGAGAGAGTATGTGAAAGATGTGGTCCAAAGCAATTTACATTCCAATATGGTTAGATTAAAACTGGATATTTTGGTTTACCGGGTAAGGGTAAGACTGATTTACATTCCAATATGGTTAGATTAAAACTTTATTACTTAAAATTTTAGAGAGAAGGTATCGAAAATTTACATTCCAATATGGTTAGATTAAAACTTTAATACATTTCACCCGCATTTTCATGTTGTACTCAATTTACATTCCAATATGGTTAGATTAAAACTGTTACAGCGTTAGGTGCTGTAGTAGTTGTTGGTGTATTTACATTCCAATATGGTTAGATTAAAACAACCTGTGTTATGGAAATATGGTGTGAGTTATTTAAATTTACATTCCAATATGGTTAGATTAAAACGAAGATAGAAAAATAGAAATAAGAATGATATAGATATTTACATTCCAATATGGTTAGATTAAAACAGCATTCATTCTTTTATCTAAATACTCTTTTATCTCATTTACATTCCAATATGGTTAGATTAAAACAGATGTAGTTTTACCATGTGGTCGTGATGGATATTTATTTACATTCCAATATGGTTAGATTAAAACAATCTTAATTTGTCTGAAATACTATCATGTATTTTTATTTACATTCCAATATGGTTAGATTAAAACCCAAAAGAAAGCATATCTCTAAGTAGCATTTTTTCAATTTACATTCCAATATGGTTAGATTAAAACTATTACTAAAGGTTTTTTTTCATTAAATATATAATTATTTACATTCCAATATGGTTAGATTAAAACTCCAGTTGGCTCATCTTGTATATAATCTGTACCATCATTTACATTCCAATATGGTTAGATTAAAACCTGTACATGAAGTTACGCCTTGTGCTTTTAATCTTATTTACATTCCAATATGGTTAGATTAAAACTATCTCTTGCTGAAGCTATATCAGTACCATCATAAGCATTTACATTCCAATATGGTTAGATTAAAACTTTTATAGTTGTAAATGCAAAATATTAGATCTTTTATTTACATTCCAATATGGTTAGATTAAAACGACAACTATTAGATAATATAAAACAATTTTTTATAAAATTTACATTCCAATATGGTTAGATTAAAACTTAACTTCAATTGCAATACCTCTTCTATTCTCATTCATTTACATTCCAATATGGTTAGATTAAAACTATCTCTTGCTGAAGCTATATCAGTACCATCATAAGCATTTACATTCCAATATGGTTAGATTAAAACTTCTCCAACTCTTGACTAACCCAGGAAGTTCTTCCTCATTTACATTCCAATATGGTTAGATTAAAACATCAGCTACTTTTCTTGCTATTGCTTGATATTCATCATTTACATTCCAATATGGTTAGATTAAAACCCTTTATATCTTTTATCTGCCTTTGCTTAGTCTTTATTTACATTCCAATATGGTTAGATTAAAACTAATTCATCTCAGAAAGATAACATTAATTTTCCCAAATTTACATTCCAATATGGTTAGATTAAAACCATCAAAATAGTATTTAATTCCTGTATTGATTGTTGTATTTACATTCCAATATGGTTAGATTAAAACCTAATATTGCTTGGACCATATGAGTATTAAATAATATATTTACATTCCAATATGGTTAGATTAAAACTGCTACCTAAAACTATTCTTCCTTATTTTCTTTTTGATTTACATTCCAATATGGTTAGATTAAAACATCAAATTTTGGATTAATTAATGCTAACAATGTTGAATTTACATTCCAATATGGTTAGATTAAAACGCCTTCTTTTATTATTTTTAAATATTTATCTAATGATTTACATTCCAATATGGTTAGATTAAAACGAATATAGATAAAAATATTAAATGTTGTCCTTATTGATTTACATTCCAATATGGTTAGATTAAAACCAATGCAGCAGCTAATTTACTCGCAGTTATAAGTTGATTTACATTCCAATATGGTTAGATTAAAACGCTTTGGCTACATCTCACCCTTGTTTTTATTTCAAGATTTACATTCCAATATGGTTAGATTAAAACTCTAGCAACTTCAATATTTCTGTTATCATCTACGTTATTTACATTCCAATATGGTTAGATTAAAACCCAGCATCAACAAAAGCTTTTTTTAAGTTATCTAAATTTACATTCCAATATGGTTAGATTAAAACATATATGGATAAAAAAGTTTTAGAAGTATCTCAAATATTTACATTCCAATATGGTTAGATTAAAACATCTTCTTTTTCTTCTACACTAACTTCTTTATTTTTATTTACATTCCAATATGGTTAGATTAAAACATTCAAAGACAATATTGATATTATAGATTTTCTAAAATTTACATTCCAATATGGTTAGATTAAAACACGTATCTATACTAAACAAGTAATTTCAACGGTCTTAGCATAAAAATTGTCAATGTACATAAATTAATTATATTTAACTTTATAATTAACATACATTTCATAAAATAACCTTCTAAGCACTACTAACATCAATACATTGTCGTCCCCCCATAAATTTAGCATTATCTGATATCGACAATAAAATATATTATTAAATAACTTTAAAAGAAATTGGATGTTGCATCATCCTTTTTACCCCAAAATTCTTTATCAAGCCATTTTTGACTCCTACTTTTAAATATTATCACAGAATCAATATCTTTTCTAATAAAATTATTCAACTCTGCTTTCAGTTGTGCAATTTGCCCATTACTTAGCTCTCCCTCAAAAACAGAATTTTGTATATGAGTTAAATATTTCTTGCATATTTTAAAAACACGCCCTAATATTCTTTGTCCATTTTCATCACCGCTTATATCATATACTAAAACCACATACATTTAATATATCACCTACCACCACATTTTAAATCCTTCGTATTCTTTTTCACCTATAATATGCTTTATCAATTTATAGCACTCAAGCCTTATTAAACGCTTATATGTTACATCTTTTCCTAACTCCTTATGATGAATTGTAGTTTTTAACATTTCATCAAATTTAATAGATATACTTCTAGATGCCTCTTTAGTTAAATGTAAACAGTTCAGTTCCCTAGTAAAGCTACTTTCAGTTATCTGATTCTTATTTAACATTGAAAAAATCAATCTATCTCCTAAAATAGGTTTAAATATTTCTGCCAAATCTAAGCTTAAGGAAAATCTTCTTACTCCTGGTTCATGCAAATAACTTATTGTAGGATTAAGTTGTGTTCTATAAATCTCACATAAAACCCTTGTATACACTAAACCATTAACAAAAGATATCATTGTATTTATCATATTATCTGGAGGATTTTTAATCCTTTTCTCAAAATCTATCTTTTGATTAACGATAATATTCCAAGTTGAATAATACTGTTTTCTAATATTGCCTTCAATACCCATTAACTCATTAATACTTTTGGTTTCTGATATCTTCCTTTTAAGAGAATTAATTTCTATCATAGCTTTTTCAACATCTTTACCTCTACCATTATAATACCTTAAATTTCTATAGATATTTGCTGCTGCTGATTCTATAAACTTCTTCGCTATATATAAACGTTTTTCACTATCTTCATAACACCTAACTTGCTTTACCAATAAATCTCCTGCCAATAAAGTTTCTTTAGGATAAAAACTTCCTGTATAAAAGCTATAATAATTAAAAAAATGAATGGGTATTTTATATTTAGATGCATAATTAATAAATTTTGTATTAAATGTCATCTCACTCATAACATATATATCTTCAATTTGTTCAATAGGTATATCCCTATATTCATTGTCACTATTTATAAATCTTAATGTATTATCCTTCCTTTTAATTTCACCATTATTATAAATATAGAAACTACGCTTCATCTCCATTCACTCCTTTTTAAATATAGCAGAGTTCAAAATATGCACAACTCTTGCAAATTTTCTTCTTATCTAATACTGGTGGAATTGTCATACTTACAATTTGTTTTAAATCTATTATTAATTCATCAATATTTTTTTCATCATCTTCTGTTAATTCTATATCAATGCTTTGCTTTAATAATGGATAATCAACCTTACCTTTAATACCCTCAACACCTTTTTGCTTTAAATAATACAAATAATATTTTATTTGCATTATACCTGCTTCTTCTATTTTTCTACTTTTTTTTATCTCATGTAATATCCCTTTATTTTTAATGTAATCAATACTAATTACATCATCAATATTAATATGCTTTTCCTCTCTTGCATAAGTAGTCTCATCAATAACCTTTCCTATTTGAACATTCTCATTTTCTACTTCCATCTGAATCTCATGGTAGAAATACCATAGTTTTCTTTTACACACAATATAATAATAAATCATAGTTCCACTAATTGGCTTGTACATAAAATCTCCCCCACATATTATAGAAAATTATCAAAGCTTTCCTCTAACCCTTTAACTTCTTGAGCTGTTAATCTTATAAAACCAAGTTCATTATAATTACAATCAATAATATCAATAAATTCATATTTACTTAATTGAAGTGATTTAAATTTTAACTTTTTCCCCTTTACCTCTATATCATATCTACCTACAGGAACAGTATATTTCTTAACCTCTTCCTTTAATTTTATCTTTTCTGAAGTCTGTATTTTATTATCTAATAAAAGTTCGCAATTTTCATCTATTTCTCTTTGATACTCTTCATAAATATTTCTAGGAATTACATCATAAGAAACTATATCTCTTAATTTCACATCTCTTTTATCTAGTTCATATGGTTCTAAATCTCTTACCCATCTTTCAAACTTTTTATATTTGTAAAAATAATCACTACCTTTTAAATTTTCAGTAGTTAAGTACTTATTTATAATATTTATCTTATCTTTTTCTGTTAATATACCATCAACGTACATTAATGCTTCTCTAGATAAACAATGTATTTTACTATCAATAAAACCCTTATCCCCATTTGTTAAAAGATTACTATCTATTTTTAAAAATACAAAACAATTATACTCATCTATAGTTTTACTTCCTTTTCTATTACATCTTCCAAGTCTTTGAAATAAGCCATTTATATCAGATAATTCTGTAAATAAATAATCAAAATCTATATCTAAACTAGCCTCTACAATTTGTGTGGATATCCATATTCCACTACCTTGCTTTTCAGTTCTACCAAACTCTAATATAGCAGCCTCCTTTTCAGCTCTATCACACTTGATAAACTTACTATGGAGTAGATTAAGTTCTTCTACACCTTTTTCTAATAACTCCTGATATATCTGTTGTGCTTTTTTTACAGTATTACAAACAACAAGTATCTTATTACTTATTCCTTTTTCATTATTTTCTTGGTACTTTTTGTATATTAAATTACAATCAATTTCACTATCATAAACTTTTATATTATGTCTCTTACTATCATTAATAAATGTAGCTTCTTCAAATTCTATTAGATCTTCACCATCTTTTAAAAAATCTTTTATAAATGGTGCTAATGTTGCTGTTAAAATTGCAACCTTACCACCAAATTTATTTATGACTTTAATTCCATAAATTAAATATGCTAATAAATCACTACTATACATTTGAATTTCATCAATAACTATCTTTGAATATGATAAGGTTGCGATTTTCAGTTCATACCCTGGACATTTAAATACAAAATCAAATAACTGATCTAATGTAGAAATATTAATAGGTATAGATAATTGCTTGCCATGCTTATAATACTCCATAATATCCATTTCACAATTTTTATGATTATTATAATAAGTTAAGGCATCTGAGTGTAATAAAGCTAATCTAGATTCAATTTCCTTTTCTTCTAAAATATCATCTTTAACTCTTTTATAAATTGAATTTATAGCTGTTTTAAGAGGCAATATGAAAAATCCCTTATTATTCCCTATCCAATGTAATCCAGCCTCTGTTTTTCCCATACCTGTTTGAGCAACAACTATAATATTTTTATCAGTATTTTTTATACAAAATTCTTGGAGCTCATTCCAATTCGCCTTTGGGTTCTTCTTTTTCCAATTATTTAATAAATTATTAAGCCCACTTACTAAAAAATCATTTATATATTCAATTACCATTTCTCCACTTGCGCTATAATCACATTTATTAAGAAGTCCTTTAATTAAAATTGCATCTCTATCTTTTGATATATTTTTTATCTTAGTAGGTAAACTAATCTTAATTGAGTAAATCTCAAAATCACTTAATAACTTTTTTGCTAATTGTTTACGTTCCTGATTTGATATTTCTATTAAGTTATCACAATAATTGTGATGATATAATACTGCAAATACAACCTTATAGTAGTCTTCTTTGTTCTCAAACTCACCTTGATTTATAAAATAAAGAGACAGCACATTATGAGCCATCTCAGTATTTTCATTGAAGGTGCTATTGTTTTGTATTCTTTTTTGAAACTCTCTATTAGCTTTTCCATAATCATGATACTCACAAGCAACTTTTGTAAGCTTATATACATAGTTATCCTTTATATAATTGAAATTCTGTAAAGTCTCAAGATTTGCTAATAGTTCATCTGTATGCTGCCTTATTGTTTTGTTTGGTTTTGCTTTATATATTGATAAATCCACAATACTCCCCCTAAATTCTAATTAAAATTAACTATATATGATTTATCCTCACCAATATCAAAATAAAGATTATTATCACCTTCATCTGCACTATATGCTGAAGCATAAACAACTTTTTTCTTTTCAAAAACACGTTTACTATTCTCTATTTTATAATTTTTATTCAAATAATATTTTGTTCCATTTGCGTTTATTTTTTCGCCTACATTTAAATATACCTTCTCATTCTTTATCAAATCACAATCTATATATGAAGAGTATTCGCTAGTAATTCCCTCTTCAAATTCATCTTTAACATCTACAAAACAAACATCCTTAATATCTACAAAATCTTCACTTCTACCTATTGATTTTAAATTATATATATTTTCTTTAATGTCTATAAGAGTATCTTTATCACTCTTTATATGAAGTACTAGCTCTATATTATTTAAAACTTCATAGTACTTTAAAGATGTTGTTATACTAGCAAACCTAGAATATGGTATCTCATATTGCTCAACTTTGTACTCTTTAAACCTGGTATTAATAGTTTTTTCTAGTTGCTTTATTTCTTGTTCTCTTTTAACTATTCCTTTTAATTTTTCAGAATTACCTTTAAACTTCTTTTTTTTATCTACCAATGTTTTTTTACGTTTTTTTACAATGGCTAAAACCTTATCTAATCTATCCTTTTTAAACTTTGCAATTTCATCTGATAATTTTTTTAAATCCCTGTATTCTTTTAATAATTCTTCATTATAAACTTGTATTGTAATACCATTTCTAAAACTGTTTCCCTTAGATTTTATTGCTTTTCCAACTTTATCAAAGGCTGTTGATAGTAATGATCCATTTTTCATTTTAACTAAAATCCCTCTATCATCCATAATGGAATTCAAAAAGCAATAATCTGTATAAGGTTCTTTATGCATGGATTCATATTTACCCTGAATACTAATATCCATAGGATGATATGATTTGTATTCACAAGCATTGTGTATTGCTCCTATTACAGTTGAAAATGGTGGAAGTGGGTAGGTCATTTTATTTATAACAGTTTCTTCTTTTTTATAATTTGCACTACTTTGAGTTAATCTAATTCTTAGAACTTCCATATCTTATACCCCATAATATGTGTTAACTTTTTCTCTTAACTCCTCAAAGAATTTTGTAACACTAGTTGGTTGTAATTCATTTTTTATTTCCTCTTCATTTTTAAAGTTTCCACCCTCTAATAATGCTACAGAACATCCATTTGCTATTCTATCTTTTAAATCCTCAGTAATTAAGACTTTATCTTCTTTAACCTTTACAACATTTTCAAAATAATGAGTTTTTCTATTTGTTAGTCCACCTACAATAAATAATGGCTCTGCATTATCTAGATTACCTTTAACAACTAGATTAAGATTCTCTACAGCATCTAACATCGATATAACTCTATCTGCCTTTTCTTTTGCATCTGCCTCTGGCGTTTCAAAGTTTTCATCTTTTCCTATCATTTCAAGATCTATAGTTAAGCTATACATTTTTAATGTTTTATCATACTCATATTGATATGGCATAAGCCCGCATTTACCAGCATCTGCTTGTAGATTAATATTATTATTTTTTGCAAAGTTTCCTGCAAGGTATAAATTATTATGGAACCTTGTTTCATTTACAAAGTCATCACAAGCAATTGCATCTGTCAAATAAAATGAACTTTTTCTTATATAAGTATTTTCCATAGTGTTCATATATCCACCTTCTAAAGCTCTGCAATTACATGCATTTAATTCCTTAGAAACTACCTTTTGATTTACCTTTTTATCTACAACTGTTTTTAAATCTTCATACATTCCACTTTGAACCATTATTGCATTTTTAAGACTTTCCCTACTCCTTGTTGCATAGCTTTTCCCGTTTTTAAAAACCTTTTGTACGCTTGATATATTTCCTAACCCCTCACCATAGTTTGATGTCATATTTGCTACTACTGTTAATGTTAATGCTTTATTTTTCATCTTTTTTTCCTCCATCCCCTTTGTTTAAGGCATTGATAAATGTATATGCTATATTTTTATTTTCTTCAAAATCTGCAAATAAATCATAAGCAAAATCAAATATTACTCCCGAATATGATGATAGCTGTAATAATACTTCGCAGAACCTTTCATAATCTTTAAATGTTATTGAACTAATTAATTTTTGTTTATAACTATTAACTTTATTTTCTGGTATTTCTGCCATTACCCTTTTAGCACTTGCATAGGCTGATTTCATTTGCTTATCCATTTTTTCCCCTCCATAAATTAATGTATTTATTTCTATAAGTGTTTTTACAGTATATGAGTAATTAGATTGCGATTTTAATAGCATTTCTATTAAAGAGTCTAGCTTTATGTTATTTAGTATCTTATCTGTTACTTCTTTTTCAAAATTTATATAGTAATTATCATTAACTTTATATTTTATTTGAATTCCACTATAGTTTTTTATTTGCTTCAAAACATCTATAGCACTCTTTCTTATATATAATGTTTCAAAATAATCATTTGATATATCCTTAATAATTACTTCAACATCAAAATCAATAAACTTTGCTGAATCCTTTAACTCAGAAAATAATGTAGTTCTTGGATTTTCACTATCTATAATCAAATCATTTGTATTAAGTAATTGTTTTATAGAATAATTGTTATTTATAAAAAAACCTTCATATGACTTTGAAAATGCAAATGGAATAAAATCAAATTCCTTTTCTTCCTCAAATTTATACGTTTTAAAATCCCAGTTATATGAAATGCTCTTACCCTTTTTAGGTATATCTATATTGTAGTTTTGAATCCTACAGATATTGCTTGCATCATCTAATAAACTATTTGTATTGGCAAACTTTGCATATAAGCTTTTCCCTCCTCTATATGTTTCTTTTATTATTTCAAGTCTATTTTCATTAATTTTTTCTTGAATAGTTTCCTTATTATCAACTGATAATTTAATATTTTTAAAAAATTTCTGCATTACTTTATTAGCTTTTAATTTACTATTTATTATTTTTATTTGTTCTTCCGTAACTTCACTTATATTAAGTAAATCTTCAACTGTTTTATGATGCATATACTCTTTGAAATACTCCTCAACAAATAACAAATATCTTTCATCTGTAATTTGATTACTATCATATTCAATAACATCATCATATATCTTGTATAGATTTTCTTCTTCCTCTAATCCCTTATCACTAAGAAAATTAAAGTATTTTATAAGACCAACTATACTTGCACTATATCGCCAATCCGATGTCTCTATCCTTGTATTAAATTTTTCATCATTAATAATACTTTTCATAATACCCCCTAACTAAGTATATCAAGCATTCCAAAACCACCTGACTTACGACTTCCTAAGCCATTTTTATATAAATAATTTAATAATGCTATGTTTCCTGTTAATATAAATTTCCCCACAGTAACCTCAATAAATTGCTTATGGTGTCTGACAACTGTCTTTTTACACTGTATTGGTCTTATTGAAAATCCATTTAAAATAGAAGAAGTAAACAAATTGGAATTTTCTACTTGAGCTCTTAATGTCTTAATAAACACATCTTTAAAACCTTCCTTTTCATAAGAATAATATATATCCTTATTGCTCTCCTTCACATGATTTCTTACACATAATGGTGATTTAAATATTATTTGAATTTCTTCTTTTGTTATCACAGCTTCTTTTTCAATAAAAATATTTTTTATAATCATAGTATTATCATTTGCTAATGGATACACTTTATTTTTTTGCATAGACAGAGCATTAAAAAATACTATCCCTGTTGCAATATCTCCAGTACTAAATAATATATTTATTTTTTTATTTGGTACTAATATTATTTCTTTAGAGAATTTACTATTTGGAATTGCAACTGAAAATGTAAATTGTTTTTCTCGTCCCACTTCATAGTAAGTATCAAAATGTCTTCCTTCATCATATTCAGTTAGACTATGTTTAAATAGACTTATTATTACCGGACGATAATCTAATGGTAAATATTGATTTTTTAAATCAAATTCTATTTTAAATCTCATTTCAAACTCCTTTATATCATTTTATGTTCTTTTATTAACATCTATATTTGACTCTTATCTCACTTGTATTGTTATATATTCTCTTTTTTAATACATTTTTCCTCCATGTTAATGTATTAAAATAATAAATTTGACAGATATTAAAAAACTATAGAAATACCATGAATTATTAAAATTAAAACTTAATCCCATATTCATATAAAATTCAATTAGTTTAAATAAATTACTCTAGGCGACTTTAAACATACTCATCATACCTTTAAAATACAGTATTCTAGAAATTATACTCAAATTTAAGCTTTTTATAATCCCCTAAAGAATAAAAAATCCACAATATTAAACGCCCCCTTTCTACTTGACAGGGGTAGTTCAATATTGTGGATTTCATAATATAGGAAGTATTCTAACCTCCATACTAATATTATTTTGTAAAAATCTATATAATAAATACTATGTAACCTTACATTACTTTAATGTCCTTATATAAACATTTTTTCTCCTAATTCTGCAAAACTTTGTAGAATTAAAAAACACTTCACATCTATATTATTTTTACTTTTTATAATCTCTTTTGCCTCTTCTTGAGATACAAGCATTGTTTCTATATCTTCATCTTCTTCTAGATACTCTTTTGAAAAGTCACCATCACATGTGCAATAAACAAATGCTAATGCTTCATCAGTCATTCCTGGTGATATATATAGCTTATTATTTCCTTTTTCAGTTATATTTAAAAGTCTTAATCCTGTTTCTTCTTTTAATTCTCTTTTAACAGTACTTTTTATATCTTCATTGTTATCTACAAGACCTGCTACAAGTTCATAAACATAATTATTTATTGGCACTCTATATTGCTTTATTATAACTAACTTTTTTTCTTCTCTATGAAAAGCTGCTATAACTACCCCATCTATCTTGTCTTCTGTGCCATTAAAATAACGATTTTTTAATGTTTCTTCGCTTTTTCTAGATGCAACAATCCAGTCCTTTATATTTCCTAATTTATTTTGATACTGAATTTTATACATATTTAAAAATTTTGATGATGACATCTTTTCTAAATCTACTATTTTGCTTTTCTTCATTTTATCTACCTCATATAATTCTTTTTTCATAAAAATTTAAACTTTTAATAATATAATTATACTACTATATTTATATAAATATAATACTAGTCCCATTCTATTACTAATATCTTTAACTCATCTTCTTTAAGAGATATTTTATATCCATCTTCCATTAGCCATGTAGCTATTTCTTTTACCATCTTATTTTTCATTTCATCATTTTCATTTATAGCAAATACTGCTGACACCTTGTTTATTCCTGCTTGCTTTCCTTGATCTATTTTCTCTAATATTATTTTTTTATTTTCTAAAAACTTTTTATCGTAATATTCTAAATCCATATCATTCTCTCCTAATTAAATTTATACCTATATAATTTTATGATGATATTTTGTAAATATTACTAATCTAAAAAATATAACAGTAATAATTTTTCTTAATTAAAAAAGAGATTCCACATAATTATTAAAAAAATCATTATGTGAAACCTCTTAATATATTTTTATTTATTCTTTTTTACTTCATGTCCACCAAATTCATTTCTTAAGGCTGCAACAACCTTACCTGTAAATGTATCTTCTTCAAGTGAACGATATCTCATCATTAATGATAATGCAATCACAGGTGCAGGTACTTGTAAATCTAATGCAGTTTCTACTGTCCACTTTCCCTCTCCTGAAGAATTCATTATTCCCTTTATACTACTTAGGTCTTTATCTTTACTAAAAGCTGATTGTGCTAATTCCATAAGCCATCCTCTTATTACTGAACCATTATTCCATAATTTAGCTACCTTTTCATAATCTACATCAAATTCACTTTTAGAAAGAATTTCAAATCCTTCTGCTATTGATTGCATCATTCCATATTCTATTCCATTGTGAACCATTTTAGTAAAATGTCCACTTCCAGGTTTTCCAACATGTAAATATCCATCTTGAATAGATAAGTCTTTAAATAACTCTTCGCAATATTTAAACACATCTTCTTCTGCTCCAATCATTGTACATGCACCATTAAGAGCACCACTAGTTCCTCCACTAGTTCCACAATCAATAAAGTCAATTCCCTTTTCTTTTAAAAACTTATATCTTCTTAGGGTATCTTTATAGTTTGAATTACCTCCATCAATTATTATATCATTAGGATTTATATATTTTATTATTTCTTCTATTGTACTATCAACTGCTTTTCCTGATGGAATCATTAACCATATGATTTTTCTTTCTGGAAGCTGTTTAACTAAATCTTCAATACTATTAACACCTTTTGCTCCCTCTTTTGAAATATTATTAACACTTTCATCACTTAAGTCATATGCCACTACTGAATGATTATGGTTTAGCAAATTTAATGCTATATTAAATCCCATCTTTCCAAGTCCAATTATTCCTACGTTCATAACTATCGCTCCTCTTATATTTAATTTACTATATTTTTTAATAATAACATTTTAAATAATAACATTTAAAATTAAAACTCCTACAAGTCCACATACTGAAATTATTGTCTCCATTACAGACCAAGACTTTAATGTTTCAGTAATTGATAAATTGAAATATTCTTTAAATATCCAAAATCCAGGGTCATTAACATGAGAAAATATTAAACTACCTGCTCCTGTTGCAATTACCATTAACTCTGGACTAACTCCAGTTGCACTTATAAGTGGTGCTACTATTCCAGCTGCTGTCATAGCTGCCACTGTAGCTGATCCTAATGCAACTCTTAGTATTGCGGCGATTAACCAAGCTAGTAAAAGTGGTGATATACTACTACCTTGCATTATACTTGCAATATATTTATCCACTCCACTATCAACAAGAACTTGCTTTAAAGCACCACCACCGCCAATGATTAATATTATCATTGCTACTGTATTAATTGATTCACTTACGGTTTGCATAACCTCTGGCATTTTTTTGCCTCTGTTTAATCCAAAAGTGAATATAGCTACAATAACTGAAATTAATAATGCAATTACTGGATCTCCAAAAAATCCTGTTATTTTAACTATTTGTGAATCACCAGAAAGAGTCATTTTACTTATAGCTTGTACTGCCATTAAAATAACTGGAATTAATGCTGTAAATACACTTATTCCAAAACTTGGCATTTCCTTCTCTGTAAATATCTTTGGATTATATAATCCTTTAGGGATAGGATGCTCCATTCCTTTTAAAAACTTTGTAAATACTGGTCCAGAAAGTATTACTGTTGGAATTCCAAGTATTGCACCATACAATAAAGTTTTACCTATATCAGCATTATAAACTCCTGCTATAGCTGTTGGTCCTGGATGCGGTGGTAAAAATCCATGAGTTACTGATAGTGCTGCAGCCATAGGTACACCTATATATAAAAGTGGTATTTCAGCTTCAGCTGCTATTGTAAATACAAGTGGTATAAGTAAAACAAAACCTATCTCATAAAATAATGCAAATCCTACAACAAACCCTGTAATAACTACTGCCCATTGTATTTTTTCTTTACCAAATTTCTTTATTAATGTTATAGCTATTCTTTGTGCTCCTCCACTATCAGCCATAAGTTTACCTAGCATAGCTCCAAATCCAATTATAAGAGCTAAACTTCCTAAAGTTCCTCCAACACCTGATTTTATAGAGCTTACTACATTAACTATTGGCATTCCTTCCATTATACCAACTGTAAGTGAAACTAAAATTAGTGATATAAAACCATTTAATTTAAATCCAATCATCAATAATAGTAATAATGCAACTCCTATAGCAACTATTAATAATGGCATATAAATCCCTCCATTTCAAAACTTTTAATCTTGTAAATTATTTATTTCTAGAAATTCATCTTTTAACTTCTCATATAATTTTCTGTAAATTTTGAAATTTTCTATGTAAACTTTATGATTTTCTATATTAGGTTCAAATACTTTTGATGTCGGAATCAAACTTTCGATTTGCTCAATATTCTTAATCATATTTAAAGCTTTCATAGCAATTATAGCTGCACCTAAGCAAGAACTCTCATAACTTTCTGCAATAACAACTTTTTTATTAAATATATCAGCTAATATTTGTACCCATAACTCTGATCTTACAAATCCACCAGTTGCATATATTGTATTTATCGGTCCAGTTGTTTCTTCTAGAGCTTTTCCAACATCATATATTCCATACATTACTCCTTCAAGCACTGCTCTTAAAAAATGTTCTCTTTTGTGCTTAATATTAACACCAAAAAATACTCCCTTGGAATTTGCATCCCAATGTGGTGCTCTTTCTCCTAGCAAATATGGTAAAAATATAAGTCCTTCTGCTCCTGCTTTAACTTTTGAAGCTTCTAAATTTAAAATATCATATGGATCTATATTTAATGATTTTGCAGCCTCAGTTTCTACTGATGAAAAATTATCCCTAAACCATCTATAAATTATTCCTCCATTATTCACTGCACCACCTAAAACATAATGTTCCTCTGTTAAAATATAACTAAATATTCTTCTAGATATATCATTTTTAGGCTTCTTAGATATTACTCTTATCGCTCCACTGGTACCTATAGTTACAGCAGCATCTCCATTCTTTATTGCATTAGCACCTAGATTGGCAAGGCATCCATCACTTCCTCCAACTATAAAATTAGTTTCTGTTGGTATTTTCATATAGTCTGCATAAATATCACTTAATCCATTAACTACATGAGTTGTTTGTACAGGTTTTGAAAATTTTTCTTCTGAAACTCCTATATATTCTAATGCTTTTTTATTCCACTTAAGATCATAAATATCAAATATACCTGTTGCTGAAGCTATAGAATAATCCACTATATATTGGTTGAATAATTTATAGAATATATATTCTTTAATTGATATAAATTTTTCTGCATTATTGAATACATCTTTAGCATTATCTCTTAACCAACATAATTTACATAGTGGTGACATTGGATGTATTGGTGTACCTGTTCTCATGTAAATTTCTTGTCCTATGTCACTATTTTTTAATTCGTCAGAATACTTATTACTTCTTGTATCAGCCCATATTATGCAGTTAGTTAAAGCATTTCCTGCCTTATCTATTGCTATTACGCTATGCATAGCACTACTAAATGATATTCCTAACAATTTATTATTTTTGATATCGTTTTCTTGAACTACATGCTTAATCCCATTTAACACTGCTCTGAAAATTTCTTCCGGATTTTGCTCACTCCAAGATGGATATGGATTATATAAAGGATATTCTATATTACATTTTGTTAAAACATTCCCCTCCATATCAAATGCTATTGATTTAGTACTAGTTGTGCCAATATCAACTCCTATTAAGTACTTCATACCTCTTCCCCTCTTCTCAAATTATAATACATTTTAAGAAATTTTTTTTCGTATATTTGTTTTTTTCTTATTTTTTCGTTATTTATAAAGAAAATTTTCTTTAATGAAATTATAGCACCTATTATCTAGTAATACAATAAAAAATATAGATTTTTTGAAATTTTTTTTTATTTTGACATATTCGTATCTAAAAATTTATTTTTGCGAAACTTTTTTTCATTAATATATTAAAATTAAAGCTATCTCAAAAGATATCTTTATTAATTTGAGATAGCCATTTATTTATTATTTATTATTTGTTATTTATTATTTATTATTTATTATTTATTTAAAATAGCCTTTTGCTTTGTAATATAGTAATAAAGTTAACTAAAATCTTTTACTAGCTATACCATTTCTTATGCGTTCTAAATTGTCTAATGTCTTATCCTTTCTTTTAATTGCTACTCCTACATAAAGCCAGTCAACTATCATTAATGAAGTAAGTCTAGATTCCATGGCTTCACTTCTAAACATAGATTCATTTCCATATGCTATTAAGTGTAAATCTGCAACTTTAGCAAGAGGTGACTTTTCATTTCCAGTAATGGCTATAATTTTAATACCTCTTTTTTTCGCTAAATTAATATTTTCAACTAGTTCTTTATTACTTCCTGAGTTTGAAAAAGCTATAATAGCATCACCACTATTTGCTATAGAAGAAAACATAACTTGCCAATGTGAATCACTTGAAGTAGCACAATCTATTCCTGTTCTAATAAATTTATGATAAGCATCATTTGCAATAGTCCAAGATCCTCCCATTCCAAAAAACATTATCTTTTTAGCATTCAATATTATATCAATTGCTTTATCTAAATCTTCAGTTTTGTTTATTTTTAACGTACTTTCAATACTATTTATATTAGAACTCATTATTTTTCTCATAATGATATATGTATCATCATTTTCTTTTATTTCTTCATAAATATTGTCTATTGGTTCTATTACAGAGCCAGCTAGATTAATTTTTAAATCTTGATATCCCTTATAACCAAGCTTACTACATAATCTAAATACAGTTGCTTCACTAGCTTTGCTTACTTCCGCTAATTCTGTTATTGAAAAATGAATTATATTTTTAGGATTTTCTAATACATACTGTGCAACTTTTTTTTCTGCGCCTTTTAATTCACTATAAATATTAGTTATTCTTTCTAAGCATCCCCTGTTTTTCTCATAAGACATAATATCTCTCCAATCAAATGTATATGGTCAAATTATATGATAATTTTTATCCAGAAAATAGACTCTGTTAATACTCCTACTTCTACAAGTAGGAGTATTAACTATATATCTTTACATAACGATTTTTTAATTTAAGATTAACCACAACCTAATCTAAGGCTGAGAACTCTGTTTATATATTTCAATTATAGCATATGAAATTTACTAATGGCAAAATTTATTATTTACATATTTTTATATGTTTAAATTATATATCTTATAATACTATAATTTAAATACTTGGTAATACTAAAACTATTATAGGAAAGGAGTAATTTTTAATATGGATAATATAAAAAAACTTGTTGATTTATTACATACGCAAGCACAATCTTGTAGTAAATGTGCTCAAAAGTCTAAAGAACCAAATGATGGCTCATTTATTCAATATGATAAAAAAGATAGTTTTAGTTCTGATGGAACTGTTAGATATGGTGAAGAGCAAGATGTTGATGATTTATAGCGCACATTTAATTTAAAGTGTAGATATGACTTTCTACTTTATTATTTACTTATTTATTCTTACCCAAATATATTTTTTAGTTTTAAGTTTTATTTAATGTTTTTAAATTTTATATTTCTTAATTTCAAATAAAGAAGCATGAAAATAAATAACAAGTCTAAAGTTGCAATGGATATTTTTCATCAGTCAAGAAGATTAATTGTCCTCATAGCGTGTCTATTAGGT
This sequence comes from Clostridium sp. CMCC3677, assembly GCF_023845585.1. Classification (GTDB taxonomy): domain Bacteria; phylum Bacillota; class Clostridia; order Clostridiales; family Clostridiaceae; genus Clostridium; species Clostridium aquiflavi. Next base: position 115,153 of record NZ_JAMQHS010000004.1, read on the forward strand.
CAATTTAACGACGCAGCATGATGGAAAATAACTAGCAAATGGACTTGTTATTTTTTGATTGTGCCTAATTAATATTTTACCACTGACCTATTCCTAGTGGTGAGAAAATTAAGTATATTAAACACATTGTTCCTACCATAATTCCAGTAGCTAATTTAGCATGTTTCCACGGTGTTAAACTAACTACTGCTTTATTTTCTTGTACAAAATCGGTTTCTCTAGGATTTAATTTTCCTATTATAAGCATAACGATTACACATGTTGGGAATAAAACTCCCAATACGTAAAGAAAATGAACATCTTTTATTAAAAATTTTGATAATGTATATAAAGCTATATGAACAAAAAATGCAATTTTAGGTGCAATCTTAGGAACTCTTTTAGAATAAAATCCTACAACTACAGCTGCTAAAATCGGTACATTATAAAAACCAAAACATTCTTGTAAAAATCCATATAATCCCGTAGGTGCATATAATATAAATGGTGCAACACATGTAGCTATTATTGCAATTATTATATTAAATTTTCTACCAATATGAACTAATTCTTTATCACTAGCTTTTGGTTTCATAAGTGGTTTATAAAGATCTAATGTAAATAAAGTAGCCGAACTATTTAACGCTCCATTAAATGAACTCATAATAGCTCCAAATAAAACTGCAGCGAAAAATCCTAATAATGGTTTTGGTAATACATCTATTAATAATGTAGGATATGCCATATCTGCATTTTCTAATCTTGTTCCATACTTAGCAAATGCAATTACACCTGGTAATACTAAAAAGAAAGGTCCTATTAATTTTAAAAACCCTGCATATATAGCGCCTTTTTGTGCTTCTTCTAAATTTTTAGCACCTAAAGCTCTTTGAACAATTGATTGGTTTGTACAAAAATAGAATAAATTATTAAATAATAATCCAGTCATTAAAACTGGCCATGGAACTAGTGGAGATAGGGAATTTGCTGGATTTATTGCATTTAATTTTTGAGGATTGGCTAGTAAAACATTAAATCCATCTACAAAATTCCCATGTCCAACTGATATTATTCCAAGTACAGGTACCATTAATCCACCCACAAGCAGACCTATTCCATTAATGGTATCTGATACAGCACATAGTTTTAATCCACCATATACTGCATATATACAACCTATTACTGATATCATAAATCCAGTTATTGCTATTGCTTGAAAAGTTGTTATTCCTAAAATATCTGATATTCCAAATATTTTATTTATAACTATAGCACCTGAATACAATACTGTAGGAATGTATGTTACTATATATCCTAAAAGAAGCAACAACGATACTATTCTTTTTGTTGTTGAATCATATCTTTCCTCTAAAAAATCTGGTATTGTTGTAATTCCACTTTTAAAGTACTTAGGTAAAAATATTAAAGCTAAAATTCCTAATGATACACAAGCCGTAGCTTCCCATGCCATTGGTCCCATATTAGTCATATAACTTTGTCCATTTAACCCTATTATTTGTTCTGTTGATAAATTTGTAAGCATTATTGAACTGGCTATTACAACACCTGATAATCCTCTGCCAGCTAAAAAGTATCCATCTGCTGATTCAGTGTTAGAACCTCTAGTCTTATAGAATGATATTACACCTACTAAAACTACAAAAAATATAAAGGTAATTAACGTAAACATATTCAATCCTCCTTCTATTTTAAGATAAAAGGATTCCATATTATATATATTTATAAAATACTAATTATTATAAAATATAACATGGAATCCTAAAGATAAAATGATAAATTAAATGCTTTAAATACTAGCTTTTTCTTTTATATACTGTCTTCCTTTAATTGCGTATTCAAGAGGATTTGCAATAGATGGATCTTGTTCTGCTTCTATCATTAACCATCCTTCATAATTATTTTCTGCTAATATCTTAAATATTGGTTCAAAATCTATTGAGCCATCTCCAGGAACTGTAAATGCTCCAGCTCTTACACCTTTTAAGAAACTTAATTTTTCATTTTTAACCTTACTCACAATTTCAGGTCTTATATCTTTTAAATGAACATGTTTTATTCTGTGAACATACTTTTTTAGTATTTCAACTGGATTTTCACCTGAGTACACTAAATGACCTGTATCAAATAATAAATATACTAAATTTTCATCAGTAACACTCATTAACTTATCAATTTCTTCTGTTGTTTGCACTCCAGTTCCCATATGATGATGATAAACAATCTTCATTCCTTTATCAGCTGCTAATTGTCCCAATTTATTAAGTCCATGGGCTAATAGCTTCCATTCTTCTTCATTAAAATGATGCTTTCCATCAAATATAGGAGTTTCCATTTGTCCTTGAATGCTATGACCTTGTTCTGAAACTACTATAACTTTAGAACCCATTGCATGTAAAAAATCTCTATGAGCTATAAATTCTTTTTCAGTTTCTTCATAAGGTTTAGTAGTTAAAAATGAGCTAAACCAAGCACTTGCGATTTGAAGATTTCTCATTTCTAAAGCCCTCTTTAAAACCTTTACATCTTTAGGATATTTATTTCCGATTTCAGTACCCTTAAATCCTGCAAGAGCCATTTCGCTTACGGCTTGTTCAAATGTATTTTCTTTTCCTAAGTCTGGCATATCATCATTAGTCCAACCAATTGGACATATTCCTATTTTAACTTTGTCCCTATTAAACATATTAATTCCCCCTAAAATTTCACGAAATATTAAACTATTCTTTCATAAATTATATACAGAATTTTTAAGTGTTAAATATATATTTTCTTTTAATATTAATATTGAATTTCTGATATCTTAACAGGTCTATTTTCTTTTAAAGATTTTGTTGCTGCCTTACCTATTAGAACAGCTTTTAATCCATCATCAGCATTTACACAAACTTCTTTATCATTTACAATTGCATCAATAAATTCAGTTATTTCTTCTGCATAAGCTTGCATATATCTTTCTAAGAAGAAGAATAGTGGTTTTTCTCCATTTACTCCATCCTTTGTTGATACAACTGCACTTGAAGTACTATCATTAGCTACAGCTACTTGTCCAAGTGATCCAAATACTTCTGCTCTTTGGTCATATCCATAAGCTGATTGTCTTGAGTTATCAATTACAGCCATTGCTCCATTTTCCATTTTTAATGTAACTATTGCAGTATCTATATCTCCTGCTTCTCCAATAGCTTTATCTACTAATACATTTCCAGCTGCATAAACTTCTTCAACATCATTTCCTAAAAGATATCTTGCCATATCAAAATCATGAATAGCCATATCAAGGAATAGTCCACCTGAAACTTTAACGTAATCAATTGATGGTGGTTCTGGATCTCTTGAAGTTATTTTAAGAATGTGTGGTTCTCCAATTTTACCTTCTACAACTGCTTTTCTAACTGCTTTAAAATTATGGTCATATCTTCTATTAAATCCTACTTGATATTTAACATTTGATTTCTTAAGTTCATCTATAACTTCTTTAATTCTACTTAGCTCATGATCAATTGGTTTTTCACAGAATACATGCTTGCCAGCTCTTATAGCTTCTATAGAAATTGGTGAATGAGTATCTGTTGATGAACATATAAGTACCGCATCTATTTCTGGATCTTCAAGAATTTTCTTGTAGTCATTATAAACATTATCTATTCCCATTTCTTTAGCCCATTTTTTAGTATCATCATTTAAAAATACATCTGCTATTGCCTTTACTTCTGCATTTTTAACGTACTTAGAAATACTTTCTCCATGAACTTTACCTATTCTTCCTGCTCCAATGATTCCAACTTTTAACATAAAAAACATCTCCCTTTTAATATTTTCTTGCACTTTTTAATACTTTTTTATTATTTTCAAAAGCTTTATTAACAGATTCTTTTTCTGATACTTCAGCTAATCCTACATGCCACCATGATTCATATCCATCAGTCATAGTTTTAGGTAATACTTTAATATCAATTAAAGTAGAAACCTTTTGTTTTTTTGCATCTATTAATGCATTCTTTAATTCTTCTAAGTTTTTAGCTGTGTATGTTTTTAAACCATATCCTTCAGCTGCTTTTGCAAAATCTATTGGTATTAATTTACCATTAAGTTTATTTGTTTCATCATTTCTATATCTAAATTCAGTTGCTAAATTTCCTATTCCATTAGACATTTGTAGATTATTTATACAACCAAATCCACAGTTATCAAATAATAATACATTTACTTTTTTATTCTCTTGAATTGAAGTTATAAGTTCTGAATGTAACATTAAATAACTTCCATCACCTAAAATTGAATAAACTTCTTTTTCTGGATCTGCTAACTTTGCACCAAATCCTGCCGCTATTTCATATCCCATACATGAGTATCCGTATTCCATATGATAAGAATTTAAATATTCTGTTTCCCACATTCTTTGAAGATCTCCTGGTAAACTTCCTGATGCTCCAACAATAATTGCATCATCATCAATACATTCTCTAATTAATCCCAATGCCGATGTTTGAGTTATTGTTGTATCAGTTAATTTTTTAAATTCTTCTAAGCTTTCTTTATTTCTAAATTTTATAATTGGCTCAAAATTCTCTTCATATTTTATATTAGTTAGTCTTTTCATTTCTTCTTTCCATACAATTTTTGCATTTTTTATCTCATCTTTATATGAAGAAATATAATTTTCTTTTTCAAGTAATTTATAAAGATATTCTAAACATTCTTTAGCATCTCCAACCATCTTACATGAGTCCAATTTACTAGCATGAAATTTTGATAAATTAATTGTTACAAATTCTACATCTGGATTTTTAAACAATGATTTTGATGCAGTTGTAAAATCTGAAAATCTTGTACCAACTCCAATTACTAAATCAGCATCTTTAGCTATGATATTTGCAGCTAAATTTCCTGTAACTCCAATACCACCTAAATTCATATGATCGCTTGATTTTATTGAGCTTTTTCCAGCTTGTGTTTCACCTATAGGTATATTAAATCTATTAGCAAATTTAGATAAGGCATCTCCAGCTTCTGAATACCTTACTCCACCGCCACAAATTATTATAGGTTTCTTTTTATTTTTCATTATATTTAAACATTCATAAAATTCCTCTTCTACAGCTAAAGGTCTAGTAATTTTGTGAACACGTTTTTTAAAGAAGTATTCTGGAAACTCAAAACTTTCTCCTTGAACATCCTGTGGAAGTGCTATACATACTGCTCCTGTTTCAGCTGGATCAGTTAATACCCTCATTGCATTGATCATTGCAGACATTAATTGTTCAGGTCTATTTACTCTATCCCAATACTTGCATACAGGCTTAAATACATCATTTGTAGTGATTCCAAGGTTATAAGATTGCTCAATTTGTTGAAGTACTGGATCTGGTTGTCTAGTTGCAAATGAATCACCTGGAAGTAAAAGTAATGGTATATTATTTACTGTTGCTGTTGCTGCTGCTGTGACCATATTTGCAGCTCCTGGTCCTATTGATGAAGAACAAGCTATAATCTTTCTTCTATTATTTTGCTTAGCAAATGCTGTTGCTGCATGTGCCATACCTTGCTCATTTCTTCCTTGATAAACTCTTAAACCTCTTGGATTCTCATCAAGCGCTTGTCCTAAACCAACCACTATTCCATGACCAAAGATAGTAAATATTCCATGAACAAACTTTTCTTCTTTTCCATCAAATGAAACATATTGATTATCTAAAAATTTAACTAACGCTTGTGCTGTTGTCATTTTTGTACTCTTCATAAACTCACCTTCTCATAATTATTTAGACACATAAACATAAATAACAAGTCTAAAATTGCAATGTATATTTTCAAATTGCCATGGCCTATTAGGTCAATTTTCCGACGCAACATGATGAAAAATAGGCGGCAAATGAACTTGTTACTTTTCTGATTATGCCTTATCCGGCCATATTTTAACGTCTTTATCCCAAAGCCATTTGTGTTCTTCTACATCTATCCTGTCAGTCCATGGATTATTTTCAAGATGTCTAATCATCCAACAATAATACATTGCATATCCTGGTGCTGATGTTTGTGGATGAACATCTCCACCTGTTATTGTTGAAAAACTATTATTAGAGATCTTATATGCATTATCTCCATTTAAACAAAATCCAAAGCCTTGTTCTTTGTTAAATTTATAAAAATATACTTCTGGTTGTGGATGATAATGTGGTGGATAACTTGACCACTTTCCTGGAAATGTTATAACTTCTCCAATTACCATATTAGAATATGGTGCATTGTTATAATCAAATACGGTTCTTACAATTCTTCTTGCAGTTCCATTCCAAGTTCCTTCACCAAAAATATCACTTCTACACTTATCCGGTGAATATAATTTTGCTTCAAAATCATTTTGATTATCTGTGCTTTGTATTATTAATTCACTTTCTTCTAAACATTCAACTGTTACTTTTATATTCTTAGGTACATGTAAACACCATGGATCTTCATCAAAAACAGATTTTCTCTCTATTATTTCAGAATCTTTATTCCAGGCTATTTTAAGCTTTCCTGTTAAAAGAAGTACTGCTATTTCTTTATCAGCATTGTGGTACTCTTTTATTTCATCTTTTCTTAATTTTTCAACTACAATATCCATTAGCATTTCTTTATTTTTACCGCTAATTTCACATAATACGTTTTCACCATATTGTAAATCATGTAATTCATGAATCATCATTAATCCTCCCTTATCCTCTTGCTATCATTTCTCCATATTGTTTTTTCTTCTCTTTTATAAATTCATTTATCTCTTTTACAGTTGGCATATCTTGTGAACAGCTATGACTTGCTACTAACATAGCTGCTGAAGCACTTCCAAATTCTAATGCATCCATAATATCCCATTCTTCTAATATTCCATATATAAATGCTGAAGCGTATGCATCTCCACCGCCAAATGATTTTAAGAGTTTTACTGGAAATGGCTTTATTTTATATGATTTTCCGTCATTAGTATAAGCTGTAGAACCCTCTTTTCCATGTTTAATTACAACTATTTTATTACCAAAATCTAACCATCTTTTAGCACTTTCTTCATCAGTGCTTTTTTCCTTAACAATTAGACTTTCCATCAAATCAAATTCTTCTCTTGATCCCATAACAATGTCACTTTGCTTTCCAACTATTGAATAATAAATAGCTATTTCATCTTTATTTTTCCAATTATATTCTCTATAATCTACATCAAAAATTACAACTGTATTATTCTTTTTGGCAAACTCTAATGCTTTTAATGCAGCTTCTCTAGATGGACTTTTAGCAAGTGCTGTTCCTGATATTACTATTGCCTTTGTATTTTTTATATATTCTTCATCTATCTCATTAACATCTAACTCTAAATCAGCTATTCCATTTCTATACATCAAAATACTGCTTTCTGTTGGACTTGCTATTTCTGTAAATGTAAGTCCCAAAGACTCGCCATTTTCTGCATACTTTATTTGTGAAGTATCTATTCCATCATTATCAAAGTAATCAACTACAAACTTTCCAAATTGATCCTTTGAAACCTTACCTATAAAGCCAACTTTTTTGCCAAGTCTTGAAAGCCCAACTGCTATATTAGCTGGTGATCCCCCTAAATATTTTTTGAAAGTCGTACTTTCTGAAAGTGGTCTATTTATATCTATTGGATTAAAATCAATTGCTACTCTTCCAATAGGAACTATCTCAAATTTTCTATCTTTTTGAAATTTAATATATCCCATGTTTTAAAACCTCCTTGTTTAATGTTTCTGTAATATTTAATGCAAACATTATCTGATTCTAGCTAAAATTACATTTATTATGCTTTATTCTCACTGCCAAAAATTTTTATATGTTTCTTTACATTCTCATATGCCCCTTGTATTTCAGTCTCATGTAAAGTAAAGTAATCATAGTCTTTTGAATTACTATTTAGATTTTTTACAGAATCTCTTACTTTATTAAAAGTAGCAGTTGCTATATTTATTTTTCTTATTCCCATAGTTGCACATTTTTTAAAGTCATCTTCTGATATTCCTGATCCACCATGTAATACTAATGGTATTTTTAAGTTATCATTTAGTTTTGTTAAAATATCAAATCTTAATTTAGGTTCACCTTTGTAAACCCCATGGGAATTTCCTATTGCTACCGCAAGAGCATCTATTTCAGTATCGTTTATAAATTTCCTAGCCTCATCTAAATCAGTAACTTTTATATTTACCTTTTCACTACCATCTTCACTACCGCCAACATGGCCAATTTCGCCTTCCACAGCAGCTCCATAATCTCTAGCCAATTTTTCTACTAAGCTCGTTATTTTTATATTTTCTAAAAAATCTAGAGATGATCCATCTATCATTACTGAAGTAAACCCTAAGCTTAATGCTTTTTTTATATTATCTATTGTTAAGCCATGGTCAAAGTGAACAGCTACAGGTACTTTAGCTTTTTCTGCTGCTTTTATCATTGATGGCCCTATTATATCTAATGGTGAATGTTTTAATCTCACTTCTGCTATTTGTAATATAATTGGAGAATTTAATTCTTCTGCTGCTTTTATAGCACCAATTATCATTTCCATATTAGCTACACTAAAACTTCCAACTGCATAATTTTCATTGTCTGCTTTTAGTAATAGTTCATTCATATTTACTAATGGCATCTTCATCACCTCCAAAGTGATTTATAAACTTCGACAATATCATCATATTTAACTGTTTTTAAAGTATTTTGAGGACTTCCACTTTCCAGTGCATCCTTAGCCATTTTATCTAAATTATTGAAAAACTTTTCTTTATCTATTCCATACTCTTTTAAAGTAGGTATAAATAAGATTTTACAAAGCTTATCTACTTCTTCTACAAATTTTCTAGCTGCTATTTCATTCTCTTCATCTTCATTAGATATTCTAATGGCTCTAGCAAGATCTGCAAATTTAATATAAGCCCCATCTAATACAAAATTAAAACATTCCTTTAATAACATAGCATTTGATATTCCATGAGGTACATGGAATAATGCTCCTATTGGTCTACTCATACCATGTACTATTGTTACTGATGAGTTATTAAAAGCGATTCCTGCTTCTAATGCTGCAATTGTCATTTGAGTTCTAGCTTCTTCATTCTTTCCCTCATTAAATGCTATTGGCAAATATTTAAATATCTTCTTTATTGCTGATAGTGCAAATGTGTCAGAAAGTGGTTGAGACTTTTTAGATGTATAAGCTTCTATAGCATGTGTTAATGCATCTAATCCTGTTGCAGCTGTTATTTTAGGTGGTGCTGTCATAGTAAATCTTGAATCTATAATTGCTAATGTTGGCATTAATGAACTTCCCTTTATTAACATCTTTACATCAGTTTTAGTATCAGAAATTATAGTAAACTTTGTTGCCTCAGATCCTGTTCCAGCAGTTGTTGGTATTGCAACTATTGGTGGTAATTTGTTTTCTATTTGTTTTCCCATATAATCAGATATTTTGCCTTCATTATTTACCATCATTGCTATTGCTTTAGCTGAATCTATTGAACTTCCCCCTCCAACAGCTACTAAGTAATCACAATTTTCTTTTTTATATAAATCTACACCTCTGTCTATCATCACATCTGTTGGTTCACCATTTATTTCGTCATATATAAAATAATTAATTTTTTCTTTATCTAAAATATCAATTACAGCTTGTACATTACCTAACTTAACCATAATGTTATCTGTAACTATTAAAACTTTTCCACCAAATAATTTTAAATCTTCTACACTATCTTCTAATGAATTTTTCCCTGTTAAAATTTTATTTGGAATTATGAATTCATTTGACATTTTACCGTCTCCTTTCAGGTATATTATGATTAACTTCTTGTTATCTTATGGTTATATTATAAGTACCTGTTTTCTGATTGTCAATATTTTCCTTGTATATTTTTTACTTTTTTTAAATTTTAAGGATATTTATGGTATAATGATGATAATGTCTTTTACTTTATAATTTCATAGTTTATAATTAATATTAGATTCCATATTTTTGAAATAAAATAAAAAGGGGGTATTTAGATGCGTTTAAAAAGACTTGATTTATTAGAAGAATTTATTTATAAACATAGAACCGTATCAATAGATAAACTTTGCGAAGAATTTAAGATGTCAAAAAATACAATTCGTAGAGATATAGATGCCTTAGTTGATAAAGGCGTAATAAAAAAAGTATATGGGGGCGTTACAGTAAATACTCAAAGTAATGAGCTGCTTCCATTTGAAGAAAGAACAATAAAAAATAACAGTGCTAAAATAGATATTGCTAAAAAAGCTGCTGAATTTATTGAAGATGGGGATTCTATATTCATAGATTCTGGTACTACCACATTAAATATAATTGATTATTTAAATGATAAAGATAATATAACGTTATTTACCAATAGTATTAATGTTATTTTAAAAGCAATTCCTCATGATAATATTGATATAATATGTTTATCTGGTAGGTTTAATAGAACTACTTTTTCTTTTACTGGGCTAACTTCTAGTGATGTCTTATCAACTTATAATATAAATAAATCTTTTATGGCTTGTACTGGAATTTCATTAGAAAATGGCCTTACTCACACCTCACCTAATGAATTTAAAATAAAGAAAGTAGCTGTTTCTAAAAGTCATAAAACATTTTTACTTGCAGATAGTTCAAAATTTAATATAGTCTCTTTAATGACCTTTTGTGATGTAAAAGATCTAGATTATCTAATTACAGATAAGTGTCCTTCAGCCAAATATATTGATTATTTTAATAATTATAATGTTGAACTTATAGTTCCTAATTAAATTAAAGAATATTATTAGATATGGTTAATAAAAAATAACAAAAAATCACCTCGTTAAATATATTAAGCTTTTTATTTTTAGCTTGTATATATTTAACGAGGTTGAATTATTCTATTCTGTATATATTAATTTGTCATCTCATTATAGTTCTTTTATTAAATTAGCCATTTCAATTGCACCAACTGCACATTCATAGCCTTTATTTCCTGCTTTAGTTCCGGCTCTTTCTATGGCTTGTTCTATATTATTTGTTGTAAGCACTCCAAACATTACTGGTTTTCCAGTTTCTAATGATACATTTGCAATTCCTTTAGAAACTTCTGAACAAACATAATCGTAATGTGATGTTGATCCTTTTATTACTGCACCTAAACATATAACTGCATCGTATTTAGGACTTTTTGCCATTTTCTTTGCTATTAATGGCATTTCAAATGCTCCTGGTACCCAAGCTACGTCTATATCTTCTACATTTACTCCATGTCTCTTAAGTCCATCTATAGCTCCATCCAAAAGCTTACTACCTATAAATTCATTGAATCTTCCTACTATTATTCCAACTTTTAATCCTTCTGCAACTAATTGTCCTTCAAAAATATTCATTATTAATTCCTCCTAATTTTTTACTTTTTTAATTACTTCGCCCACTTTACTTATGCATATATCAACGCTCTGCTAAAACATAGCCTAATAATTATATATTTAATAAATGATTCATTTTTTCTTTTTTAATCTTTAAATAAAATTCATCATTTTTGTTTAATGGCATTTCTATAGAAATTCTTTTTACTACATCAATATCATTTTCTCTAAGTCCATCTATTTTTTCCGGGTTATTTGTTATTAATTTAATTCTATTTATCCCTAAGTTTTTTAACATATCTGCACTAGATTTATATTCTCTTAAATCTGGTGCAAATCCTAAAGCTAAGTTAGCTTCAACTGTATCTAATCCTTCATCTTGAAGTGAATATGCTTTTAATTTGTTTAAAAGACCAATACCTCTTCCTTCTTGTTTCATATACAGTAAAATACCTCTTCCTTCTTGTGCGATCATTTTCATAGCTGCATCATATTGTTCTCCACAATCACATTTTTTTGATCCTAAACTATCCCCGGTTAAGCATTCTGAATGAACTCTAACAAGTACTGGTTCTTCTCCTGAAATATCTCCCTTTATTAAAGCTAAATGACATTTTTCACTATCATTTTCTTTAAATCCTATAACCTTAAAGTCTCCATATTTTGTTGGAAGTTTTGCTTCCACTTCTTTAGTAACACTTCTTTCATTTCTTAGTCTATATCTTATTAATTCTTCTATAGTTAATATTTTCAAATCATGTTCCTTAGCAAATTTTATTAAATCATCTCTTCTTGCCATACTTCCATCATCTTTTATTATTTCACATATTGCAGCAGCTCCTTTAAAGCCTGCAATTTTCGCTAAATCTACTGAAGCTTCTGTATGTCCTGTTCTTTCTAATACACCTTTTTTCTTTGCTATAAGAGGAAATACATGTCCAGGTCTTCTAAAGTCCTGTGGTCTTTCACTTTGTACTAACATTTTTATAGTGTCAGATCTTTCGAATGCTGAAATTCCAGTAGTTGTATCTATGTAGTCAACAGCTACTGTAAATGCTGTTTCATGATTGTCTGTATTTTTTTCAACCATAGGATTTAATCCTAATTTTAATGCTATTTCTTCTTCTACAGGTGCACACAACAGTCCTCTTGCATATTTAATCATAAAATTCACATTTTCAGGAGTTGCTTTCTCTGCTGGAATAACTAAATCACCTTCATTTTCTCTTCCCTCATCATCAACAATAATAATCATTTTTCCATTTCTTATATCTTTTACACATTCTTCAACAGTACTAAATTTCATCTTCTCTCACCTCATACATAATTTTATTTTAGGATTTGTTTTAAAGTTTTAAATATGTATTGATATCTGCAATAGGCAAAATGGCGTTGTAATTGGACTTTGAGAATTCTTAATGAGTATTGTCACATTTACTGCTTGTCTCAATTTTATATTGGGAGCAAGCTAAAATGGGACTATAGTCATTTTAGTATTCCTAAGTTCAATTGCTCTGTCCAGTTTGCTTATGCATATATCAATACCCCCTTAAAACGCATTTTATTATTAAAAACCATTTTCTCTTAAAAACTCCATGGTTACATTGCTTTCATTTTTTATTTCTTCATCCTTGTTATTTACTAATTTTTCAATATATTTTCCAACCACATCACATTCTAAATTTACAACTGACTGAACTTTTTTCTCATATAAAATTGTATTTTCTAAAGTATGCGGTATAACAGATACTTTAAACTTTTCATCATCAACATATGCAACTGTTAGACTTATGCCATCAATGGCTATTGAACCTTTGTATATAATATATTTCAAAATCTCTTTTGATGCAGATATAGTAACCCATGTACCATCGACCTTTTTTTCTATATCGGTTATTTTACCTACTCCATCTATATGACCACTTACTATATGTCCACCAAATCTATCTTCTAATTTCATTGCTCTTTCAAGATTAATTTTATTTCCTGATTTCAAACTTCCCAGTGAACTTTTTTCTAAGGTTTCTCCCATTACATTAGCTTTAAATGAAGATTTAGTCATTTCCAAAACTGTTAAACATACACCATTTGATGCAATACTATCTCCTATTTTAGTATTTTCCAGTACCTTATTGGCTCTTATTTCTATTACTCCAAAGCCTCCCCCTAATGTAAGTTTCTCTAAACTACCTACTTCTTCAACAATTCCAGTAAACAATTAATCACATCCTTTTACTTCAATTTATTTATATATCCTTCTATAACTATCTCCTCTGATAATTTTTCATAAGTTAAATCTCTAAGTTTTACAGCATCACTTAATTTAGAAAATCCCTGTCCACCTATACTACTTTTACTTGTTTCACCACCTAATATTTTAGGTGCTATATAAAATCTTACCTTATCAACTATATTTTCTTCTAATGCAGAAAAGTTTAATGTTCCTCCACCTTCAATTAATATAGAATCTATTTTTAAATTACCTAAATATATCATCAATTCTTTTAAATCAACTTTTTTATTTTTATCAATTATTTCTATTACTCTTGCACCTTTATTAACTAATTTTTGTTTTTTTAATTTGTCAGCATATTTAGTTGTTGCTACTATGGTTAATCTATCAGAGTTATTTACTATCTTTGAATCTAATGGAATTCTTAAGGTGCTATCAACAATAATTCTTATTGGATTTCTCCCATTTTCTATTCTGCATGTAAGTTCTGGATTATCCTTAATAACAGTATTTACCCCTACCATAATAGCTGACAATTTATTTCTTAATAAATGCCCATCTCTCCTTGCTTCTTTTGATGTAATCCACTTTGACTCTCCTATAGCTGTAGCTATTTTCCCATCTAATGATATTGCACTTTTTAAAATAACAAATGGTAAATTTGATGTTATATATTTAATAAATGATTCATTTAATTTTTTACATTTCTCTTCTTCTATACCAACTATAACTTCTATATCATTCTCTTTTAGTTTTTTTACACTTTTTCCTGATACCATTGGATTTGGATCCAACATTCCTATTACTACTTTTTTTATTTTTTTCTCTATTATTAAATTTACACATGGAGGAGTTTTTCCATAATGTGCACATGGCTCTAATGTTATGTATATCGTACTTCCTTCTAATAACTTAGTAGCGTTGTTAATGGCATTTACTTCTGCATGTGGTCCTCCATACTGCTCATGATATCCTATTCCAATTATCTCATCGTCCTTTACAATTACTGCACCCACTAAAGGGTTTGGATTAACCTTTCCTATTCCTTTTTTAGCCAATTCTAATGCTAACCCCATATACTTCTCATTCACTAAATTCACCTTCTTCTTAATATAAAAATCATAGCAACCACTTATAGGCATGAGTTATTTATTTTCATTTGCCTAAATTAATTATGATTTGAATTTTTATGAAATTTTCCTTTTTTACAATGTTCTAAAGAAAAAAATCCCTGAAGTGTAATACTTCAGGGATTAATAATAATCTTATTTATAATGAATTATGATTTTAACGTATCAAAATAAAGATATATGATTTTAATATTATTTAGATATAATTAAAAATCATATTTTATCTTATAAATTAAAAAACCCTGAACTAAAATATAAGTTCAGGGTAAAAATCAATTTAAATAATACGAATTAAAACCTAATAATCATTAGATCAAATAAGTAATTTCTTCTTTCATCCAGACTTTACTGTCGGCTTCGGAATTTAACCGAATCTGCTATTTCTAGCTCGCGGGCTTTACCGCCGGTAGGGAATTTCACCCTGCCCTGAAGATTAATATTTAATTTATATTTTTATATTATCATATTCTTCTAATTATGTAAAGGTCAACACGTAATCTTTTTTCATATTTTACAATAATCTATTAATTTGATTTTTGAATTTTAAAATTTATATTCATTTCCTTTATCCAGTTAATAGTTTCTTTAGATTCATTCCATGCTTCTAAACTATATTTTATATAATGCATAGCTTCTGCATCACTTCCAAATCTAGATATTCTAGGTAATACTTTAGGAATTTTCTTTTGTTTCAATATATATGGTATTACAAATGAATTTTTCTTGTATGCTTTTCTTATAGCATCTTCTGCTTCTTTTATTTTTCCTGTTTTATAACGTAATAAAGCCTTATTATATGATACTGCTGCTAAATAATCATTATCATATTTTTTAAATAACTTTTCTGCATCATCATATCTTTTTTCAATTAATAACCAACTAGACAATATTCCTCTTACCATTAAGTTGTCTTTTTCATTAAATTCTAATATTTCAAATGCATTATCTATAGCATCATTTTTTTTACCCATTTTCCATAATTGAATAGCCAAAGTATATTTAGCTCCAAAAAATGGTTGAGCTTCTTTTTTATTAAAACATTCTTTAGATGCAGTTTTTAAACTGTCAATGCCCAATATGTATTTACCTGAATCAACTGCTTTTTCTAATAACTCTTTCTTATCATTATGAGTTAAACTTACATCTTTAGATAAAATTATATATGCATCTGAGCAATACTCACAAACACTTAAAGCCTCTTTTGCAAGTTTTACCTTCTTATTAAAATTCTTTTCAGACCATGCTTTTCTCATTATTTTTTGAGCTTTTATAAATTCTTCAGTAATTCTAATATTTTCTTCTTTCTCAGCTTCTACTTCTTTTTTATCATTTAAAGAATCGCTCTTATCATTAGAATTTACTATCCATATTTCATCATCTTTTGATATATTTAATAAGTTTCTTATTTCTTTTGATTTCATAGAGCCCGTACTATTACTTACTCCAAATTCTTTATATAAATCAAGAGCTTTAATATATGGCTCCTCTTTAACATCAAATAAATTATTTACTGTTCCAATTGCATGAACAACTCCTGCTGCCCATGAAGAGCTTTTCCCTTTTTTCAATGAATCTTCATGGCTCATTCCTAAGTCATGTAACGCTTTTATACAAACTTTTTCATATTGTTCATTAAGATATTGATTTGAAAAGACTTTTATCTTTCCAAGAATTTCTTCATATTTTTCAACTATTGAGTTAGGTAAATTTTGCATTATTTCTATAACTCCTTTTTTTAAATCTCTCATAAGGTTTCATTATTCACTAATATAATTAAAATATCTTATAATTAAAATATTATTCTTTATTTTTTAATACCTTTATATTATATATTTTAATTATATTATCAGCAAGTGTTATACGTAATAGAACCACTTAATTATATCACATTATATGAGAATATATATTTTAATACTTTTTAGCAATATATATAAACTTTGTTCATATATATCTGTAAACGTATTTTTATAAATTAATTATAATTTATAAAAAACTACTTTCTTTAGGCGGTGATATATTGTTATCAATAGATTTATATTATTTTCATAAAATTTTATCTACTACATATGATAAATTCAATTTAATTCAAAAAGAAAAATGTAATGTAAACGACAATATTTTTGAAGATTTATATTTAAAAAAATGCTTTAATTCTTTATGGCTAAAAAAATTGAACTTACAAATAAACAATATAAAAACTAAATATAAATTTAACATACTTGAAAAAAATCACAATTTACTCAAAATAAAATTTAACTACCTACAATCCTTCACTTTAAATAATTCACCCAAAGGTATAATATCATATTCATTAGATGAATATATACTTATATCAAATAAAAGTAATCACAAATTAAAAATAATGTTTTTAGTTAATAAAGAGGAAGATCCTAATTTATATGAAGATATACTAAAAAAAGATTTACTACAAATAATGAATATTATTTCATCTAATAAAATAGGTATTTGGAGTTCTAAAATAAAGGTTTTAGATCGTCTATATAAAAAATATCTTGAAAGTAATAATTGTTACAGAACACCTTATACTTCTGATAGAAGTTTTTCTTATGATCCATTAAAAGCTTGTGAATACGCCGAAAAATTTGCTTTGACTCCTAATAAAGATTATACATCCTTTGATGGTATAGGTGGAGATTGTACAAATTTTATTTCTCAATCAATTCATTTTGGTGGGTTAAAGACTTCAAATTCATGGAAACCCTATAGTAATGCTTGGGTTAGAGTTGAAGAGCTACATTCATATATTATAAAAAATAAACTTGGATTTGAAATTAATAAAAATTCTCCTTTAAAGAAGGGTACTATAATACAATTTTATACACCTAAAATAGGTCGATTCTTCCACTCAGGTTTAATAACTCATATTCTTCCAGATGGAGATTACTTATACTGCTGTCATAGCTATAACAAATTAAACTATCCTTTAAGTTTAACCTACCCTATATTATATCCTAGAATAAGAAACTTAGAAATATATTAAAATTTGTTCTTAATTTTGCACTTTGTTTTAAGTATAACTTTATGTATGTACTAGGTTAAATAGACTTCTCAATAATATAGGATACCTTAGAATGATTCAAACTAAGATATCCTATATATTTAAATTATTTAAACTGTTATTTCACTCTTAATTTTTAAAGCTTTTTCATTACTTTCTATAATAGGATTTACATATTCATCAATAAATTCTACTACTTGACTTGGTGCTCTACCAACAAATTTTTTAGCATCTATTATTGATAATATTTCATCCTTAGTAAGTCCAAAAGAATTATCATTTATTATTCTTTCTATTAAATCATTATCTAATCCTTCACCTTTAACTCTTTGAGCTGCTGCCATAGAATGAACTCGTATTTTTTCATGTAATTCTTGTCTATCTTTTCCTCTTTTTACTGCTTCCATCATTATATTTTCAGTAGCCATAAATGGCAGTTCACTAGCTACATGTGATGCTATGACTTTATCATATACTACCATGTTTTCAGCTATGTTCATATAAAGATTTAATACTCCATCTAAAGCCAAGAATCCTTCTGCAACTGATAATCTCTTATTAGCTGAATCATCTAACGTTCTTTCAAACCATTGAGTTCCTGCTGTTATTGCTGGATTTAAAGCATCTACTATTACGTATCTAGCTAGTGCACTAATTCTTTCACTTCTCATAGGATTTCTCTTATAAGCCATTGCTGATGATCCTATTTGATTTTTTTCAAAAGGTTCTTCCATCTCTTTCATACTTTGAAGTAATCTTAAGTCATTACTAAATTTATAAGCACTTTGTGCAATTTCTGATAATGTATTTAAAACTATTGAATCAAGTTTTCTTGGATAAGTTTGACCTGTAACGCCAAAACTCTTATCAAATCCCATTTTTTCTGCTATCATTTTATCTAATTTTTTAACTTTTTCTTCATCACCATCAAATAATTCCATAAAACTAGCTTGAGTTCCAGTTGTTCCTTTTACTCCTCTTAGTTTTAAACTATGTATTACAAAATCTATATTTTCAATGTCCATAACTAAATCTTGCATCCATAAAGTCGCTCTTTTTCCTACTGTAGTTAATTGAGCTGGTTGATAATGTGTAAATCCTAATGTAGGTAAATCTTTATATTCAATGGCAAAATTCTTTAAGTGATTTAATACTGTTACTATCTTATCTTTTATTAATAAAAGTGCATCTCTCATTATTATTACATCTGTGTTATCGCCTACGTAACAAGAAGTAGCTCCAAGATGAATTATACCCTTAGCAGCTGGACATTGTAACCCATATGCGTACACATGACTCATTACATCGTGTCTTACTTCTTTTTCTTTTTTTATAGCTTCTTCATAATTTATATTATTAATATTTGATTTTAATTCATTTACTTGTTCCTCTGTTATATTTAAGCCTAGTTCTCTTTCACCTTCAGCAAGAGCTACCCATAGCTTTCTCCAAGTTGTAAATTTCATATCATCTGAAAAAATAAAACTCATTTCTTTAGATGCATATCTTGAATTTAATGGTGTGCTATATAAATTTCTCATACAAAAACCTCCACACGAATATATTTTATTTTTTTTATTTCAACATTCGTATTATAACATATTTTTTATATTTTCATAGTATTTTATTGAAAAATTTACTTAATGTTATTATTTTTTATTTTAAATCATATATATAAACATAATGTATTCTAAAGTTAGGAGTGAATAAAATGTATAAATTAAATATATTCGATAAAATTTCTTTTATTTTAGTTATTCTAGGTGCCTTTAATTGGGGATTAATAGGTTTACTAAATATTAATTTAGTAACTATATTTTCTTTTGGAATACCTATAATTCAAAGAATAATATATATAATAATTTTTTTATCATCATTAAATTTACTGTCATTGCTATTTAAATGCAATAATAATTTAAATAAAAAAATTAATTAAAATACCTATTATAATATTTTCCCAATAAGTAAATAATATTATTCTTCTATTTGCTTATGGGGAAAATTATATTTTAATTAGAATATTATACATAACAAAAGAGATGTCTCCTAAATTTATATACTTTTTAGGGACATCTCTTTTTAATAAATATTAATCGTCTAAAGATTGAACTAAACTTACTAATTCTTCAACTGCTAGAGCTTCATCATCTCCAGATGCTGAAATTTTTATTGCAGCATCTTTAGTTACAGCTAAAGATAAAACTCCTATTAAGCTCTTAACGTTTGCTTTCTTACCATTGTATTCTATGCTAACGTCTGACTTAAATCCTGAAGCTTTCTTAACTAATAATGTTGCTGGTCTAGCATGAAGACCTGATGAACTTTTTACTATAACTTCTTTTGATACCATTATATCCACCTCTTTACAAAAAATTAATTAATAAATATAGCATCCAACCATTTTAGTATATACTGTTTTGTAATTAATTTCAACTTAAAAATAATTAAGATGCCCATTACCAAGCTCTTCTTTATCTTATCTAGGTTGTACTATAAGTTTTATTGCTGTTCTCTCTTCTCCATCTATTTGTATATCCGTAAAAGCTGGTACACAAATAATATCCTTTCCACTTGGTGCCACAAATCCTCTAGCTATTGCTATAGCTTTAACTGCTTGATTTATTGCTCCAGCTCCCACTGCTTGTATTTCCGCTATGTTCTTTTCTTTTATTATTGCCGCTAATGCGCCTGCTACCGAATTAGGATTTGATTTACTTGATACCTTTAATACTTCCATTTTTATTATTCCTCCTAGAATCATTATACAAAATCGTTTACATTAATATATATTCTATACAATCTATTAAATTCCTTTTATTTAGTATAATATTTTATAAAGAAAAAAGATAAAATGTATAATAATTATACATTTTATCTTTTAATTTTATTTAGCAAAGTCTACTGTTCTAGTTTCTCTTATTACATTAATCTTAATTTGTCCTGGATATTCAAGTTGTTCTTCTACGCTCTTCACTAAATTTCTAGCTAATTCAGCAGTACCAGCATCGTCAACTTTATCTGGTTTAACAATAATTCTTATTTCTCTTCCAGCTTGAATGGCATATGACTTTTCTACACCCTCATAAGAATTTGCGATTTCTTCTAATTTTTCCAATCTCTTAATATATGCTTCTAATGTTTCTCTTCTTGCCCCCGGTCTAGCTGCTGATATAGCATCTGCCGCTTGAACCAATACTGCTTCTAAAGATTGCATTTCCACATCTCCATGATGGGCTGCTACAGCATTTATCACCAATGGTTGCTCATGATATTTCTTAGCAAGGTCTCCTCCAATTAGTGCATGAGGACCTTCTTGCTCCTGATCTACAGCTTTACCGATATCATGTAGTAATCCTGCTCTTTTAGCTAGAGTAACATCTAAACCTAATTCTGAAGCCATTAAACCAGCTAAATATGAAACTTCTATGGAATGTTTTAATACATTTTGACCATAACTAGTTCTATACTTTAATCTGCCAAGTAGTCTTATAAGTTCTGGATGTAATCCATTTATTCCAGTTTCTAGGGTCGCTTGTTCCCCTTCTTCTTTTATATCATTTTCTACATCTTTAACTGCTCTTTCGACCATCTCTTCGATTCTTGCTGGATGTATTCTACCATCCACTATCAACTTTTCAAGTGCTATTCTTGCAACTTCTCTCCTTATTGGATCAAAGCTTGAAAGAATAACTGCTTCTGGAGTATCATCTATTATTAAATCTACTCCGGTTAATGTTTCTAGAGTTCTAATGTTTCTTCCTTCTCTACCTATTATTCTACCCTTCATTTCATCATTTGGTAGCGCAACAACATGCACAGTAGTTTCAGACACATGATCCGCAGCACATCTTTGAATAGCAGTCGTGATTATTTCTCTTGATCTTTTGTCTGCTTCTTCTTTTGCTTTGCTTTCGATTTCTTTTATCATCAATGCAGCATCATGTGAAATTTCTCTTTTAATTTCGTCTAAAAGAATTTTACGAGCTTCTTCACTAGAAAGAGATGAAATTCTTTCCAATTCTTCTCTTCTTTGAGTATATATTTCTTTTACATTGGCTTCTACTTGATCTATATCAAGCATTCTTTGATTAATTTTTTCTTCTCTTTTTTCTAGCGTATCACTCTTTTTATCAAGTGATTCTTCTTTTTGAATAACTCTTCTTTCAAGTCTTTGAATCTCATTTCTTCTTTCACGAGATTCTTTTTCAAAATCATTTCTTAACTTATGAACCTCTTCCTTAGCTTCAAGTATTGTTTCTTTTTGAAGAGCTTCTGCTTCTCTTTTAGCTCTTTCTAAAACATCTTGTGCCTCATTTTCAAGAGATTCAATTTTATCCTTCGATACTTTTTGTATCATTTTATAAAGTAGTATTCCTAATACTAATAATATAATTAAATTTACTATTATTATTAAAATCCAAAATTTCATATAAACACCTCCTAGCTTGTTAAGCTATCTATTTTTGTAAACAAGAAATCATAGTAGGTGTCATATTATTCTCACTGTATTGGGAATATGATAAACCAGTATTCCTTTTTATTCTATATTAAAAATAAAATTATGTCAAGCTTGCTATGATATTGTTATCATGCTCATATTTACTGAGTTACAAGAGTTTTTTTTATTTGTATTTGCTATAAAATTTTAGTAATAACAACATATATAATCATAAAAATATTTTCATATAACAATATTTATATATATCATCCTTTTTATTGTAAAAAAAGCAAAAGAAATAATCCTTTTGCTTTTTATAATTATCTATTTATTTATCTGATTGTTCCTTATTTTCTTTATTTTTAACTTCAGATGATGTTTCATTTATAACAGCATCCATCAATGGAAGATTATGTTTTTCTCTTATTTGATTTTCTACATCTAATGCAACTTCTGGATTTTCTTTTAAGTATTGTTTAGCATTTTCTCTACCTTGACCCAACCTTATGTCTCCATATGAGAACCATGCCCCACTCTTTTGTACTATTTCTTCCTTAACTCCAACATCTAATATGTTTCCTTCTCTTGAAATACCTTCGTTATACATTATGTCAAATTCTGCTTGTTTAAAAGGTGGTGCTACTTTATTCTTTGTTACTTTTATTCTTGTTCTATTACCAACAATACCATCACCTTGTTTTATAGAGTCTATTCTCCTTACATCAAGTCTTACTGATGCATAGAACTTTAATGCTCTTCCTCCTGTTGTTGTTTCAGGTGAACCAAACATTACTCCAACTTTTTCTCTCAATTGGTTAATGAAAATTGCTATGCAATTTGTTTTACTAATTGTACCTGCTAGTTTTCTTAATGCTTGTGACATTAGTCTTGCTTGAAGTCCAATATGAGAATCTCCCATTTCTCCTTCAATTTCAGCTTTAGGAACCAATGCTGCAACAGAGTCAACTATAATTACATCAATTGCACCTGAACGAACTAATGCTTCTGCTATTTCAAGACCTTGTTCTCCTGTATCTGGCTGAGAAACTATAAGATTTTCTGTATCTACCCCTAAGTTTCTTGCATAAGATGGATCTAATGCATGTTCTGCATCTATAAATCCTACTGCTCCACCTTTTTTCTGTGCTTCTGCAGCTATATGAAGAGCTATTGTTGTTTTACCTGAACTTTCAGGACCATAAATTTCAATAATTCTTCCCTTTGGAACTCCACCAATTCCAAGTGCTATATCTAAATCTAAACATCCAGTAGAAATTGAATCAATATTTAAAACACTGTCTTCACCTAATTTCATAACTGAACCTTTACCAAATTGCTTTTCTATTTGTCCCATTGCATTTTCAATTGCTTTTAATTTATTTACATCTATATTAGCCATAATGTTACCTTCCTCTCATCGAACTTATGTTCTGTATATAATTATAATTTAACTATTATTATTAGTCAACAGTATTGATAAAAATTCCCCCTTTAAAATACATCTTAAAGAAGGAATTTATTATAATTATATCCATGTTATATTATTTTAAACTTATCTATTTATTAGTAGATATTGAATCTTTGTTTTTCTTAAAATATTCATATCCTGAAATTATAGTTATTATAACAGCTGCTATTAGCATTATATTTGGAACTGTACTAAAGAATCCTTTCCAAAATTCACTATTAATAACTAAATTAGTTAAATACTTTGAGTCACCTATACTAACTTGTAATAGCAATAATACTATAGCTATTATTTGTATTACTGTTTTTATCTTTCCCCACCAACTTGCTGCTATAACTCTTCCCTCAGAAGCAGCCAATGTTCTTAAGCCTGATACTGCAAATTCACGTGCTATTATTATAACAGCAGCCCAACTTGGAACTATATGCATTTCAACTAATGTAATTAGTGCAGTTGTCACTAATAGTTTATCAGCTAAAGGATCCATAAATTTTCCAAAGTTAGTAACTTGGTTTCTACTTCTTGCAATATATCCATCAAGCTTATCTGTTAAAGCAGCTAAAACAAATATTATAGTAGCTATAAAACTACCATATGGTATTCCTTTAACAACTATAAATATCAGAAAAATAGGTACCAAAAATATTCTAATTAAAGTCAACTTATTTGCAAGATTCATCTTCAACAACTCCTATTAAATCGTAATCCATATTTTTGATTATTTTTACTTTAACGAATTCACCTATCTCCAATGGCTTAGGAGATTCAAAAAATACATTTCCATCTATATCAGGTGCCATCTCAAAATTTCTACCTTTATAGCATTCACCATCATATTCTTCAATTAGAATATCATATTTTTTGCCAACTTTCAATTTATTTATATTATTAGAAATCTTTTCTTGAGATAACATTAACTTTTCTTCTCTTTCGCTCTTTATCTCTTCATCTATTTGTCCATCCATTCTTGAAGCCGGTGTATCTTCTTCTCTTGAATATTTAAAAACTCCTACTTTATCTAATTTATATTCTTGTAAGAATTCTAAAATTTCTTGAAAGTCTTCTTGTGTTTCTTGTGGAAATCCTACTATGAATGTTGTTCTAATTGTAATATTTGGTGTATTCTTTCTAAGTTTTTCTATTTTATCAGTTATGTCTTTCTTGCTTGTTTTTCTTCCCATAAGCTTTAATACATGATCACTTATGTGTTGTATAGGTATATCTAAATATTTTACTACTTTATCATTAGATGCGATTTCTTCTATTAATTCATCATATATGGCTTCGGGATAGCAATATAATACTCTAATCCACTTTATTCCTTCTATTTTAGATAACTCTTTTAATAATACATGAAGATTTTTCTTACCATAAATATCACTACCATATTGTGTTGTATCTTGAGCTATTAATATTAACTCTTTAACACCTTTACTTGCTAAGTCTGTAGCTTCACTAATTATATTTTCCATCCTTCTACTTCTAAATTTTCCCCTTATTTTAGGAATTATACAATATGTGCAAAAATTATTACAACCTTCTGCAATTCTTATATATGCACTTTCCTTTTGTGTTGTAAGAATTCTGTCTCCTTCATTTATGTTTTCATCAGAATAATTTAATAATTGAGAAGCTTCTTTATCTCCTTCAATAAGTTCTGTAATAACTTTATCTATTTTATTATAATCATTAACTCCTAACATTATGTCTATTTCAGGTATAAGATTTTTTAATTCATCACCATATCTTTGTATTAAACATCCTGTTGCTATAAGAAGCTTACACTTGTAATTATTTTTATATTCAGCCATTTCTAAAATAGTATCTATTGATTCTTGTTTAGCCGACTCTATAAACCCACATGTATTTACAATTATAACATCTGCTTCTTTTGCATTATTAGTTATTTCATATTCATTACTCATTTTTCCAAGGATGATTTCAGAATCCACTCTATTTTTATCGCATCCTAAACTCACCATTCCAACTTTGTACTTAGTCAAGTTTTTGTCCTCCTGTATTTTAATGTTTTTAATTATACCAAATTAATTATAATATTTATAGCTATATTATCAACTATAATTAATTATTTAAGTTTTCTTTTTTAATTCTCATCTTTATCATCATATAATTCTTCTTTGGTAATCAATATCTTTCTTGGTCTACTTCCATCTTTTTCAGATATTATACCTCTTTCTTCTAACTGATCCATTATTCTAGAAGCCCTATTAAATCCTATCCTAAGTTTCCTTTGAAGAAAAGAAGTTGATGCTTGCTCGTATTCAATTACCGCATTTATGGCATCATTAAGTAGTTCATCAACATCATCACCATTTTCTGATATTGATGATTGAGCTTCATTATTTATATGCTCTATTATTTCTTCTTCATAATTACTAGTACCTTGACTTGATTTTACAAAGGATATAACTTGTTCTACCTCTTCTTCTGATATAAAGCAACCTTGTACTCTAAGTGGTTTACTTTCACCAACTGGATAATATAACATATCTCCTTTACCAAGAAGTTTTTCTGCACCAGAACTATCAAGTATTGTTCTAGAATCTATTTGAGACGAAACTGCAAATGATATTCTAGATGGTATATTAGCTTTAATTACACCTGTTATTACATCTACTGATGGTCTTTGAGTTGCTATGACTAAATGCATACCTGCTGCTCTAGCCATTTGTGCTAATCTACCTATATAATCTTCTACATCATTAGGGCAAACCATCATTAAATCTGCCAATTCATCTACTATGATTACTATATAAGGAAGTTTTTCTTCTATTACTCCTTTATTAAATAATTCATTGTATGATTCCATATTTCTAACACCCATTTCAGCAAAAAGCTTATATCTTTTTGTCATTTCATTTACTGCCCAATTAAGTGCTGCTGCTGCCTTTTTAGGATCAGTAACTACTGGAATTAAAAGATGTGGTATTCCATTATAAACATTGAGTTCAACAACCTTAGGATCTACCATAAGCAATTTAACTTCATTTGGACTATATTTATATAATAGACTTATTATTAAAGAATTTATACATACACTTTTTCCTGAGCCCGTTGCCCCTGCAATTAATGTATGTGGCATCTTACTTAAGTCTCCTACAACACATTTCCCTGAAATATCTTTTCCAAGAGCAAAAGCTAATTTTTTACTTGAATTAATAAATTCTTTTGATTCTAAAACTTCTCTTAAAAATACTGCTACTTGATGTGAATTAGGAACTTCTATTCCTATAGCTGCCTTTCCTGGAATAGGTGCTTCTATTCTAATTCCTGACGCTGCTAATCCAAGAGCTATATCATCTGATAAATTAACTATTTTACTAACTTTAACCCCAGGGCTTGGTTGTAATTCAAATCTTGTAACTGATGGACCTTTTGTTACTTGAGTCACTTTTGCATCCACCCCAAAATTTGATAATATTTCTTCAAGCTTACTAGCATTTTCTATCAATTCTTTTTTATCAGAACCCTTAAGTTTTTTGTTAATCTTTAAAAGTTCTAAACCTGGATAAAAATACGGCATATCCTCTTTATTTTGTTCGTGATAAAGGTTTTCTTCTATTTCACTGCTCATATTTTGTTTTTCTTCACTATTTAATTTTATTTTTTTATGAGTGGCTTTCTTCTCTTCTACAATATTTTCAGTAATTTGATTTTCTATATCAGACGAGAATTCACCTTCTACATCATCTTTAATATTATCATTTTTCATAAAATCTAAAATCTTTATTTTTTTATCTACAGTTGATAAAAATGCATCTTTTTCTTTACTAATTATTGGAACGTCTTCATCTTTTTCAACCACGTTTACAAATGTATTATCTAAAACTTTAACATCTTTTTTAGATTTAGATTTTACATTTCTCTCGCTTTTTATTTTTTTTCCTTTGTCTTTGGCTACAATCACTAAATCATATAAATTGATATCAAATATTAATATAAGTGAAATAACAGATAAAGTAAAAAATAATATATAAGTCCCTATTGCCCCCATAAACCTATATAAAGGGTAACATATAAAATAAGCTATTAATCCACCATGTAAACTTCCCTTATTATCAATAATAAATCTAATGTTATCTCCAAAACTATCTGTATCATTCATCATTTGAATATTTATAACTGAACAAGTTAATATTAATATTAATATTAACATTAATATCCCTAAAAATCTTTTCCCGAACTTTACATTGCCTCTAGTTTTGATATATTGAAAACCAAAATATATTAGATATATAGGTATTGCATAAGAGCCTACACCTATTAATAAATAAGAAAAATTTTGTGCTAAAGAAGATAGTAATCCTGCTAAAGAAGTGTATATAGCTATGGCAAGTATTACGCCTATTGCCATATATATTATTCCTAATATATCATTATTTATATTGCTTTCTTTTTTAGTTTTTTTATTACTTCTTTTAGTTCCACTTCTGCTCACATTTAATCACCTCATTGTTAATTATTTCTACATAGATAAAACTTCTCCTTTAATAAGATACCACTAAAAATAAAAAACAGCTATAATTTTTTTCTATAGCTGTTTAAATACTTAATTATTATTCAGTTAATTCTTTTAATTTTGCTAAGGCTTCTTTTATTCCTCCAACTTCATCTATAAGTCCACAATCAACTGCTTGCTTACCAATAAGTATTGTTCCCACATCATTTAATAATTCATTTGTTTGTAGCATGAATTTTTCCAATTCTTCTTCTTTAATATGTGATGTCCTTGTAATAAATTCATTTATTCTTTCTTGCATCTTTTTAAAGTATTCAAAAGTTTGTGCTACTCCTATTATAAATCCATTCATTCTAACTGGATGAACTATCATTGTTGCAGATGGAGTGATAAAAGAATAATCTGAAGCTGTTGCAAGAGGTACTCCTATTGAATGACCTCCGCCTGTTACTATTGATACAGTTGGCTTAGATATACTTCTTATCATTTCTGCAATAGCAAGACCTGCCTCTACATCTCCACCAACAGTATTTAATACAATTAGAATACCTTTAACATTATCGTTTTGTTCTAGATCTATCAATTGAGGTATAATATGCTCATATCTTGTTGCTTTAGTCTGAGGTGGTAATACCATATGACCCTCTATTTGACCTATTATAGACAAAACTTGTATACTTTTATTTGGCGTTACAGGGGCTGTATTTCCAAATTCCCTTATAGATTGCATTTTATTTTCGGCTTCACTGTTGTAATTTTTTTCATTATTATTTTCACCATTGAATATATTGTTCATAAAAACATTCCTCCCATACAATTATTTTGTACGGAAGGAATTATTATATACCTACTTATTTCATCTAAGATAAATTAAAAGTTTTATGAAGTACATTTATAGCTTTTTTAGTATTTTTTGAATGGATTAAACACCAAATTGTCATATTAGAATCAGCTGTCTGTAATACTTCTATATTGGCTGTAACTAAAGATTTAATTATTTTAGCCATAACACCTGGTCTTCCATTCATTCTAGAGCCTATAACTGCTATAGTGCTGCACTCTTCTATTAAATGATATTTTAAATTAAAATTAGTCAATATATTTTCTACAGTTTCTTTAACTTTAGAATTTATTGTAAATACTTGTCTATCAGGAAATATATTTATTAGATCCAGACTTATTTTATTTGCAGCTAATAAGTCCAATACATCTTGATATTTCATGTTTCCTTCATTTTCAACAAGCTTAATTAAAACTTGAATTCTATCTTTTTGATGTGTTATTCCTGTTATAATTCTTTCATTTTCTTTATCACCAAAGTTATTTATTAATGTTCCTTTGCAATTACTCATTGTATTCTTAATAATTAAAGGAATATTAGCTTTCATTGCTAGTTCTATTGCCCTTGGATGAATAACACTAGCACCTTGATCAGCTAATTGAAAAACTTCATTATAGCTTATTACATCTATTAAACTAGCGTCTTCTACAAGTCTTGGATCAGCTGTCATAATACCATCTACATCAGTGTAAATCTCTATACTTTCTGCTTGAAGTGCAACTCCAAGTATTGATGCTGTTGTATCACTTCCACCTCTTCCTAGTGTTGTAAAATATCCATCTTCACACATTCCTTGGAAACCTGTAACTACAGGAACTCTACCTTGAGATATTAAGTCTAATATTTTCTTTGGATTAGTATCTATACATTTTGCATCAGTAAAATTGTTATTAGTTATAATTCCAGCTTGCCCACCTGTTAATGGAACTGCATCTATTCCTGCAGCATATAAATCATTACTCATTACAACCGAGCTAATAAACTCACCACAACACATAAGTAAATCTTGAGCTAGTTTATTGGATATTTTAAAATCTTCATTTACTAAAGATAATAATGTATCAGTTGCATAAGGCTCACCTTTTCTTCCCATTGCAGAAACAACTACAACTGGATTATATCCTTCTTTTTTTGCTTGTTTTACTTTTTCAATTACTCTTTGTCTTTTTTCTGGTGTTGAAACCGAAGTTCCTCCAAATTTTTGAACAACTATCTTCATGTGTTTAATTATTTATCAAAATAGTTAAATATAAGTCTTTATACTTAATTTATTTTAATAAATATCCTCCCTTCATGATTACAAATATTACATCCTTAATAATATAATATTTGCATACCATTTTAAAGTTTAACTTTTTTTAAAGTTTAATTTTTTTTACTATTTCATCATCTGCATCAAGTATTATTGTTTTAGACCCTATTTTTTTTACACATTCCCAAGGAATTTCTAAAAACTCTTTGCTACCAAACATGCTAAATTTGCTAGTACTTGTATTAATAATTAAAAATTTAAAGTTTCCATCATCATCTATTATTAAATCATTATTTGCCAAATAATCGTATTTTTCACCATCATTTATATTTATCAACTCATATTTCTCTATATCACTTAAATATTTTATATTATTTAATTCTCCCATAATATATATCCTCCTTATTTGCTCATAACATAATATGATTAAAGAAGTATATTTATTACAAAATAAATTTATATGTTAACTTTA
Organism: Clostridium sp. CMCC3677; assembly: GCF_023845585.1. Classification (GTDB taxonomy): domain Bacteria; phylum Bacillota; class Clostridia; order Clostridiales; family Clostridiaceae; genus Clostridium; species Clostridium aquiflavi. Next base: position 145,862 of record NZ_JAMQHS010000004.1, read on the forward strand.
TCTCTATTTGAAGAATTATTATATGCTTTTGTATCTGCCAATATTATTCTACTTAACTCATTGTAATTTACCTCTTGACCTACATAGCCAGCATTTAATATTCCTGGTTTAAAACATTCATCTAAAACGTTTTGTATGTCATTTTGGTTTATAGCATCTATTCTTCTTATAACTTCCTCTTCTGTAAATACCTCATTAGTAAAAAGATAACTTTTAGCATTTGCAAACATTCTTGAACTCGTACTTTCTAGTCCTAAAATATACGTAGCTTTTATTTTCTCTTTACTAATTTCTAATTGATTCTTTGTTATTCCATTATTTGAGAATTCTATTACTTCTTTATTTATAACTTCAAGTGCTTTATGTGCATAATTTTTGCTCAGACCTGTATATATATTTATAGTTCCTATACCTTGAAACGGTTGCAAATAAGAACAAATTGTGTAACATAGTCCTAATTCCTCTCTTACTTTTTGAAAAAGTATAGAAGAAGCTCCTCCCCCCAAAACATTGTTTAAAAGTACTAATGGATAACTATTTTTATCTCTATATGGTAACCCCTTTAACCCTAAAGAAATATGTAATTGCTCTATTTCTTTATTCACATATCCTGATTTACAATGTATTATTGGTGTATTATACTCAGGTATGTATTTTTCTTTACTTTTCCAACTACCAAAACAATCTTCTATTAATTTTTTCAATTCATTCTCATCAAATTTTCCACAAACTGATATTACTGAATTGTAAGGAGTATATTTTTCTGATATGAAATTTAAAATTTTTTCTCTAGTAAAAGATTTTATTTTAGGTATAGTTCCAAGTATAGGATATGATAATGGATTCTCTCTAAAAACAGCCCTTGAATGTTCATCATCTAATACATCTTCTGGCGAATCCTGACTCATATTAATTTCTTCTATTACTACACCTTTTTCCTTTTCTATTTCTTCTTCATCAAAATTTGAATTTAATATCATATCTGAAAGTACATCTAAACTTAAATCTAAATGAGTATTTAACGCTTTTATATAATAGCAAGTTGCTTCTTTACTAGTAAATGCATTTATTTGTCCACCTACATTTTCTATTTCTTCTACTATTTGTTTTGCACTTCTTTTTTTAGTTCCTTTAAAAAACATGTGTTCAATAAAATGAGATATTCCATTTACTTCCTCAACCTCATTTCTAGAACCATTTTGTATCATTATTCCAACACTTACTGAATTTAAGTGATCTATCTTTTCTGTTATAACTCTAAGTCCATTATCTAAAGTATACGTATTATACATAATTATTGCTCTCCTTCCATCTATGAATTACTTAAAATCATGCAGGTATAAAAATATTTTTCCCATAATAAATTTTAATATGAAATTTTTTTATTATTATATTTATATACTAACAATTACAATCCATGCTATATGTTAAGGGGAAATTTTAAATGATTATAATAAAAAAATCGCCAAAGCGATTTTAAAGTCATTAATTTATATATATTTATATAAAAAACATATGAAAAAAGAATAAAAAGGCAATTTAATTGCCCTTTATTTTTCTTCTTTGTTTTCTTGATCTAAAAGAACATCTTTTCTTGAAAGATTTATTCTACCTTGTGAATCAATTTCAGTAACTTTTACTAAGATTTCATCTCCTACAGAAACAACATCTTCTACTTTATTAACTCTTTCTTTATCTAATTTAGATATATGAACTAAGCCTTCTTTATTTGGAAGAATTTCAACAAAAGCTCCAAATGTAGTTATTTTAGTTACTTTACCTAAATAAATTTCTCCAGCCTTAACATCTTTAGTTAATCCTTCGATTATCTTTATTGCTTCTTTAACACCTTCGTGATCACTTGAACTTACAAATACAGATCCATCTTCTTTTATATCAATTTTAACGCCTGTATCTTGAATTATCTTATTGATAACTTTACCACCTGCGCCTATTACAGATCTTATCTTGTCTGGATCTATTTGAATTGTTTCTGTCTTTGGAGCATATAAAGAAACATCTTCTCTATGTTCTGATATACATTCATTAATTTTATCTATTATAGTTAATCTAGCTTTTCTAGCATCGCGAATTGCATTTTCTACTACATTAAAACTAAATCCTTTAAGCTTAGTATCAACTTGGATTGATGTAATTCCTTCAGTAGTACCTGCTACCTTAAAGTCCATATCTCCGAAGAAATCTTCTATTCCTTGAATATCAGTTAATACTTGTTCTTCTGATAAGTCTTCTGAAGTAATTAATCCCATAGCAATACCTGCTGCTGGTCTTTTTATTGGAACACCTGCATCTAATAATGCTAATGTTGAACCACAAACTGATGCTTGTGAAGTAGATCCATTTGAACTTAATACTTCTGATACTAATCTAATTGTATATGGGAATTCTTCTTCAGATGGGATTAATGGTTCAAGTGCTCTTTCTGCTAAAGCTCCATGACCTATTTCTCTTCTACCTGGTCCTCTTAAAGGTTTTACTTCTCCTACACTATATCCTGGGAAGTTATAGTGATGCATATATCTCTTTGATTGAGCCTCATCTATTCCATCTAAGATTTGTATATCTCCTACAGCACCTAATGTTGCTACTGTCATTACTTGAGTTAATCCTCTTGTAAATAATCCTGTTCCATGAGTTCTTGGAAGTAATCCAACTTCACAGCCTAAAGGTCTCACCTCATCAAAAGCTCTTCCATCAGGTCTTCTCTTGTCTTTTAATAACATATGTCTTACGACTTTCTTTTGCATGTTATAAAGTACTTCTTTTATATCTCCAAATTTATCTTCATATTTTTCGCCAAATTCTTCTTTAACTTTTTGATTAACAGCATCTATAGCTGCATTTCTTTCATCTTTATCAGTTATATACATGGCTTCTTTTATCATATCTGAAGCAAATTCTTTTATATCTTTTTCTACTTCTTCATCAACAGTAAATAATGTTGGAACATCTTTTTCCTTACCAAATTTACTAACTGCTTCTTCTTGGAAGTTAATTATTTTTTGACATTCATCAAATCCAAATTTAATAGCAGCAATCATAGTATCTTCAGGAATTTCATTTCCACCTGCTTCTATCATCATTACTCTTTCTTTAGTTGCACAAACTGTTAAATGAAGAGTACTTTCTTCACGTTCAGTTGCATTTGGATTAACAATAAAATTATCATCTATAAGTCCGACTTGAACAGCTGCAACTGGGATTGTAAAAGGTATGCTTGATAAGCATAATGCCATTGATGCTGCATTAATAGCTAATATTTCTGGTAAATTATCCTTTTCTACAGAAACAACAGTACAAACTACTTGAACATCATTTCTATATCCTTTTGGGAATAAAGGTCTTAGAGTTCTATCTACAGCTCTACCATTTAATATAGCTTTTTCTGACGGTCTTCCTTCTCTCTTTATAAAACCACCTGGTATTTTACCTACCGCATATAATCTTTCTTCATATTCAACACTTAGAGGGAAAAAATCAATTCCTACTCTTGGCTCACTTGATGCATTAACATTAGTTAAAATAACAGTATCTCCGTAGCTCATGAATGTAGCTGCATTTGATAGCATACCTATTTTCCCGAATTCAACTTTCATTTCTTTTCCAGCAATGTTAGTTGATAAAACGTTATTCATCTTTGAAACCCTCCTTTCAAACTCTCTTTATATTTTTTATAATTTTTTTAAAATAATAGAGCGGAAGATCCGCTCTAAAAATTATCTTCTTAAACCTAATTGTTTTACTATTGTTCTGTATCTTTCGATATCTTGATCAGCTAAATAGTTTAGAAGACCTCTTCTATGTCCAACCATCATTAAAAGACCTCTTCTTGAATGATGATCTTTTTTGTGAACTTTTAAATGTCCTGTTAATGAGTTAATTCTTTCTGTTAATAAAGCGATTTGAACTTCTGGTGAACCAGTGTCTCCTTCACTTCTTCCGTATTGTTTAATAATTTCTAATTTTCTTGCCTTATCCATAAGTGCACCTCCGTGTATTTTATCCCCTTATTTCCAAGTAAAAAGATGGCACCTTCAAACTTAGAAGTAGGTTCAATGTGTATTATATCAAAACTAATGATTATTGTAAATAAATATTATTTAACAACTATTTCTTCTTTCTCTGCAAATAATTTATTGTTTTTAAGTTCATTTACTAAATCATCTACAGAATCAAATTTCTTTTGATCTCTTATTTTTTTTATAAAATTAACTTCCATAATCTTTCCATAAATGTCATCATCAAAATTTAAAATATTAGTTTCTAAAGTAATCTCTTTGCCATTAACTGTTGGATTATTTCCTATGTTAGTGATTCCTCTATATATTTTATTATTGACTCTAACATTAGTATAATATACACCTATTTTAGGTAAAATAATGTCTTTATTATACTTTAAATTAGCCGTCGGAAATCCCATCATTCTTCCAATTTCTCGACCATGTACAATTTCGCCTTTTATAATATATGGTCTATTTAACATGATACTAGCTTCTGAAACATTACCAGCTTCTAATTCTTTTCTAATTCGAGTACTACTTATAACTTCATCTTTATATGTACATGAATCCATAACATGTAATTCGTATTCATATTTTTTTTCAAGTTCTTTTAAAAGTTTAGTATCACCTGAATTTTTATATCCAAATTTATAATTAAAGCCTACTACTATTCCTTTTATATTTAAATTAATACATAGAAATTTTATAAATTCTTCTGGTGTTATTTTCATAAATTCTTCATTAAAATTTGCAAAATATGCTATATCAATACCCTTATCTTCTAACATCTTTATCTTGTCATCATTTTCCATCAAAAGTTTAAGAGTATTACTTGGATTTATAAATTTTCTTGGATGATTTTTGAATGTAAAGACCATACTTTTACCATTATTTTTTTTTGCTATCCTGGTAACTTCATCTATTAATGATAAATGTCCTATATGTAATCCATCAAAACTTCCAAGAGCAACATAATTATCATAAGTTTGTACATCTTCAAAGTTGTTTTCTATAATAATCATCTTTATTACTCCCACTTTAAAATAATAACTTTTGTATCTTAAATCCTTTGCTATCTTTCATGCCAAGTCCTATAAAAGTATTTTCTTTATCATATACTCTATACAAAATATTATTTTCTATAACTTCATCGCTTAATCTTTTATCATATACCTTTACTCCATTGACTAATAATTTTGTAAATGAAGTATTCACTGTCAATTTAGGATAAGATGAAAGTGCCTCTTCTATACTTATTATATAGCTTTCAATATTTTCTGGTGTTAAATCTTCAATATTAATACTATCTTCTTCTTTAAATACAGAAGTTTCAGTTCTTATTAAATTAACCATGGTTGCTCCTACATTTAGTTTTTCACCAATGTCATAACATAAGCTTCTTATATATGTACCTTTTGAACATGTAACTTTAAAAGACACATACGGTAAATCATAATCAATCTCACAAATATCATAAATAGTAATACGTCTTGCTTCTCTTTCAACTTCAATTCCTTGTCTTGCAAGTTGATAAAGTCTTACTCCATTTTGTTTCAATGCACAATACATTGGTGGGACTTGATCATATTCCCCCATAAAAGAAAGTATACTTTCTTTTACATCATTTTCTTTTATATGAGAAGTGTCTCTTTCTTTTACAACTTCACCTTCCAAATCATAGGTAGTTGTATTTTTACCTAGCAACAATTTTACCTTATATACTTTTCTAGAATTCATTATATAATCTATAATCTTAGTTGCTTTTCCTAGACAAACTGGTAAAACACCTTCAGCTTCTGGATCAAGAGTTCCTGTATGTCCAACTTTTTTTTCTTTTGCTGTAAATCTTATTTTTCTAACTACATCAAAAGAAGACATTCCCTTATTTTTAAATACGTTTAGTACACCATTCATAACTTCATCTCTTCTTTTATTGTTTTTAGTAAATTATTTTTAGCTTCTTCTAAATTTACACCTTTTTGAAGGGCACCTGCTGCTTTAATGTGTCCACCACCACCGTATATTTCTGCTACTTTTCTTACATCAACATTGTTTTTTGATCTTAAACTAGTTTTAATTCCTTTTTCTGATTCTTTTAATAATATAGCAACTTCTATGCCCTTTATTCCAAGACCAAAAGAAATTATATCTGAAGTATCTGTTGTTAATAAATCAAATTTTTCTAGTATATGATACGGTATTTCCATTACTGCTACTTTATTATTTAATGCTAATTCTAAATTTGATAACACATAACCCATTAATTTTATTTTATTAAATTCCCTATTATCAAAAAGACTGCTGTGTACTTTACTATTGTCTAATCCTAACCCTATAAGTTCTGAAGCTATTGCGTGTGTTCTCTTTGTAACATTAGAATGCCTAAAAGACCCCGTATCTGTAACTAAAGATGTATAAATTGCTTTTGCCATCTCTAAATTATTCTCGTCTTTTTTACTAAGATCAATACCTAATTCTTTTATAAGTAAATATGATATTTCTGCTGTGGCTGCTGCTTTAGGATCTACATAATTTATATATCCATATTGTTCATTTGATAAATGATGATCAATATTTATAATTTTTCCATTATAATTATCTAAATTTGCAGAAATTCTCTCTACATTACCACAATCCATTACTATAACTAAATCAGTGTATTGGTCTGGTTCTAGTGTATTTCCATCAACTTCTTCAGATAAAGAAAGGAAAGAGAGGTTATCTTGGATAACATCTCTTGAAATAATATAAGCATCTTTTCCTATAGTTCTAAGTGCTTTAAGAAGTGATAAAGTACTTCCTATAGCATCTCCATCAGGAGATGTATGAAAAGATAATCCAATCTTTTTAGCTTTTAATATCTCTTCCTTTATACTTTGTAAAGACATTATTTATCTTTTACCTTTTGAATTAACTCATCAATATGCATTGCATAATTTATTGAGTCATCTAATTCAAATAATATTTCTGGGTTGTGTCTTACATTTATTCTTTGACCTAGGATTTTTCTTATAAATCCACTAGCACTCTTTAAAGCCGTAAAGTTATCCTTTTTTTCTTCCTCTTTTGTTGAGAATATACTTACATATACCTTAGCATATCTTAAGTCTTTAGTAACCTTAACGTCTGTAACAGAAATCATAGCAGTAAGTCTAGGGTCTTTAATTTCATTTTGAATAATGTTACTTATTTCTCTTTTAAATTCTTCGTTAATTCTGCCGCCTCTATAGTTTGGCATTTACATCACCTCTTTATAGCTCTTTTCTCTTGATTGCCTCCATCATAAAGCATTCAAGGATATCGCCTTCTTTAACGTCATTGAATTTTTCTACTGTCAATCCACATTCATATCCAGTATTAACTTCTTTAACGTCATCTTTAAATCTCTTTAATGATGATAAGCTTGATTCAAAAATAACTATACCATCTCTTATAACTCTTGTTTCAGCATTTCTTTGAAGCTTACCATTTAGTACATAACAACCAGCAATTGTTCCAACATTTGAAATCTTATAAGTTTCTCTTACTTCTGCTGATCCTAAAATAACTTCTTTATATTCTGGTTCAAGCATTCCTATCATAGCTGATTTAACATCTTCTATAGCATCATAAATTATTCTATAAGTTTTTATCTCTACATTTTCTTTATCAGCTTGTGCTACTGCATTATTATCAGGTCTTACATTAAATCCAATAACTATTGCATTTGAAGCAGTTGCTAAAGTTATGTCAGTTTCTGTTATTGCACCAACACCACCATGAATTACTCTTACTTTAACATCATCTGTTGAAAGTTTTTCTAGTGATTGATTAATAGCTTGAACTGATCCTTGAACATCGGCTTTTACTATTATACCAAGTTCTTTAACTTTTCCTTCTTTAATTTGACTATATAAATCTTCTAAAGAAACTCTATTACCACTCATTAATGAGTCAGATTTTTCTTTATCTTTTCTCTTATCTGCCATTATTCTAGCTGTTTTTTCATCTTTTACTTGATTAAATCTATCTCCAGCTTCTGGAACTTCTGAAAGACCTAAAACTTCAACTGGAATTGATGGACCAGCAGATTTGATTTTTTTACCTGTATCATCAAACATTGCTCTTATTCTACCATATGTAGATCCTACAATAATTGCGTCACCAACATGTAAAGTACCATTTTGAACTAATAATGTAGCAACTGGACCTCTACCTTTATCAAGCTTAGCTTCGATTACTGTTCCTTTTGCTTTTCTTTCTTTGTTAGCTTTAAGTTCAAGCATTTCAGCTGTAAGTAATACCATTTCAAGTAGTTTATCAATATTTAAATTACTCTTTGCAGATACTTCTTCACATATAACGTCTCCGCCCCACTCTTCTACTACTAATCCATGTTCTGTTAATTCTTGTTTAACTCTATCTGGATTTGCACCTGGTTTATCAATTTTATTTATAGCAACAACCATAGGTACGCCAGCAGCTTTACAGTGATTAATTGCTTCTTTAGTTTGAGGCATAATTCCATCATCAGCTGCAACAACTAATATAACTACATCTGTTACTTGTGCTCCACGTGCTCTCATTGCTGTAAAAGCTTCATGGCCTGGAGTATCTAAGAATGTAATTTCTTCACCATTTATATTTATAGTATAAGCTCCTATATGTTGAGTTATACCACCTGCTTCTGTATCAGTAACTTTTGCTTTTCTTATAGCATCAAGTAACGATGTTTTACCGTGGTCAACATGACCCATAACAGTTACTATTGGTGGTCTTTTTGCAAGATTTTCTTCATCATCTTCTTCAACTTCTACTGCTTCAAGTTCTTCTGTAACTTCTAACTTTTCTAGTATTACACCATAGCTTTCACATACTTTTTCAGCTGTTGCGAAATCTATTTCTTGATTTATTGCTGCCATAACTCCTGAGAAAATTAATGTTCTGATAACATCATTTGAAGGTTTATTTAATTTTTCAGCTAATTCCTTAACTGTAATAGTTTCTCCAATTTCAATTACTTCAGTCTCAAGTTCTTCATTTTCATCGTCTTTATCTTCTCTTTTATTCTTTTTCTTTTTCTTTTTAGCTTTGTTAAGCTCGTTTTGTAGAATTTCTTCATATTCATCAACTAAACTTTTTGCTTCTTCTGAACTTCCTTCAGCATATTCTGGTTTAGTTGCTAATAATTCTTTTATTAATTGAGCTTCTTCATCCTCAATAGCACTCATATGATTTTTAACTTCCACACCAAACTCATCCATTAATAATGTTATTAAATCTTTTGAACTTACATTAAGTTCTTTTGCTAATTCGTATACTCTTATTTTTGACATAAAGTCACCCCCGTTATTATTATCTACTCATATATTGTTTCTCCTCCTCATATATTTCAAGCAATTTTTTTGCCATATTTTTATCTAGGATTCCTAGTATCATAATTTGATCACGACCAATAGGACTTCCTAATTCTTCTTTGGAGAAACTATTAATATATGGTATATTTCTTTGAACACAATGTTTTATAAATTTTTCTTTTGAAGACTGTGATAAATCATTAGATATTATAAACAAATAAATATCAAGTTTATTTCTTAAATCGTCACATTTACTATAACCCTCTAACAAATTTCCTGATTTTTTGGCAATACCTAAAAAATTATAGAACTTATTCATTTTCTATTTCATCCTTTAGTCTTTCATATATTTGTTCACTTATAGAGCTATCTAAGTTTCTACTTAATCTTTTAGCTTTAAATGCTTTTTCAAAACATTCTATATCTCTACAAATGTAAGCACCTCTTCCTGATTTTTTACCAGTTAGATCAACTGATATATCACCTTCTGGGCTTTTAACTATTCTTATTAGTTCTTTCTTAGGTTTCATTTCCATGCAACCAGTGCACATTCTTAGAGGAATTTTCTTAACTTTCATTAAAAACACCTCTCCTATTCTTCTATATCTTCACATTTAAGATCTAATCCAGCCACATTTTCTATAGTTTCTTCTGACATATCTACATCTTGATCTATAGCCTTTTCTTCTTCTGCTTCTAAAGCTTCTTGTTGTGACTTGCTTTTTATATCTATTTTCCAATTAGTAAGTTTTGCTGCAAGTCTTACATTTTGGCCTTCTTTACCAATAGCCAATGAAAGTTGATCATCAGCAACTACTATTTTAGCTGATTTGCTATCTTCATTTATTTCTGAACTTATTACTTTTGCTGGACTTAATGCATTAGAAATAAATTCTGCTGGATCTTTACTCCATTTTATTATATCTATTTTTTCATTTTTAAGTTCATTTACTATATTTTGAACTCTAACACCTTTAGGACCTACACAAGCTCCCATTGCATCTACTTCTTCATCGTTAGAATACACTGCTATCTTACTTCTTGATCCTGCTTCTCTTGAAATACTCTTAATTTCAACTACACCATTAAATATTTCTGGAACTTCTAATTCAAATAATCTCTTAACTAAACCTGGATGTGTTCTTGAGACATGAACTTGAGCTCCTTTTGAAGTATTTTTAACTTCAACTATATATAGTTTTAATTTTTCATTAAATCTATAGTCTTCATTTGACATTTGTTCATTAGGACCTATTATACCTTCAATCTTGCCCAAACTAACAAAAACCATACCTTTATCTTTTCTTAATATAGTACCTGTTATTATATCAAATTCTTTTTCTTTATATTCACTATAAATTATATTTCTTTCAGCTTCTTTAATTCTTTGTGTAACTACTTGTTTAGCAAGTTGAGCTGCTACTCTTCCAAAGTTTTTAGGAGTTACTTCTAAATCCACAATATCATCAACTTCATACTTAGGGTTAATTGCTTTGGCTTCTTCTAATGAAATTTCTGTTACTTCATCATAAACCTCATCAACAACCATTTTTTGAGCATATACGTGAATTTCCCCATTTTCTCTATTTATACTTATCTTAACATTTTGTGCTGATGTATTTAAATTTGCATAATTCTTTTTATACGCAGCAACCATTGCATCTTCAATAGTAGTAAAAAGTAAATCTTCTGATATTCCTTTTTCCTTTACTATCTCTTTAAGAGCCCCTACAAACTCTTCATTCATTTTAATCTCCTCCTTATTTATATTTCTCCCTCTAAGTTTGCACCTTTTATTTTTTCAGTTGGAATTTTTAATTCTTTTTCTCCCTGAACTGTTATAAACTCATTGTCAGCTTCTTTTAATATACCTTGTATTTTCTTCATACCTTCTAAAGATCCATTAAATCTTACTAAAACTTCTCTTCCAATAAACTTTTTAAAATGTTCTTCTTTATAAAGTCCTCTATTTAATCCTGGTGAAGAAACTTCTAAATAGTATGAATCTTCAATTGGATCTTCAACGTCTAGTATTTCACTAACTCTTCTTGAAACTTTTTCGCAATCGTTTAGTGATATACTATCTTCTTCTTTATCAATATAAATTCTTAAATAATATTCGCCATTTTCTTTTACATATTCCAAATAGTATAACTCATATGATAATTCTTCTACTATTGGTTTAACTAATTCTTCTACTTTTTCAAGTAACATATCTTTTCTCAAATTTATGAAACCTCCTCTGCTATATTCAGTTTTAAAATTAATGCATTCGTTTTTAATTATAAAATCATAATCAAAAACGCAACTATATTAAAGTAGTTGCGTTACAAATAGAAAGAGCGGGTAATTTCCCACTCCACTTTTATAGCCTATTGACATTAAAAACTAAGTACATAATATCATAAATAATAGATAAATACAAGAGTTATAAATAAAAGCTTGAATTTAGATATTAATTCATTCTTTTGTTTTATGCTAAAGGTATATTTTTAAGTCTTAGTATTTCTAGAATAAAGATAATTGATTCGTTTCTGATAAACCATCTAAGCATCCATGACTGCTTAAACTTTCTATAACAGTTTTTGAAACCCCTGCTCTTATTCTTAAATCTTCTTTAGATATAAATTCACCTTTTACTCTTGCTTCAACTATATTTTTGGCTGCATTATCCGCAACTCCAGGCAAAGAATTCAATGGTAAACGAAGTGCTCCATCTTCAATTTTAAATTTTATTCCTTCTGATTTATATAAATCTACTCGTAAGAATTTCACGCCTCTTTTATAAGCCTCAAAACATAATTCTAATACAGTTATTAATCCTTTGTCTTTTACACTTGCATTATTTCCAAGCTCATATAATTCTTGAAGTTTTGTATGCACAGCACCGTCTCCAAGACACACTAAGTTCGCATCAAAATCATCAGCTCTAACTGTAAAATACGTTGCATAATATGCTTCTGGATAATATACCTTGTAATATGCTATTCTAACAGCCATCATTACATATGCAACAGCATGACCTTTAGGGAACATATATTTTATCTTTTTACATGATCCAATATACCATTCTGGTACTTCATGTTCTTTCATAAGTTTTTCATCATCTTCTGAAAGACCTTTTCCTTTTCTTACTTTTTCCATTATTGTAAATGCATTCTTTGGTGGTAGTCCTTTATACATTAAGTAAACCATAATATCATCTCTTGTTGCTATACAATCTCTTAATGTAGTAAAGCCTTCTTTTATATAATATTGAGCATTATTAAGCCAAACATCTGTACCATGGGAAAGTCCTGATATTCTTACTAAATCTGCAAAAGTCTTAGGCTGTGTATCAACAAGCATCCCTCTTACAAATTTGGTACCAAATTCAGGTAGTCCATAACTTCCAACTTCACATTCTAGTTCCTCTTTTGTAACGCCTAATGCTTCTGGTGATGTAAAAAGACTAAGAACTTTTTCATCATTTAAAGGTATTGTTTTCGGATCAAGTCCTGTTAAATCTTGTAACATTCTAAGAACAGTAGGATCATCATGTCCAAGTATATCTAATTTTAATAATCTACCACTTATTGAATGATAATCAAAATGTGTTGTTACAACATCTGTATCATTATCATCAGCTGGATGTTGTATAGGACAAAAATTATAAATTTCATTATCAGCTGGTACAACCATTATTCCACCTGGATGTTGTCCTGTAGTTCTTTTTATTCCTGTACAACCAAGTGTAAGTCTTTCTATTTCAGCTGAAGAGGTTATAATTTCTCTTTCATCTAAATATTTTTTTACATATCCATAAGCTGTTTTTTCTGCTATTGTTCCAATTGTTCCTGCTTTAAATGTATGACCCTTACCAAATAGTACTTCTGTATACCTATGTACTACCCCTTGATACTCTCCTGAAAAGTTAAGGTCAATATCAGGTTCTTTATCTCCTTCAAACCCTAAGAAGGTTTCAAACGGTATATCATGACCATCTTTTATATATGGTACATCACAATCAGGACAATTTTTATCTGGTAAATCTGCCCCTGAACTTATTGAACCATCTAAAAAGAATTCTGATTTCTTACACTTAGGACATACATAATGCGGTGGCAATCCATTAACTTCAGTGATATCAGACATAGTTGCTACAAATGAAGACCCAACGGATCCTCTTGAACCAACCAAATAACCATCTTCCGTAGATTTAGCAACTAGTTTTTGAGCTATTAGATATAATACGGCATATCCATTGTTTATTATAGAGTTAAGTTCTTTATCTAGTCTTTTTTGAACTACCTCTGGAAGAACTTCTCCATAAATAGCATGAGCTTTATTCAATGTCATATTCTTTATATCTTCTTCTGCACCTTCAATTTTAGGTGGATATGTTTCATCTGGTATTGGCTTTAACACATCTATACTATCAGATATTTTTTTAGGATTATCAATAACAACTTCTTTTGCGATATCTTTTCCTAAATAAGAAAATTCTTTTAACATTTCTTCTGTTGTTTTTAAATAAAGTGGTGGCTGATTATCTGCGTCAGAAAAGCCTTGCCCTGCCATAATTATTCTTCTAAAAGCTTCATCATTAGGATTTAAGAAATGTACATCTCCCGTAGCAACAGTAGGTTTATTGCATTCCTTACCCAATCTATATATTTTTCTATTAATCTCTCTTAATTCTTCTTCATCTTTAACTGACCCTTTTGCAATAAGGAAATTATTATTAGCTATAGGTTGAATTTCAACGTAATCATAAAATTCTATAATTTCTTTTATTTCATCATCACTTCGTCCTTCTAATACAGCTTTATATACTTCTCCTGCTTCACATGCAGACCCTATAATTAAGCCTTCTCTAAATTCAGAAAGTAGAGTCTTTGGTGTTCTTGGCCTTCTAAAGAAATTATCTATATGAGATTTAGATACTAATTTATATAAATTTTTTAATCCTGCTTGCGTCTTAGCTAAAATAATAATATGATAAGTTGGTTGCTTTCTTATATCCACTTTTGATAAAAACAAATCATTTAAAGATTTCAAATCATTTATTTCAAAATCCTCTTCTATTTTCTCAAAAGATTTTAAAAGTATATCTGCTGTTGCTTTTGCATCATCTACTGCTCTATGATGATTTTCAAGAGAAATTCCCAAGAATTTAGCAACTATATTTAGTTTAACCTTTTTTAATTCAGGATATAAAAATCTACATAATGTAACTGTATCCAATATTGGAAGATCAAACCTTATATTTAAATCTCTGCAATTCTTTTTTATAAAACCCGTATCAAATGCTGCATTATGTGCAACTACTACAGTATCTTCACAAAACTCCATAAATTTCGGAAGTATATTTTCTATTATGTCTGCATCTTTAACCATATTATTATCAATGCTTGTAAGTTGTGTGATTTTATATGGAATATCTCTTTTTGGATTAACAAAACAGCTAAATTTATCTATAATTTCACCATTTTTAATCTTAACTGCTCCAATTTCTATTATTTTATCATTAACAGGAGAAAATCCGGTTGTTTCTAAATCAAAAACAACAAATGTATCATCCAATGTATAACCTTTTTCATTTATTACAAGAGGAACCCCATTATTAACTAAATAACCTTCAACTCCATACAATATCTTTATTTTATTTTTTTTAGAAGCAAGTTGTGCTTCTGGATATGCCTGAACTACACCATGATCCGTTATTGCAATTGCTTCATGCCCCCATTTTGCAGCAGTCTCTATTATTTTAGATGCAGATGTAATACCGTCCATACTACTCATATTAGTATGAAGATGAAGTTCTATTCTCTTTTCCTGAGCTCCATCCATTCTATCAATTTTTTTCATTCTAGCTATATCTCTACCCATTATTACTACTTCTCTTGCATAAGTATCAAATACAGCTTCACCTCTAACTTTACAATAAAGTCCTTTTTTGACTTCATCCAATACCGCTTCTTTTTCTTGAGGTTTTAAGAAACACTTTACAGTGATAGAACTTGTATAGTCTGTAATATAAAAAGTTAATATTGTTTTTCCTGTTTTAGTTTCTATAATATCTGTTTTGAAAATTTCACCTATAATAGCTACATATCCAGTTGTTTCATCTATATCTTTTATAGGTGTAGATTCCATCCTTATACCTCTTCCAAGAATAGTATTTTCATCCTTTGGTTCTTTCTTGTAAGAAGCATAATTTGGCTTATTATCATTTTTTCTATAATTATTTTCACCGGATTTTTGTGATTTAGATACTTTTGAACTAGAACCATCTGAACTTATAGTTCTATTACTCATAACTTCTTTTATTATTTTAATATTTTCTTCTTTTTTACTTGCTTCATATTCTTCACCAATCATTAATTTTGAATCAAAACTAAAATTAACTTTTGTTGAAATACTAAAAATATCTTTTATATTATTCTGAAGTAATTTATCTATTTTCTTATTTAAAGCATGATTTATTAAAGTTTCATTTCCTGAATATATATTTATAACTTTTTCATCAACTTTTCTGTTCTTGGAATATAATATAGAACGACATAGAGGGTATTTTTTTGCTATTTCTTCTGCAATATTAATCCAATATTTTGAATTAATTTCTTCTAATGATGTATTACTAACATCTAGATAACACAAAAATTCTATATCTATATTAAATCCTAAATTATCTATAATTAACTTTTTCAAATATTCTTCTTCTTGACTTGTAAGTGATTCTAATGATTTCAGCACTATTTTTAATATTTGACTTTTTTTATAAAACTGAAATCTTAATAGTCTTATTTCTTTATTTTCTAAAATTTCATTCTTATTAATTTCTTTTGTTAATTGTTTTATAAAGTCTTGACTAATAAGAACCACTCTCCTCTCTAAAGAATAAATAGAGGGATTTTCATCCCCCTATACTTATTCTTATATTATAATGCTTAATTTATAAATCACAAAATATCCTTTTTATCTTCTAAACTAAATATTATTTATTTCTTCCATCAAAGCATTTATTAACTCTTCTTCTTTAACTTTTTTAATTATTTCGCCTTTTTTAAAGATGATTCCTTCACCTTTACCTCCAGCAATTCCAATATCTGCTTCTCTTGCTTCTCCAGGACCATTTACAACGCATCCCATAACAGCAACTTTAATATCTTTATTGCAATTTTCTAATCTTTTTTCAACTTCATTTGCTATCTTAATAAGATTAATTTGAGTTCTTCCACATGTAGGACAAGATACAAAGTTTACTCCACCTTTTTTTAATCCTAATGACTTAAGTATTTCTATTGCAACTTTAATTTCATCAACAGGATCACTAGTTAAAGACACTCTTATAGTATCACCTATTCCCTCAGCTAAAAGAGTTCCTATACCTATGCTTGATTTAATTGTACCTTTAGTTACAGTTCCTGATTCTGTAACCCCTAAATGAAGAGGATAATCACATTTATCTCCTATTAATCTATAACAATCTATCATCATCCTTACATCTGATGATTTTATTGAAATAACTATATCGTTAAAATCTAATTTTTCTAAAATCTTAACATGTCTTAGAGCACTTTCAACTAAACCTTGTGCTGTAGGTTTTCCATCTCTTTCTAATATATCTTTTTCTAAAGATCCAGAGTTAACACCTATTCTTATAGGTATGTTTTTTTCTTTACATTTTTCTGCAACTATCTTTACTTTTTCTTCACTTCCAATATTGCCTGGATTAATTCTTAAAGCAGATACACCACTTTCTATTGATTCAACTGCTAATCTATAATCAAAATGTATATCTGCAACTACTGGTATCGGTGATTTAGTTGTTATTTCCTTTAGTGCTTTTGCTGCATCCATATCTAATACTGCACATCTCACTATATCACAGCCAACTTTGTACAGTTCATTTATTTGATTTAATGTATCTTCCACATTTCTTGTATCAGTAGTAGTCATTGATTGAATAGTTATTGGTGCATCTCCACCAACATAAGTATTTCCGACTTTAACTTTCTTTGAAATTCTTCTTTCCATATTTTCATCTCCTAAAACTTAACAGGGAATATGATATCTTTAATAGTTACTAAAATCATAAGACCTATAAGTAACATAAATCCTACATAATTTAAATTTTCAACTATCTTATTTGGAACTTTTCTTCTTGTTATTAATTCAATTAATAGTATTACTGTCCAACCTCCATCTAAAGCTGGGAATGGTAACATATTAAACACAGCTAAACTAACACTTATAAAACCAACAAAATACATTAGATCCCAAATACCACTTTCAGCAGTTTTAGCTGACATTTTAATTATTGTAAGTGGACCTCCCACATCTGTCTTTAAATTTGATTTTCCTGTAAATATCATTTTAAGACCTTTAAATGTTTGAGACACTAAAGAAGCTGTTTGATTAACACTATGTTTCAAGCTAGCACCTATACTTGGATTAGTTTCTACTCCAAAACCTATACCTACGATATATTCATTTTCTTTATTTAATTTTGGCGTTATAGTTAAATTTTTAATTTCTTCTCCTCTTTTTACTGTAAGATCAACAGGCTCACCTTTTGCCATAATTATTCCAACTCTAATATCATCCGCTGTAAAAACTCGTGAACCATCTATTTTTAAAAATTTATCGCCTTCTTGTAAGCCTGCTTCTATTGCTGGATGATCCGGAAGAACAGTTGCTATCTCTGGCACTTTGTATCCAAATTTTCCTGCAATACACGCAAATATTACTATTGCCAATATATAATTCATTGCAGCTCCAGCTATTATAATACTTATCCTTCTAAGAGGCGATTTTTCTGAAAAACTCCTCTCATCTTGAACTGCCTCTTCTTCACCCATCATATTTACAAAACCACCAATAGGAAATAGACGTAATGAATATGTTGTTTCTTTTCCTTTTTTAGAAATCACCTTAGGGCCCATTCCTATAGCAAATTCCTCTACTCTTACTCCATTTAATTTTGCTAATGTAAAATGGCCAAGTTCATGTACAATTATTAAAACACTAAACGCTAAAATAGCCCCTAATATAGCTACTAGATTCATATTTTTTCATCCTTTCCTATTTCATATCTACTACATATTTTTTAACTTTTCTATCTATTTTAATTATATTCTCTAAAGTTAAAGGCTTTTTACTTTCTTCTTCAAATGCATTCATACAATTTTCTATAATATTAAAAATATCTAAAAACTCAATTTTTTCGTCTAAAAATAATGCTACTGCCGCTTCATTAGCACCATTTAATATAGTTGGCATAAGTCCACCTTGTTTACCTGCTTTAAACGCTAATTTTAATGGCTTAAAAGTTTCTAAATCCGGTTTTTCAAAAGTTAACTGTGATACTTCATAAAAATCTAATGTTTTTGCTATTAAATTTTTTCTTTCTGTATAATTAAGAGCATATTGTATTGGCAGTCTCATATCTGCTGCTCCAAGTTGTGCTATTATACTTCCATCACAATATTCAACCATAGAATGTACTATGCTTTGAGGATGAATAACAACTTGTATATTATCATAATCACACTCAAAAAGCCAATGTGCCTCTATTACTTCAAGACCTTTGTTCATTAAAGTAGCTGAGTCAATAGAAATCTTTCTTCCCATATTCCACTTAGGATGATTTAAAGCATCATCGACACTTATATCATTTAAATCACATAATTTCTTACCTCTGAAAGGTCCACCTGATGCTGTAAGTATTATTTTATTTAAAGTATTTAAATCATTTCCTCTTAAAGATTGATAAATAGCACTGTGCTCTGAATCAACAGGAAGTATTTTAACATTATTTTTTTTAGCTTCACTCATAACAAGTTCACCTGCAACAACTAATGTCTCTTTATTTGCAAGTGCTATATCTTTTTTTGCCTTTATCGCTTCTAATGTTGGCTCTAAGCCTATCATACCAACTAAAGATGTCAAAACTATGTCAATTTCTTCTAGAGATGCTATTTTATTAAGACCCTTCATTTGAGATAAAACTATTGTTGGCTTATTTCTTTCTTTGCAGTATTTTTCTAATTTCTCTGCAGAAGTCTTATCCATCATACCTACATATTTAGGATTAAATTCTTCAATAATTTCAATCATTTTATTTACTGAAGAATTAGCGGTTGCTCCAATTAATTTTAATTCTCCATTTGATTTTTTTATTACATCTAAGGCTTGAGTTCCTATTGAACCTGTAACCCCTAATATAGATAGCTTTTTCATTTCTTTCCTCCTAAAGTACATTATAAAATGCTACTAATTTTTATAAATTGTTTAACTAGAACTATATACTATTTCTTTTGCCAAAATACTGTACATAGGTCCAACTAGTATTCCTAAAATCCCAAATACTTCTACCCCAATATATATAGAAATTAATACAATTAAAGGATGTATATCTAGTTTATCACTTAAAAATTTTGCTTCTAAAATTTCTCTTATGACTTGAACTAATATATATAAACACATAAGTCCAAATGCAGTAAGATAATCTTTCATTACAATATTGTATATTATAATTGGAATAAATACAATTATAGTTCCTACATAAGGTAACACATCTAAAATACCACAAAGTATTCCTAATATAAAATAATTAGATACATTTAATATAAAGAATCCTCCTATAATCTCAAGTGTTGATATCAAAACTAAACTTATTTCTATCAAACACATTTGACTAAAATTTTCTTTTTGTTTTTTTATTTTTTTAATCATTTCACTTGGAAATAACATTAAAACTAAACTTTTTATTTTTTCCCCATCTACTAATATAAAGAAAGCACATATATTTCCTATAAAATAAGCTATTATTCCTTCACCTGTAGTTAGTGCCCCTCTTCTTATACTTTCTTGATTTATTATGGATATTACACTCTTACCCAAATCAAGCTTTTTTAATTGCAAATCAAGTTCTAATGAAATATCTTGTATAATTCTATTTATTGTGTTTACATTACTCAAATATATCTTTTGAAATACATTGAATATTTCATTTCCTAAATATAATATAATCAATATTAAAAGTATATTAACTAAAACAATACTTAGAGCTCCTGAAATCTTATATGGAATATTTAATTTTATCATAAGCTTATATAGTGGAGCAGCTATTATGGATATAAATATCATTGCTAAAAAAGGTTTAAAATAATATTTTATAATATATGTAATTATAACTATTATAAAAAGTAATACTGTTAAAGATATTATTTTTTTATATTTCTCAAAAATACTATACACCACCCTAAAATCACTTTTTATAATATATGCCCTAAGTAACAATTTAATTATTATTTATCTTTAACAAAATCTATATTTTTAAATTTTACAACAAAAAAAATCTGCAGACTTAAATTTAAATCTACAGATTTTTTAATAAATATTAAATTCCAACTATAAAATTTAAGTAATAAAATACAACTGTTGATGAAAAAATTATACTATCAAATCTGTCTAATATTCCACCATGACCAGGTATTAAATTGCTGTAATCTTTTATTCCTACATATCTTTTTATTGAAGAGGCTACTAAGTCTCCAAACTGGCTAAACACACCACACAAAGCTCCTATAATAAAATAATGATATAAAGGCATGACATATACATATTTATTAACTATAATTCCAAATATACCACAACATAAAATTGCGCCTAAAAGACCTCCGATAGATCCTTCAATTGTTTTCTTTGGAGAAACCTTTGGACAAAGTTTATGTTTACCTAAAAATTTTCCTGAGTAATATGCACTTGTATCTGTCATCCATGATCCTATAAATATAAGCCAAACTAAAAATTCTCCATGATGTTTTGCATTAACTAAATATACAAAGCTAAATAAAATACCAGCATATATAAAACCTAAAAATGTTAAAGAAACATCTATAAATGTATAATCTAAATTTATTACTGGAATAATCAACAATATAAACATGGCAAGAACTACTACATACATCATTATATTAAAATCATTATTTAAAAAATAATACATAATTAATAATGCATATCCAAAAACTGATATTGGATTAAAGTCCTTCTTTTTTAAAGCATTGTAGAATTCCCAAAGTCCCATTGCTGATAATAAAATAACAAATGATTTAAGATAAATTCCTCCAAGAAAAATAAATATTATAAATGGAGCAATCATAAGTGCACCTAAGTATCTATTATTAGATTTCAAAAACAGTCACCCCTTTACTTTACTCCACCAAATCTTCTATCTCTATTTTGATAGTCCAATATGGCTTTTTGTAAATCTTCTTCTTTAAAATCTGGCCAAGCTATATCTGAATACCAAAATTCTGAATAAGCACATTGCCATAATAAAAAGTTACTAATTCTTTGTTCACCAGAAGGTCTAATAATCAAATCTGGGTCAGGCATTCCTTTAGTATATATGTAATTTG
This sequence comes from Clostridium sp. CMCC3677, assembly GCF_023845585.1. Taxonomy (GTDB): domain Bacteria; phylum Bacillota; class Clostridia; order Clostridiales; family Clostridiaceae; genus Clostridium; species Clostridium aquiflavi. The sequence continues at coordinate 167,630 of NZ_JAMQHS010000004.1, forward strand.
ATATCAAATCTTCACTAATATCTTCTTTTTTTATTTTATCGTCTTCTAAATCATCTATAATTAATTTCATAGCTCTAACTAATTCATCTCTACCACCATAATTTAGTGCCAGATTTAAATTTATTTCAGTATTATTATTTGTTATTTCTATAGCTTTATTTAATTCTTCCTTACATTCTGCTGGGAATTTTAACATATCACCCAATACATTGATTTTAACACCATTTTTGTTAAGTTCTGCAACTTCTCGCTTAAGATAAACTACTAGTAGCTGCATTAATGCACCTACTTCTTCTTTAGGTCTTTTCCAATTTTCAGTTGAGAAAGCATATAAAGTTAAATATTTTATTCCTAATCTTTTAGACTCTTTTACAATTTTTCTTATTGTTTCAACGCCTGCTTTATGTCCCATACTTCTTGGTAATTTTCTTTTTTTAGCCCAACGACCGTTTCCATCCATTATTATTGCAATGTGCTGCGGTATTTTATTCATATCTAGTACAACTTCATTTGTCGAATCTTTTTTTGACTTAAATATACTTAACAAATTTCCCATCCCCTCTCTCTGTTTATAATATAAATCAGCTTAAATATCAATTAAATGAACAAATTAAGGAAAAAAACCTGCTAAATAGCAGGTTTTGAGATTAAATAGCTAGAATCTCTTTTTCTTTATCAACTATTATCTTGTCTATATCTTTTATAATAGCATCTGTCTTCTTTTGAACATCATCTTCGCCTTTTTTAATTTGGTCTTCAGATACGTCTCCATCTTTCTTTAATGCTTTAATTTTATCATTAGCATCTCTTCTAATTGATCTAATTGCTACTTTAGATTCTTCCCCAGTTTTTTTAACTTTTTTAACAAGATCCTTTCTTGTTTCTTCTGTTAATTCTGGAATAACTAATCTTATTATTGAACCATCATTTGAAGGATTTAAACCTAAGTCCGATTTTAAAATCGCTTTTTCAATTTCTTTTAATAATTGCTTTTCCCAAGGTGTTATCATTAATACTCTTGGTTCAGGTGAAGAAATATTTGCTGCTTGTGATAATGGGCACATGCTTCCATAATAATCGATTTGAATTTTATCAAGCATACTTGGATTAGCTCTTCCTGCTTTCATAGTTCCTAACTCTGATTTTAATACAGTTACAGTTTTTTGCATTTTTTCTTCTGCATTCTTAATGATGTCCTTAATCATGATTATCCTCCTATTTTTTAGTTACTAATGTTCCGATATTTTCGCCAGTTATTGCTCTTTTAATATTACCTGGCTCATCTAAACCAAATACAAGTATTGGAATATTATTATCCATGCATAATGAAGTTGCTGTAGAATCCATAACTTGTAATCCTTGATCTAAAACATCTATATATGATAGTGTATCATATTTTTTTGCTTCTGGAAACTTCATAGGATCTTTATCATAAACTCCATCAACTTTTTTTGCTAGAAGTATTACTTCTGCTTCTATTTCTGCTGCTCTTAAAGCTGCAGTAGTATCAGTTGAGAAATATGGATTTCCTGTTCCTGCTGCAAAAATAACAACTCTACCTTTTTCTAAGTGTCTCATTGCTCTTCTTCTAATAAAAGGTTCTGCAACTTCTTTCATTTCTATAGCAGTTTGAACTCTAGTTTTTACGCCTACTTGTTCTAAAGAATCTTGTAGTGCTAATGCATTTATACAAGTAGCCATCATTCCCATGTAATCAGCTGTTGTTCTATCCATACCTTCGCCGCTTCTTCCACGCCAGATATTTCCTCCACCTACAACTGTTCCAACTTCTACTCCCATATCAACTAGTTCTTTAATTTCTAGAGCTATTCTTTTAGCTACATTAAAGTCAAGTCCAAAACCACTTACTCCAGCTAAAGCTTCACCTGAAAGTTTTAAAATTACTCTTTTATATTTACAATTTGTCATTTAAAACTACCTCCTAAATGTGGCATTAGAAGAAAACAATGCCTTATATTCTATTATTTTCTTTAAAAAAAGAGAACACAGAGTGTCCTCTTTAGTTTTTTATATTTTACTATTTTCCTAATTGTTTAGCAACTTCTTCTGCAAAGTTTTCTTCAACTTTTTCGATTCCTTCGCCTCTTTCGAATCTTACGAATCTATTTACTTTGATTGCAGAACCAGCTTCTTTAGCTTTTTCATCTATAAACTTAGTTATAGTCTTATCGCCATCTTTAACCCAAAGTTGTTCAAGAAGACAAACTTCTTTGTAGTACTTTTGGATTCTTCCCATAACCATCTTTTCAACTATCTTTTCTGGCTTTCCTTCATTTAAAGCTTGAACTCTATAGATTTCTTTTTCTTTTTCTATAGAATCTTGATCAACTTCTTCTTTAGATAAGAATAATGGGTTTGCAGCAGCTATTTGCATACAAAGTTCTTTTGCAACTTCTTCAACAGCTGGTGACTCTACATCACAAGCTACTTCTACTAAAACACCAATTCTTCCACCACCATGGATATAGCTTTTAACTACTCCATTATCTACTGCAAATTTAACAAATCTTCTAACAGTCATGTTTTCACCAAGTCTAGCGATTAATCCTGTTAAAGCTTCTTGTATTGTAGCTTCTCCGTCAAATTTTTCATTAACAAATTCTTCTACTGTTGTAACATTTGTTGATGTTGCTATTTTAGCTAAAGCTTCAGCAAAAGCAATGAAATCTTCATTTGCTGCAACGAAATCTGTTTCACAGTTAAGTTCAACGATAGCTCCGCTCTTTTTATCTTCTGAAATATATGTTTTAACTAAACCTTCAGCAGCAACTCTTCCTGATTTCTTAGCTGCAGCCGCAAGTCCTTTTTCTCTTAATACTTCAACAGCTTTTTCGATGTCACCATCTGTTTCTGTTAATGCTTTTTTGCAGTCCATCATTCCTGCGCCAGTTCTTTCTCTTAATTCTTTAACTGATTTTGCAGATATCATTATTAAATTCCTCCTCGATTATATATTGCATTTTATTAATCTATTATATTCATAATAAATTAACTATTTAGAAGAATTATTAAAAACTTAATATAAAGTATTAAATTTTTAATAATTATGGCTTCTAAGTTAGAAGACAAAACAAAATTGTTTTGTCTTCTATTAAAATAGTATATATAAACTATTCAGCTAATTCTTCGCCTTGTCTTCCTTCCATGATAGCATCAGCCATTTTAGCAGTTATTAATTTAACAGCTCTTATAGCATCATCATTACCAGGAATTACGTAATCAACTTCTTCTGGATCACAGTTAGTATCTACTATAGCAACTACAGGGATTCCAAGAATCTTAGCTTCTGATATAGCATTCTTTTCTTTTCTTGGATCAACTACGAACATAGCACCTATGTTGTCACAATCTAAGTTTTTGATACCACCAAGATTTTTTTCTAATTTTTCTAATTCACCCTTTAATTTGATAACTTCCTTCTTTGGAAGAACATCAAATGTTCCATCTTCTTGCATTGTTTCTATTTCAGAAAGTCTTCTTATTCTTTTCTTGATAGTAGAGAAGTTTGTTAACATTCCACCTAACCATCTATTGTTTACAAAGTGCATGCTGCTTCTTATTGCTTCATCTTTGATAGCTTCTTGAGCTTGTTTCTTTGTTCCAACGAATAATATATCTTTTCCTTCTGTAGCTACTTCTTTAATGAAGTTATAAGCTTCTTCAGCTTTTCTAACTGTTTTTTGAAGGTCTATGATATATATACCATTTCTTTCTGTGAAAATGTAAGGAGCCATCTTAGGGTTCCATCTTCTTGTTTGGTGTCCAAAGTGTACACCTGCTTCTAATAATTGTTTCATTGATATTACTGACATTTTGTTACCTCCTTGGTTTTTACCTCCATCATCTTCTTCTTGCAAATAATCCCTTAATAGGGCACCTAATTTACAAATTGGATGATGTGTGTATTTTGTTACCTTAAACAGTATAACATAAGGTATTTAACCTATCAACAAAAAAATTACTTTTTCTCTAAAAATAAATAGAAGAAACCAAATTTCTTGGTTTCTTCTATTTATAGCTCGTCTAATTTTGAAATAAAACTACTATTTTATTTTTTTTAATTCATCTAATAATTTTTCGTTTAATACTCTAATATAAGTACCTTTCATGCCTAACGATCTAGATTCAATAACACCAGCACTTTCAAATTTCCTTAAAGCATTTACTATAACACTTCTGGTTATTCCTACTTTATCAGCAATTTTAGAAGCAACTAATAAGCCTTCATTTCCATTTAATTCTTCAAAAATATGTTCTACTGCTTCTAATTCAGAATAAGAAAGAGTTCCTATAGCTAATTGAACAACAGCTTTTTTCCTAGTTTGCTCTGCTAAATCTTCTTGCATTGCTCTAAGCATTTCCATTCCAACTATTGTTGCACTATACTCAACTAAAACTAAATCATCATCAGTAAATTCTTTTCCAAATCTAGCTAATATTAATGTACCTAATCTTTCTCTACTACCTATTATTGGAATTATAGTTGAAATTTTATCTTTTGCCTTACAATCACCAATTTCTGCAAATACACATCTACCTTGATTATATAAGTTTGCTAATGTTTCATTACTTTCTAAAAGGGTAAGATTATAATCTTCCGGAAATTTTTTATCTTCTATAACTTTCTTTTTCATAGCTTCACATTCAAAGCCTGGAGAAAAAGTATATCCTAAAACTTTACCTCTTTTGCTTACTATATAAGCATTACATTCAAGAACTTCGCTTAAAAGTGTACATATATCTTGAAAAGCAACTGGCTCAGTCCCTGTCTTTTGCAAGATTTTATTTAGTCTTCTTGTTTTATTTAATAGAGATGACATTTCTTATCCTCCTTGTTAACCTCACAATAATCTCTGATTATACAAACAGAATATAATCTTTTTTTAGAAAATTCTTAATTTAATGAATTTTCTCTCATGTCTTGTTGATTTTAGTCTAACATATAAACTAGTGCTTTACAACAGTATTTTTTTTATTTCGACACAATAGAACTGTTAAAATTCATAATTAAAATTATTCGCTTTTATCTTCTTTAAGTTCTTTAGTATAATCACACTCTCCATTAGAACACTTGATATATTTTCCTTTAGTTTTTGAATATTTAAGTACCATATAAGAATCACACTTGGGACATTTTTCCTTTACTGGTTCATACCAACTAACAAAAGTACATTCTGGATATCCTGAACATCCAAAGAATTTCTTTCCTCTTTTGCTTTTCTTAACAACTATAGTTTTTCCGCATTCAGGACATGGTACATCTAATTCTTCTACTATAGGTTTAGCATTCTTACATTCTGGGTATCCAGGGCATGCTAAGAACTCACCATATCGTCCTCTTTTTATTACCATCATGCGACCACATTTATCACACTTAACATCACTAACTTTATCTTCTATTACAACCTTTGATATTTCTTTTTCGGCTTTTTCTATTGCTACCTTTAGAGGTGTGAAGAATTCTTCTACTATTTTAGTCCAACTTTCACTTCCTTCTTCAACATTATCAAGCTTTTTCTCCATATCAGCTGTAAAATCTGCATCCACTATTTGAGTAAAGTATTCACTAACTATATTGTTTACTATAAATCCTAGTTCTGTTGGAATTAAGTTTTTCTTTTCACGAATAACATATGACCTGCCAACTAATGTAGATATTGTTGGTACATACGTACTAGGTCTTCCTATTCCTTTTTCTTCTAGCAATTTAACAAAAGATGCTTCTGTATATCTTGGTTGAGGCTGTGTAAAATGTTGTTTTTCATCTATAGATACAACTTTTAATTCTTCCCCTTCTTCTAAAACAGGTAATGTAACAGACTTTTCATCATCTTCATTTAAATACTCGTATATTTTCATGAATCCATCAAAATTTATTGTTGATCCTGATGCTTTAAATTTATATTCTCCATTTAGTATATCTATAGAATTTGTATTAAGTACACATGATGACATTTGACTTGCTACAAATCTATTCCAAATTAATGAATATAGTTTATATTGTTCTGAAGTTAAATTTTCTTTTGCTACTTCTGGTGTAATTTCTACGTATGTAGGTCTAATAGCTTCATGCGCATCTTGAATATTTTTCTTTCCTTTATATATTCTAGGAGCACTTGGCAAATACTCTTTACCATAAGTATTTTCAATAAATGTTTTTGCATTTTCTTGAGCTTCTTGAGATATTCTCATAGAATCTGTTCTCATATAAGTAATTAAACCAACAGTTCCATATCCCTTAATTTCTATACCTTCATAAAGAGCCTGTGCAATTGACATAGTTCTCTTAGTCATAAAATTCAACTTTTTGCTAGCATCTTGTTGAAGTGTACTTGTTGTAAATGGTGGTAATGGATTTTTAACCTTATTACCTTTTTTTATAGCCTTTATAATAAACTTATCATTTTCAAGTTCTTGTTTTATTTTATTAGCTTCTTCTTCTGTGTTAACTTCAATTTTTTTACTCTTATAAGTTGAAAGTCTTATTGGGAATTTCTTTCTATCTTTTCTTAATACACAATCAACAGACCAATATTCTTTAGGTATGAATGCTTTTATTTCTTCTTCTCTATCACAAATTAATTTTAATGCTGCTGATTGAACTCTACCTGCACTAAGACCCCATTTTACATTTTTCCATAAAATTGGGCTTATCTCATATCCAACAAGTCTATCTAATATTCTTCTAGCCTGCTGAGCATCAACTAAATCTAAATCTATACTTCTAGCTTGTTTTATAGCACCCTTTACTGCAGTTTTAGTAATTTCATTAAAAACTATTCTGCATTTTTCATTTTCAGGTATCTTTAAAATATTAGCTAAATGCCATGATATAGCTTCTCCCTCACGGTCGGGGTCAGTTGCCAAATATATTTTATCAGATTTTTTAGCTGCTTTTTTTAACTTATCTAATAATTCACCCTTACCTCTGATTGTTATATACTTGGGTGTATAATTATTCTCTATATCAACACCTAATTTGCTTTTAGGTAAATCTCTTACATGACCCATAGAAGCTTCTACAATGTAATTTTTCCCTAAATATTTACCAATTGTTTTTGCTTTTGCTGGCGACTCAACGATTACAAGTTTTTGACCCATATTTATAACTTCATAAAAAATTTTATGAAGTACTCACCCCCTAAATTTGTTTTAAATTATTTTTATATAGTAATTACCAGGAAGGCAAATTATCTCATTCTTTATTTGCATTTCAAATAATAACGCATATAAAGCCCCTCTGTCAACACAACTATTCTTAAATATGTCATCTATATGAATTGGTGCATCTGTAATCATATCTAATATTTCTCTTTTTTCTGGTCTAATTTTCATCGTTTCAATATTTATGTGATTTGTATTAAAGAATTTATTTAAATCCTCTTTACTACTTAAAACATCACATCCATCTTTGATCAACATATTAGAACCTTTTGCTCCTTCATATAAAATAGAACCAGGCACAACCAATACATCTTTGTTTTGTTCTTGAGCTATTCTAGCAGTTATTAATGATCCACTTTTTTCACTTGCTTCTGCAACTATAACAACATCACTTAAACCACTTATTATTCTATTTCTTAATGGAAAATTATGCTTTAGAGGTTTAGTTCCTAATGGAAATTCTGAAATAATCAACCCATCTTCAATGGCTTTTGAAAATAGACCTTTATTTTCTGATGGATATACAACATCTATACCACATCCTAAAACTATAATAGTTTTTCCTCCATTTTCTAAAGCACATTTATGAGCTATGGAATCCACACCTCTTGCACCACCACTTATAAGCGTTATATTATTAGTAATAATCTCCTTTGTCAAGAGCTTTGTTACTGCTAATGCATAATTTGAACATTTTCTTGCTCCTACAATAGCTATAGATTTACCATTTATCAAATCAATATTTCCTTTATAAAATAAATAACATGGTGCTGGTGAAAGTTGCTTCAATCTCTCTTTGTATAAAGGATTAGAGTATGTTATATATCCTATACCTTCTTTATTTAATTTATTGTTTACAGATATAATTTCATAAACCAAATCATTCTTTTCAAAATTTCCAAGTTTTTTTTGTAATTTTTTATTTCTTTTTAATATATTTTCAAAATTGTTATATATATTTTCTTCTGTTTCATACTCATCTATCAAATTCATTTTTTCCTTATTGCTTATATCTAATAATATAAACCATAATTCATAGTTTAACATTTAGATTCTCCTTATATTTACTATATAATCTCTCCATCTATATTTCTTCTATAATTAAACGCTTCAATTATATGTTGCTCTAAAATTTCCTTACTGCAATCTATATCTGCTATTGTTTGTGCTAATTTAATAACTTTACTATATCCTCTCATTGATACACTAGATGTATTATAATAATGCTTTAAAATATCACTACATCCTTTACTCATCTTGCATATGTCAAATATATCTTTTCCTTTTATATCTGAATTATATTTATATCTTGTATTTTTAAATCTTTCTTCTTGAATCTCTCTAGCTTTAAGAACTTTTTCTTTCATAACTTTAGAATTGTATGAATCCTTTCTCTTTTCAATATCATCATATTTAAGTCTTGGAACAAAATTTAAGATATCCATTCTATCTAATAAAGCAGTAGAAAATTTTCTGAAATATTTTTTTGCATTATACCTAGAATATAAACCACCTTCTAATATGCTTTCATCTTTTTCTTCAATAGGATTAAATGCTCCAATAAGTAAAAAGTTGGCTGGCATTGTATAGTTCCCACTGATTCTGTCTATATTTATTTCTTTTTCTTCTAATGGCTCTCTTAATGATTCTAAAGCATCCTTTTTGAACTCTAATACCTCATCAAGAAAAAGCACTCCATTATGCGCTAAAGTTACTTCTCCAGCCTTTACTTCTTTTCCTCCTCCAATCAAAGCACTTTTAGTTGTAGTATGATGTGGAGATCTAAAAGGACGATTTATTAAAGTATTTTTTTCCATAAGACCAGATGCACTATATATTTTAGCTATTTCTAATAATTCCTTTTTAGATAGTGGTGGTAATATTGATGTTATAGCTTTAGCAAGCATTGTTTTACCACATCCTGGTTCTCCATATAATAAAATATTATGTTTCCCTGCCGCTGAAATCTCCAGGGCTCTCTTTGATGAGTATTGTCCTATTATTTCACCAAAATCCAAACTCTCTAAAATATCTTTTCTTTCAATATCACTTTTAGAAATTCTGCACGGTAATAAGTCTTTGTATGTGACATATGATATTACTTCTTTCAAATTTCTAAATGGATAATATTCGCCTTCATCGAAATAATAACTCTCTTCTAAATTTTCATAAGGAAATATAAATTTATTTTTTCTTTCTTTTATTCCTTCAATTATTATAGGTATACTTCCCTTTACTGCTTTTAATTCTCCTGATAACGATAATTCTCCAAAAATTATATAATCGTTTACTTTATTGCATTCTATTTGATTAGATGCCATAAGTATTCCTAATGCTATAGGCAAATCTAAAAGAGATCCTATCTTTCTTGTATCTGCTGGTGCTAGATTAATAGTTATTCTTCCTAGCGGAAAATCATATCCGCTATTTAAAATTGCTGATCTCACACGCTCTTTAGATTCTTTAACAGAAGTATCTGCAAGACCAACAATCGAAAATGATGGTAAGCCTTTTGATATATCAACTTCTACTTCTATTAATAACCCTTCTAAACCATTTTGTGTGGCACTTATTATTTTTATAGACATATTAAATCACCCATTAACATTATAGACATATAAACTTTTATTAATCCTTTTAATAAAAATGATTTATTTTTTTAATTCATGTCAATAATCTTTACTATATTTTGTATATTATTATTCTTAACATAATTTTTATATTACATTTAATAAAAATTTATATATTTAAGGAGCTTATATTAATGAAAAAATTTAATAAAGACATCGGAACTTATTGTGAAAAATTATCATGTAATTACCTAATAAAGAATAATTTTAAAATACTTGAATGTAACTTTAAAAATTTTCTAGGAGAAATAGATATTATATGCATAAAAAATTCTATATTAATAATAATAGAAGTTAAAGGTAGATATAATTATGAATTTGGAGTTCCAAGAGAATCCGTATCTATAAACAAACAAAAAAACATTATAAAAGTTACAAAATCCTATATAAATTATAAAAAACTTTACAATTTTAATGTACGTTTTGATGTTATAGAAGTATATCTTAATAAACTTGATTCATCTTATAAGATTAATCATATAAAAGATGCTTTTAGAACTTAAAAATACCTTGTAAAATAATTGCCCCATTATTTTACAAGGTATTTGTCATAATATATTATTTAAAAAACTATTTCTATGTATTTCACATTTTCCATATTTTTTTAATCCATTTATATGTTTTTGAGTTCCATAACCCATATTATTTTCAAAATCATAATGTGGATATTTAATTGAATATTCCTTCATCATATTATCTCTGTATACTTTTGCCAATATAGATGCAGCTGCAATACTTGCACTTTTAGTATCGCCCTTTATTACAAATTTATTAGCTATAGCTATATTCTTTACTAAGTATCCATCTGATAATACTAATTCTGGTCTTACGCTTAAATTATTGCACGAATCTAAAAAAACATTATTATTAGCAAATGCTATTCCTCTTTCATCTATTTCTTTGTTTGATGAAAGAGATATATGATATGCCAATGCTTTTTCTTTAATTATTTCTGATAATTCTTCTCTTTTTGTATAATTTAATTTTTTAGAATCATTTAAATATAATATTAAATCTTCATCAATAACATTTAGATCTAAAATCACTGCACACGCTACAATAGGTCCTGCTAATGGTCCTCTTCCAACTTCATCAACACCTGCTATATATTTGAACTTTCCAAAAGATTTATCAAAGTCATACATAGATTTTACTCTATACATTTCTTTTATATATGAATCCAAGTGTTTTTGCATGCTCTTTCCTAAAGATGATACATTTTTTCTTTTATCATCTAATAATTTATTAATTATCATCTTTAATTCTTCAGACTTATAGCTATCTGAAATTGATATTTCTGAAGTTTTTTCTTTTATAATTTTATATGATAATTTATCTATTTCTAAATCAAGTAAACTATTCATTTATTTTACCTGGACGTTCTAATGAAATTTTTCCTATTCTTCCAGCTCTAAATTCATCTAATAGTATAACAGCTATTCTATTGTAATTAATTTCTCCTCCTGAAACTAATGTACCTCTTTTTTTAGCTATTGCATTTAAAGTTTCTAATGGATCTTCAGAAACTTCATCTATTTTATATCTTTCCTTTAAATTATCTTTATAAAAGCTTTGTAATCTTTCAACAAGCTTATATGAAAGTTCTTCTATATCCATTATTTCATCTTTTATAGCACCTGTAAAAGCTAAATTTAATGCTGTTTCTTCATCTTCAAATCTAGGCCATAATACACCTGGTGTATCTAAAAGTTCTATGCCTATTGATGTTTTTATCCATTGCTTGCTTTTAGTAACTCCTGGTTTATCTCCTGTTTTAGCAATACTATTTCTAGCCATTTTATTTATAAATGTAGACTTACCAACATTAGGAATTCCAACAACCATAACTCTAGTTGTTATATTTACCATGCCCTTTGCTCTTAATCTATCATGTTTTTCTTTAAGTAAAGATAATAGCATTGGTTTTATTGCTTTTAATCCGTCTCCTTTTAAACAATTCACCTCTAATACTTTAACATCATCTTTAGTTAAATGTTTAATCCATTCTTTTGTTACTTTGCCTTCTGTTAAATCACTTTTATTTAAAAGTATTATTCTTGGCTTACCTTGTAATAAACTATCTATATCCGGATTAGCAGAACTTCTTGGTATTCTAGCATCTCTTATTTCAATAACCGCATCTACTAATTTTAAATTTTCTTTTATTTCTCTTTGAGTTTTTTTCATATGTCCTGGAAACCAGTTAATTGCCATTTCATTTCCTCCTTATGCTTATTTTTTTCTATATTAAAAGAAAAGAAGCTTAAGCTTCTAATTAATTTATTATAGAAAAAAAGAGGACTGAATCAGTCCACCTTTTAATCTAATTATCTAGTTAATAATTCTTTAACCTTTGCAGCCTTACCAACTCTATCTCTTAAGTAGTAAAGTTTAGCTCTTCTTACTTTACCTCTTCTTGAGATTTCAATCTTTTCGATTATTGGTGCATGCATTGGGAATGTTCTTTCAACACCGCATCCATAAGCAACTCTTCTTACAGTGAAAGTTTCTCTTAATCCACCGTTTTGTTTCTTAATTACAGTACCTTCAAACATTTGTACTCTTTCTCTTGTACCTTCTGTAACCTTAACATAAACTTTTACATTGTCACCAATTTTAAAGTTTGGTAGGTCAGTTCTTAATTGTTCAGCTTCAATAGCTCTTATTATTTCGTTCATTGTGCATTCCCTCCTTAAAGATAATTTGACGTTCTTAACAAAATATATATGCATGACAGAGGAACGCCCGTACTAGCACGTTTTTAATCATAACATATTTTTTTATTTGTTTCAATAAATTTTATTTGTTTTTTCTTCCCAAAAGTTTTTTATCTTCTTTTGTTAAAATAACATTTTTATATAAATCAGGTCTTCTCTTTTTAGTTAGGTCCAAAGATTGTAGTCTTCTCCATTTTCTTATGTTCTCATGATGGCCTGATAAAAGTATTTCTGGAACATGCTCCCCCTCAAACTCATATGGCCTAGTATATTGAGGATATTCTAATAAATCATCAGAAAAAGATTCATCCATAAAACTTTCTTCTTTTCCCAGTACCCCTGGTATCAATCGTAAAATAGCATCTATCACTGGAATTGCCGCCATTTCTCCTCCTGTAAGAATAAAATCACCTAATGATACTTCCATATCAATATGCTTATATACACGTTCATCTATTCCTTCATAATGCCCGCATAAAAATATCAAATTTTCTTCTTTTGAAAGATTCATTGCCATTTTTTGATTAAATGTTTTCCCTCTAGGTCCTAAGAAAACTACTTTACCATTATTACTTTCCTTAGCTTTTCTTATAGTATCTATAATTGGTTGAGGTGCCATGACCATTCCAGCGCCTCCACCATAAGGATAATCATCTACCTTTTTATGTTTATCTAACGTATAATCACGTATATTAAATAATTCTAATTCTACTATATTATTTTCCTGAGCTCTACCAATTATACTATGATTAAAAATTGAAAACATTTCCGGAAAAAGAGTAAGTATACTAATCTTCATCTTGCCACTGCCTAACTGGTTTTATTACTATTTTTTTATTATCTATATCAATATTTAAAACAATATCTTTTAAAACAGGAATTAATAATTCTTTAGGTTCCTTTATCCAATATACATCATTGCTTGGCGTACTAATAACATCAAATATTTTTCCAAGTTCCATATTATCAGTGTCATATACCATACAACCTACTAAATCAACAACATAATGAGTGTCTGCCTCTAATGCAGGAGCACTGCTTCTAAATATCTCAATATATTTTTGTTTATAAGTTTCAGCATCATTCATAGTGTCTATTCCTTCTATTTTTAAAATAACTCTATCTTTTTGGAATTTAACACTTTGTATATTTCTTTCTTTTCCATCAATTAAAACGTTTTTTAATTTTTTAAACTTATTAACATCCTCAGTTAATGGATATACTTTTACTTCACCTTTAATTCCATGAGTATTTATGATCTGCCCTACTTTAAATATCTCTTCCAAAAAATTCACATCCTTTACATAATATTTTATTTTAAATATTTAAAAAGAGTTAGGTGTAACCCTAACTCTTTTTTTTTAAATGATTTCTACTATAACTCGTTTATTTTGTTTAATGGCTACGGCTTTTACAACAGTTCTAATTGCTTTGGCTATTCTCCCTTGTTTGCCGATAACTCTACCCATATCTTCAGGAGCTACTTTTAGCTCTAAGATTATTGATTGTTCCCCAATTATCTCATTGATACTAACGGCTTCTGGATTATCAACTAGAGATTTAGCTATAAACTCAACTAATTCTTTCATAAACCTCTATAATTAATATGTACTAATTATAGAACTCACCTCCACAAAATTACTTGCTAAGACCTGCTTGAGTGAAAAGCTTCTTAACTACATCTGTTGGTTGTGCACCATCTTGTAACCATTTATTAGCTTTTTCTTCATTGATTTTAACTTCAGCTGGTTCAGTTATTGGATTGTAGTAACCAATTTCTTCGATGAATCTACCATCTCTTGGGCTTCTTGAATCAGCAACAACTATTCTATAGAAAGGTGCTTTTTTAGCTCCCATTCTTCTTAATCTAATTTTAACTGCCATTTTAATTTCACCTCCTTCAAAAGATATTATTTATTTAAAAAGGTAGTTTTCCAAACAAACCTTTTTTAGACTGCTTTTGAAGCGACTTCATTTGCTTCATATTTTTCTTCATCATATCATAACTTTTTACAAGTTTATTAACTTCTTGTATTGTTGTACCTGCTCCTCTTGCAATTCTTTTTTTTCTTGAGCTTGCAGTATTACCTGATGTAAGTAAATGAGGATTATTTCTTTCTTTTTCTGTCATAGAATGAATAACAGATTTTGTTTTGTTAATTGCATCTTCACCTTTAGATAAATCTACATTTTGAAATTCTTTAGAATTCATTCCTGGAATCATTTCTAAAATTTTATTTAGAGGTCCAAGTTTTTTCATTTGCTCTATAGCTGTTAAATAATCATTAAAATTAAATTCTTGATTTAACATTCTTTTACCTAAATCAGCTGCTTCTTTTTCATCAATAGCTGATTGAGCTTTTTCTATAAGAGACAATACATCTCCCATACCAAGAATTCTTGATGACATTCTATCAGGATGGAATACTTCAAAATCACTTAGTTTTTCGCCAGTACCTATATACTTTATTGGCTTTTCAGTGATGCTTCTTATTGAAAGAGCTGCTCCACCTCTTGTATCACCATCTAGTTTGGTAAGTATTACACCTGTTACATCTAAGTCCTTATTAAAACTTTCTGCAACATTTACTGCATCTTGACCTGTCATTGAGTCAACAACTAAAAGTATTTCAGATGGATTAACATTTTCTTTTATATCTTGAAGTTCTTGCATTAAAGCTTCATCAATATGAAGTCTTCCTGCTGTATCTATTATTATAATATTATTCCCATTATCTTTTCCATGAGCTATTCCAGCCTTTGCAATATCAACAGGATTAACTTTATCTCCCATTGAAAATACCGGAATTTCAATTTGCTTTCCAACAATCTCTAATTGTTTTATAGCTGCTGGTCTGTAAACATCACATGCAACTAATAATGGTTTCTTATTGTTTTTCCTAAGTTCAAGTGCAAGTTTACCACACATTGTAGTTTTACCGGCTCCTTGCAGACCTACTAACATAATTACTGTTGTTCCTGAGCTAGAGTAATTTATTTTACTCTCACTTCCACCCATAAGATTAGTAAGTTCTTCGTTAACTATTTTTATAACTTGTTGTCCTGGCGTTAAGCTTTCAAGAACTTCATTCCCAACACATTTTGAACTAACAGTTGAGATAAATCCTTTAACAACTTTATAGTTAACATCTGCTTCTAATAAGGCAAGCTTTACTTCTCTCATGGCTTCCTTTATATCTTTTTCAGTTAACTTTCCTTTACCTTTTAACTTTCTGAAAGTCTCCTGTAATTTTTCGCCTAAACCTTCAAAAGCCATGTTTAATTACCTCCCTATAAACTTTCTAGTTTTTCTTTAAACATTAAGTAATCTTTATCACTAACAGAATACTTCTCTTTTAGTTCTTCTAAAAAATTCATAATATATTTTTCTCTTCTCATACTCTTTTGAAGTAAGTTAAGCTTACTTTCATATGATAGAAGCTGTTTATCGCATCTTTTTATTAAATCATGAATTGCTTGACGACTTGTTTTGTTTAATTCTGCTATTTCAGCTAATGACAAATCATCATCATAATATAATGCCATAACGCTACGTTGTTTCTCTGTTAATAATGAACTGTATAAATCCATTAACATTGAAATTTCAACTCGGTCTTCCATAAGATCACCTTACCCACAAAAGAGATTTTAACAGGATTTTATATAGCTGTCAAGTATTTTTACTTAACAGTCATATTTTTTTTATTTTATTATTAAATTATTGCCTCTGCAAAACTTTCAGCATCAAATTCTTGAAGATCATCAATACCTTCTCCAACACCTATATATCTAACAGGTATATTTAAACTTTGTTTTATTGAAATTACAACTCCCCCCTTTGCAGTACCATCTAATTTAGTTAGGATTATTCCATCAATAGGACATACCTCCATAAATTGCTTTGCTTGTATTACTGCATTTTGACCTGTTGTAGCATCTAATACTAATAAAGTTTCTTTTTTAACTCCATCTAACTCTCTGTCAATAATTCTATTAATTTTTTCTAATTCATTCATTAAATTTTTCTTATTATGAAGTCTTCCTGCTGTATCACATATTAATAAGTCAGTATTTCTTGCCTTAGATGCTTCTATAGCATCAAATACAACCGCTGCGGGATCTGATCCTTCTTGATGTTTTATCAAATCAACCTCTGCTCTTCTACTCCACACTTCTAATTGATCTATTGCTGCTGCTCTAAATGTATCTGCAGCAATAAGTAATACTTTTTTGCCATCTCTCTTATTTTTTGCTGCAAGCTTACCAATAGATGTAGTTTTTCCAACTCCATTAACTCCAATTACAAGCATTACTTTCTTTTCATCATCATTATCTTCATAATTGCCTTCTAATAATATTTCTTTTATGACTTCTTTTAATGCAGGTTTCACTTCTTGAGGATCATTAATCTTTTCTTTACGAATTTTTTTTCTTAATCTCTCAATAATATCCATTGTAGTATCCATACCTATATCAGATGTTATTAATATTTCTTCTAATTCCTCATATAAATCTTCATCTATTGTTATAGCTATTTTTAAAGCTTCATTTATTTTATCAGTTAGTCCATCTCTTGTCTTAGTTAATCCATCTTTTAGTTTATTAAATAAATTTCCAAACAAATTTAATTCCTCCTAAAATTTTAAGTTTATATATTTCTATTATCTAATAACATCTGTAACATTTCCACCCTTATAATTATAAATTAATCACTTCTTAAGTATATAATAATGATTTAAATTTATAAATAATAAGTTTAAAGTTTTATATAAAAACATTCTTTTAAGCAAAAACACTATCTTTTATTAAGCGACCTTAGCTGGCAGTTAAATCTACTGATACAACTTTAGATACACCTTTTTCCTCCATAGTAACACCATAAATTACATCACTTACTTCCATGGTACCCTTTCTATGAGTTATAACTATGAATTGAGTGTTTTTAGAAAATTTAGTTAAGAATTCTGCATATCTATATACATTTGCATCATCTAATGCAGCTTCTATTTCATCTAATATACAAAATGGTGTTGGCTTCATCTTTAATATTGAGAATAGTAATGCTATAGCAGATAAAACTTTTTCTCCTCCTGATAGCAAGTTTATGTTTTGAAGCTTTTTACCTGGTGGTTCAACATTTATATCAATATTAGCAGTTAATTCATCACCATCACACAAAATCAATTCAGCACTACCACCCTTAAATAACTCTCTAAAAGTTTCATTAAAAGTTACATTTAACATTTTAAAATTTTCTTTAAATAGATCTTTTATTTTAATAGTCATTTCGTAAATTACAGAATTTAATTCTTCTTTAGCACATTCTAAATCTTTTTCTTGAGAAGACATAAAATCAAATTTTTCTTTAACTTCTTCATATTCTTGAATAGATGCTAAATTTACTGTCCCAAGTGCTGTTATTTGCATCTTTAATTTCTTAGTTAATTCTTTAATTTTTTCTTCATTTTCAATTTCTTCTGCTATATCTAAAGCTTCTACATATGTCAATTCTAATTCTTCATTTAATTTTTTATAATAATTATCTTTTTCAATCTCTTTTTTAGCTTTAATAACTTCTTGTTTATTTATATCTCGTTCCTTTAAATTTATCATCTCAAACATATTAGTTATTAAGTTATCTTGTTTTAAAGAACTTTCTTTTAATTTTTCTTTTTCTAATTCCTTATATTTTAACTGTTTTTCTAGCGCCTCTATTTTAACATTATTTTCATTAGTAGCAGTCAATTTACTTTTTATATCATTTTCTAAATTTATAAGATTTTCATTACTATTATTATTTTCAATTAAAAGCGCTTTTTCTTTCACTCTTAATTCATTTAATTCTTTTTCTAATCTAATAAATTGATTTTTTTCATTTTGAATAGTTTCATCTAATGTTGCCTTATTAATTTTTATTTCCGTAATCTTATTTGTATTCTCATCTATCTCGTTATTCTTTTCTTTAATAGATTTTTCTAATTTTAAATATCTATCTTTATTGAATGTATTTTTATCTTCGATAACTTTAATTTCAGACTTTTTGTTTTCAAGATCAGAATTTAATTTATCTATATCTTTTTCAACTCTTTGGAATTCGTTTTTAGTTATCTCTAGATTATCTTTAAATTTATTAGTATCATTTTTTAATCTCTCAGCTTCACCTTGTTTTTTAGTTATTTCAATATTTTTATAGTGAACCTCATCTCTTTTATTTAATATTTCCTCATCTAATTTTTTTACGTCTTCTCTTACTTTTAAAATTTCTTTTTCTACAATAACACAACTTTTTTTAGTTGTATCAATTTTTAATAATATCTCTTCAATTTCCCTTTTTCTTCCTAATACATTACTGTGTTTAGTATATATACTTCCTCCAGTAAGTGCACCTCCAGGGCTTATAACTTCTCCCTCTAATGTAACTATTTTATACCTGTAATTCCCATTTTTAGCTATCTGCAATGCTGAATTCATATCTTTTGCTATTATTGTTCTACCTAGTACATGATCCAATATATTTGTATATGTTGATTCATAAGAAACAATTTCACTAGCAATACCAAGATATCCTTCAATTTTAGTAATACTATTATCTAAAATCAGCTTTTTACCTTTTATTATATTTAAAGGTAAAAATGTTGCTCTACCTAAATGATGTTCTTTTAAATATTTTATTAATTTTTTAGCATTTTCTTCATTTTCAGTAATAATATTAGAAATTATTGAACCTAACGATATCTCTATTGCTATCTCGTATTTCTTATCAACTTTAAAAACTTCACCAAGAATTTTAGTATTTTTAACACTATTAATTAATCCTTTATTAATAGCTTCCATTAAATACTTAACAGATTTATTATAACCCTCATATTGTTTTTCTAAATTTTCTAATATGTTTTTATTAGCCTCTAACTTAGTTACCAAATTATTCAAATTAGTTAATTCTTTTTGCTTATTAGTTAATTTAGTCATCAATGAAGTCATAGAACTTTTATCTTTACTTATTTCTTCTTCTAATAAACCTATCTCTTTTTTATCATTAATTATCTTATTTAATAAGTTTTGATAAGTAACTCCATTTATAGCTACGTTATGCTTTATAAATTCATATGATTTTTCTAATTCAGATTTTTTCTCTTCTTTTAATAAAATTTCTTTATTTATTAAAGTTATAGAGTTCTTTGTTTCAGAATTACTTCTTAATAATTCAAATTCATCTTCTTTAAGTTTAGAAAGCTCTTTTTCCATATCATCTTGTTTTTTTGAAAGAGTTAATTTTATTTTTTCTAGACTAATAATAGCTTCATTTTTTTCCTTTTGATCTTTTAAATAATTTTCCAAATAACTATTTAAATTAGTTTTAGCTTCTTCTAATTCTTTAATCTTTAATATTACAATTTCTATTTCTTCATCGTTCTTTGAAATTTTTTCTTTCAAATTTTTAATTCTTTCCTTATTTAATTCTATATCCTTAGAATTTTCACTAATTAATTCTTTTAATTTATAATAAGCAGTTTTATCTTGTTCTGTTTCTTTTTCTAATAAATTAATGTTCTCTTCTAAAAATTTCAATTCTTCCTTAAGTAAATTTAATTCTCTTTTTTTTTCATTAATAAACGTAGTCTTATTTTCTAATTCATTATCAAATTCTTTTAACTCTTCTTCTTTTATTTTTATATACTTAACTAATAATGAAACTTCGTTCTTCCTTAAATCTTCAGAAATTAAATTAAATTTCAAAGCCTTTTCTCTATCTATTCTCAATGGTTCTATACGATCACTATATGTAGATATTATGTCTCGTATTCTAACCAAATTACTATCTGTATTAGCTAACTTTTTTTCTGCCTCTTCTTTTCTACTTTTAAATTTAACTATACCTGCTGCTTCTTCTAAGAGTGCTCTTCTCTCTTCTGGTCTTCCACTTAATATAGATTCTATCTTTCCTTGTCCTATTAATGAGTATCCTTCTTTACCTATGCCTGTATCCATGAAAAGATTTATCACATCTTTAAGCCTACATTTTTTGTTATTTATTAAATACTCAGATTCCCCAGATCTAAATATTCTCCTTGACACAGTGACCTCATTATACTCTGTTGACAATTTTTCATCACTATTATCTAAAGTTAAAGACACTTGAGCTAATCCTACAGGCTTTCTATATTGAGTTCCTGCAAAGATTACATCCTCCATTTTTCCGCCCCTAAGAGTTTTAACGCTTTGTTCGCCTAAAACCCATCTAACAGCATCAGAAATGTTACTTTTCCCACTACCATTTGGGCCTACTACTGCAGTTACTCCATCGTTGAATTTTAATTCTGTCTTATCTGCAAAGGACTTAAATCCTCTTATATCTAGGGATTTTAAAAACAAGTACACCACTCCTTATAAAAATACTGCTGGTAATAATCCTATAATAAAAATTAAAATAATAAAAATAGCCATAAAAATTTTTAGCTTTTCTCTAGTTTTCTTCTTCATAAACAACACTCCTTATTTGTAATAATTTTATCTTAAAGACACGTAAATATCAATGTAATAAAATTTTAAATAAATATCAATTAAAAGGCTTTTTTATTCTTATATATTATAAACTTTTTAAAATTAAGAAATTTCATCATTTCTCATAAAAGGCTCACAGAATAAAAAGCGAGAGTTTCCTCTCGCTAATATGCAATGTTAATATTTTCTTCTTTAGTTATTAATTTTAAATTTCCTCTTGAAACTTCAAAATCTTGCTTAACTATAATATTCTTGTTTTTTATGCTATTGAAATATTTTTTCTTATTAGCATATAGTTTACTTATATCTCTAGGATTTATTCTTAATTCAACTCTTTCTTTATCTTTCACATTAGAATTAATTAAGTTTGCTATTAAGCTGCTCTCAACTAGTTCTCTAAAAGCTGGATGGAACGGGCCACTTACTATATCTGCGCCTTCATTTATGCTTTCAGTTGGTTGTAGTCCTATTCTAATTACTTGAATATTATTTTTAGTATACAATTGATACATAGATTTACTTATATCAACTGCTTCGTCTAAAGTATATGGTATATATGAACCTAATTTATACATTTTTTCCATAGGTGTATCTTTTATTACTAATGCAGGATATATTCTACAAATATCTGGTTTCATTTTTATAGATAACTTTGTTGTTAAAATATCTTTTTCAAAAGTATCACCTGGTAACCCTGGCATTATTTGATGCCCTAAAACAAAACCATATTGTTTTATTAGAGATGATGCTTTTTCTACATCTGAAACATAATGACCTCTACCTGATTTTTTTAATATTTCATCATCTAAAGATTGTACCCCAAGTTCTATTATATCAACTTTGTATTCCTTTAAATAAGTAAGTATATAGTCATCAATTGCATCAGGTCTTGTAGAAAGTCTTATTTTATCAATTAAGCCTTTATCTTTATAACCTTTGGCTATTTCTAAAAAAGCTCTTTGCTTTTCTTCTTTTACTGCTGTAAAGGTGCCACCAAAGAATGAAACTTCTATAATAGCATCTTTATTTGTTATTGTTTCTAAATAGTCATCTATTGTTTTTATTACTATATC
Organism: Clostridium sp. CMCC3677; assembly: GCF_023845585.1. Taxonomy (GTDB): domain Bacteria; phylum Bacillota; class Clostridia; order Clostridiales; family Clostridiaceae; genus Clostridium; species Clostridium aquiflavi. The sequence continues at coordinate 189,737 of NZ_JAMQHS010000004.1, forward strand.
AGTAGTTACTATATCTTTAAGTCCTGTTATTCTGTCTTGATTACAAAATACACATTTATGTGGACATCCTTCCTGCGGTACAAATATAGGGATAATATAATAATTTTTACTCATACTTTTTTTCTAACCTCTTTAAAGCTTCTCTTGCTGCATTTTGTTCAGCTTCTTTTTTGCTATATCCTTCTCCTATCCCCATAACCTTTTCATTTATAATTACATTAGTGAAAAATTTTCTTCTATGAGGCGGACCTTCATACTTTACTAAATCATATTGAATTAAAATTTCTCCATCCTTTTGTAACAACTCTTGTAATTTAGTTTTAAAATCTAATACTATTTCATTATTTATTGCTTTATTTATTATTTCTTCAAAATGAAGTAATATAAAGTCATTTACAAAACCTATTCCCTTGTCTAAATATACTGCTGCAATTACTGCTTCAACAGCATCTGCTTGTATAGACATTCTTTCTCTTCCACCAGTAAGTTCTTCACCCTTACTCATTCTTATATATTCTCCAAGACTTAACTTCTTTGCTATTTCGTAAAGTGAATTTTCGCAAACTATTAAACTTCTAATTTTAGTTAATTCACCTTCTGATTTATCTTTAAATTTATTAAAAAGATACTCTGTAATACAAAGCTGTAATACAGAATCTCCTAAAAATTCTAATCTCTCATTATATTTAGCATCTTTGAATTGATTACCAAATGAACTATGTGTTAATGCAGTCTTAATTAATGAAGGATTATTAAAATAAACTCCTAAGCGGTTTTCTATATCATTAAATTTATATCTATTCATTTATATCCACTCCTTGAAGTTTATTCTTCAACTTGCTAAAAATAAAATTTAATAAAAACATAACAAATTCAAGAATAAACTAGTTATAAAGAAAATCCCGCTAACTTGCGGGATTATGTTATTCATCGTAATGAGCTTTTACGTAATTAACAACGTCGCCAACTGTCTTAAAGTTTTCAACATCTTCATCTGGTATTTCCATATCTAATTCATCTTCTAAGGCCATTATAAGTTCCACTATATCTAATGAATCCGCATTTAAATCTTCAATAAATGATGATTCCATAGTAATACTTCCTAAATCAATACTTAATTTATCTGCTACAATATTTTGAATTTTTTCAAACATTTATTTCACCTCCCAAACTCTACAGTTAGATAATAGTATATATTTTTTCCATAGTCAATATTAATTTAAATAACTTTATAAATAAGATTTAATTTTTATTTTCAAACTCTTTTTTTATCTCATCTAAAACATTATTTTCATAAAAAATCTTTGTTTGTCTAATTGCATTTTTAAAAGCCTTCCCATCAGAGCTACCATGTGCTTTTATACAAATACCGTTTACTCCTAAAAAAGGTGCTCCACCGTATTCCTTGTAGTCAAATTTCTTCATAATTTTCTTTAAGAAAGGTTTTAGCAATACTACACCTATTTTACTTTTTAAATCAGCTTTTAATACTTCATCTTTTATCATACCTAAAATATTAGTAGCTGATCCTTCGTACATTTTTAAAGCTGTATTTCCTGCAAAACCATCACTTACTATAATATTAGTATCTCCAGTTGGAATATATCTTGGTTCTATATTGCCTACAAAATTTATAGAATTTTCTTCTTTTAATAACTTATAAGTTGCTTTTGTAAGATCATTTCCTTTTTCTTCTTCTGATCCAATATTTAATAATCCTACACTTGGATTATCAACATTAAATACATTTTTATAATATATACTTCCCATTTTACCAAATTGAACTAAGTATTCAGGTTTACTATCTACATTAGCACCTGCATCAACAATCATAAAGTTTCCTCTTCTGCCAGGCATTATAGGACCTAATGATGGACGTTCTACGCCTTTAATCCTTCCTACAATCAATGTACACCCAGCTAAAAAGGCCCCAGTACTTCCTGCTGAAATTATACCATCACAAGTTCCATCTTTAACTAAATTTAAAGCTTTAACAATACTAGAATCCTTTTTTCTTCTCAATGCCATAACGGGATGTTCATTTGTTGATATTACTTCTTTTGCGTCTATTATTATAATTTTTTCCTTTGGGTAGTCGTATTTTGAAAGTTCTAATGATATTTTATCTTCTGGTCCTGTAATATAAAAAGTTATTTCATTATATTCTTTTAATGCTGATACTATACCTTCTAAAACTGCGCTAGGTGCATTATCTCCACCCATTCCATCAATCGCTATTTTCATAAACATAACCCCTCTTTTTCTATAAATGATAAAAAAATAGATTAATTAAAAATATTAATCCTAATAAATTTAATTAATCTTAAAGTATTTTTAATTAAATTACATTCATATATCAAAATATTTTACTTAATAATATTCTAATATAAAAATAAAAGAAAGTCTAAAGACTTTCTTTTATTTTTCTGAAGATACAACTTCTCTATTCTTGTAGAATCCACAGTTTTTACATACTCTATGAGCAAGCTTCATTTCATGACATTGAGGACACTCAACTATGCCAGGTAAGCTAGCTTTAAATGTTTGAGCTCTTCTTGAATCTCTTCTTGCGCTACAACACTTTCTTGCAGGATTTCCCATAACTACACCTCCTTATTGTCAAAAAAACCTTTTAGAACATCAAATCTAATATCTACATCTTGTTTATTACAAGAGCATGGCTGCTTATTAAGGTTTGAACCACATTCTTGACAAAGTCCTTTGCAATCATTCTTGCAAAGTCTTTGAATTGGTAAACTTGATATTATATTGCATTCAGCTATTTGACTGATGTCTAAAATGTCATCAAGCACAATAACAACCTCTTCTTCTTGAAGATCATTATTATTGGCAAACCTCTCTTCTATATCAATATCTATTGGATAGATAAAGGTATCTAAACATCTTGCACAATTCATTTCTAAAGTAACTTTTACTTTAGCTTTCATTATTACAATATCTTTATCAGATGTTATTACTCCTGATACTTCGCACTTACTTACCGGAGTGATTACATCTCCTTCAAATTCAAATTTAGGTATTTCAAATTTGTAGTCAATTTTTTTACTTCTTTCTTTTCTTGAAATAAGATCTGAAACTCGTACTTTCATAATCAGTAGAACTCATTTATTTACAATAAGTCCTTTCTCACTCCTTAAACATATTATATTTGTTAAGCAAACACAATTTATTATATAAAGTGTGTCGATAAAAGTCAAGAAATTTATTATTAAATTGCTTTTACACTAATGCTAAAGTTTCTTTTGCTATCATCAATTCCTCATTAGTAGGAATAACATAAATTTTTACTTTAGAACTTTCCTTTGAAATTAAAATACCTTCACCTATATCATGGCTGTTATTCTTTTCTTCGTCAAGTTCTATTCCTATAAATTCAAGACCCTTTAACGCTCTTATTCTAACTTCTGGAGCATGTTCTCCTATCCCTGCTGTAAATACTATTGTATCAATTCCACCCATTATAGCTGCATATGCGCCTATTTGTTTCTTTATTTGATAGCCAAAAATATCTGTTGCAAGAATTGCTCTTTTGTTATTATCTCCTATAGCACTTCTTATATCTCTAAAATCAGTTCCTACTCCTGAAACTCCTAATATACCTGATTTTTTATTTAATATATCATTTACTTCATCAGCTGAGTAACCTTTTTCTTTAATTAAATACGTAACTATTGCTGGATCTATATCTCCACATCTTGAACCCATTATTGTACCTGCAAGTGGAGTAAATCCCATTGTAGTATCAATTGATTTTCCACCATCTACTGCTGTAATACTAACTCCATTTCCTAAATGACAAGTTACTGTTTTTAATTCACTTGAATCTTTTTTCATAAATTCTGCAACTTTATTAGCTACATACTTGTGAGATGTTCCATGGAAACCATATTTTCTTATATGATCTTCAGTATAATATTCATATGGTAATGGATACATATATGCTTTTTCTGGCATAGTTTGATGGAATGCAGTATCAAATACACATACCATAGGAGTATTTGGCATAAGTTCTTCACAAGCCTTTATTCCTATTATATTTGGTGGATTATGAAGTGGTGCTAATTTAATACATTCTTCAATGTTTTTCATAACTTCATCATTTACCAATACTGATTTTGAATACTTTTCTCCACCATGAACTACTCTATGCCCAACTGCACTTATTTCATCCATTGATTTTATAACACCATGATTTTCATCAATTAAACTCTTTAATACTAATTCAATTGCATCTTGGTGATCTTTTAAAGGTTGTTCTACTATATACTTTTCTCTACCTTTAACTTTTTGAGTTAAGATTGACCCATTAATTCCAATTCTTTCTACAAGTCCTTCTGCTAAAGCGTCTTCTGTTGTCATATCAATTAGTTGATATTTTAAAGATGAACTTCCACAATTAATTACTAATACTTTCATTTTTTTCCTCTCCTCTTTCAGCTAATTAAACTTCTTGTGCTTGAACTGCTGTTAACGCTACAACATTAACTATATCATCAGCACTACACCCTCTTGATAAATCATTTATTGGTTTTGCAAATCCTTGACAAACAGGTCCAATTGCATCTGCATTGGCAAATCTTTGTACTAATTTATATCCTATGTTTCCTGCTTGTAAATCTGGGAAAACTAACACATTTGCTTTTCCTGCAACTTTGCTATTTGGAGCTTTTTGAGCAGCTACTTTTTCAATTATAGCAGCATCTAATTGTAATTCTCCATCTATCATTAGATCTGGTCTTAAGGCATTGGCTTTAGCAGTAGCATTTCTTACTTTATCTACAAGTTCATTATCAGCACTTCCCATTGTTGAAAATGATAGCATAGCTACTCTTGGTTCCATTTTACAAAGCTTCTTTGCTGTTTCTGCTGTTGCAATAGCTATAGCTGCTAATTCATCTTCATTTGGATTAGGATTAACTGCACAGTCTGCAAATATTAAAGTTCCATCAGTACCAAATTCTTTGCCTGGTACATTCATAATAAAGAAACTCGATACTATTGACACTCCTGGCATTGTCTTTATAATTTGTAATCCTGGTCTTAATAAATCTCCTGTAGTATGAATTGCTCCTGAAACCATTCCATCTGCATCATCTAATTTTACCATCATAGTTGCAAAATAAAGAGGGTCTCTTACTATCTTTTCTGCCTTGACCATAGTCATTCCTTTATTTTTTCTAAGTTCATAGAAATTTTTTGTATAATTTTCTAGTTTGTCCGAATCATTAGGATCTATTATTTCTACATTTTCTAGGTTTATATTTATTTCATCTGCTTTTTTTAACACTTCTTCTCTATTCCCAATTAAAATTGGATGTGCTAATCCATTATCTACTATTTTTCTGGCAGCAGTTATATTTCTTTCTTCATTTCCTTCTGGTAATACTATTTTCTTTTTATCAGATTTGGCTCTAAGCCACATTTTTTCCATAAGTTGCATAAGTGATTCTCCCTTCAATTGACTTCCTATATTTTATAATATACTCCTATACATATGATCTTTTCAACCAATTTTATCAATAAAATAGAAGTCTTTAGATTTGCAATAATCTGAATAATCTGATAACACTTTTTTATCTTTTACTCATATTTTTATATTAATATTATTAATTTGTATTTTTTAGTGTATTTTTTTTGCAATATTGATAATTGTTTAACAAACAATTCTTATGGATTCAATTGTGTTATAATAACATAACAAATTCATTTATAAGGAGTGTTTTTATTATTATGGTGACAGGAATAATTGCTGAATATAATCCATTTCACAAAGGACATCAATATCATTTAAGTCAAGCTAAAATAAATGCTAATGCCGATAGTATAGTTTGTGTTATGAGCGGAAATTTTATGCAACGTGGTATCCCAGCTATGGTAGACAAATGGACTCGTACTGAAATAGCTCTTAAAAATGGAGTTGATTTAGTAATAGAATTGCCTTTAGTATATTCTTTATCTTCTGCAGAACATTTTGCTTTTGGATCAGTTTCTTTGCTTAATTCTTTAAACATTGTAGATAATTTATATTTTGGAAGTGAAGAAGGTAGCACAAAAATTCTCGAAGATATAACAGATGTATTAGTAAAAGAGCCTGAAAATTACAAAATTGTGTTAAAAAATTATTTAAATTTAGGTCTTCCATTTCACCTAAGTAGAGCTAATGCATTAAGCGATTTTTTTAAATCAAATCATATTTTGGACTGTATTTCAAATTCAAATAATATTTTAGGTATAGAATATATTAAAGCTTTAAATTTACTAAATAGTAAAATAATACCTTTAACTTTAAAAAGAGAAGGTTCAAAATATAATGATGACTCCCTAAATACTACTTTTTCTTCAGCAACATCTATAAGAAATCATTTGAAAAATAAAAATTTAGAACATTTAAAAGACTTTTTACCCCAAGAAAGTTACAATATATTGAATAAATTATCCTTCGAAAATTATCCTTTTATATTCGAAGAAGATATATTTAAATATGTTAAATATAAACTTATAACTGACGGTAGTTTACTAAAAAATCTTCCTGATATATCAGAAGGATTAGATAATAAGATATTAAAAGAAGTGTTAAAATCAAATTCTTTAGATGAATTAATACTAAACTCTAAAAGTAAAAGATATACCTATACTAGATTAAATAGAATCTTAACTCAGTTTTTTATAGGTCTTGAAAAATATAATTTGTTAAAATTATCCAAAGAACCTTGTCCTTATTGTAGGATTCTAGGTTTCAATTCAAAAGGAAAAGAACTTTTAAAGAATATAAAAAAGAATAGTACTGTTAATTTAATAACTAAAATTCCAAAAAATAATATTAATGAATGTTTAGAAATAGATCTTCTTGGAACAAAAGCTTATTCTATTTTAAATCCTAAAATAAATCCTATGCAAGATTATTTAACTAGCCCAATCATATTATAAATACATTTAACATAATCATAAGAATATAAATAAATATAATATACAACTTTATTTCTATTCTAAGATTTACAAAGAGTATATTTTTACGCTCTTATAAATCTTTAAAATTGGAGTGATTTAATGAGTTATACTATTGTTTTCTTATGGTTATTAATAATATTACTAACTATCATTTTAATAAAATCATTAAATATAAAAAGTAATATTTTATTTTGTATAATATGTTCTATATTTATAGTATTATTTATATTAAATATAAAGCAGTGTACAATTGCAGCTATTGACGGATGTAAATTATGGTACAGCGCTGTTTTACCTGTAACATTTCCTTTTTTGGTTATTTGTAATTTATTAATATCTTATGATGGAATCTCACTGTATTCTAAGATATTAGGTCCATTAATTTGTAAGCCTCTAGGCTTATCTAAAAACTGCTCATTTCCTATAGTAGCTAGTTTTTTATGTGGATATCCTTTAGGAGCAAAATACTCCATTGATTTATGGTCTCTAGGAAGTATAGATGATAAAGAATGTCAAAGGCTTTTAAATATAGCTTCAAATGTAGGGCCTTTATTTTTAATTGGCTCTGTAGGAACAGCACTTTTAAATAATACTACATTAGGCTATATACTACTTATAGCTAATTATCTTTCTGTTATATTTATTGGTATAATTACAAAAAAAAATAGAACCTTAAGAAAACCGATTTCTAAAAGTTCTATAAATGAAAAAAAATTAAATTTTGGTCAAGCAATAAAAAATGCCGTTGGAAATGGTGTAAACACAATATTATCAATTTGTGGATTCATCGTTATATTTTCCGTAATAATATCTCTTATAAAAAATAGTGCTTATATAAATAATATATTTGATTTTTTAGAAAATTTATTTCATATACAAAGTGGTACCTTGTTCTCTATATTCTTAGGAAGTATAGAAATGACAAATGGTTGTAATTTAATTTCAAACTTAAATATTTCACTTTCATTAAAATTAGGAATTATAAGTTTTTTGTGTTCTTTTTCTGGCTTATCCGTAATAGCACAAATAAGTTCATTTATGAATGACTTTAACATTTCCTATTTTAAATATATATCTTTAAAGTTAGTTCAAGGAATATTCAGTTTTGTAATAACATATTCATTAGTAAAAATTATACCTACAAGCATTGTTACATCTAATTTCCCAACAGCTTGTACTATAAATTCCTTTATGTATTTATTACCAATGTTTTTACTTTTAATTTTAACAATAATACTTAAAATAATATATAAATTATTTTTTCATTCCTCTTAACTCTTTTATATTTTCTCTTATGGTTAGGCAGGCAGTACTTAAATTATCATCTATATCTTTAGCTACTATTTCAAAACTATTTTGAAGACCCTTAATTAAAGCTTCTTTTTTAGCTTCTAGCTCTCTATCAAGTTGTGATAAAATTTCATCTGAATAATCCCTAGAACCTAATCTTATAGCTTTAGCATCTCTTTGTGCTGAAGCTATAATTTCTTGTGCTCTTAACTTAGCTTCTTTCACTATATCATGACTCTCAACATTTTGTCTCATAATCATCATAGTTTCTTTTTTCACTGTATCGTATTCTTTTTTAGCTTCTCCAAGTATTCTTTCTCTTTCATTCATAACCCATTGAGCTTTTTTAAATTGATCGGGTAAATAATTTATAATTTGATCTACCACTTCAAGAACTTCTTTTTTATCAACTACAACCTTACCACTTATAGGAACTTTAGGTGAATTATCTACCAAATCTTGCAGATACTCTAACAATTCCATTATATTCACATCCATCTTTTCCATAATACCACTCCTTAAATTTTACTCCTTCTAATAACATCAGATATAATTTCTTTTGGTACAAGTCCTTCAATGCATCCTCCAAACTTAGCAACTTGCTTTACTGAAGATGAACTTAAGTATGAATATTGTGCAGAAGTCATCATAAATACTGTCTCAATATTAGGATCTAATTTATTATTCATAAGTGCCATTTTAAATTCATATTCAAAGTCTGATACCGCTCTAAGTCCTTTTAAAATAACATTAGCATTATTTGCTTTCAAAAAGTCTATTAATAACCCATTAAAACTCAGAACTTCAACATTTTTTATATGCTTTGTAACCTTTTTTATAAGCTCAACTCTTTCTTCAATTTCAAAAAGCCCTTTTTTATCAACATTAACCAAAACGCCTATGATTAGTTTATCAAAAACCTTTGATCCTCTTTCAATTATGTCCAAATGACCATTTGTTATAGGATCAAAGCTTCCTGGGTAAACAGCTACCTTCATAGTTAGTCCTCCTTATACGCATAAAAACACACTGTAGTGTTACCATATTTTCTACTTCTTGTTAAAATTATATCTTCATATCCATCATAAATCTCTTCTATAGTATCAATTTTAGTTACAATTATTCCATTTTCATTTAAAACATTATTTTCTTTTATAATTTTAATAGCTTCTGGAATCATTTCTTTACAATATGGTGGATCTATAAAAATCAAGTCAAAAACTTTTCCTTGATTTGATAACTTTCTTAATGCTTCATATGAATCCATGTTCAAGGCAAAACAAAAATCATCAAATTTTAAATTTTTTATATTTTCTTTTAATAACGGAAAGGTTTCAGAACTTTTATCTATCAAATAAACTTCTTTAGCACCTCTACTAGCTGCTTCTAGTCCAAGGCTTCCTGTTCCAGCAAAAACATCTATAACATTAGAATCTGGTATATATCCTTGTATCATGCTAAACATAGCCTCTTTAACTCTATCTAACGTTGGCCTTGTTTCCATACTTGCAGGAGGTATTAATTTACGTCCTCTTGCTTTTCCTGATATTATTCTCAAAATTCTTCCTCCTTAATGGCATATATTAAGTATATTAACATATTTGTATATAATAATTCAAATTAATTAAAACAAATGTATTTACTATTGTTTTCTAAACTTTTTTTCATTTCACTTATAAGCTTAATATTTTCTTTATAATTGTTATGCAGTATATCAATTGCTTCATGTTTAGCAGCCTTTAATATACTAATGTCATCATATAGATCTGCTAAAATAAACCCTGCATCTCCACTTTGTTTTCTACCAAACATCTCACCTGATCCTCTTAGTTTCAAATCCTCTTCCGAAATAAAAAATCCATCATTTGATTCTGTCATAATCATCATTCTTTTTTTAGTTACATTGCTCTTTGCTTTAGCAATCAAAATGCAATATGATGCATACTCTCCTCTTCCAACACGCCCTCTTAATTGATGTAGTTGTGCTAATCCAAACCTCTCAGCATTTTCTATAATCATAACTGATGCATTAGGTACATTAACCCCTACCTCTATAACTGTTGTAGATATTAATACTTTAAATTCATTATTTTTAAATCTACTTATTATATCTTGTTTTTCAATTGCCTTCATTTTACCATGAAGTATTTCAACTCCTATATTTTTAAATATACCATTTTTCAACTTAGCATATAAAGTTTCTACAGAATTTAATTCTTCTTTTTCATCTTCATCAATAAGTGGACAGACTATATATACTTGCCTTCCCTTATTTATTTCTTCCAAAGCCAATTCATATCCAATACCTCTATTATTTTCTTGATAAAATCTAGTATCTATTCTCTTTCTTCCTGGAGGTAATTCATCAATTATTGAAACATCTAAATCTGAATATAAATAAAGAGCCAAAGTTCTAGGTATAGGTGTTGCTGTCATCACTAGACAATCTGCTTTCTTACCTTTATTAATAAGCTTACTTCTTTGTTCAACGCCAAATCTATGCTGCTCATCAGTTATTATAAGTCCTAATTTATTAAAAATAACATCATCTTGAAATAATGTATGAGTACCTATAAGCAACATTGGATTTTCCTGTTTTATTTTTTCTTTTATTCTTCTTTTTTCTTTTAGCGAAGTACTTCCAGTTAATATCTCAATATCTATATCAAAATTTTTGAATAATTTTTTAGATTCTTCATAATGCTGATTAGCAAGTATTTCTGTTGGTGCCATAAAAGCACATTGATATCCATTCTTTATTACATTAAATATAGAAATTAATGCAACTATAGTCTTTCCACTCCCAACATCCCCTTGAACTAATCTATTCATAGGTTTTTGAGATTTTTGATCTCTTAAAATTTCTCTAACAACTTTTGTTTGAGCATTTGTTAAAAAATACGGTATGCTATCTTTTAATGTCTTAAGTTCATCATCCCATTCAAAACATATTCCATCTTTATTCTTATTAAGTTTATGTTTTACTAATAATAATTTTAATGAATAAGTAAACAATTCTTGAAATTTTAATCTAACAATAGCTTTTTCTAATAAATCTTTATTCTCTGGAAAATGAATTGACCTTATTGCATCATTTAAAGATATAAGATTATATTTATTTAACATATCTAAAGGAAGATTTTCTTTTATACTTATTGAAGAAATAACAAGATTAATTAACTTTTCTATAATCTTATTACTTATATCTCCTTTTAGAGGATATTTAGGTAAAATGCTATTATCTAATGCTTCTTCACATACAACTGTAGGATTAGTTACTTCAAGGGTCTTACCTATTCTTTTAAATTTGCCCATTAAATTATATGTTTTGTTAATATAAAAGGTATTTTTTATATATTTTTGATTAAACCATTTTCCATAAGCTTTACATCCTTTATAGTCAAATTCTATTGTTGTTAATATTCTTCCAGTTTTGGTTTTTATATCACTTTTTATTCTTATAACTTTACATCTTAAAATTTGTTTTTCTTCACCACTTATTTCTTCCAATAATATATTAGAGTTAACAAATTCATAATCTCTTGGAAAGTATAATAAAAGATCTAAAATATTAAATATACCACATTTATTTAATTTCTCTGTTAATTTAGGACCTACACCCTTCAATGAAGAAATATCACTATATATATCCATTAAATTTTTCCTCCAAAAAAAGCACCAATTAAGGTGCTTTTCAATTATATAATATTAGTAAATTTTATTATTCTACTGACATTAAGAAGTAGTACAAAGGTTGATTTCCTTTATATGCTTGAATATCTAAATCTTCAAATTCAGTCTCTAATTCTTCTACAAATTCATTAACTTTGTCTTCTTCGATTTCTTCTCCATAATAAATAGTTATTAGTTCGCTATCATCGTCTAACATATCTTTAAGAACTTGTTTAGCAACGGAAATTTTATCTTCCCCTACTTCTTTAATTTTTCCTTCTACTAATCCTAATATATTACCTTGTTTTATTTCTTTTCCATCAATTTCAGTATCTCTAACAGCATAAGTTATTGATCCTGTCTTTACTGAATTTATAACATCATTTAACTCTTCAACATTTTCTTCTGCTTCACATTCAGGATTAAACATAGTTATACAAGCTATTCCTTGTGGAATAGTTGTTGTAGGAATTACAATTATATGCTTATCTGATATTTCTGCTGCTTGATTGGCAGCCATAATTATATTTTTATTATTTGGCATAACAAAAATATGATCTGCATTTAATTTATCTATACAATCTAATATGTCTTGAGTAGATGGGTTCATTGTTTGACCACCTTCAATAACATAATCAACACCTGAATCTTTAAATATTTTTACGATTCCATCCCCCATAGCAACTGTTATAAATGCATATTTTTTATGATCTGCTTCATCAGTTGATACCTCATCCATTGGTATATTTTCATTTGATTGTAATTCTGTTAATAACTCTCTATGTTCTTCTCTCATATTATCAATTTTAATTTTTGATAATTCTCCTATTTTTACGGCATGAGATAGGACTAAACCTGGATCATTTGTATGAATATGAACTTTAATGACATCTTCATATCCAACAACAATCATAGAATCGCCAAGTGGTTCTATTGTATTTTGAAATTCCTTTGCTTTTTTTGCATCACCAAGAATAATAAATTCAGTACAGTATCCAAATTTAATATCAATATCTTCAGTAGATTGTGCTCCTACCTTAGCTTCTGGTGAGCTTATCTTTATTTCTTGAATTTTAGCTTGTATTCCTTCTTTTAATGCTTCAAGCATACCTTGAAGTATAATATAAAGTCCCATACCACCTGAATCAACTACTTTTGCTTTCTTTAACGCTGGTAATAGCTCAGGAGTTTTATCAAGCATTATTTTAGAAGCTTTATTAACTTCCTCTAATAATGTTATTACATCTTTTGTTTCACACTCTACTGCGCATTCTGACGCTGCTCTTATTACAGAAAGTATTGTACCCTCTGTCGGTCTCATAACAGCCTTATAAGCTGCATTAGAACCCTCAAAGAACGCTACTGAAAGTTCAGTTCCGTCAACTTCTTCTTTTCCTTCTAAGCCTTTAGAAAATCCTCTAAGTATTTGTGATAAAATTACTCCAGAATTTCCTCTGGCCCCCATTAAAGCACCTTTTGCTAATTTTTTAGATATTTCTCCTATTGAATTAGAATTTATATTTTCTATTTCTTTAACTGCAGCCTTAAATGTCATTGACATATTAGTTCCAGTGTCACCATCTGGAACAGGAAATACATTCAAAGAATTTACAAATTCACTTTGTTCCAATAATCTATTACTAGCATTTACAACCATGTTATAAAAATCATGGCCATTTATTTTTTTAAATTCCATCTAATTTTAACCTCCTAGACTCTTACCGCTTGAACATTTACAGTTATTGATGAAACTTTTAATCCTGTGTAATTTTCAACGCTATAACGAACTTTTTGAATTATGTTGTTAGCTATAACCGATATTTTAGTTCCATATTCAACCATAACAAATAATTCGATTTGTAATCTATCTGTTTCTATAAGTTTTAGTTTTACACCTTTACTTAAATTTTCTACACGCATAAGTTCCCAAAAACCATCAGTAGCATTTTTAGAAACCATGCCAACAACTCCATAACATTCCATTGTTGATAACCCAACAATCTTAGCTAAGACTTCTTCAGAATAATTTATATTACCATTTTCATTTGAAAATCCAACCATAGCTATTCCTCCTAAAATACATTCCTTATTGTATATTCTATATTAGAAAGATATTTTATTCAAGAAATATATGTATAATAATCTTAATAATATCTTTTCTTTTATAAAATTAGCTTGCATATATAATATATTCTGTGTTATAATTCAATCTGTCCTATTGAAGATAATTATCTTTAGAATATAAGGAGGTGTTTTCTAGTGGCAAGAAGATGCGAAATTTGTGATAAAGGCGTTGTAGCAGGTGTACAATTCAGCCATTCACATCGTCAATCAAAGAGAACTTGGGCTCCTAACATAAAGAAAATAAAGGCTTTAGTTAATGGAACACCAAAAACTGTTCGTGTATGTACAAGATGCCTTAGATCTGGTAAGGTTCAAAGAGCAATATAGTTCAAATAAAAAATGCAATTATGATATGAATTGCATTTTTTATTTTTTTACCTTTTATTTTAGAGTTGTATGTATCACTCTATTATTTTTTTCTAAAAAATTTTATTATACTAGAAAAAAACTTCGGTAACTTAATTGCTATTATTTTCATTAATAACCCTCCTGAAAATTAATATACAAAAATTTTAGATTACTATATTAGTATTCAAGAGTACTAGAAAACGTTCCTATTTTTTATATTTTATTTCAAAATTACTTTATTAATCAACAGAATGTAATATTAATACCTCACCTTTATCATATTCTATATTTATACATGTATCTAAAAATTCATTACATATTGCCCTTGGATCTAATAAATTTATATTCTTTCCATTTGGTATATTATATTTAGCCCCTGTAATTTTAAAATTTTTAACAACATCAGATAATGCGTGAAAAGAAATATTTTCACCTCTTTCACCATTTAAAACCATTTTATTTTTAGCTAAATATACTTTATTATTATTGTCTATTATTTCTAAATCTATTCCTTTTTTCTTATAGGATAAAAGTAAACCTATATTTCCTAACGTATGATCCATTCTAGTACCAGTAGCACCAAACAAATAGATTTTTTCCCCGCCTTTTTTTACAGCTTCCATTAAAGCCATCTCTGTATCTGTATAATCTTTTTCTGGCGGGAATTTTAATACCTCTTTTACTACCTTCTTTAATTCATTTAAGCTTTCTTTGCTCATTGAATCAAAATCTCCAATGAGCAAATTAGGAATAATATTATATTTAAGAAGATATTCTCCACCTTTATCAGCTGCAATTATAAAGTCAACTTTTTTAATATATTGATTTATTAAGCTTTCTGATGGTGGATTTCCCCCACTTACAATCATTACTTTCATTTTATACTTATCTCCTTAAAGCTTTTATGTTTTCTTCTATATTTCCTCCTTTAAATACTGCTGATCCAGCAACTATTACATTAGCACCTGCTTCTACAACATCACTAATATTGCTTGAATCAACTCCTCCATCTACTTGTATTAATAATGATGAATTTGAATCTTTACTCATTTCCTTCACTTCTCTAATTTTTTCTAATGAATACGGTATAAATTTTTGTCCTCCAAATCCAGGATTAACAGACATTATTAAAACCATATCTAATTGAGCTATTAAATCTTTTAAAACCATAGTTGGAGTACCTGGATTTAAAGCAATTGCCGCTTTTTTACCTTTTGATTTAATATATTGAATTGTTCTATCTATATGTCTATCTGCTTCATAGTGAACAGTTATTAAATCAGCTCCTGCTTCTATAAAGTCATCTATATATTTTGATGGATTTTCTATCATTAAATGAACATCAAAAACTTTGTCAGTTTTATTTCTTATTGATTTCATGATTGGAAATCCAAATGATATGTTAGGTACAAAAGATCCATCCATAACATCTATATGAATAAACTCTGCTCCTGCTTTATCTACTCTTTCTACGTCCTCTCCTAATTTTGAAAAATCTGCTGATAATATTGATGGTGCTATTTTTACCATTTATTTTTTTCCCCCTCTATTATTTCTTCTAATGTTTTTATATAAAATTGATATCTATACTTATTAATTTTACCATCTTCAACGTCCTCTTTTATAGCACATTTTGGTTCTTTATTGTGTAAACAGCCTCTATATTTGCAACTTTCATTATGCTCTTCAAATTCTGGAAAACAATATTTAAGATCTTCTTTATTCATAAGATCTTTTATTTCTAGGGTTGAAAATCCAGGAGTATCAACTATATATCCATTTGAAACTTCTATAAGTTCACTATGTCTTGTAGTATGTTTACCTCTTCCTATTTTCTCACTTACAATTCCAGTAAGCATATGTTCTTTATCTGTAAGCTTATTTATCAATGTAGATTTACCTGCTCCAGACGGGCCGCATAGTACTGTTATATTGCCATTAATTTTTTCTTTAAGTATATCTGTTCCTAATCCTTCTTTTGCATTTATGTACAAAACTTCATATCCTATATCGTTAATTCTTTTTTTAACATTTTCTCTTTCTTCTTCTGAAACTAAATCTACTTTATTTAAACAAACAATTGCCTCTATATGATTATACTCACATAACACTAAAAATTTATTTAATAAATCAAAATTTATATCAGGACTTTTAATTGCAAATACCACAAAAGCTAATGAAATATTAGCTACAGCTGGTCTAAGTAATTCAGAACTTCTTTTTTCTATAGATTCAATAACGCCCTTACCATTTTCAACCTGTATTACTACATTGTCTCCAACCATCGGTTTAACATCTTTGTGTCTAAACTTTCCTCGAGCTTTACATTCTATTAAATTTTCTTCCACTTTTACATAATAAAATCCAGCTATACCTTTTATTATTTTTCCTTTCATACATTCCTCCATAATTAAATTTCCTATCTAATATAATAAACAAAATCATATTAAAAATGCAACTTATTTTTTAAATAAATAAACTATAAAAAACCATCTTAAAAAGTAAATTGAATTACTTTTTAAGACAGTCTCTTAATTATTCTACCTTTGGCGCTTTTGCACTTGGATGTTTTGCAGTTGCATCAACATTGCCTCCACCCTCATCAACAGGTGGTTTGGTAGGTGTTTCTGTGTCTCCAGGATTTGTAGGTACTTGATTGTTATTGTTATTGTTATTTTCATTATTGTTATTATTTCCATTATTGTTGTTATTGTTATCCCCTGGATTTGGAGTAGGTGCTACAGGCGCTACATACTTACCTACTGTTATAGTAACTGAAGTCCATTGTTCTACCTTACTTCCCTCTATAGATTGTGATAATACTTTTCCATTCTTAGATTCATCATTTGTTTCTTTTTCTACAATAGAAATCTTTAATTTTGCATTATCTAATCTATTCTTTGCATCATCTAATGTTAATCCAATAACATTAGGTACAGTTGAAAGTCTAACTTGTGCACCTTTACTTACTACTACACTTATTTTTGTTGTAGTATCTATTTCTGTATTTTTTGAAGGAGTTTGACTTATTATTTGTCCCTTTGGTACATCATCACTATACTCCTCAGTAACATTATCTATTTTTAAGTTAAGTGATTGTAATATTTTATTTGCAGTATCAGTATCTTCTTCACGTAAATCAGGCATTTTTACTTTTGATTGACCAGAACTTAAAATTACCCTAATTTTACTTTTTGCCTTTACAGAACTTCCAGCCTTAGGATCACTTTTAATAATAGTACCTTCTGGTTCATCACTCTTTTCTGAACCAGCATCAACTAAAGTTAATTCCATTCCTTCAAGCTTAGATTTAGCTTCATCCAAAGTCATTCCAATTATATTAGGTAATTCTACCTCTTTGTTTGATCCTGAAGAAAACAATGTAAATATTCCTACACATAATAATATTAAGAATATTCCGCCTCCAACGCCTAATAAAATCTTTTTAGTTTTCTTACCATTAAATTTCTTTTCTTTAAAATCATCATCGTCATCATAATCATCATAGTCATCATCATAATCATAATCGGCATCATCATTTGTTGATACAGCTTTAATTGGTGATTGTTTTGCTATTTCTTCTGTAACTGCTGACATTATTATAGTATGTTGATCATCACAAACTTGATCTATAATAGCATTAGGATTTTCTTTTATCTTTTCAAGGTCTTTTATAACTTCTTGTGCAGTTTGATATCTTTTATTAGGCTCTTTTTCCATACATTTTAAGATAAGCTTATTTAAACTATCAGGAATTCTAGTGTTTATATTCTTAGGTGGTACAACTTGTTCCTGTAAATGCTTTAATGCAATAGTTACTGCTGTATCTGCTTCAAAAGGTAATGTTCCTGTAACCATTTCGTATAAAACTACTCCTAGTGAGTATAAATCTGTTCTATAGTCAATAAATCCACCTTTTGCTTGTTCTGGAGAAAGATAGTGAGCCGACCCCATTATAGTACTAGTATTAGTAATAGTTGAAGAGGATGTAGATTTAGCAATTCCAAAATCAGTAACTTTAATTACTCCATTATCTGCTACTAAAATATTTTGTGGCTTTACGTCTCTATGAATTATTTTATTTCTATGAGCACAGTCTAAAGCTTTCGCTACTTGAATTGCTGAAACTATTGCTGACTCATAATTCATTTTACCTGTCTTTTGAATAATTTCTTTTAAGGTTTTTCCATCAACTAATTCCATAACAATATAGTTTATATCATCTTGTGTACCCACATCTAATATATTTACTATATTGCTATCATTTAATTTAGCAATAGCTGTTGCTTCTCCCTTAAACTTTTCAACTATTTCTTCATTATCGCAAAATTCTTTTTTAAGAATTTTAACTGCTACAAATCTATTTAATTTATTACATCTTGCTTTAAAAACTTCAGACATGCCACCTTCGCCTATTTTTTCAAGCAATTCATATCTATTTCCTAGTATCACACCATTCATACTACATCTCTCCTCCAAACAACAATACAGTTATGTTATCTCTTCCACCTTTTTCTTTGGCTAAACTCACTAATTCGTTAGCTGCACTTATATAATCATTTTCCACCTTAATTATATTTAATATTTCATAATTTGTTAATTCATTTGTTAACCCATCTGAACATAATAAATATTTATCATATTTAGAATTTTCTAATGTAAAAACATCAACTTTTACATTTTCACTAGTTCCTAATGCTCTTGTTATTATATTTTTCTTAGGATGATTCAATGCATCTTTTTCCGTTATGCTTCCACAATCAATTAGCTCTTGTACTAATGAATGATCTTTGGTTATTTTAACAATTTCATTGTTCTTTATAGCTAAACATGAACTATCACCAACATTTGCAATGTGAATAAAATTTTTAGTTATTAAACAAGCTGTTACAGTAGTTCCCATTCCATTTAAGCTTTCATTACTTTTAGAATATTTAAAAACTACCTTGTTAGAGACTTTAATAGCATCTTCTATTAAAGTATCCTTTTCTGCGGAATTAAAATTTTTTTCTACATATTTTACAATATGTTCAGCAGCCATTTTGCTTGCTACTTCTCCAGCATTATGTCCACCCATCCCATCTGCAACAACATATAGTTTAAACTCATCTTTTTCTAAATAAATTGCAAAATCTTCATTTAAAACTCTTCTTAATCCTACATCACTAACTAATCCAACCATTTTATTCCCCCCTTGTTTCTTGGGTCTTTATATAACTTCTCCTAAGTTGTCCACAAGCTGCATTAATATCGCTTCCCATTTCACGTCTAACAGTTACTTCTATTCCTAAATTACTTAATATGTTTGCAAAATCTTGTATTGTTTCTTTAGATGATTTCTTAAATGTACGTTCTTTTATTTCATTTACAGGTATTAAGTTAACATGACAAAGCATTCCCTTTAACAATTTACCTAAAGCTCTTGCATCTTCTTTAGAATCATTAATATCCTTAACTAGCGAATACTCAAAAGTTATTCTTCTTTTAGTCTTATTTATAAAATACTTACACGCATTTAAAATTTCATCAATACTATATTTATTAGCTATTGGCATAATCTCTTTTCTTTTTTCATCACTAAATGCATGTAATGAAATAGCAAGAGTTATGCTAAGTTCTTTATCTGCAAGTTCATATATCTTAGGTACAATACCACAAGTAGATAATGTTATATGTCTTTGGCCTATATTTAGTCCATACTCTGCAGAAACTACGTCTAAAAATTTTATTACATTCTCATAATTATCTAATGGTTCACCACTCCCCATTAAGACAACATTTGAAATTCTCTCACCTATATGATTTTGAACCACTAATATTTGAGATAATATTTCACCTGTAGTTAAATTTCTAATTCTACCATCTATTGTTGAAGCACAAAATTTACATCCCATCCTACAACCCACTTGAGTAGATATACATATAGAATTTCCATGCTTATATCTCATTAAAACACTCTCTATTAAATTTCCATCAGAAAACTTAAATAAAAACTTTTCTGTACCATCAAGTTCTGATTTATATATTTGCTCAATTTCTGGCAGTACTATTTCAAAATTTTCTTCAAGCTTTTTTATTAAAGATTTAGGCATATTTCTCATATCATTAAAATTTCTAACATTTTTGTATATCCAAGACATAATTTGCTTAGCTCTAAAAGAACTTTCATTGTTTTCTTTCATCCATAATGTTAGTTCTTCTAAAGTATAATCTAATATGTTTTTCATTTATTCACCTACTATTATTGCTTTTCTAGTTTTGCAACAAAGAATCCATCCATTTTTGCATTTGGAAGTATTGTTAATGTACCATTTTTATTGTAAATTAAGTTATCTTCTTTTCCTATGAATATAGTTTTTAATTTACAATCTTTATGAGTATTTAAGAACCATTCTATGTTTTCTTCATTTTCTTCTTTATTAAGAGTGCAAGTTGAATATATCATAATTCCACCATTTTTTAAGTATTCCCATGCATTATTCATTATTTCTCTTTGAACAGGAATTATTTCTCTTAAATTTTCTCTTGTTTTATTCCATTTTATTTCAGGTTTCTTTCTTATTATACCTAAGCCTGAACATGGAACATCTATAAGTACTCTATCAGCATATGAAATTAATTCTGCATTTAGTTTTGTTGCATCACCTAATTCAATTTTCACATTATTTAAATCAAGTCTTTCACAATTTTCTTTTATTAAACCAAGCTTAGATTCATGTACATCAAATGCTCTAACTTCGCCTGTGTTTTGTAATAATTCAGCTATATGAGTTGTTTTTCCTCCTGGAGCACTACATAAGTCTAACACTTTCATATCATTTTCTAATTCAAGTAAAGGTGCAACTAACATAGCACTTTCATCTTGAACAGTAATTTCACCATCTTTGAATAATGGATTTTCTTGTATTGAACTTCCACCTTTTATTAATATAGCTTCTGGACACATAAATCCTTCTTCAACACAATATTCCATCTCTTCTAATTTTTCAAATACTTCATCATACTCGCACTTAGTATCATTAACTCTAACAGTTGTTTGTGGAATTTGATTTAAACCAACCATTATTTTTTTAGCAAGATCTTCCCCATATTGTTTAATTAGAAGTCTTATCATCCATGGTTCAAAAGAAAATTTATATGCATACTCATTTATTTTATTTCCATTAATAGTTATATCATCTGGATCTTTTGAGAAGTTTCTAAGGATACCATTTACAAGTTTGCCTGCTTCTGGTGATACTTTTTTTGCTTCATCAACAGCTTCATTACACGCTGCATATGTTGGTACCTTATCTAAGAATGTCATTTGATATATAGCTACTCTTAAAATATTTAGTACTTCATGATCCATAAGTTTTATATCTCTTACAAAATTAGCTATTATAAGATCTAATGTCTTCTTTCTTCTTAAAACACCATAAACTATTTCTGTTAATAATGCTCTATCTCTTTCTTCTAAGTTTGCTTCGTTTAGTTCATTTGAAAGAATAATATTTGAATATGCTCCTTCATCAATAACTCTTTTTAATATTTTTACTGCTAAATTTCTACAATTCATACGCTACCTCTTTTTTCCTAATCTCTATCGCTTATCGCAATAAGTCTAATTAATTGTGATATTGCCATTAATGCTGCTGCTACATAAGTCATTGCTGCTGCATCTAAAACCTTTGCTGCGCCTTTTACTTCATCACCATATAAAATATTTCTTGATTTTAATATATTTAACGCTCTACTTGAAGCATTAAATTCAACTGGTAATGTTATTAATTGGAATATTACCGCCGCAGAAAATAGTATTATTCCTAAGGTTACTAAACTTTTTAATCCCATCAGTATTCCTGCAAAAAACAATATCCATGAAAAATTGGAACTAATATTTACAGCAGGAACTATTGAATTTCTTATTATTAAAGGTTTATAAGCTTCTTTATGCTGGATTGCATGACCTACTTCATGGGCTGCAATACCTGCTGCTGATATTGTCTGACCTCTATATACTTCTGGAGATAATCTTAAAACTCTATTTGATGGGTCATAATGATCTCCTAGTTTTGTATTTACTAGTTCAATTCTTATATCATAAAGTCCTGCTTCATCTAACATCATTCTTGCAATTTGCTCTCCAGTGTATCCATTCATAGCACTTACTTTACTATATTTACTATAAGCTGAATTAACTTTTGTTTGTGCCCAAAAAGCTATTATTATTGCAGGAACTAATATAATCATCGTTGGATCAAAATAAAACATAAGCTTTCCTCCTATTCTCTAAATTATACCTTTTTATATGTTATTCACCTAATATTATATCCTTATCTATACTATGACCATTTATATACTGCTCTATAGTAAGTGGTTTTCCATTAGGGAATTGTACCTTTTTAATTATTAATACATTTTTGCCACATGCAACCTTAACACCATCTTTGTTAACTTCTATTATTGTGCCTGGCTTATTAGAAACTTCTTTATATAAAACTTTTGTTTTATATAATTTCATTCTTTCGCCTTTATATTCAGTGTAAGCAATAGGCCAAGGATTTAAACCTCTAACAAGATTATGAATATCATAAGCATCCTCATTCCAATTTATATGTGCTAATTCTTTATCAAGCATTTTAGCATAGAAAGTTTCTCCTTCTTGCTTTACAGGCTTTATACTTCCATTACATAATCCTTCTATTGTTTTTAGTAAAAGTTCTCCACCACTTATCATTAAAATATCATGTAATTCTCCAGTTGTCATATCTTCATGGATTTCAACTTCTTCTTTTAATAACATGTCACCTGTATCTAAACCTACATCCATCAACATAGTAGTATTTCCCGATTTTTTTTCACCTTTTATTATAACCCAATTTAATGGTGCTGCCCCTCTATACATAGGCAATAATGAAGCATGTAAATTTATACAACCATATTTAGGTATATCTAATACTTCTTTAGTTAATATTTGACCAAATGCAACTACTATAATAAAATCAGGATTTATTTCTTTTAATTTTTCAATTATTTCTTTATCATCCTTTAATTTTATTGGTTGATACACAGGTATATCATGCTTTAAAGCTTCTTCTTTAACTTGAGAATATGCAAGCTTTTTTCCTCTTCCTTTTGGTTTATCTGGTTGAGTAAGAACTGCCTTAACTTCATGTTCTTCTACTAATTTTTTTAAAGATGGAACTGCAAATTCTGGTGTTCCCATAAATACTATTTTCATTTATTAAGGCCTCCTATTTTTTAGTAGTTCTGTCGATAAATAGAGTTCCATTTAAGTGATCATATTCATGTAAAATAGCTCTTGCTAAAAGTTCTTCAGCTTCTATTTCAAACTCTTCTCCCTTTTCATTTAAAGCTCTAGCTTTAACATAATTAGGTCTCATAACAGGTTCTGTTTTACCTGGTAAACTTAAACAACCTTCTTCATCAACTTGTTTTCCATCAGTATCTAATATTTCAGGATTTATAAATACTAAAGGTCCTTCTCCAATATCTACAATAAATAATCTCTTTAATATTCCAACTTGTGGTGCTGCAAGACCTACTCCATCTGCATCATACATTGTTTCAAGCATATCTTTAATTAGTGTTACTAATCTTTCATCTATTTTTTCAACTTCTCTACATTTTTTTCTTAAAACAGAATCTCCATATTTTCTTATATTTCTTAATGCCATCTAAAATTCCCCCTATGTCATATTATTAGGATTTATATCAATACTAATCCTTATTTCATTATATACACTCTTATTTAATAGATAAAGTGTATCTTTTACTTTTTTACTAAATTCATCACTAAAATTACCTTTTATTATTATCTGCCATCTATATTTATCCTTTAACTTGGTAATTATACAAGGCACTGGACCTAACAATATAAGCCCCGTTCCTATTATTAACTTTTCCAATTCCTTCTGTAAATTATACATAAATATTTTCAATTTTTCCTGAAATTTAGAAGTTCCATTAATTATTAATATCTTTGTGAAAGGTGGATTATCCATAAGACTTCTAAATCTAATTTCTTCCTCAAAGAAAGACTTATAGTCACCATTTTTAGCATGTATTAAACTATAGTGATTAGGAGTATATGTTTGAACTATTACTAATCCATCCTTTTCTCCTCTTCCTGCTCTTCCTGCTACTTGAGTTATAATTTGAAAAGTTCTTTCTCCACATCTATAATCTGGAATATTTATAGAAATATCAGCTGCTAATACTCCAACCAGTGTTACATTTGGAAAATCCAATCCTTTGGCAATCATTTGAGTACCAATTAAAATATCTCCCTCTCCATTTTTAAATGAATTATATATAGATTCATGTGAATTTTTATGTCTAGTAGTATCAACATCCATTCTCAATACTCTAGCTTTGGGAAAATATTTTTTCACTTCTGTTTCTACTCTCTCAGTACCTGCACCAAAATACTTCACATATTTACTTTTACATTTTGGACATATTTTTTGTTCTCTTTCTGCTCTTCCGCAATAATGACATATCAAATATCCATTTTTATGATAAGTCATTGAAACATCACATTCTGGACATTTAAAAACATATCCACAACTTCTGCAAGAAATAAAAGTTGACATTCCCCTCCTATTTAAAAACAAAATAGTTTGATTTTTATTTTTAAGATTTTTATCAATTTCATTATAGAGAGCCTTACTAAATAAAGATAAATTATTTGATTTTAATTCTTCTCGCATATCTATTATATCAAACTTTGGCATATCTTTTTTATTCACTCTTTTATTCATCTCTATCAGCTTATATTTACCTTCCAAAGCTTTATAATAACTTTGAATACTTGGAGTAGCAGAACCTAATATAAGCTTACATCCTTGCATTTCAGTAATGAATTCTGCAACTTCAATAGTGTTATACTTAGGATTTTGTTCTGATTTATAAGTTGTTTCATGCTCTTCATCTATTATAATTAACCCCA
Source organism: Clostridium sp. CMCC3677 (assembly GCF_023845585.1). Taxonomy (GTDB): domain Bacteria; phylum Bacillota; class Clostridia; order Clostridiales; family Clostridiaceae; genus Clostridium; species Clostridium aquiflavi. The sequence continues at coordinate 215,094 of NZ_JAMQHS010000004.1, forward strand.
AATTTTGCATTGGTAAAAAAAGAGCACTTCTAGCTCCTATAACTAGTTTAGATTTACCTTCTTTTATTCTAAACCATTCATCAAATCTTTCTCCCTCAGAAAGTCTACTATGAAAAAGAGAAATATTGCTTCCGAATCTTCCTTTAAATCTTTCAATCATTTGAGGCGTTAATGCAATTTCTGGCACCAATATTATACATCCTTTGTCTTGCTTTAACATATCTGCTACTAAATGCATATAAACTTCCGTTTTTCCTGAACCAGTTACTCCTTTTATGAGGCATTTTTTTTCATTTCCATTTACAATGGTATCAAAAGCTTTTTGTTGTTCTAATGTTAATGTTTTAGAAGAATATTCAGAATAACTTTTAATATTATATCTAAAAACTACTTGCTCTTCACATTTCAAAATTCCTGCTTCTATTAATTTATTTAAAGAATAACTTGAAAATCCATTGTCTTTTGTTATTTCACTTTTGGTAAATGAGCCCTCATTTTGTGATATAAATTCATACAACTTTATATAATTATCTTTTTTAAATTTTTCATCTTCCAATTGTTTGTCTGTGTATATCACACGTCTTTTTTTATTCTTTAAACCTTTCATAATTCCAACAGGTATTAAAAGTCTTATTCCATCTATATATTTACAAAGATATTTATTTCTCAAAAAATTAATAAGATCAATATCTGCTTTTGTTAAAATAGGATAGTCTTCACAAACATCTACAATATATTTAATCCTGTATTTAAATTCCAACTCTTCAGTTAAAATTTTAAATACAAAGCCATCAACATTTCTATTTCCTTTTCCAAAAGGAACTTTTACTCTATATCCAATACCAACTTTATCAATGAATTCATCTGATATTTTATATGTAAATGGTCTATCTACTTCATTTGCATCACTATTTATAATTATTTCAGCATAAATGCTCATATAAATTCACCCTTTTTAAGATACCTTATTAACATATACTTGTATAATAAGAAGAAAGCGCATTTAGCGCTTTCCAATAATATCAAATAATTTGCTAGCAATCTCATTTTTGCTTGTTTTATCTATTGGGATCTCTTCATCTTTATTAGATAAAATAATTACTCTATTATCTTCAGAAGCAAAACCAGTATCTTCACTTGTTATATCATTTGCAACTATATAATCCAAATTTTTACTTATAAGCTTTTTTTTAGCATTTTCTTTTAAATTTTGACTTTCAGCAGCAAACCCAACTAAAATTTGATTTTTCTTTTTGCGTCCTAGTTCCATAAGAATATCATTATCTCTAGTGAAAGCTAATTCTAAATCTCCATCACCTTTTTTTATCTTCTGACTACTATATTCTTTTGCTTTATAATCAGCTACAGCAGCTGATTTTACAACTACATCAGAATTATCAAAATACTTGTTTATTTCTTCTTTCATTTCACTATTAGTAGAAACTCTAATAAAATTAATATTTGTTGGTATTTCTAATGAAGTTGGACCAGAAATCAATGTAACATTAGCACCTCTATCTCTGGCTTCTTTAGCTATCGCATATCCCATTTTCCCAGTTGATCTATTAGTTATATATCTAACTGGATCTATTGGTGATATTGTAGGACCTGCTGTAACTAAAACATTTTTATTAGCTAAATCTTTTTTAGTAAATTGTGATATCACTCTATCTACAATTACTTTTGGATCTTCAAGTTTTCCTTTTCCTATGTCTCCACAAGCAAGTCTACCACATGCTGGTTCTATAAATTCATATCCTAAACTCTTAAGTTTTTCTATATTTCCTTGAACTATTGGATTTTCATACATATTAGTATTCATGGCTGGTGCAAAAATTACTTTTGCTTTAGTTGCCATGATAGTTGTTGATAACATATCATCAGCTATTCCATTTGCAACTTTGCCAATTATATTAGCTGTTGCTGGTGCTACTAAAAAAACATCTGCTTTCTCAGCTAAACTTATATGCTGAATTTCCCATGCTTTTGGTTCAGAAAACATATCATATATAACCATATTTTGACTAAGTGATTGAAATGAAAGTGGAGTAACAAATTCAGTAGCTGATTTTGTCATTATTACTCTAACTTCAACATCTTGCTTTCTAAGTAAGCTTACTACTTCTAAAGCTTTATAAACAGCTATTCCTCCGCTTACGCCTAATACCACACACTTTTTCATAATACTCAAATCCCTTTATATTATTCTTGATATTTTACAACATCTTCATTTACTTCATTAATTGCAATTGTTAGTGGTTTGTGAGAATCTACTTTAACTAATGGTTCTGCACCTTCAATTATTTCTCTAGCTCTTTTTGATGTTAAAATTACTAAAGAATATCTGTCCCCCACCTTTGTTAATAAGTCTACTATTGATGGATTAATCATAGAGTTGTTCATGTATTAAGTCCTCCTTTGAATCTAATATACTATGTTTTAACCTATCTACCCTACATTTTTCAGCTAATATTACTGCTTCTAACTTTTCTACTGCAACGTTAACTTCATCATTAACTACTGCATAATTATATTTAGAAACAAAATTTATTTCTTTATAGGCAGATTTAAATCTCTTCATAAGAGATTCCGGGGTTTCACTTCCCCTTTTAATAATTCTTTGTTTTAATTCTTCCATAGAAGGTGGTAATATAAATATAAATACACCTTCTTCTGTATTTTCTTTTACTTTTAATGCACCTTGTATATCTATTTCTAAAATTACATCTCTACCACTATCTAACATTTTATCAACATTTGATTTAGGTGTTCCATAGTAATTTCCATATACTTCTGCATGTTCTAAAAAGTCATTCTTTTCTATTCTTGTTATAAAATCCTCTTTAGATAAAAAATGATAATTAATACCATCTACTTCACCATTTCTTGGTGATCTAGTTGTTGCTGAAACTGATAATAATAAATTATCGTTTTTTTCAAGTAACTCTTTGCATATCGTACCTTTTCCTGCACCTGATGGTCCCGATATAACAATTAACAGACCTCTTTTTTTATCATTCATTATTCATCGACCTCTTCAACAACTTCATCTTTAGTAGATAGTCTATGAGCAACTGTTTCAGGTTGTACTGCTGATAATATAACATGATCACTATCTGTTATTATTACAGCTCTTGTTCTTCTTCCGTATGTCGCATCTATTAACATACCTCTATCTCTTGCTTCTTGAATTATCCTTTTTATTGGTGCTGATTCAGGACTTACGATAGCAACTAATCTATTAGCAGAAACTATATTACCAAAACCTATGTTTATTAATTTTATTCCCATATTTTTCCTCCTATTATTCTATATTCTGTACTTGCTCTCTTATCTTCTCTATAGTATTTTTTATATCTATAACTTTATTTGTCATACAAATATCTACTGATTTAGATCCAATAGTATTGGCTTCTCTATTCATTTCTTGAATTATAAAATCTAATTTTCTTCCTATTGGTTCTTCTAATCCTAACGTTTGTCTAACTTGATTTAAGTGACTTTTAAGTCTTACAATTTCTTCATCAACAGCCGCTTTATCAGATAAAATTGCAATCTCTTGAGCAATTCTTGATTCATCTAAATCTATATCAGTTAATAATTCAGATAATCTCTCTTCAAGTTTTTGTTTATAATTTTTAGGAATTTCATCTGCTAATTTTTCTATTTCTATTACAAATTTTTCTATTGTATCTATTTTCATTAAAATATCATTTTTTAACTTTTCCCCTTCTCTTATTCTCATATCATTCATTAAATCAATAGAATTTTCTATCAAAGGCAATAGTTCTTTTAATATTTCTTCTAAATTTTCTTCTTTTTCAACTAAAGTTAGTACATCAGGCAATCTTGATATCTTAGTAGTTGTTATATCATCTACTAAATCTAATTCTTCCTGTATTAACTTCAAGCAATCATAGTATTTTTTAGCCAACTTAATATCAACTGTAGGCTCTATATTTTCTTTTGAATAGCTTTTATAGTTTATAAAAACGTCCACTTTACCCCTATTTAGTTTACTATTAATTAGTCCTCTAATCTTTTCTTCTAGAGATAGCATAGTTTTAGGCATTCTAATATTAATATCTAAGTATCTATGATTTACGCTCTTCATTTCAACTGAAAAAACCATGCCACTATTTTTATCACTTTGAGCACGCCCAAAACTTGTCATGCTTTTAACCATTTTAGCACACCTCCTTCATTTATAAGAAGTAATTCTTTAATTATAATAATTAATTTGCTATGTTAAGTCAACTCTTTGTTCATATTTTATTCATAATTATTTTTTTATTTATTTATAAATAAATAAAGCATGTATCTAATGTTCAATAGTAAACATTAGATACATACTTTTAATTATCCCTTTAAAACTTTAATCCATAGCTGAAAGTTCGCTTTATTTTAAAATAAGGCTCTGTTTAAAATGTGTGTTGATATATGCAATAGGTGAAGTGGCATTGTAATTGGACTTTGAGAATCCTTAAGTGAGAATCTAAATTTTATATTTAGCTTTTCGAACTTACTCAGCGAAGTCGAGTTTCATTTTGATAATCACATTTACTGCTTGTCCTAATTTTATATTGGGAACAAGCTAAAATTGGACTATACTCATTTTAGTATTCCTAAGTTCAATTACTCCGCCCACTTTGCTTATGCATATATCAACACCCTGCTAAAACAGAATCTAAAATAAAAATTTTATATTATAATACTGTTAATTTCACTAAGAAGATAAGCGCTAACATTACCATAACCCAAGAAACTTTTTTCTTATCTTCTTTTTTAGAGAAAAGGTTATATAATAAATTTATAAATACATATGATAATATACCAAATGTTAGCCCATCTCCAATACTATAAGTAAGAGGCATCAAAGCGATTGTCACAAATGCTGGAAGCCCTTCTGTAATTTCATTAAAATCTATGTTTTTAGCTGCTCCAAGCATTAAATATCCCACATATATTAAAGCCGGTGCTGTAGCACATGATGGTATTGCAATAAAAATTGGTGAAAAGAACATTGCAATTAAGAATAAAACCCCTGTTGTAATAGCAGTCCATCCTGTTCTTCCTCCTGCTGCAACCCCTGTTGAGCTTTCTACATAAGTTGTTACTGTTGAAGTTCCAAGGCATGCTCCTACGGTTGTCCCAATAGCATCTGCAAGTAGTGCTTTTCCTGCATTAGGAACTTTCCCTTCCTCATCAAGCATTCCTGCTCTTGAGCTAACTCCTACTAATGTTCCTACTGTATCAAAGAAATCTACAAACAAGAATGTGCATACTACTGTTATAAATAATCCAATATTATCTGGATGAAATGCATATCCTAGATCTACCTTACCTGCAATAGGAGCAATACTTTCAAATTTAAAAATCCCATTTGGTAAATATATACCCAAGTCAGCTGCCACTGATGGATTTTTTAAAGCATATCCCCAAGCCAATAAAGTACTTACTAAAATCCCAACTAAAATTGAACCTTTTATTTTCTTTTTATCTAATACTGCGATAATTATTAATCCAACACAAGTGATTGTAACTGTAGGAATTGTGAAATCACCTAGCCCTAATAAAGTTGCATCATTGTTTACAACTACTCCACTGCCTACAAATCCAATAAATGCAATAAACAATCCAATTCCAGCCGTAACTGCATATTTCATATTCTCTGGAATTGCATTTACAACAGCTTCACGAATTTTAAATAATGACATTAAAATAAATATAATACCTTCTACAAATACTGCTGTTAATGCTACCTCCCATGATATCCCTTTTCCTAATACAACTGAAAATGCAAAATATGCATTTAATCCCATTCCAGATGCTAAGGCAAAAGGTAGATTTGCAAACACTCCCATGAATATTGTTGCAAAAGCTGCTGATAAACAAGTTGCTGTTACAAGCGCTCCACTTGGCATACCTGTTGCACTTAACATGTTAGGATTTACAGCAATTATGTAAGCCATTGTTAAGAAAGTAGTTACCCCAGCTACTATTTCTTTTTTAAAATCAACCTTTTCATTAGAAAATATTTCAAATATTCTTTCAGACTTTTTTTCTTGTTGCATTTTTATTCCTCCTAAATTATTCAACTAAAAAAAATCCCTATGGTTTCATTTGATAACTCATAGCGACTTAATTATTAATAAGAAATTAATATAGTCTTACTCATAGTCAAATTATTTACGGCAATCTGGTAGATACTTGTGAACCATATTATCACAATTATATGAGTTATCCCTTTTACAAATATTATTATACTTATCAATCCGAACATTGTCAATCTAAAAAGGTTTAATCACTTGTTTTTTTCTTATTTTTCCGAACATTTTATTTTATTTCATTTTATTTATTCAGTTTTTTTGTATTTCGTATGTATCTTTTTCAAATATTTCTCTTATTTTAGTTAAATTATCATTATGATTTACAGCTACTAATAATTTTATTCTAGCCTTCTGTCCAGATAATACATCTCCAAATATAACTCCATACTCTCTAAGATTTTTTCCACCACCTAAATATCCATAAGATTCAAATACTCGACCTTCAAAGCACCTTGATACTATTACAACTGGAATTTCGTTTTTAATAGCTCTCTTAATTCCATCTACCATTAAAGGAGGTACATTTCCCCTTCCTAATGCCTCAATTACTACTCCTTTATATTCATTAGAAATAACAAAATCTATAAATTTTGAATCCATACCAGAAACGCACTTAATTAAAGCTACATCTTTTTCCATACTCTTTATTTTAACGTGTATAGATTTAGAATTTTCCCTATAAAAAATAACTCTATTATTATCAACTATTCCAATGGGCCCAAAATTAGGTGTACTAAAAGCATTTAATGCCATTGAATTTCTTTTGGTTACTTCTGTTGCACTATGTAATTCACTATTAAAACATACTAAAACGCCCCTATTTTTAGCACTATCAGAAATTGCTGTGCATATTGATGTAGCTAAATTAAAAGGTCCATCATATCCCAGTTCATCACTGCTTCTCATTGCTCCAGTAACGACTACTGGTTTATCAGTATTTAAAGTTAAATCTAAAAAGTATGCCGTCTCTTCTAAAGTATCAGTTCCATGAGTTATTACAACACCGCTTATATCAGCTCTGTCTAATAATTTTTGAACCAAATTTGACAATTCAAGCATTAATTCAGAAGTCATATGTGGCGATGGTAAATTAGAAAATGTATGACTTTCAATTTCAGCAACCCCCTGAATCCCTGTTACCATTTGCATTATTTCTTCTCCACTTAAACTAGGAACTGCTGCTTTTATTTTTTCATCTACTTTCATAGATATAGTTCCACCATTAAATATTATTGCTATTTTTTTCATCTATTCTTCCTCCATATAAACATAGTTACATTCTAATATATATTTCTATTTTTTATTTTTATCATAAAAATACTCTTGGAAACCCAAGAGTATTTAAATTATTTTGTTAATGTCTAAATATTCTACACTCCATTTAAAGCTTACTTAGTTAATTAAAATATATCCTGAGATTTTTCATCATTGCAACTTATTAGCCTTCCACTATTTAACCTTGAAACTATTCTAGATTCTGTTATAGGATACATAGTTGCTACATATATATATTGACCTTCTTCATCATACTCTAATGCTAAAAGAATATTACTATCAATCTTTTTTACTAATTCTAATGCCCCATCATTACTTCTTAAAGGATCTATTCCTATATAATCTGGGCACCTAATTATCTCTTCCATAATTTTTATTATATGATTTTTAACTCTTTTAGTAAATTGTTTTCCATGTTTTTTTATTATATGATTTATTACTCTGGAAGATATATAAACAGATGATGGAAAGTCATATTCTATAAGTTCTTCAATTAAAGATATATTTAAATTGCCAACTTTCTTATAGATTCTATACATTTTTTTCATGATATCCCTCATTTTATATTCTTTATTTTATTATATAATATTAGGATAGCCTCTTCTATGAATTTTAAAATATTAATATAAAATTTATTAATATGTAGAACAAAATCGCTAAGGCGACTTTGGAGCCGTCGATTTTTTTAGCCATGCGCTCTTTCCAAACGCAGTGCAGGAATAATGGTGCGGCATATAATTATTTTTTATTCTTTAGGGGTACTCATAATACCTTTAAAACACATTATTTTAAAAGTTATCCACAAATTTTTTAATAATATAAATTCCTAAAGAATTAAAAAGGAGTTCAAAGACTCTTTCTCTTTAAACTCCTTTTAAATTATTAATCCCTTAAAGTTAAAGAATTATACAAATCAAACCGCCATTACCTTCATTAATAATTTTTTGAAGTGTCTTTTGAATTTTAACTTGTACATCTTCTGGCATCTTATATAATTTGTTTTGAAGTCCTTCTTTAACTAGTACTTCTAAAGATTTTCCAAACATGTTGCTTTGCCATAGTTGTGCTGGGTCTGTTTCAAATTGTTCTAGTAACCCCTTTACAAGTTCTTCTGATTCCTTTTCAGATCCCATTATTGGGCTAATCTCTGTCTTTATGTCACACTTTATAAAATGTAAGCTTGGAGCACTTGCTTTTAATTTAACACCAAATTTACTTCCTTGTTTTACAATCTCTGGTTCCTCGAATTTCATTTCTGATAGTTGTGGTGCTACCAATCCATAACCAGCTTCCCTAACATCCTCCAAGGCATCTTTAACCTTATCATACTCTAATTTTGCATAAGTTAAATCTTTTATTATACTTAAAAGATCACTTTCTGAATTTACTTCTAAATCACATATTTCACTAAGTATTTTATAAAATATACCATCTTTAGGTTTCATAAGTATATTTGCTGTTCCATTGCCTAAATCAACTTCTTTAATAGATGTTGTGCCCATAAATTCTTTTTCTTCAAAACTATTTAATATATGTTTAACATCTCTAACTTTTGAAATTTCATTACTCATAGTTAAAATGACATCGAAGAAGTTCTTTTTCAACCAATGATTACAGTCTAATTTTTCTAACCATTCTGGCATATCTATATTAACTTCTTTTACTGGGAATTCTCTAAGTACATACTCAAATAAGTCTTCTATATCTTCTTCATCCATATTGTATATATCCATTACTTTTACTGCTACATTATATTTTGCTTCTAATTCATTTTTTAATGCTTTTGTTTCTTGAGAATTGGGTTTATTAGTATTAAGTACAACCACAAATGGTTTATTTATTGATTGAAGCTCATATATAACTCTTTCTTCTGCCTCCATATAATCTTCTCTTGGTATTCCTGTAATACTTCCATCTGTTGTAATTACAAGTCCTATGGTTGAATGATCACTGATAACCTTTCTAGTGCCTATTTCTGCTGCATCTTCAAAAGGAATTTCATACTCATACCATGGTGTATGTACCATCTTACTTTCTTCACCTTCTAAATATCCCAATGCACTTTTTACAATATATCCTACACAATCTACCATTCTAACTTTAAATTTTGTTTCATCTCCTAAATTTATCTCTACCGCCTCATTTGGTACGAATTTAGGTTCTGTTGTGTGAATACTTTTACCTGAACCACTTTGTGGTAACTCATCTTTCGCTCTTTCTTTCTTATAAGTATTATCAATCTTTGGTATTACCATAAGGTCCATAAACCTTTTTATAAAAGTTGATTTACCAGTTCTTACCGGTCCAACTACTCCTACATATATGTCCCCTTGGGTTCTTTCAGCTATATCTTTGTATATGTTAAAGCTGTCCACATTATTCCCTCCTTATTCTTTTTACCAATATATATATATTCTTAAAAAACTAAAAATATACAGATTAAATAAAATTTTAAATAGAAAAGTCCTAAAAAGACTTTATTAACACAGTTATATGGTTAAAAAATTCTTTTTAGGACTAATATTAAAATATTTCACTTTTCTTTTCGCGAAGCATAAGTTCTTCAATCCCTAATTTAGGATCCTTTTTCTCAAATAAAACTTTATACAAAATGTCAGTTATAGGCATAGATACTCCTATTTTTTCTTTCAATTCATAAAAGGCTTTACAAGCTTTTACACCCTCAACTACCATTCCTATTTCTTCAATTGCTTTATCTGCATTCATACCACTTCCAATTAATAAACCTGCTTTTCTGTTCCTAGAATGATTAGAAGTACATGTTACTATCAAATCTCCCATTCCAGTCAAACCATAAAAAGTTTCTTCTCTTCCACCAAGAGCTAAACCTATTCTAGAAATTTCTTTCATTCCTCTGGTCATTAATGCAGCTTTAGTGTTATCTCCATAACCTAAACCATCTAAAATTCCAGCAGCTAGTGCAATTATGTTTTTAACAGCACCTCCAACTTCTACTCCTATCAAATCTTCATTTGTATATACCCTAAAGAAAGAGGTCATAAATAAATTTTGAACTTCACTAGCAGAATTCATATTTTCTGAAGAAACTACAAGTGTTGTTGGCAGTTTCAATACTACTTCTTCAGCATGACTAGGTCCCGATAAAACAACAATTGGATTATTTAACTCTTCCTTAATAACGGCAGATAATCTTTTATCAGTATGTTCTTCGATTCCTTTGGCAATTGAAATTATAATAGTTTCTTGTTTTATTTTATTTTTTAACTGTTTGCAAATACTGCGTATTGTATGAGATGGTATTGCTAAAACAATATATTCAGCATTTTCAGTTGCTTTTTCTAAATTATCAAATGCTTTAATATTACTAGGAATTTCTAAATTTTTTATATATTTATCATTTCTTCTATTAATATTTATGTCATCAACAACTTTTTTATCTCTATTGTATATACTTACAGTATTCCCCTTCTCCGCAAGCAGTATAGCTAAAGCTGTTCCAAAACTTCCTCCACCTATAAAACTTACTTTATTCATTACTATTCCTTCCTTTGTCTATACTCGATTTGTATACCAGTACCTTTAAAATCAAAACTATTTCTTAATTGATTTTCTAAATATCTTTCATAAGAAAAATGTGAAGCACTAGCATCGTTAACGAAAAATACAAACTTAGGTGGTTTAGTAGCAACTTGAGTTGCATAATATATCTTCATTCTCTTAAGGCTAACTATTGGTGGTTCTTTCATTAGTATCGCCTTACTTATTACATCATTTAATATTCCTGTAGATACTCTCTTGTTATAATTGTTATAACATTTTTTAGCTAATTCTAAAATTTTATGAGTTCTTTGTCCTGTTAATGCTGAAATAAATAGATATTCAGCATATGGCATAAATTTCAAACTACCTTGTAAGTCTTTTTTAAACTTCTCCATAGTTTTGTCATCTTTCTCAACAAGATCCCATTTATTTACAAGAACTATAATAGCTTTATTTAACTCATGAGCATAACCTATTATTTTTTCATCTTGTTCTGTTACACCATCTTGAGCATCTATCATAAGTATACATACATCTGCTTTTTCTATTGATGCATATGTTCTTATAACACTATATCTTTCTATTTCTTCTTTAACTTTGCTTTTTCTTCTAAGTCCAGCTGTATCGATTAAAATGAATTTTCCTTGTTCTGTTTCTAAATAACTATCTATAGCATCTCTAGTTGTTCCTGCTATATCAGAAACAATAAGTCTTTCTTCTCCTAACAACTTATTTATCAATGATGATTTTCCTACATTAGGCTTTCCAATCATAGCTATTCTGATATATTCATCCTCTTCAGCATCAGCATCAAATCTATCAAAATGTTCTACTACTCTATCAAGCATATCACCAAGACCTAATGCTTGTGATGCTGATATTGTTATAGGATCACCAATTCCTAAGTTATAAAATTCCCAACTGTTTTCTTCATATTTTAAAGAATCAATTTTATTTACTACTAATACTACTGGCTTTTTACTTTTTCTTAACATATTAGCTACTTCTTGATCCGCAGCAGTTAAACCTTCTTTACCATCAACTATAAATACTATTACATCAGCAGTTTCTATAGCAATATTCGCTTGTCTTCTCATTTGTTTCATTATTATATCGTCATTTGTAGGTTCTATACCACCAGTATCTATCATAGTAAAGTTATAATTTAACCATTCAGCCTCAGCATAAACTCTATCTCTTGTCACTCCCGGTGTATCTTGTACTATGGAAATTCTCTTCCCTGCTAATTTATTAAATAATGTTGACTTACCAACATTTGGTCTTCCTACTATTGCAACTATCGGTTTTCCCATTAAAATTCCTCCTTATATTCGTTTAATATACTAATTAAATTTTCTCCTGTGTAATCTGTTACTATAACTTTTACATCTAATGCCTCTTCAATATCTCTAATTTTCAAATCATCTAGCATAATTTGTTCACTAGAGTCAGCTAATTCATATCCTTTTCTAAACATACAATCAGCCATTAATAAATATTTCGTATTTATTTTTCCTTTTAATTGATTTATTATATCAGTTCCAGTTAAAAGTCCTGTTATAGTTATTGTTTCTCCAAAATAATTGTTTATTACTTTGTATACATCTAATTTTATATTAGGATTTTTTTTCAAAATCTTATCTCTAGCTTTTATAATTTCTTCATAAGCTAAAGCACCTGTTGCGATTGAAAAACTCCCCTTAGAATTTTTATCTAGATCATTTAATGTTTCATCTATAACATCATTAAAGTATCTTACAACCCCTACGCCATCTTCTAGTTGTTCATATCCTCTATAGAAGTCATTACCTGGAACTTCCTTGCCTGAAACTATATAAAATTCATCTGATAGCCTTACAAAAGGTTCATTTACTTCTTTCATAAATTTATCTTGAAGTTCTTTAACCATTTCGATTTCTTTTGCAGATTGCTCCTTAGTAAATGTCTTTACATGTTGAAGTTTTTCTCTAAATTTAGTTATTCCTATTGGAACAACAGCCACACTAGCTACAAATGGATGAAGCTTATATAAATCTTCTATAGTTCTCTTTAATTCATCTCCACTATTTATGCCTGGTATACATACTATTTGAGCATTTATTGTAATTCCTGAATCTGTTAATCTTTTTAATCTCTCTAATATATTTCCTGCAAATCTATTATTCAACATTTTAACCCTAAGTTCTGGGTTTGTTGTATGTACTGATACATTAATTGGACTTATGTGATATTTTATTATTCTATCAATATCTTCTTCCTTCATATTAGTTAATGTAACAAAGTTTCCTTGAAGAAAAGATAATCTAGAATCATCATCTTTAAAATATAAAGTATCTCTCATTCCAGGTGGTAATTGATCTATAAAACAAAAAATGCATTTATTACTACATCTTTTTGCTTTATCCATTATGCCACCGCCAAATTCAAGACCTATATCTTCTCCGTATTCTTTTTCTATTTCTATTTCCCAAATTTCGCCATTTGTTTTTTCTATTTCTAAAACTATTTCTTCATCTGCTGATAAAAATTTATAATCCATAATATCGCCTATTGGAGTTTGATTAATAGATATTAGACTATCATTTATTTCTATTCCAACTTCTTCAGCAATACTGTATTCTTCTACTTTTGTTATAATATTTTTCATTTTTTCACTCCTAATTATAACATCCCATCTTCATTATAGTACGTTTAATTATATAATAACTAACTAGTTATTGCAAACACTATATTTAAAACCATTTTTTATTCATTTTTCCCTAAAATAAACTTTAAGTTTAAACCTTTTTTTTATAAGTAAAGGCTAGGAATAATTTACTTCCTAGCCTCTACTTTATTCTTTTATTCATTTAAATCCACATAAGTTCCGTTCTTTGAAAAAATTGTCCATTCACATATATTAGTAACATGATCTGCAATTCTTTCTAAATACTTTATTACAAATAATAGTTGTGTTCCTTGATTAATTAAATTCTCATTCTTTTTAATTTCATTTATGCAAACACCAAATAATCTTTTATATAAATCATCTATTGCATCATCCATTTTACATATTTTATATGCAAATTTAACATCATCCCTTATATATGAATCTATTGCTAATCCAATCATTTCTCTAACTCTTATTTCCATATCCCACAATTCACTAATATTTTCTTTAAATACTACTCTATCTAATCTTTTAGTTATTTTGCATATATCCACTGCATGATCTGCCATTCTTTCTAGATCTGTTACTATTTTTGATGCTGTAAACACTCTTCTTAAATCTGTTGCAAGTGGTTGCTCCATTGCAATAAATTTTATACAATCTTCTTCTATTATTTTTTGCAACTCATCTACTTTATCATCGTATTTTATAACCTTATCTGCCATATCTGAATCATGATTTTTCAATGAAACCATACTATCATGTATTTGTTTTTCTACTAAACTTGTCATTTTTAATAATTGTCTATTAATTTCTTTAACTCTAGCATCTTGAGATTCTCTTGTCATTAATCCTCACCCTTTCATTTAACCAAATCTACCAGTTATATAGTCTTCTGTTCTTTTATCTCTAGGATTATAGAATATATCCTCAGTTTTTCCAAATTCTATAACTTCTCCACTTAAAAAGAAAGCTGTTTTATCTGCTATTCTTCCTGCTTGTTGCATATTATGAGTTACTATAACTACTGTATAATCTTTTTTTAGTTGCTCTATTAATTCTTCTGTTTTATTCGTTGAAATTGGATCTAAAGCCGATGTTGGTTCATCCATTAAAATAACTTCTGGAGATACTGCTAAAGTTCTTGCAATGCATAATCTTTGTTGTTGCCCTCCAGAAAGTCCCATTGCACTTTTTTTTAATCTATCCTTTGTTTCATCCCAAAGCGCTGCACCTTTTAAACTATTTTCAACAATTTCATCTAATATTTTTTTATCTTTAGTTCCATGAATTCTTGGGCCATATGCTATATTATCATAAATAGACATAGGAAATGGATTAGGTCTTTGAAATACCATCCCAACTCTTTTCCTTAAATATATCTCATCATAATCTTTATATATATCTTTATCTTCAAATAAAACCTCTCCAGTTATTCTAACTATTTCAATCAAATCATTCATTCTATTTAAAGTTCTTAAAAAAGTTGATTTACCACATCCCGATGGTCCTATTAATGCTGTAACTTCATTTTTATTTATATTCATATTTATATCTTTTAACGCTTGATTTTCAGCATAATATAAATTTAAATTCTTAGTTTTTATAATACTCATTCCTTATACTCCCCTACTTTCCACCATAAGATTTCATTAATCTATTTCCTATTAACCTTGCTAAAATATTAAATAAAAGAACTGCTATAATTAATACTGCTGCTGTCCCATTAGCAATTTGAGCTGCATCTACTACTATTCCTTCAGAATTTAATTTCCAAATATGAACAGCCAAAGTTTCTGCTGGTCTAAAAAGAGAAAATGCCGATTTATTTCCAACCAAACTTATTTGATTAAAATTTAAAGCTCCTGAACTTAATCCTGCTGTATACAGGAAAGCTGCTGCCTCTCCAAAAATTCTACCTGCTGATAATATTATTCCAGTTAAAATCTCGCTCATGGCTGTTGGCACTGTAAGTTTAGATATTGTTTGCCACTTACTTGCACCAAGTCCTAATGAAGCTTCCTTTACCTTCTTGCTAGCTGCTTTTATTGCATTTTCTGAAATTCTAGTCATAGATGGTATATTTAATATACTGACTGATATAGCTCCAGCGAGTATTGAATATCCCCAACCTGCCATATTAACAAACACTAATAGTCCAAACATACCTATAACTATAGATGGTAATGAAGAAATTGTTTCAAGAGACATTCTTATTATGTTTAAAAACTTTCCTTCTTTTGCATACTCAGCTAAGTATATTCCTGCACCTATTCCTATTGGTACTGTTATTATTAATGAAACAATAAGCATATAAAATGAATTAAATAATTGTGGTCCTATTCCTCCACCAGCTCCTGTTAATTTAGGTTTTCCAAATAAGAAAGAAGGTTTTATCATATTTCCACCTTTATATAATATATAAGCAATAAATGCACCTAACAAACCTACTATAAATATGCTTATTATATAAAACACTACAGTGGCCATTTTATCAACTTTTTTAGCATCCATTATACTGCACTCCTTTTTTCTATCTTTCTAACTATTACTATAAAAATAAATGAAATAACAAGTAATATTAATGCTAATGTCCATAATGCGTCATTCCACATTGTTCCACCTACTGTATTAGCCATATCCATTGTTATAATACTAGTTAATGTAGACATCGAAGAAAGAAGTCCTTCTGGCAATTTAACAGTATTACCAATTACCATTTGTACTGCAAGTGCTTCTCCAAACGCTCTTGCTATACCCAATACCACACCTGTCAAAATTCCTGATTTCGCTCCTGGTACTATTACTCTGCTTATTGTCTGCCATCTTGTCGCTCCTAATCCATAAGAAGCTTCTATATGATCATTAGGTATATTTTTTATTGCATCTATAGCTAAAGTAGCAATTGTAGGTAATATCATTAATGATAAAACTAATATTCCTGATAAAAGTGAGAATCCCATTCCTCCAACATTGTTTTTTATAAATGGTACCAATACTGATATTCCAACCCACCCATAAACAACTGATGGTATTCCAACTAATATTTCTAATGATGGTTTTATTACATTATTACCAAACTTACTAGAAATAATGTTAGTAAAAATAGCTAGTGCAACTGCAATAGGAGCACTTAAAATTACAGCTCCTATTGATACACATGTAGAACCTAAGATGAATGCTAAAGCTCCAAAGGAAGGCTGCTCTTGATTTGGCTTCCAATCATTTTTAAATAAAAATTCAGTTATGCTATATCCATTTTGGGTAAATGATTTAATTCCTTTTGAAGCTATAAATAATAATATCAAGCCTGTAATTACTATTATTAGTATTCCACATAGAGTTGCAAAGCCCTGACCCAAATATTCATTTTTAAGCCTTTCCTTAAAACTTCTCTTTTTCATCTTTTAATCATCCTTTAAATTATTATTTTTCTTTTATTTCAGCTCCTGAAATAAATCCTAAACTTTCTATGCTTTCCTTATTATCTTCACTTGTTATAAAATTTATAAATTCTTGACTTAATCCTTCTGCTTCACCTTTTGTATACATATGACCCCATGACCAAAAAGAATAACTTCCGTCTTTTATATTTTCATTATGTGCAGATACTCCATCAATACTCGTAACTTGTAATATTTCTTTAGCATCAGCTGTATTCATATAAGAAAGAGCTAAATAACTTATTGCTCCATCATTTTGTTTCATCGCAGTAAGAACTGCACCATTTGAATCTTGAACTGCCCCTAAAGAATCATTTTCTAATGACTTATTTCCATCTAATATTTTATTTTCAAATGTACCTCTTGTTCCAGATCCTGATTTTCTATGAATTAAGAATATTTCTTTATCTGGGCCTCCAACGTCCTTCCAATTTGTTATTTTTCCTGAAAATATTCCTTTTAATTGTTCTTTACTTAAATTTGTAACTCCTAATGATTTATTTACAACAATTCCAAAACCTTGACCTATAACTTTATGATCTACTAATTCTTTAGATTGCGCTTCATCTAATTTTTCTTCTGCAAATATATCTGAATTTCCAATATCAACTGTCCCTTCTAATACTTGAGTAAGACCTGTTCCTGAACCACCTGCTTGCGCACTTACTGCAGCATTAGGATTTATTTCATTAAATTTTTCAATTGATTGCTCCATTAATGGTAATAATGCCGATGATCCGCTTACCGTTATTGATCCACTTATTCCATTTCCTGCCTCACTTGCACTATCTTCAGATCCACATCCGACCATGCTTCCTCCAATCATAGTTATTAATAATGCGCTGACTATAAGTTTTAAAGTATTTTTTTTCATATAAAATTCCTCCATCAACTTTTTTTACATTAATTAATTCTTTTATACTTATAATATAACCAGTAAGTTAAGCTATTATTAGATTAAAGTTAACTTTTATTAGGACTACGTTAAATGAATTTAACATTGGAAAATATCAATACCTTACTACAGCATATCCTAAAATTTAAATTAATTTTATAAAATCTATGCAAAATAAAATAAGCTGAAAATTTTACTTTTCAGCTTATTTTAATAATTGGCTATGTTTTAAATATGTGTTTATCTATGCAATATGTAAAGTGACGTATATCAACACAACACTAAAACATACTCTAATAATTTATATATATTTTATCCTCACTTTAAATGTGCTACCTTCACCTAATGTACTTTTAACATTTATATCTCCATTAAATGTTTTAACTATATGTTTTACAATAGCTAGTCCTAATCCTGTTCCACCCTTTTTTCGTGATTTATCCACTCTATAAAATCTTTCAAATATTCTTGGCAAGTCTTCTTTAGGTATACCTATTCCATTATCACTAACTTCTAAATAATAATATCCTCGTTTACTATAACTTATCACTTTAACATTTGAGCCATTCTCTGAATATTTTATAGCATTTTCAACTAAATTTAATGTTAGCTGATAAAATTTGTCCTTATCTCCTAATATAAGTTCTTGATTATCATCATAAAATTCCAAATTTATTTCTTTATTATTAGCAAGTTTTCTTATCATATTTACAACATCTTCTATTATAGTTTTAGGTAAAAATTCATCATTTTGAATTGATATATTACTCTCAATACTAGAAAGTACTAAAATATCATTTATTAATCTTGATAATCTTTCTGATTCCTTGTCTATTATATTTAAAAATTTTTCTCTAGTTTCATCATCTTCTACATATCTTAATGTTTCTGCAAAACCTTTAATAGATGTTAATGGTGTTTTTAACTCATGAGACACATTTGCAACAAATTGAGTTCTCATAAGTTCAAGTTTTTTTATATCAGTTATATCCTGTATCGTTATAACTTTACCTATCATCTCTATTCCGTTTATTATATTTGATTTTTTTATCTTTAAATCACGTTCTATTGGATGAAGTATTTTTATTTCTTTATCTATTTCATAATCCTCTTCTAAAAAAGTATTTATATCATAATCTGAAATATACTCAATTATGGATTCACCTAAAATATTTTTCTTTATACCAAATATTCTTTCTGCATAAGGATTAATAGATATTACAATATTATTATTATCTACTGCAATAACACCACTTTCCATACTTCTTAAAATAGATTCTATTCTAGTTTGTTTGTCAACTATCTCATGCATTTTCATTTGAAGCTGATCTGCCATATTATTAAAACTTTCTCCTAAATTTCCAAGTTCATCTTTACTATTTATTTTAGCTCTTATTTTATAATCTCCATTAGCCATCTTGTGAGTCACTGATTCTAAATCTTTAATTGGCTCAATAATCATCTTTATCAATTTTAAACATAATGATATAGAAAAAAACATTACAACAGTTATTATCCCTATACAATATTTTATATTTTTATTTTGGAACGTTTTTACCATATTAACAGGAACTGAACTTACCACCATTAAATTATTATTTAATTTTGTAGCATAATATATTAAATTAATATTACCATCTTCACTATACTTAGTTGATGATCCTTCTCCACTTTCTATAGCTTGTTGAAATTCTTTATTATTCTTATAATTATTTTCTAATTCATTTTCCATATCATATAATACAATTCCATTTGTATCAAGTAATGTAAATCTAACTGGTGCATTGTTTATTTTTATTTCTCTAAAATCTTGTTTATTGATATTATTTAATGAATCTAAGTTATCTAATTGACCAATAAGTAAGTTAAAATTTCTAAGTTCATTTTTCGTATCTCTAATTTGTTGAAAATTACTTAACAACACAAAAAAAGAAGTTACTATTATAAGAGCAAAAAAAACTGTCATCATTGATGATATTAATATTTTCTTTTTCATTATTTATCAATTGGGTTAAACCTGTAACCTACTCCTCTAATGGTTTCTATAAATTTAGGATTTTTATCGTCTTCTTCTATCTTCTTTCTTAGATATCTTATATGTACATCTACTGTTCTAGTTTCCCCTATGTACTCATATCCCCATATTTTATCTAATAACGTTTCTCTTTGAAGAATTTTCCCTCTATTTTTTATTAATATTTTTAAGAGGTCAAATTCCTTTAAAGTCAATTCAATTTTTTGATTATTAATAAACACCTCATGTCTATCAAAATCTATTTTAAGGCCTTGAGACTCATATGAATTATTTTCAATGTCTGCCCCTGGATAAGTTCTTCTAAGAACAGCTTTAACTCGTGCTAATAATTCTCTTACAGAAAAAGGTTTAGTTATATAATCATCTGCACCTAATTCTAAACCTAAGATTTTATCAATTTCCTCTCCTTTTGCTGTCAATATTATTATTGATGTATTTTGAGTTTCTTTATCTTTTTTTACTTCTTTACAAACATCAAAACCATCTAATCCTGGTAACATTAAATCCAATAATATTAATTTAGGTTTTTCTATCTTTGCTATTTCAAGGGCATCTATACCATTATTGCAACAAAAGACCTTGTACCCTGCATTAATTAAATTAAACTTTAGTAATTCTATTATGTGTTCCTCATCATCCACTATCAATATTTTTTCATCAGACATAACTATTCTCCTTACTCTAAAATTATAAAAGTAAACATTCTACCATAATCCCCATTTGATTTTCTATATGAATGTAATTTAATTTTTTCACTACAATATGTACATAATTCTAAAGTATTTATATTCTCTTCTTTAACTCCTGAATTTCTTAAATCATTTAATATACATTCTTCTAAATTTAAATTATTTTTATTGAATAAATCCAACTCTTTAATTTCTTTCTTTTTTTTTAAAAACTTTTCTTTTAATTCCGCTGATACTTCATAACAACAACTTCTTATATGAGGTCCTATATAAGCTTTAATATTTTTAGGATTACACTTAAACTCATTCTTCATTTTTTCTATTGTTTTTAAAGTAATAGAATTAAATGTTCCTCTCCATCCACTATGAATTGCTGCTGATACCTTTTTAATCTCATCCACCAATATAACAGGAACACAATCCGCAGTAAAAACTCCAATAATAACATTTTTATTATCTGTTATTATTGCATCCCCTTCTTCATTTTTAATATCATTATTATTATAAATTAATATATTATCACTATGTACTTGTTTTAAATATACCACTTCGCTAACATTAAATTTATATTTCAGTGATTCTAATTGATTAATTCCTTCATCAGTATTCCTATTAAAACTCCTATTAAGTTCTGCATTTGAAAATACTATTTTGGCAGTATTGTCTAATTTTATTGTCATAAAATCTTCTATATTTTCTATTTCTTTTAAGTCTAATTTTTTCAGAATTATCCCCCCAAATTTATACATTAATTTTATCATTTATAAGTTTTATATTAATTGTATTAACTAACTTTTAACGTCTCTATAACATATATATAACATACTATTATATATATTAATATATAAAAAGGATTTGAAAGTTAAATCTAACATATTCAAAATCCTTTTTAAATAACTATTTTAATTTTAATTAACTACGAGATTCTTAATTTCTTCTAAGAAAGTATTTATATCCTTAAATTGTCTATAGACCGATGCAAATCTAACATATGATATTTCATCAACTTGTTTAAGTTTATCCATAACCATTTCACCTATATCTTTAGATGCAACTTCAGTAACCATTCTATTAGAAATTGATTTTTCTATTTCATAAGCTATATCTTCTATTTGTTTTCTTGAAACAGGTCTTTTTTGACAAGCAATAATAAGACCATTAATAATTTTTTCTTTATTAAAGTTTTCCCTAGTTAAATCTTTTTTAACAACTAAAACAGGAAAATCCTCTATTTTCTCATACGTAGTATATCTCTTATTACAATTTAAGCACTCTCTTCGTCTTCTAATTGTAGTATTATCATCTGTTGCTCTGGAATCAACAACTTTGCTTTCTTCAAAATTACAAAATGGACATTTCACTTTAATCACCTCTTTTACTTTAGTAAAAAGTATTTATAAATTTATTATATATAGTTTTTGTTCTGATTACTACCCATTATTAGAATCATACTCTGGAATATTATTTGATTTAACTAATATAACATCAACTCCAACTTTTACTATATCATTCCACTTAATTTCTATTTCATCATCTTTTAAAAACCACGATTTCATAGTTGTACTTGGTAAAATTAATGAAGTTATTTTATTTTCATCACAATCAACTTTAAAATCTTTTATAAAACCAAGTTTACGCCCTGTAGATATATCTATTATTTCCATAGATCTCATGGCATTAAGTGAATACATTTCTGCTTCCATAGTTATCCCCCTACCTATAAAAAATACTTTTATACATTAACACTGATTTGTAATACTCTTTCTTGTATAACACTAAATACAACATTTGCCTGCTAATGAATTCTAATTTATAAGTTTCAAATGAGTATTTAAATACATAAATTTTGTATTTAATTTGCTTTAAATACAAAGCAAACAGCAAATGAAACTAAAAAATTTATTTATTCTATATATTTATATGTATGATAACTTTACTTAATTACTTATATAATAAAAACTGATATTTGTTAAATATCAGTTTTTATTATACCATATGGATTAATTTTAAACATGTTTTCTCATATGCTTTAAAGCTGTTTTTTCCAGCCTAGACACTTGTGCTTGAGAAATGCCAATTTCATCTGCAACTTCCATTTGCGTTCTTCCCCTAAAAAATCTTAAATTTAAAATCAATTTTTCTCTATCTGTTAGCTTTTTCATAGCTTCCTTTATGGATATATTTTCAAGCCAACTTTCATCTGTATTTTTCGAATCACTTATTTGATCCATAACAAATATTGCATCTCCACCATCATGATAGATTGGTTCAAATAAAGATACCGGATCTTGTATTGCATCTAACGCAAATACAACTTCTTCTCTTGGTAGTTCTAGTTCTTTTGCAATTTGAGATATTGTTGGCTCTTTATTATTGTCCTTTATAAATTTATCTCTTACTATTAATGCCTTATATGCAATATCTCTTAATGATCTACTAACTCTTATAGAATTATTGTCTCTTAAATATCTTCTAATTTCTCCTATTATCATAGGTACTGCATAGGTTGAAAACTTAACATTTTGTGATAAATCAAAATTATCTATTGATTTCATCAAACCAATACATCCTACTTGAAATAAATCATCAACGTTTTCTCCTCTATTATTAAATCTTTGAATAACACTAAGTACTAATCTTAGGTTGCCTTTTATAAAGGTTTCTCTAGCACTTAAATCTCCTTTTTTTAATGCTAAAAGAAGTTGTTTCTTTTCTTTTTCTTTAAGCATTGGAAGTTTAGAAGTATTTACTCCACATATTTCCACCTTATTAATAATCATAAGTACCAACCCTTTCGGAAGTAATAATCTGCTGCATTAAAGATTATCTCCGATAGATAATACTTTTATACTAAAGACAAGCTAAATCATTTTGCTTATTTCTTTTTTTAGTCTTCTAATTATTTTTTTTTCTAATCTTGAAATGTAAGATTGAGATATTCCAAGCATATCCGCAACTTCCTTTTGAGTTTTTTCTCGTGTCCCATTTAGCCCAAATCTAAGTCTTACAATTTCTTTTTCTCTATCATTTAAAATTTTAAGTGCCATTAACAATAATTGCTTGTCAACTTCATCTTCAATTAAATTGTATACCTCATCATTTTCAGTACCTAAAATATCTGATAACAATAATTCATTTCCATCCCAATCTATATTTAAAGGTTCGTAAAATGAAATTTCTGCTTTTATTTTACTATTTCTCCTTAAATACATTAGAATTTCATTTTCTATACATCTAGATGCATATGTTGCTAATTTAATCTTTTTTTCTGGATTAAAAGTATTTACTGCTTTTATTAATCCAATAGTTCCTACTGAAATTAAATCTTCTACATGAACACCTGTATTTTCAAACTTTCTTGCTATATAAACAACTAGTCTTAAATTTCTTTCTATTAAGATACTTCTTATACTTTCGTCTCCATGCATAAGATTATTCACTAAGGTTTCTTCTTCATCTTTTGATAATGGTGGTGGAAGTGCATCGCTACCACCTACATAATATAGCTTTCTTCTAAATAATTTAAATCTAGATAATAACTTATTTAAAAATAAAATCATTCTTCTCATAATACACCCCTTTTATATTACTCCTCTTGATAACAATGCATTAAAATCATTTTCTTTACTTAACTTCTCATTACAAGGACATATGATAGCGTCCACTTCATTATAAAATTTTTCACCTTTTATTTTTATAGATTCTACCTTTATTCCTTTTAAATTACCTCCATACCCAATTGCACTATAAGGTATGTAATAGACATCCTTACAATTAAAATCAATTGTACTTATAAGATCCTTTTCTATTAAAATACATGGAAGATTGCTAACAGGCTCTCTTAGTTCATTACCAGTATCTAAGAAACCTTTTATATCATACATATTGTCAGATACCTTAAACTGTATACTAAACTTAAAATTATTCACCATTAATTTGTTTTTAATATATTCTATTAATCTATTACAAAACATATATATTATCATTCCACCTAATAGCAAATACTTCATTGAGTACTTGCTTATTTCAAAACTTTCTCCTAACAAATATTCATTTTGATTTAGTGAAAATAAAAAACATAATCCACTTAATGTAAATGTTAATAATAAAAATACACACATTGCTTTAATTGTATTAATAAAACCTTTTTTACCATAGCTTATCCTAATCATTATATATAAGATTATTATTCTACAAGGAAATGAAGTTAACACATTCAATTCAGGAAATAATAGTACAATCGTATACAATGCTCCTATAAATCCTGAACATATTAATAGAATATCTTTAACTTTATACTTTAGTATTTTCATTGTTAGTATCATAAGAAATAAATTAATTATAAAATTTTCTAAAATTAAAATATCTATATATACCTCCATACGAATCCCCCTATTGAGTTTTATTATAGACTTATATTAATTAAAAATTTGTCACAATAGCATACGATATTGCCATTTTTAGAACATAACTTTTTACATATATTTACATTTAGTTTTTAATAATCAATAATACTTTTATATTTAATCAATTACTATCTTTAATTGTATAACATAGATAAATTACTTTATAAAAAGTAATAACATGTATTAAAACAATAAAATTTGTATAAAGAAAAAAGCATGCAAGATTAATTAATCTCGCATGCTTTTCTTATATATAAATTCATAAAATACTAAGTATTAATGCTTTTTAGTTCTTCTTAAGAAAACAGGTATATCTAATAGATCATCATCATCAAAATTACTTTCTTGTTTAGGTTGTTCCACTGTCGCTGCAACTTCTGGTGTAGGAGCCTTAGGCTGTGGTACCTCTTCTCTTTGAGTTTGAGTAACCTTATTTATCACTTCTGAAGGAGCAATATTATTGTTAGGAACTTCAAATCCTGTAGCTATAACAGTAATTCTAATCTCCTCATTAAGTGTTTCATCAATTACTGCACCAACGATTATATTAGCATCAGGATCTACTGCTTCACGCACAACATCAGCTGCATCGTAAACTTCTAATGCACCTAAATCAACTCCACCTGTGAAGTTTATTATAACATCTGTTGCACCTTCAATTGATGTTTCTAATAATGGAGATGAAATTGCTTGATGAACTGCATCTTGAGTTCTATTATCTCCACTTCCAAAACCGACCCCCATATGAGCTAATCCTTTATTAAGCATAACTGCCTTTATATCTGCAAAGTCCGCATTAATTACACCAGTAATAGTAATTAGGTCAGAAATTGCCTGTACACCTTGTCTTAACACATCATCAGCTAATTTAAATGAATCTAATAATGTAGTCTTCTTATCTGCCATTCTAAGTAGTCTTTCATTTGGAATAATAACCAATGTATCTACTTTTTGTTTTAATGTTTCTATACCCATTTCTGCATGTCTCATTCTTCTCTTACCTTCAAATGGGAAAGGCTTTGTAACTACACCTACAGTTAATATTTCCATAGACTTAGCTATTTCTGCAACTATCGGAGCAGCACCAGTTCCAGTTCCGCCACCCATTCCTGCAGTTATAAATACCATATTAGCACCTTTTATTGCAGCTGAAATTTCTTCTTTACTTTCTTCTGCTGCTTTTTTCCCTATTTCAGGGTTAGCTCCAGCACCTAAGCCTTTTGTTAACTTTTCTCCAATTTGAATTTTTTGATCTGCATGTGAAAGCATTAATGCTTGTTTATCTGTATTAATTGCTATAAATTCTACATTTTTTAACCCTTCAACTATCATTCGATTTACAGCATTACTACCGCCACCTCCGCAGCCTATTACTTTTATATTAGTTAATTCTTGAATATCCCCATCAAAATCTAACAAAATAACTCCTCCTTTAGAAAATTCCCTCTAAAAAATCTCTGACTTTCTTTAAAACACTCTTACTTGCTTTGTTTTCTATTTTTTCTTCTTCATTTTTACTTATAACAATATCATTAACCTTCTGTGAATTTTTATACTCATATGAAATTAAATCTAAATTATCATAAACTTCCTTGACCACAGCTAAAGATGTTATATTCTCAGGATTTTTTATCCCTAAATCATCTTTTGTTATAACTGTAGCTGAAATTTTCAAAATATCATTAACGAAATTGCTTATATTCTCAAAATAATTTAATCCACTACCATATAGAATTATACTACAAATTCTATCATAATGACCAGTGTTTTTTAACTCTCTATTAATATAATTTAGTATTTCTTCAATTCTAGCATTAATAACTTCATAAAATAATGATTTTGATATCTTTAATGTTCCAACTTCTATTTCGTCCGCTATTTTATTATCTTTATACAAAGTTTCATAATTACTAGAATAAATTATTTTTATATTCTCAGCTTCCGAAAATGAAAGCTCTCCACAAATTGCCAAATCTTTAGAAATATTACTTCCGCCTAAAGGTATACTACCAATGTATTTAGGAATTCCATTACTAAATATAGCCATATCTATATTGCCTGCACCTATATCTACTAAAACTTTATCTCCTACATCATCCTCAGTTAAAAATATCTGTTTACCACACAATATATTTAACTTTATATTAGATAGATTGTAATTAGTGCCTTTAAAAATCTCATAATATTTAGTAATTTCATCTTTTAATCCTATTATTAAAGTTAAATTTATATCTAATTTATTACCTCGCCAATTTAATATATCTCTATGTAAAACTTTTCCATCCAAGATATAAAAATTAATCAACGTATCAATTAGAATTTCATTGTCACTAATAGAAGTAGCGTTTCTAGCCTTTTTTAATGCTTCATTTATATCTTCTTTTTTAGCGATCCCCTCTATTAATGAAATAGAAACAGTGACTTCAGTTATTCTAATATTTCTTGTTGATATCCCTGCTGAAATATTTTTTATCTTCCTACCACTTTTATCTTCTAAATCTTTTAAAAGAGTTTTTAAAACTTCTCGACACTTGTCAACATCTTTAATTATTCCTTTTTCAATTCCTTTAGATTTACAATACTTAACACCAAGTATTTGCATATCCTCTTCATCTTTTTTTGCTGCAAGAGAAGCTGATAGCTTCTTACTTCCAAAGTCTATTGATGCAATTATTTCTTCTTGCATTATTTTATTTCTTACCTCCTTGCAGAAAAGTATACTGTTTCCTATTTATATTCAACATAACAATTAAAATTCCTTTTTATTACTTTGTTAATTTTAATTATTGTTTGATTTCCATTTTATATACTCTTCTTTAACTATTATATTTTCATTAACCAATCTTTTCAAATCCATATCAATAGTTTGCATTCCATACTTAGACCCCATTTGAATAAAACTATTGATCTGCTCATAATTTCCCTCTCTTATTAAATTCTTTATACTAGTAGTGCATGTCATAATTTCTAGTGCTGCAGTTCTTCCAACACCTGTAGCATTAGGTAATAAAATTTGTGATACAACTCCTCTCAACAACGAAGAAAGTTGTACTTTAATTTCATTTTGTTCTTTATTATCAAAAGAGTTAATTATTCTATAAATACTATTAGCAGCTCCCATTGTATGAAGTGTTGAAAATACCAAATGACCTGTTTGAGCTGCTCTTAATGCCACTTCTATTGTTTCAGTATCTCTCATTTCTCCAATTAATATAACATCTGGATCTTGCCTTAATGCAGCTCTTAGTCCCATAACATAGCTCTTAGTATCTTGACCAACTTCTCTTTGATTTATTATTGATTTATTATTATCATAGATATACTCAATAGGATCTTCTAATGTAATTATATGTTTCTCTTTTGTGTTATTAATTTCATTTATCATGGCCGCGAGTGTTGTACTTTTACCTGATCCTGTAGGACCTGTTACTAATACTAATCCATCATTCAGTTTTGTAAAATCTTTTAGTATTTGTGCATTTGTTATATCACTAATTTTAGGTATACGTTGTTTTATCACTCTTAAACAAATAGAATAATTCCCTTTACACTTATATGCATTACCTCTAAAATTCCCCATACCTTCAGGTTGATACTTAAAATCAATATCCCCTTCTTCTAAAAATTCTTCAAATCTTTCTGGTGCTAGTTCTCTAATGTATTGAGCTACTGTTTCATGATTAATTACTAAGTTACTAGCACTTTTTAAATTACCATCTATTCTAATCATTGGAGGTAACCCAGAAGAAATATGAATATCAGAAACATTATTTAAATCAATGCTTTTTATCATTTTGTCGATATTTGACATACTCATCCCCCATTAAATATTAAAATATATTTTTAAAAAATAAAACCTTTTTTAATTTATTCTAAAAATAATCTTCCTATAATAAGATTATCATATTTTTCAATATAATTAATAGTTTTTTATATTAAAATAAGGTGCGCTTTTTAGCTACACCTTATTTTGACTTTAAATTTTACCAAATAATTCTTTTTTTAGTTTTTTTAAAGCTTTTTTTTCTATTCTAGATACATAAGAACGAGAAATTCCTAACATCCCTGCTATCTCCCTTTGAGTTTTTCTGTTTCCATCTATCAATCCATATCTCATTATAAGTATTGTACTTTCTCTTTTAGTTAAAGAATCTTTAATTTTTTTATATAGGTCTTTGATCTGTAGGTTATTCTCTACTTTTTCTAAAACCGAATCACTATCACTACTTAATATATCGATAAGACAAATTTCATTTCCTTCCTTATCTACTCCAATAGGATCTTGCAGATATACTTCACTTTTTTGTTTTTTATTATTTCTAAACAACATTAAGATTTCATTTTCTATGCACCTAGAGGCATAAGTAGCAAGTCTAGTACCCTTACTAGAATCAAACGAATCAATCGCTTTAATTAATCCAACAGTTCCAATAGAGATTAATTCATCTACATCTTTATTAGGAAAAGAATATTTCTTTACTATATGTGCTACCAATCTTAAGTTTCTTTCAACTAAAACACCCTTGGCTGTCTTATCTCCATCTTTAAGTCTTTTTAAGTATTCTTCCTCTTCACTTTCATTAAGCGGGTTGGGAAATGTATTTCCGCTACTTATATATCCTGTTAAAAATAGAGAATTACATATCAATTCTATGAAACCATTTAATACAAACACCTTTTTCCTCCATAACAGTGCTTGATACTATAATATGTTTAGAAATTAAAAAAGTTGCTTATTCATTTCTATTTTATTATATTTATTTATTATTTAATGTTTTAACTATATCTTTAAATATGGGAGCAGCCGTGTCTCCTCCACCAAGTTCCACATTAGTTGCTAAATTTTGTAGTTCTATATTCGGTATAAATACTACCATAGTATATGTTTTGTTATTAAATTTAAAATACCCTGAAAACCATCCATGTGTATTTCCATCACTAGCTGTAGCTGAACCTGTTTTTCCGCCTATATCTAAATCTGCTATATATGCTTTTATTCCTGTACCTCTTACTACAACCTCTTTCATTCCATCTTTAACAAGTCTTGATGTTATTTCACTATAAATTTTTTTCTCATCACTTTTAAATTCTTTTACTACATTATCATTTTTATCTAAAATACTTTCTACAATATACGGCTTTACATATATTCCATTGTTCACTACAGTATTTACAGCCCCTAACATTTGAACTGGCGAAACATTCATACATTGACCTATTGATATATTGTTCATTCCTGCATCTTCTTTAGGTTTTATTCCACAAGTTTCATTTTTATTTTCTCCTTCTAAGTTTAAAACTCTATTATACAAACCTTGTTCTTTAGAATATTCCATCAACTTATCATATCCTACTAAAGAACCAATTTTAGCAAATATATCATTACAAGATCTTACTAATGAATTTTTGACTGTTAATCTTCCATGACCTTCCCTACATATATTTCCACTACAATTGAATGTATCATTTACATTTACCAAACCCATTTCTAATGCAGAGGCCAATGTAATTATTTTATATATTGATCCTGGTTCATACCCAATTTCTTGGATACCCAAGTTTATATTAGCTTCACTTTCATCTTTTTGTACTAAAGCTCTTATCTTTCCAGTATCACTTTCTATGATACTTACTCCAACATTTTTTAAATACTTATATTCTTCTTTTTCAAGTATACTTCTTATTTTATCTTCCATATCTTTATCAATAGTTAATTTCAAATTATTATTATCATCATTTATATTAACTACTTCTTTAGCATATACAGACTTATTATCTAAATAAAAATTTTTTTTAGGCAAATCATTATTTTTTAGGTATCCTTGAAGATTTTCTTGCAAAGATCCTTCAACTTGATTTTCATCTAATATATTAGCTAAAAAGCTACTAACACTCCATGCTTTTTTTGTATCTACTTCATCAAAGATATATGTGTAAATTCCTTTTATATTTTGAAGTTTATTTATTTTATTATAAGTTTCTTCTGAAATATTATAATAAATCTTTCCTTGTGATTTCATTATTTCTGCATAATTAAAATCAGGATTTTCAGATTTCATTATAAAATTTAAAGCCATTAAATCCTCTAGTGTCTCCTCATAATTATTCAAACTAAAAGGCTTAATATCAACAACTAAAACATATTTTTTATTATACTTCATCAAATCTTTTCCATTAGTATCTAAAATCATGTATTTTATATTACTTATATTTTCCATTTGATGATTTTGATAAGATACCTGTACTTTTTCTGATGGATGTACCTGTAACATATACAATCTCATACTCAACACTATTATTAGTGTAATAAAAAAAGCCAGAATCTTTAGCAATCTCTTCTTTATGCTATATTTATCAGTAAAAATAAAAAACACCTCTCTTCAGCTTAAATTTTAGCCTTAGATAAGGTGTTTTATTCAAAAATAAAATATTTTATTTATTTTATAATGAAAGTACTTTATTAGATTTTACTAACATATCATTTTTTTGTAATGGTTTTTCAACTTTCACTTTAAATATCATATGTGCTCTATTGGCAACATCAGTTTTAACATTTTTTTCTGCATCAAACATATCTAAAAGTTTAACTTTAAAATATGGTGTATGCGGTCTTAATATCTCTACTTCATCATTTTCAAATACTCTATTTTTTTGTAGTATTGTAGCTATTTTAGTTTCAGGATCATATTCTTTAACCATACCTACAATATCATAGTCTCTTACATAAGA
Source organism: Clostridium sp. CMCC3677 (assembly GCF_023845585.1). Classification (GTDB taxonomy): domain Bacteria; phylum Bacillota; class Clostridia; order Clostridiales; family Clostridiaceae; genus Clostridium; species Clostridium aquiflavi. Next base: position 246,848 of record NZ_JAMQHS010000004.1, read on the forward strand.
TGATTCTTCATAATTTTGTTCACCCATTCTACCTAAGAAGAAACCAGTATGATATTTTCTATGGCTTATTTTATTTAATGTATCCATCCACTCTTCTTTAAATTTATAATTTTCTGGATCTTCCCAATAAGCATCTAGTGCCTCTCTATATGCTTTTACAACAGAAGCTACATAAAATTCACTTTTCATTCTACCTTCTATTTTAAATGAGTATATTCCACTTTGTACAAGTTCTGGTATATAATTAATCATACATAAATCTTTAGAGTTCATTATATATGTACCATTTTCATCTTCAACTACTGGATAATATTCACCTGGTCTTGTTTCTTCCATAAGATGATATTTATATCTACATGCATTTGAACATACTCCTTTATTAGAATCTCTTCCAAGCATATAATTAGATATTAAACATCTTCCTGAATACGCTATACACATTGAACCATGCACAAATGCTTCTATATCACAATCCTCTGGAATATTAGATGTTATTGTTTTTATTTCATTAAAAGTTAATTCCCTTGCTAATACAACTCTCTTTACTCCTAAATCATGCCAAAACTTAGTTGCTACCCAGTTAACAGTATTTGCTTGAGTACTTAAATGTAGTTCAAGATCTGGAGCAGCTTCTTTTGCTATAGCAATTAATGATGGATCTGCTACAATAATTGCATCCACACCTAAATCATATAAGCTTTTAATATATTCTCCTGCACCCTTTAAATCCTGATTTCTTGCGAAAACATTTAAAGTAACATATACTTTTTTACCTCTTTCGTGACAATACTTTATTCCTTCTGCCATTTCTTCATTAGTAAAATTATTTGAAAACGCCCTTAAATTTAGTTTTCCTCCACCTAAATATACAGCATCTGCTCCAAAATCTATTGCAATTTTTAATTTTTCTAAATTTCCAGCTGGTGCTAAAATTTCTGGTTTTCTCATTTTAAATTACCTCCTTTTTGTCACTGCAATACCATCTCCCATAGGTATTACTGTTGTTATTAGCTTTTCATCACTAGTAACCATGTCTAAATATGTTCTCATTCTTTTAACTATAGTTATCTTTCTTCTTTTAACAAGCTCATTAGAAGCTACCATACCTCTAAATAAAACATTATCAGCTATAATAATCCCATCTTGTTTTAACAATCTTAAACAATGTGGAAGAAAATGATTATAGTGACCTTTACCTGCATCCATAAATATTAAATCAAAAGGTTCTTCTAATTTTTCTAAAACTTCAAGACAATCGCCTTGTTCTATTTTTATCTTATCTTCTAAATTAAATTTTTTCAAATTTAATTTAGCAAATTCTATCATTTTTTCATCTCTCTCAATTGTTATAATTTCTGGATTAGTTTTTGCAGCTTCATACATTAATATAGATGAAAAACCTATAGCTGTACCAAGTTCTAAAATTCTAAGTGGTTTTTTCATATTTACCATAAACTCTAAAAATACCCCTGTTTCTTTTTGAACTATAGGAACAGCATTTTCTTTTGCAAAATCTTCTATTTCTTTTAATATTCCTTTTCTATCAGGAATTAAACCTCTTATATAATCTTCCATATAATCATATGTAATTTTACTCATTTAAATCCTCCATACTAAACTAATATCCCAATTCTTCTTTTTTCTTTAAAAAATCATCATAACTATCAGTAAAATAATGATATCCATCTTCTTTTAATATATAAAACAAATAATTTGTTTCTTTAGGAAATAATGTAGCTCTTATAGATGCCTTACCTGGATTTGCTATTGGTCCTATTGGTAAGCCAACATATTTATATGTATTATATAAGGAGTTAACTTCCAAATGCTTATTTAATACTACATCTACATGATAACCAAGTCCATATATTACTGTGGCATCTAATTGCAATTTCATATTGTCTTTTAATCTATTATAAACAACAGAAGAAATTAAATCTCTATCATAATCATATCTAGCTTCTTTTTCTATCATTGACGCAATAGTTATTAATTTTTCAATTTCATTGTCTTTTATGTCAATTCCATCTTCATTTTCAATTTCTACTAATACTTCTAAAAATCTATTAAACATTAAGTCAACTACTGATTCTGCATTAGAACCATTTTTAATAAAATATGTATCTGGATATAAGAACCCCTCTAAATTGTATCTCTTATTAGAATCTTCTTTTATAAAACTTGGTAATTTATAACTCTTTATTGCATTTATAAAATCTTCTTTCGAACAAATTCCTTCTTCTTCAATTTTAGAAGATATTTGATCTATTGTATATCCTTCTGGAATTACTAATTTCTTAACATTTTTATTGTCTTCTTGATTGTTTAATGTATTTATTAATTGTGACAAATTAACATTAGAGTTAACTTCATATATCCCCTCTTGAAGATTCATGTCTTTTTTATTAAACATTAAATTAAGTTTTATAAAATACTTATTAGATAATTTATTTTCTCTATTTAACCTATCCAATATTGAATAAATTCCTTCGCCATGTCTAACTTCTATAGAAATTACATCTTCATTTCCCTTTAGAGGTTTTGATATACTCTTTTTATATGAAAATAATAATATAGCACATAAAACTATTAAAAAAAGACTTAAAGTTAATATGATGTTCTTTTTAAAGGATTTAAGCTTCTTCATAAAGTTCCTCCGTAATATATAATAAAGTAAATAGTCATAAGACCATTTACTTTATTATAATATCTTTTTATATTATTTTAAACATAAGAACTTATATTATTTTTTACTTCTGCTTACTAATTTCTTTCTTTCAGAACTACCTAATACAGTTTTTCTCATTCTTATATTCTTTGGTGTAACTTCTACTAATTCATCATCATTTATGAATTCTAAACATTGTTCAAGCTTCATTTCTAATGGTGGAATTAATTTTACTGCTTCATCAGCACCTGAAGATCTTGTATTAGTAAGTTTTTTACCTTTACAGATATTAATATCTATATCCTCTGCTCTAGATGATACACCTACAACCATTCCTTCATATACTGGAAGACCTGATGTTATAAATAATTGTCCTCTTTCTTGAGCATTAAATAATCCATAAGCAATAGATTCTCCATCTCCAAATGAAACTATAGATCCTCTACTTCTAGTTGGAATTTCACCTTTATATCTATCATAGCTATGGAATACATGGTTCATTATACCATTTCCCTTAGTATCAGTCATAAATTCATTTCTGAATCCAATTAATCCTCTTGCTGGAACTATAAATTCTAATCTTGTATATCCGTTAACAGCTGATGTCATATTAACCATTTCAGCTTTTCTTGGTCCTAATTTTTCCATAACTGGTCCCATGAATTCTTCTGGAACATCAATTGTTAAATATTCCATCGGTTCTTCTTTATGACCATTTTCTTCTTTAAATATAACACTTGCTTTTGAAACTTGGAATTCATAACCTTCTCTTCTCATTGTTTCAATAAGTACTGAAAGATGAAGTTCTCCTCTACCTGAAACTTCAAAGCAATCTGGTGTAAGTTCTGTTACTCTTAAACTTACGTTCGTTTCTAATTCTTTAAATAATCTATCTCTTAAATGTCTTGATGTAACGAATTCTCCTTCTTTTCCTGCAAAAGGTGAATTGTTTACCATAAAGTTCATGCTAAGAGTTGGCTCATCTATATTTACAAATGGTAAAGCTTCTGGATTTTGAGAATCTGCAATAGTTTCTCCTATGTTTGCATCAGTAACACCACTTACTGCAACTATATCTCCAAGTGCTGCTTCATCTGCTTCTATTCTTTTTAATCCATCATAAGTAAATACACTTGTTATCTTATAATTTGCTGTACTTCCATCAATTTTTACTAAGGCAACTGTTTGGTTTTTCTTCACTTTTCCTCTGTGAATCTTACCTATAGCAATTTTACCAACATATTCGTTTGTATCTAATGTAGTAACTAACATTTGTAATGGTTCGTCTATGTAACCTTCTGGTGCTTGAACATGTTCTATTATCTTTTCAAATAAAGGAATCATGTCATTGTTAGTATCCTCAACATTATTTCTAGCAAAACCTTCTCTAGCTGATGCATATATGATTGGGAAGTCTAATTGTTCATCATTTGCTCCTAATTCTAAGAATAAATCAAAAACTTCATCTATAACTTCTTCTGGTCTTGCATCTGGTTTATCTATTTTATTTATTACAACTATTGGTTTTAATCCTAATTCTAAAGCTTTCTTTAAAACGAACTTAGTTTGAGGCATAGGACCTTCATATGAATCTACTACTAATAAAACCGAATCAACCATTTTCAATACACGTTCAACTTCTCCACCGAAATCCGCATGTCCTGGAGTATCTACTATATTTATCTTAATATCCTTATATTGTACTGCTGTATTTTTTGAAAGAATAGTGATTCCTCTTTCTTTTTCTAAATCATTTGAATCCATTACTCTTTCTTGTACTTTTTCATTACTTCTAAAAACATGGCTTTGCTTTAATAGGGCATCTACTAAAGTTGTCTTACCATGGTCAACGTGAGCAATAATTGCTATATTTCTTATATCTTCTCTCTTTATTAGTTCCATGTAAATTCCTCCAAAAATAATTATTTAATGTATGGACAGTTTAATTTTTACTCTATGTAAACCTATAACTTTTTTTCTCCAAAAGAAAATTGGATACAAAAAAGTATCCAATCTTCTATAACCACTGTTTTTTATTTTAAACTGTTATTCTACAAAAGTCAACTCAATTATACACGATACTCTTTACCAATAATTTTAAATTTCCATAATTATTGGTAAAATCATTGGTTTTCTTTTTGTTTTTTCATAAAGAAGTTCTCTTAATTCATCTCTCATTCTAGATTTCAATGTAGCCCAATCAGTAATATTCTTTTCTTCACAATCTTTTAAAACTTTTCTAACAAGTTCTTTTGCTTGATCCATAAGACCTTCTGATTCTCTTACATATACAAATCCTCTTGAAATTATATCTGGACCTGCAATTACATTAGCAGTATGTCTTTCCATTGTAACTACAACAGTCAATATACCATCTTGTGATAGATGTTTTCTATCTCTTAATACTATATTTCCAACATCTCCTACCCCTAATCCATCTACAAATACTTGCCCAGCTGAAACAGTACAGCTTTTCTTAATGCTCTTTCTTGTAACTTCTATTACATCACCATTTTCAGGTATTAAAAGATTTTTTTCTGAAAGTCCAAGACTTATAGCCAATTCTCCATGTTGCTTTAAGTGTCTATATTCTCCATGTACTGGAATAAAGAATCTTGGTTTTACTAGTCTTTGCATTAATTTTAATTCTTCTTGGCAAGCATGACCAGAAACATGTACTTTTTCTAAAGACTCATATATTACTTCAGCACCTTTTTTAAATAACTGATTAATAACTTTAGAAACTAGTTTTTCATTACCTGGAATTGGCGTTGCTGAAATAATTACAGTATCACCTTCAATTATATTTATCTTTTTATGTTCAGATGCTGCCATTCTAGCTAATGCTGACATTGGCTCTCCTTGGCTTCCTGTTGTTATTATAACAATTTTTTCATTTGGATATTTTGATATTTGATCTACAGATACAAATACATCTTTTTCTATAGTTAAATATCCTAATTCTATTGCAACTTGAACTATATTTTCCATACTTCTTCCAGATACCGCAACTTTTTTGCCATAAATTTGTGCTGCTGTTATGATTTGTTGAATTCTATGAACATTTGATGCAAATGTAGCAACTATAATTCTGCCTTTCGCATTATCAAAAAGCCTAATAAAACTCTCACCCACTGTTTTTTCTGACATTGTATAACCTGGTCTTTCAACATTTGTTGAATCTGCTAACATTGCTAAAACGCCTTTTTTACCTAATTCTGCAAATCTTGCAAAATCCATTATTTCTCCATCAATTGGAGTATAATCGATTTTAAAATCCCCCGTATGAAGTACCGCTCCAAGTGGTGTATGAACTGCAATTGCTACTGAATCTGCAATTGAGTGATTGGTTTTTATAAATTCTACTGAAACATTATTTAACTTTATCGTATCTCTTGGCTTTATTGTAACTAATTCTGTAGTTGAAAGTAAACCGTGCTCTTTCAATTTTGTTTCAACGATTCCAAGAGTAAGTTTAGTACCATAAATAGGAACATTAAGTTGTTTTAAAACGTAAGGTAATGCACCTATGTGGTCCTCATGCCCGTGTGTTAAAAATATTCCTCTAACTCTATCTTTGTTTTTAATAAGGTATGAAACATCCGGAATAACAATATCAATCCCAAACATATCGTCATCTGGGAATTTAAGTCCACAGTCAATTACTACGATATCTTCTTTATATTCAATGGCTGTGATGTTCTTACCGATTTCATTTATACCACCTAAAGGAATAATTTTAACCTTAGCTCTTTCGTTTTTCATGTTTCCCCTCCTTCTTCTTTTAATATTTTATAATTAAAGACTTCTTAATTTATAAGAAATTCTTTTATTCATTTTTATTTTTTTCTTGACACTCTTCACATAATCCATAAAATTTAACACTATGATCAGATATTTTAAATTTGTATTGTGTCTCTATTTGTGTTTCCAAATCCTCTAATAAATCATCTTCAACTTCTAAGACTTTATTACATATATTACATACAAGATGATGATGTCTATGAGTTTCATTAGAGTGAACTAACTCGTATCTACTACAACCGTCATTCAATTCTAATCTGCATATTATACCTAATTCCTCTAAAAGAATAATAGTTCTATATACAGTTGCTAATCCTATTTCAGGACAACTTTTTTTAACTTCATCATATATTTCTTCTGCTGTTAAATGCTTTCCTTCTGTCTCAATAATGGCATTAACAATAGATCTTCTTTGCGCAGTTAATTTATACCCTTTTCTTTTTAAGTCTTCTTTCAAGGCATTCATATCTATTGAAGTTGATTGCTCCATAATAACACCTCACTTTATAAAATATAAGTTAATTTATAAAATTTTACTCTTGTTCTGACATAACAAGATTATATGCTTCTTCAACTAAATCAAATTCTTTTTCATCTTCTATTGAAACAAGAGTTTCATTGCCATCTTCATCAGATATAACTTTTAATACAAATGCTTCATCACATTCATCATTTTCTGCCGGAGTCACTACAACATATTCCCCATTTATTTCGTCTATTTGGAAATAAGTTATCACCTTAAATTTAATTTGTTCTCCTTGTTCATCTAATAATTCTATATATTCTACGTCTTTTTGCATTTTAAATGCTCCTTCCATAACTCTTATATTTTCTGTTCACATAACTAATATAAACAATACTCTTAATTCTATAAGTTCAAGATTTATTACTCTTTTAAAGTATATTAATTATATGCTTAAAGATATCCATTCTCAATTTTCATATTTTAATCATAACTCTATATGAAACCAAGAACTTTGTCTATATTAATCTGTTATAAATTTCAATATTATTTAGATATTCTATCTAAATATCCTTGAAGTATGTATGTTGATGCCACCTTATCAACTATCTTTTTTCTCTTACTTCTTGAAAGATCTGCTTCAAGCATAGCTTTATGAGCTGCAACTGTTGTTAAACGTTCATCCCAAAATTCTACTTTTATATTTAAAGCTTCTTCTACTAGTTTGCCCATTTCCATAGCTATTTCTCCTGATGGTCCTATTGTTCCATTCATGTTTTTAGGAAGTCCTATAACTATAGTTTCTACTTTATATTCATCACAAATTTTTCTTAATTCTTCCATGTCTTTTTCTTTATTTGCTCTTCTTATTGTAGTTATACCTTGTGCTGTAAAGCCTAGTGGATCAGATATAGCTACTCCTATAGTTTTTTTTCCTAAGTCTAAACCTAATATTCTCAAATTAAAGCACCTCTTAAAAAATAAGAGCGCCCGCTAATACGGGCACTCTTTACTTTATCTCTAAATAAGATTTTATAACTTCTTCAAGTATTTCATCTCTTTCAAGCTTTCTTACTAAAGCTCTTGCTCCGTTGTAATTCGTAATGTAAGTAGGGTCTCCTGAAATTAAATATCCAACTAGTTGATTTATAGGATTATAACCCTTTTGTTGTAGTGAATCATAAACCTCTGTTAATATTGCTTTTGTTAAAGCTTCCTTAGTCTTGTTTAAATCAAATTGCATTGTATGTTCAATATTTTTACTCATAAGATTGCTGCTCTTGCAGCTCACCCCCTTACAATATATCAAAAAGAAACTATTTCCATATATAGCATCACCATAATTATTATAAATTATTCATTTATTCACATATTAATGAAATATGATTCTTAATGACAAATTTATATTATATACAGTATTCTTATATATTATTATAACCTATATTTATTAAAAAGTATACTACTTTACTAAAGTTTCAACTATTTTATAAACAGAATCAAGTGCTTCACTTATTTTTTCTGGTAATTTACCTCCAGCTTGGGCCATATCTGGTCTTCCACCACCGCCTCCGCCAAGGATCGTTGCTGCTTCTTTAATTACTTTACCACAATGAGCTCCTTTTGATACTGCTTCTTTATCAGCCATAGCACATATTACAACTTTTCCATCTATTGAACTTGTAAGTAAAGTTAATGAATTATTAACTTTATCTCTAACTTTTTCACAAAGTCCTCTTAATGCCTCTCCATCAACATCTTTTAATCCATAAGTAACTATATTTATACCTTTAACATCTTTAGCTGAGTTAATTATATCATTAATTTCCATTGAAGCAAATTTAGATTTTAAGTTAGTAATTTCTTTTTCTTTTTCTTTCATTTCTTTAGATTGTTGATCTAATTTACTTGTAATTTCTTTTTCTGAACATTTTAATTTTCCTGAAATTTGTTTTAATAATTCAGCTTTTTCATTTACTAATTTATATGCTTCCATTCCAGTTACAGCTTCTATTCTTCTTGTTCCAGCTGCTATTCCATTTTCAGATATTATTTTAAATAATCCAATTTTACCTGTATTATCTATATGAGTTCCCCCACATAATTCTTTAGAATATTCTCCAGCACATACTACTCTTACTTTTTCAGCATATTTATCATCAAATATACCTACAGCTCCTGAATTTTTAGCTTCTTGTAAGTCCATTTCTGTAGTATTAACAGGTGTAACACTCATTATAGCTTCATTTACTAATTGTTCCACCTTTAATAATTCTTCTTCTTTTACACCTTCAAAATGAGAGAAGTCAAATCTTAATCTATCAGCACTAACATATGAACCTGCTTGATGAACATGAGAACCTAATACTTTAACTAATGCTGCATCTAAAAGATGTGTAGCTGTATGATTTCTCTTTATATTTTCTCTTCTAGCATTATCAACTTCTAATGTTACTTTATCTCCAACTTTAAGTTCTCCGCTTATAGCTTCAACAAAATGAATTATCTTGCCACCGATATTTTTCTTAGTATCTAAAACTTTGCCCTTAAAGTTTTCATTGTGTATTATACCTGTATCTCCTATTTGGCCACCCATTTCAGCATAGAAAGGAGTAACATCTGTAACTACAACAGCATTATTACCTTCTGTTATTGAATCTGTAAAATCTTCTCCATTAACTAAAGTTTTAACTTCAGCAATTAAGCTATCATTTTCATATCCATCAAAAGTAGTTTCAATTTCACCTGAGATTATATCTAATGTTTTTACATCTGTTCCCATATAATTAGAAGTTTTTCTTGCACTTCTAGCTCTTTCTCTTTGTTCCTTCATTTCTTCATGGAAACCGTCCTCATCAAGAGATAAGCCTTCATCTTCTAATATTTCTTTTGTAAGTTCCATTGGGAATCCAAAGGTGTCATATAATTTAAATCCATCGGCACCTTTTAAAACTTTTTCATTGTTTTCTTTTAATTCGCTTATAAGATTATTTAGTATTTCCATACCAGAATCTAAAGTTTCTCTAAACTTATCTTCTTCTATTTTTATAACCTTTTTAATATACTCTTTTTTCGCTTCTAAATCTGGATACGCACTACTACAATCTCTAATAACTACATCACATAAGTTACAAAGGAATGCATCTTTAATACCAAGAGTTTTTCCATGTCTTGCAGCTCTTCTAAGTAATCTTCTTAAAACATATCCTCTTCCTTCATTTGATGGCATAATGTCATCTGAAATCATGAAAGTTATTGATCTAATATGATCAGTTATAATTCTTAAAGACACATCAATTTTATTGTCTTCTCCATATTTAACACTTGCAAGATTTCCAACTTCTTTTAATATATTTTCTAATGTATCAATTTCAAATATGCTATTTTTGTTTTGCATTACAACTGCAAGTCTTTCAAGACCCATTCCAGTATCTATATTAGTACTAGCTAATTTTTCATAATTACCTTTCCCATCACCATCAAATTGAGTGAATACAAGATTCCAAACTTCTATAATCTTATCTGCATCACTAAGTTCTACAAACTCTTCTGAATTCGTTGGTACTTCATCAGTTCTGCTAAAATGAATTTCTGTACAAGGACCGCAAGGACCTGCGCCATGTTCCCAAAAATTATCTTCTTTACCTAATCTAAATATATGAGATTTGTCTACATCAGTAAGAGTAGTCCAATATTCATATGCTTCATCATCATCTAAATATATAGTTACATACAATTTTTCTTTAGGTAATTTTAAAATACCAGTTAAAAATTCCCAAGCCCATGGAATAATTTCTTTCTTAAAGTAATCTCCAAATGAAAAATTTCCAAGCATTTCAAAGAATGTACCATGTCTGCTTGTTATTCCTACATTATCAATATCACCTGTTCTAACACATTTTTGACAAGTAGTAATTCTCTTCTTAGGTGGTTCTTGTAAACCAGTAAAATACGGCTTTAATGGAGCCATACCAGCATTTATTAACAATAAGCTTTTATCATTTTGTGGAACTAAAGAAAAACTTTCTAATTTTAAATGATCCTTACTTTCAAAAAATTTTAAATATGCATCTCTTAAATCATTTGTCTTTGTAAATTTCATAACTTTTCCTCCATAAATATGTATTTGTCTTTTTGATTTTATTAGATTTTCAAACTTAAAACATATGTATAATTTCATATACAAAAAAAGCTCTCTCCCTTATAACAAAGGGACGAAAGCTATTATTTCCGCGGTACCACCCTAATTATGCATTAATAAATATTAATACATCACTTAGTAATTTATAGCTCCTAGGCAGCTTCGAAATATATAGTAAGAAGTTTGCACCATCCACTTCCTCTCTTAATATCCATATAAAATCTACTAATCCTAATCATCGCTTAATATTTTATTATTTCATCAAAAATTATATTTCATATATATAATTATGTCAATATATAACTAAACTTCATTACTTAATGTGATAAAAATCAAAACAAATAATAATTTATATCATCATATAGAACTTTTATTATTACTCCTATTGGCACAGCTAAAAGCATTCCTACAAAACCACCAAACTTATCTCCTATTAATAATAATATAATAATTATTACAGGATGCATATCAGTACTATCAGCAGTTATCTTAGGCGATAATATGTTTCCTTCTATTTGTTGAATAATAAATACACCAATAGTTACCCATAAAGCTTTAATAGGTGAATCTAGTAACGCTACTAATACAGCAGGCACCCCTCCAAAAATAGGACCAAAATAAGGTATTATATTTAATATTGCATTTAATATTGAAATCCATATAGGAAATTTAACTTTAAATACCATAAGTAATATAAATGTTAAAAAACCAATTATAAGAGACAGAAAAACTTGCCCTGTAATATACCTTCCTAAAACTTTATCTATATCATTTAAAATTTTTTTAGTTACTTCTCTTTTTTCTGTTGGTAATATAAATAATAATTTATTATATATTTTATCTCCATCACATAAAAAATAATATACTACCACAGGTATAACAGCGCAAGAAACTATATTTTCCACAATTAATACAATGTTATTAAATAAAGATTTAGATAAATTTAAAAATAAAGCATTTCCCTTTTCAATTAATTCATTATAAATAGATTTTAATATTGGAAAATTATCCACTCTAAATTTAACATATATATCTTCTAAAAAATTTGCAATATTATCAAATATAACTCCTATATTAGATATTTCCTTAAAAAGTTCAGGAATTATAAGCGTTATACAAGAAATAAACATTCCCAGTATAATTAGTATTATTAATCCAGATGCAACCTTCTTTTTAATTTTAAATTTATTTTGAAATAAATCTCTAATAGGTACTATAATATATGCTAATATAAAAGAAATCATAATCATATTTACGATACTCTTTATAGAATTGTTAAATACGTAGCTTAATATAAAAATTATTAATAGTAATGTAAGTAATAGAACTACTAACTTACTTTTATACTTTTTTATCAAATTCATATTTAGTCATATTGTGAGGAATGGATTTAAAGGAAATATTCTCTTTTCCTGTATATAGTATATAATCATCACCTAGTATACACTCATTTAGTAACAGTACTTCTTTACCCTTTAAAATCTTATCAATAAATCCAGAAGTTATTATCATAGCTTTAATAGTATAATTGTTCCTATCTATTAACAAGTCTTCAACTGCGCCTTTCAATTTACTATGTGTATCCATAACATCTAAGTCTTTTATATCTTTAAATTTTAATCCATTTCCACTTTTCAATTCTTTAGCTACTATATCATCACCAATATCTATAACATCATTAATAGATATATAATTTTTTTTAGAAAAAAAAGTTGTATTGGAAATTTCAAAGCCCTCTAATTTTTTTTCATAAAAATTTATATAAATATCTTTTACACTCCCTATTTTTTTACCATCCAAATTATATATTTTCTTTAAATAAAAATCTTTAGTTCTAATCATATTTCACTTTTACTACTCCTTAAATATATTAGATTGTATTTTAGCAGAATATTGATATATGTATAAGCAAAATAGACGAGTAATTAAACTTTACCTATTGTATATATCAACACACATTTAATCCAGAGCCATATATTAAAATTTCATCTTCATAATCCCTATTATATCCATAAGCAATAATTTAATTCTTACTATGATTTAAATATGTATATCATTACATATTTAAATCATAGTAAGTAAAAAAGCAATGATACTATGAAAATTTCTAGTATCATTGCTTAAAGAATCTTATTTTTTAAATAATAGCCTCTATTACTCCACCACCAATAACTATATTTCCGTTATAGAAAACAACTGATTGGCCCTTTGTTATAGCTCTTTGTTTTTCATTAAATACAACTTTAACTCTACCATCTTTCAATGGTACTATAGTAGCTTTAGCCTGTTTTGCAGAATATCTTATCTTAGCTTCAACTTCTATTTCTTTTTCTAATTTATCAAAAGTAATAAAATTCAAATCTCCCGCTATTAATTCTGTTTTAAAAATATCTTCTTCTGCTCCTATTACTACTTCATTTGTTCTAGGATTTATATCAGTAACAAACACAGGTCTACCAACTGAAAGACCTAGACCTTTTCTTTGACCAATTGTATAATATACAATACCTTTATGTTTTCCAAGTATGTTTCCACTTTTATCAACAAAGTTTCCACTCTTTACAGCACCAGGTTTAGCATTTAATATATATTTACCATGATCATTATCTGAAATAAAACATATTTCTTCACTGTCTTTTTTATTATGAACAGCTAATCCTATTTCTTTTGCTATTTCTCTTATTCTGTCTTTAGTATACTCACCACAAGGCATAAGTGTATGTGCTAACTGATCTTGAGTAAAGTTATATAAAGCATATGTTTGATCTTTTCTGTCATCATCAGATCTTATCAACATATATCTATCATCTTTTTTCTCAATTTTAGCATAATGACCTGTTGCTATATAGTCTACCCCTATTCCTTGTGCTTTTCTTAAAAGTTCATCAAACTTTAAATGCTTATTACATTCAATGCATGGATTAGGAGTTCTTCCATCTATGTACTCTTGAATAAATGGTTCAATAACCTTTTTTTTGAAAGAATCTCTAAAGTTTAAAACATAAAAAGGTATATCTAACTTATCACATACTCTTCTTGCATCTTCAACAGCTGAAAGTGAACAACAACCGCCTTCTCTTTCTTCAGCTTCTTTATCTTCTTGCCAAATTTGCATTGTAGCACCAATTACTTCATAGCCTTGTTCTTTTAATAAATATGCAGCGACGGAGCTATCAACTCCGCCACTCATACCTACTAAGACTTTTTTCTTAGTTAAACTCATCTATTCTTCTCCATGAACCATGTTATGTAATTCATCATGATCATGTTCTTTCATTGGTTTTACGTCTAATCCATGAGAAGCTCTATAATCATTTATAGCTTTATGAATAGCTTCTTCTGCTAATACTGAGCAATGCATCTTTACTGGTGGAAGACCATCTAATGCTTCCGCTACTGCTTTATTACTTAATTCCCATGCTTCATCTAAAGTCTTACCTTTTATCATTTCAGTTGCCATTGATGATGATGCTATTGCTGATCCACATCCAAAAGTTTTGAATTTTACATCCTTTATGATATCACCCTCAACTTTTAAATATATTTTCATTATATCTCCACACTTAGCATTTCCAACTTCACCTACGCCATTTGCGTCTTCAATTTCTCCAACGTTTCTTGGATTTCTAAAGTGATCCATTACTTTATCTGTATATATCATATTAATTTTCTCCCTTCTTTAAAAAGTCTTCCCATAATGGTGACATATTTCTTAATCTTTGAATGATAGGTGGTAATGTTTCTATAACATAGTCTATATCTTCTATGTTAGATCCATCCCCTAGTGTTAATCTTAACGATCCATGTGCTTCTTCATGTGGTAATCCAATTGCTAATAATACATGTGATGGATCTAATGATCCTGATGTACAAGCACTTCCACTTGACGCACATATTCCTTCAAAATCTAAAGATAGAAGAATTGATTCACCTTCTATAAATCTAAATCTTACATTTACATTACCAGGTAATCTCTTTTCTCCTCTTGGACCATTTAGATGTGAATATGGTATTTCAAGTAGTCCATCTATTAATCTATCTCTTAATTCACTCATTGTCTTAATATGTTCTTCTAAATTTGCTGTAGCCAATTCAATAGCTTTACCAAGACCTACTATAGATGCTATATTCTCTGTTCCAGCTCTTCTTGTTCTTTCTTGACCACCACCATGAATCAAGTTTTCAATCCTTATTCCTTTTTTAATATATAAAACACCGATACCTTTAGGTCCATAAATTTTATGGCCTGCTAATGATAACATATCTATATTCATTTCTTTTACATCAATGGGAGCATTTCCAATTGCTTGAACAGCATCAGTATGGAAATAAACATTTCTTTCTTTACATATATCCCCAATTTGTTTAATTGGTTGAATTGTTCCAATTTCATTGTTTGCAAACATTATTGAAACTAATATAGTTTTATCTGTTATAGCATTTTTTAAATCTTCTAAATTAATAAAACCTTCTTTATCAACATCTAAGTAAGTAACATCAAACCCATTCTTTTCCAAATACTGACATGTATGAAGAACAGCATGATGTTCTACCTTTGTTGTTATTATATGATTACCTTTATTTTTATGAGCAGAAGCAATACCTTTTATTGCCCAGTTATCAGCTTCTGATCCACCACCTGTGAAATACACTTCATTAGCTTCACAATTTAATGCTTTTGCAACCTTTGCTCTTGCTTCATCTATAGCCATTTTAGTTGTTCTTGATATTCCATAAAAAGAAGATGGATTACCAAAATTTTTCGTAAAATATGGTAACATTTCTTCTAGCACTTCAGGCTTTACATAAGTTGTAGCCGCATAATCCATATATACGTTTCTCATTGTTTATTCACTCCTATCGACAATTTCAATTAAAGTTCTCTTTGTTTCATAATCATCTATTATATCTTTTAAAGTAATTGAATTCATAACATCATCTATACTATCTTTTATCTTTTGCCACAATAACTTTGTTGCACAACTATCAACGTTAGAACACTCTACCCCATCAATACAATCAGCTATTTCAACAGGTCCTTCTAGAACATGCATAATATCACCTACTGTTATTTCTGAAGGTGGCTTACATAAAACATATCCGCCTTGAGCACCTCTTACACTTCTAATTATATTAGCTTTTCTAAGTGGACTAAATAGTTGTTCTAAATAATACTCTGAAAGATTTTGTCTTTTAGATATAGTCTTTATTGATGTCGGGGGACCTCCATAGTTAAAAGCCAAATCAACCATAGCTCTAACTCCATATCTTCCTTTTGTAGAAAGTTTCATATATTCACCCTCTCTAATCACTTATCAATAATTCATTTATATCTTATCAAAATACTCGGCTTTTGTCAATTCATTAGAATTATTTTTTATAGATGACCAATATTTCCGTGCATTTTCTTCATATTTGTTATTTTGTTCAATATAATATCGTTTTTTCTTTAATTCTACTGGTAAATACTCTTGTTTTATATAATGATTTGGATAATCATGAGGATACTTATATCCTCCAACACCAAGACTTTCTGCACCAGCATAATGACCATCTTTTAAATGTTTAGGAACATCTCCAAAATTTATACTTTCCAAATCACTCATTGCAGAATTTATTGCTAGATAAGAACTATTAGATTTAGGTAACGTTGCTAAGTATATTACTAGTTCAGCTAAAACTATTCTAGCTTCTGGGAATCCTACTTTCATAGCTAAATCTAATCCTGAATTAACAACAGTAAGTGCATTGGGGTGTGCAAGACCTATGTCTTCAGCTACTATGACAGAAATTCGTCTTATAATAGCTGCTATATTTCCTCCTTTTATAAGTCTTGCTAAATAATGAATTGCTGCATCGGGATCACTACCCCGTATGCTTTTTTGAAGTGCACTTAATAAATTGTAAAATTCATCTCCACTATTATCAGCTCTCATATTAGATTGTCCAAGCTTTTCAATATAGTCTACAGAAATTTCCTTGTGTAAAGTCATTTGTGAATTTACAGCTAATTCTAATATATTATAAGCTTTTCTATAGTCTCCTTGAGATATTTCAGCTATATACTTTAAAGCTTCATTTGAATATTCCACTTCTATACCTTCATTTATTAGTTTATCTAAAGATTTCTCTAATCCTACTATTATATCTGGTATTTTTAATGGTTCAAAAGCAAAAATATTGCACCTACTTATTATTGCTTTATGTATTACAAAATAAGGATTTTCAGTTGTGCTTGCTATTAATGTTATTCTTCCATCTTCTATAAATTCCAATAATGATTGTTGCTGCTTTTTATTAAAATGTTGTAATTCATCTATATAAAGAACTACACCTGCATAGTTTAACAAATTATCTAACTCACTGGTTATATTTTGTATATCTTTTACTGATGCTGTTGTTGCGTTTAATTTATAAAACTTCTTATCCACATATTTAGCCATTATATTTGCTAAAGTAGTCTTACCTGTTCCTGGTGGTCCATAAAATATGCAGTTACATATTTTTTTACTTTTTATCAAATTATATAATGGAGTATTTTCACCTAATATATGTCTCTGTCCAACAAAATCTTCAATTTTACTCGGTCGCATCAAATCAGCTAAAGGACTCATAAATTCACCTCTTTGATATAATCAAAAATTCTTTTTATATATTTATATCTAAATCTTTAATTACAATTATATTCATCAAATAATATTATATCAAAAAAGAAAAATAAAAAAGCATTAAATAAACAAAATAATTAAAATTAAATGTTTATTTAATGCTTTTTATTCAATATTTATTTTCATACATTTTCTACTATACTAGATGCAATCTCAATTTCATCCCCAATTTTCATTTGCCCACCTTCTATTACTTTTGCAAACACTCCATTAGTAGGCATAATGCATTCACCCATTTTTTTATAAATTTCACAATGAGCATGACACTCTTTTCCTATTTGAGTTATTTCTAATTTAATGTTTCCACAAGTTAATAGGCTCCCTATTGGTAAATCTTTTAAATTAAATCCTTGTACTATAACATTTTCACCAAATGCACCATCATTTACTTCTGCACCTTTAGCTTTAAAATCTTCTATTTTTTCATATGATAATAAACTCACTTGTCTATGCCAATTTCCCGCATGAGCATCATTTTCTATTCCAAAATCCTTAACAAGATTTGCCTTTTCTATTCTTTTTTTCTGTGTACCTCTTTTTTCACTAATACAAATTGCCATTATTTTACCCATAATTATCCTCCTATTTGTACCATTTTTCTTTCTTCTAAATTATCTTCTCTTTTAAATTCTAAAAAGTTATGATGTTTAGGTTTATTATAAATAGCTTTTTTAATCATTAAAATAAATTCTTCTTCATCTATTCCGTTTCTTAAAGCTTTCTTTAAATCCAAGGTATAATTATATTGTAAACATAATTTTAATATCCCGTCTGATGTCATTCTAATTCTATTACATTTTTTACAAAATCTATGACTTAATGCACTAATAAATCCGATCTTTCCTTTAAAATTATTTAATGTGTAATATTTAGCCGGACCATTTCCACTCTTTCCAAAATGGTTCTTCATAGTTCCATACTTTTTTTCTATGATATTCTTAATTTTCTCTTGAAAAACAACTTCATTCATATCACCTAATCCAATTGGCATCATTTCTATAAATCTAACATCAATTCTTTCATCTTTTGCAAATCTAGCAATAGATAAAATTTCATCTTCATTAAAATCTTTCATAATCAAACAATTTATTTTAACTGAAGGAATATTACTATTAACGGCTTTTTCTATTGATTTTAAAACATTACTTATACCATCTTTTCTAGTAATATCTTCATATTTTTTTCTATCCAAAGTATCTAAACTAATATTAATTCCATCTAATCCTGCTGATTCTAAATCATCTAAATAATCATGTAACAGTATCCCATTACTTGTAAGAGTAACATTTTCAATTCCTTTTATAGTCTTTATATCTCTTATAAGATCAACTATATCTTTTCTTACAAGAGGTTCTCCCCCTGTAATTTTTATATTATGAATCCCTAACTTAACCATACTTTTACATATAGTAATTATTTCATCAAAAGTTAATATTTCATCATGCTGTAAATATTCCACCCCATCTTTTGGCATACAATATTTGCAACGCAAATTACATCTATCTGTAACAGAAATCCTAAGATAATCAATTGTTCTATTATACTGATCTTTCATTATGTTTCTCCTCTCTATTAGAGTCTTTGGAATAAAATCTAAAAATCAATATTTATACAGTTATTCATTAATGAAATCTCCACTTTTTCCACCTATTTTTCTTCTTAAATGAATATTACCTATTTCCATAGCCTTATCTATAGCCTTACACATATCATATATAGTTAAAAGAGTGGTTGATACAGCTGTTAACGCTTCCATTTCAACACCAGTATTTCCTGTTACTTTTACTTTAGACGTAACTTCAACTTCTAAAGTTTTAGGTAAAAGCTCAAAATCAATAGTGCAATTTGTTATCATTAAAGGATGACATAAAGGTATTAACTCTGAGGTTTTTTTTGCAGCCATAATTCCAGCTACTCTTGCCACACCCAAAACATCACCTTTTTTTGCTGTTCCTTGTTCAATAGCTAAAAATGTGTCTCTATTTACTCTTATTTTTCCTGATGCAATGGCAATACGTTCAGTTGCATTTTTATTACCCACATCTACCATAATTGCATTGCCTTCATTATCAAAATGATTAAATTTATTTTCCATAACCAATATCCCCCTATATCTTTCCAAATCCACAATTAGGGTATGTGCACTTTTCACACGAAAGACATAGTCCACCGTGACCCAATGATGCTAAATCATCCTTAGATATTTTTTCATCAGCCATAATCCTCGGTAAAACTAAATCAAAAATAGTTTGTTTTGCATACATAACACAACCTGGTAATCCCAAAATAGGAATATTGTCATTATAATAAGACATTAAAAACATTGCTCCTGGTAAAACTGGTGCACCATAAGATATTATTTTAGCTCCTGTTGATTTAATTGCACTTGGTGTTAAATCATCTGGGTCTACACTCATTCCACCAGTACAAATAACCATATCTGCACCCTTATCAATATACTCTCTAATTGCATTAGTTATATTATCTGTATCATCGTTTACAATAGTTTGTCCTATTATTTTAACATCAAACTTTGATAATTTTTCTTTTATTACAGGAGAAAATGTATCTTTAATTCTTCCATAATAAACTTCATTTCCAGTGGTTACGATTCCCACCTTTTTCTTTACAAATTTCTTAAGTTCTATAATAGGTATGCTCTCTCCTAGTTTCTTTGCACTTTCTAATTTCTTTCCATCAATAATTAAAGGAATTACTCTCATTCCTGCTAATTTATCGCCTTCTTTTACTATAGTGTTATTATGTCTAGTTGCAATTATAATTTCATCAAGCATATTTATTTTTTTTAGCTTGTCAATATCTATTTTTAATAACCCTTCACAGCTAGCAATCAATTCTATTTTTCCTTCTTTAACTTTACTGTTAGTCATATTATCATTTTTACATATTTCAAGTAATACTTCTGCAGCTTCATTCTCGTGAAAAAAACCTTCTTTCTTTTCCCATACATATAAGTGATCTTTTCCTAAAGATAATAATACTGGTATATCTTCTTTTGTAACTATATGACCTTTTCTAAACGCAGTTCCTTTTTTTACATCTTTTATGATTTGAGTAATATCATGACAAAGAACATGTCCTACTGAGTTTTTTGTATCAATAAGTTTCATCAGGCTTTCGCTCCTTTTATTGTAGTATTTTATCAAATTTTCATATTTATCTTTCGCATAAGCATCTAATATACAGCTATAGTCATATTTCCTATTTATATTATACATTATATACTATTTTTACCTGTAAATACAAATTCATTTATATCTACATTATTTTATTTCTATATATAAAATCACTTAACTTTATCTAATAATTTTATAAGCAAATTTTATACCACTTTTTTATATAAAAACTTAATTTATTTATCTTTAATCTACTTGAATTCTTGAAAATCTTATCATTTTTAAATACATTATATTCATTGTTTATTTAGAGCAAAATCTCCTAGGCGACTTTAGCCCAGCGATTTTTTTAGCCATATACCCTTTCTAAACGTAGTGCAAGAATAATTGCCCGTCAAAAGAATAAAAATAATTGTTTATTAAAATGATAATATATTATCATTTTGATAAATCTCTATTCTACAAGATTATTAATTGGATATGTATAAAAAACGGCACTAATTATCAAATTGATAATTAGTGCCGTTTCTTATAATTTATAACTTAATAAATCAAATTATATTTCTACTTATTAAACAAATAAACTTTCTATCACTTAATTAATTTAATTCAGCATCGATCATACTTAATATTAATCTATCCATTCCACTTTCAATAATATATCCACCATCAACTCGCATTGTATCTCCTGTTATAAAACTTGCTCTTGGACTACAATAAAATGCTGTAGCATAAGCAATATCTTCTGGCTCTCCTATTCTAGCAACTGGTGTTTCACTCACGATCTTATCCTTAGCTACTTGCAATAATTGAGAGCTCATAGAAGTATTAATAGATCCTGGTTGAATTGAGTTAACTGTTATTCCATAGCGTCCAAATTCTTTAGCTAAACTTTGTGCCATAGCAACTAGTCCTTCTTTAGCTAAACAATAATGTGCATTTCCTGTAACTCCATGATAAGCTCCAAGTGATGACATTATTACAATTCTTCCATATTTTCTTTCTTTCATTTTTTCTCCACACGCTTTTACACAATAGATAGCTCCATAAACATGTGTATTTATAATAGCTTCTATATCTTCCATTGGCATTTTAGTAAGGTAATTTAACGGTGTTGAGTTTCCTGCGTTACAAACTAATATGTCTATTTGACCATGTTTCTCATAAATACTTTTGATAGCATCATCTACAGACTTTTTATTAGATACATCTACTTTATATGATTCAGCATATCCACCTTTTGCTACAATAGCGTCCTTTGTTTCTTCGTTTTTTTCTTCATTTCTAGCTAAAATCATAACTTTAGCGCCTCTTCCAGCTAGTTCTTCGCTAATAGCTCTACCTATGCCTGTGTTTCCCCCTGTAACAATAGCAACTTGATTAATTAATTCTTTGTTCATACTTTCCATCTTCCTTTTCTATGACTTATATTATTATAAAAATTTATAGTTATTATTAATTTAACTTAACTATTATCATCTACATTGATTAATATACCAAAAAAGTAATGTTTATACAAATTTCAATGTTTTCTTTTATTTTAGAACAAAAAAATTATAAACATGATATTAACTACTATGTGCTTATGTTTTAAAATTTGGCTCTGTTTTAAATGTGTGTTGATATATACAATAGGTAAAGTGGCATTGTAATTGGATTTTGAGAATTCTCAATGAGTATTGGGCTATACTCATTTTAGCATTCCTAAGTTCAATTACTCCGCTCACTTTGCTTATGCATATATCAACACTCCGCTAAAACAAAGCCTAAAATTTAAATTATTTTTCACAACACACTTTTTTAATCTCTATAATAAAAAAGATAGATATTAAAATAATTCTTGTTATCTTAATATCTATCATCATCTTTTTATACTGGTATAGCTCTATGCCCTATTCCTATAACAACTTCATCTAAATGAAGTAAACCAATACTTAAGAATATGCATACAGAAATATGTTCCCCGCCTCTAGCTATTCCAATTTTTCCACCTACATTTTGTGCATTAGCTCTATTAGAAACTTGAATTATAGCATCTCTAGTAGCTCCTATTACTGCACCTTCATGTAAATGTTCTTCTCTTATAAGGCCATTTCTTTTGGATGCAACCAGTGCACTTTCTAATATCTTTGATATTGATGAATTAATATTTCCACCTATATTTACTGCTGTAACTTTTATACCTTCTTTGTTATATATCTTTTTTAAATCTTCTTCCTCAAATCTATCACATATAGCCATTTTAGTTGCTATTTTAGCAACCTTTGTGCTATTACTCTCCATAAGATTATTCTCCTTTAATATTAATTTTTATTGTTATATTAACAATAACGTTAAGTATTCTATTAACTTCTTAACTATATTTATTTCATTTTCAGTAAATAAATCCTCATCATCTTCTGAAATGATTTCAATATATTCATATAATACTAGTGTAATAGATACTAGTACAATCTGATCCTTTTTTATAAATCTTTTTTCACATAAATCATCATATACTTCACTAATATTATCAATAAATTCATTATTATTTTCAATTATTAATGAAGATAAACCCAATAATAAATAATGCTCTTCTTTTATTTCCATTTTAGTATTATTTAAATGTGATTTTATTTCTATAACATTATTTATATAACTAGTATAATCCATTTCATCTAAATTTATCATTGCAAGTGTAATAAAAAAAGCTTCTTTTTTATCAAATTTTTTTCTGAGTAATTTAAAATATATCTTTAGATACTTTCTAACTAATTGATTATATTCCCTAGAAAACATTGATAAATTTATAAAGCATATATTCATTAATTTAAATTCATCTATACCCTGTACTTTGCTCTTTATTTCAGTTTTTGCCTTTAACATATTATTTAATATATTATCATATTCTTTTTTATGAAATCTTAAAGTAATAATAAACGATAAAAGTTCTAAGTACTTGTCCTTTTTAAAACCTTTATTTACTAAATTATCATATATTATAATTGTGTCTTTAACTATCTTTTCATATTGAAAATTTGAACATAAAAAAGCAGACATTGCTTTTTTAACGTTTCCATTAAATACATTATTTAGTTCACTTTTACTTATGTATTTTCTAATACTTTTTAATTCACTTTTATCTACTTCATTTTTATTTATTATATAAAGTAAACTTTCTAATATTTTAACTTTATTATTATCAAATATTAATGTTCTGCTTATATCTTTATAATAGTCTTTAAATATATCTACCTTACTTTTCAGATCAACATCCATAATCATCATCCTCTTAAAAAAAATTAACTTTAATATTATATTATTTCTAAATAGTATATATTGTCAATGACTCATATTTAACTTTCTTAGCTTAAAAAATATATTAAAATATCTATAATCAAAAAAGCTCAAAAGATTGCAATCTTTTGAGCTTATATTAAAAATCACTATATATTATAAATTACTCTAAAGTTCCTATTTTTCTAAATTTATCATAACGTTCATTTATCATTTGATTTGTTTCAATGTTTTTCATTTCATTTATTGCATTCATAAGTTCTTTTTTTATGAGCGTTACTTGTTTTGGTGGATTTTTATGTGCTCCACCTCTTGGCTCTTTTATTACCTTATCTATAATACCAAACTCATTTAAATCTTGTGCTGTTATTTTCATAACATTTGCAGCTTCTTTTACTCTCTTGCTATCTTTCCATAATATAGATGCAAATCCTTCTGGTGAAAGTATTGAATAAACTGCATTTTCTAACATAAGTATTTTATCTGCCACTGTTAATGCTAATGCTCCTCCACTTCCCCCTTCTCCAATAACTATAGAAATTATGGGGGTTTTCAATCTACTAAGTTCGAACAAATTATTTGCAATAGCACTACCTTGCCCTCTTTCTTCTGCCCCGACTCCACAAAAGGCTCCTGGAGTATCTATAAAACAAATAACAGGTCTATTAAATTTTTCTGCTTGTTTCATAAGTCTTAATGCTTTTCTATAGCCTTCTGGATTGGGCATTCCAAAATTTCTTTCTATATTTTCATTTGTATTAGCTCCCTTTGTTATTGCTATTACCGTAACGCTAATATCTTCAAATGATGCTATTCCACCAATTACAGCTTTGTCATCACCAAATAATCTATCTCCATGAAACTCTATAAAATCTTTAAAAATATTATCTATATAATATTTTCCTGTAGGTCTATCTTTATGCCTAGCTATTTCAACTTTTTCCCAAGGGCTTGATACTACTATTGATTTTATAAACTCTTTATTCATACTTATTCACTCCATGTAAAATAAGAATCTTATATAAATAAGCTCTCATATTTTTTCTTTCTACAATACTATCTATGAATCCTTTTTCAAGAAGAAATTCTGATTTTTGAAATGACTCTGGAAGAGTTTCATTTATTGTGTTTTCTATAACTCTTCTACCTGCAAATCCAATTAAAGCATTTGGCTCACTTAATATAATATCGCCTTCCATAGCAAAACTTGCTGTTACTCCTCCAGTAGTTGGATCAGTTAATATTGTTATATATAATAGCCCCTTTTCATCATGCCTTGCAAGAGCAGCACTTATTTTTGCCATTTGCATAAGCGAAAAAATACCTTCTTGCATTCTTGCTCCACCTGAAGCTGTAAAAATCAAAATAGGAAGATTATTTTCTGTAGCATATTCTACTATTCTAGTAATTTTTTCTCCGACAACAGTCCCCATGCTTCCCATCATAAAGAAACTATCCATTATTGCACAAGCTACTTCCAAATCATTTATTCTACCTACTCCAGTAACTACTGCTTCTTTACTTCCAGTATTGCTTTGAGATTGATTTATTTTCTCTTCATAATCTTCAAAGTCAATAGGATTATTTGTTTTTAATGATTTCCACATTTCTTTAAAAGTATCTTTATCAAATAATTGTTTTATTCTTTCCTTAGGTGATATTCTAAAGTGTTGATTACACTTATTACATACATATTTGTTATTTTCTAAATCTTCATAGTAAATCATACTATTACAATTACTGCATTTAGTCCACATTCCAGATGGAATATTAGGCTTTTCTTCTACTACTTTACTTTTATATGCTGATGGATTAACCGTTGCATATTTACTTTTTTTAAATAAATCCTTAAGCATTATTCTTCACCATCTTTTCTGATAAAAATGACGTATCATAATTTCCATCTAAAAACTCTTGCATTTCAAGTATAGAAAATTGAAAATCAATATTAGTTTTTACTCCACCTACTGCAAATTCACCTAAAGCTCTTTTCATTTTTACAATAGCTTCTTCTCTAGTTTTTCCAAAAGTTATAAGCTTTGCAATCATAGAATCATAAAAATAAGGTATATTGTATCCACAATATATAGCAGAATCTACTCTAACCCCCATCCCACCTGGAACGCATAACTCTGATACTTCTCCAGGACATGGTCTAAAATCATTCTCTGGATCTTCTGCATTAATTCTACATTCAATAGCATGACCAGATATCTTTATATCTTCTTGCTTTAATAATAACTTTTCTCCTGAAGCTATCTTTAATTGTTCTTTAACTAAATCAACACCTGTAATCATTTCTGTAATTGGATGCTCTACTTGTATTCTTGTGTTCATTTCCATAAAGTAAAAGTTATTATCTTTATCAAATAAAAATTCTATAGTTCCTGCATTTTTATAATTAACAGCCTTCGCTGCTTTCTTAGCTATTTCTCCCATAGTATTTCTTATTTCTTCATTTAATATATTAGATGGAGCCTCTTCTAAAACCTTTTGATTCTTTCTTTGAAGAGAGCATTCTCTTTCTCCTAAATGAACAACATTTCCATACTCATCAGCCAAAATTTGAAATTCAATATGTCTAGGTCTTTCAATGAATTTTTCTATATACAATCTGTCATCACCAAAGCAAGCTTTAGATTCAGATTTAGCAGTTTTATATCCCTTTAAGAATTCTTCATCACTTCTGGCAATTCTTATTCCTTTTCCACCACCACCAGCAGCTGCCTTTATCATTATAGGATAACCTATTTTTTTAGCAATACCTAAAGCATGTGTTTCATTCTCTATTTCCCCTTCATATCCAGGTACAACAGGAACATTTGCTTTTTTCATTATTTCTCTAGCTCTTGCTTTGTCACCCATAAGTTCAATTGATTCATAATCTGGACCTATGAATTTTATATTACATTCTTTACACATCTTTGCGAACTTAGCATTTTCAGATAAAAATCCAAATCCAGGATGTATTGCATCAGCCCCACTAAGTACACATGCACTTAAAATATTAGCAATATTTAAATAACTATCTTTAGCTATTGCTGGACCTATACAAATCGCTTCATCAGCCAATTGAGTATGAAGTGCTTCTTTATCAATTTCTGAGTAAACAGCAACTGTAAGTATTCCCATTTCTCTACAAGCTCTAATTATTCTAACTGCAATTTCTCCTCTATTTGCAATAAGTACCTTTTTAAACATATCCTTCACCTATCCTATAGCAAAAAGTATTTCAGCTTCACAAACTGTTTTACCATCAACTGAAGCTATTCCTTTACCTATTCCTATTGGTCCCTTAAGTTTTACTATTTCACAATATAAATCTAATCTATCTCCTGGTACAACCTTTGCCTTAAATCTAACCTTATTAGTTCCAGCAAATAATGGAGTTTTTCCTTTAAACTTTTCCATTGATAAAATAGCCACAGCTCCTGCTTGTGCCAAAGCTTCTATTTGTAAAACCCCTGGCATAATTGGTTCTTGTGGATAATGGCCTTGGAAAAATTGTTCATTTGCAGAAACATTCTTATATCCCTTAACAAATAATTTTTCTTCTATATCCATTTCAGTTACTCTATCTATAAGTAAAAATGGGTATCTATGAGGTAAAATTTCTTTTATTTCTTCTATCTTTAACATAAACATTAATCCTCCTTAATTTCAAAGAGTTTTTGTCCAAACTCAACCATATCTCCATCTTTTGCAAAACACTTTACTATTTTTCCATCATAATTACTTTCAATTTCATTCATTAACTTCATTGCTTCAATTATGCAAATTACTTTTCCCTTTTTTACATAATCTCCTTCTTTAGCAAATGACTCGCTATCAGGAGATGGTGATGAATAAAATGTTCCAACCATTGGTGATGTAATTATTACTGTGTCTTCTTCTACAGTTTCTTCTGACATATTACTTGATTTATTCTCTGGGAAATTATTCTTTTCTTGTATAGGTTCCTCTTTTGTATGAAGGTTGCTTTCCTTTTTTGTAGTCTCTTCTTCTTTTTCTACATTTCTATTTAAGCTTCTAGTTAAAGACTTATCCATTTTTATATAGCTATCATTTGATTTTAATTCAAAGTAAGCTAAATCCGAAGAATTTATAATATTTATAAGTTCTTTAATATTTTGAAAATCCATAAAATTACCTCCTACTTTTCTTCCCATCTCTTAAATAATAAAGTTGCATTGTGTCCACCAAATCCTAAAGAATTTGTTAAAGCATACTTAAGTTCTTTTTTTCGTCCCTTATTTGGTACATAATCTAAATCTAATTCTTCATCTTTAGTTTCATAACCTATTGTAGGAGGTATAAAACCTTCTTCTAGTGCTTTTAAACACACTATAGACTCAATAGCTCCTGCTGCACCTAATAAATGTCCTGTCATTGATTTTGTAGAAGATATTGGAATGTTATATGCATCTTCTCCAAAAACTTTTTTAATTGCTGCTGTTTCAAATTTATCATTTAATTGAGTTGAAGTTCCATGAGCATTTATATATGAAACTTCAGTTTTATCTATTTTAGCTTCATTAATTGCTTGACTCATAGCTTCTGCAGCTCCAAAACCTTCTGGATGTGGAGATGTAATGTGGTATGCATCACAAGTTGAACCATATCCTACAATTTCACCTAATATATTTGCTCCTCTTTCTAACGCTGAATCTAAAGATTCAAGTAATAATATTCCTGCACCTTCCCCCATTACAAAGCCACTTCTATTCTTATCAAAAGGAGTTGAAGCTTTAACAGGATCATTTGAAGAATTAAGTGCTTTCATACTATGGAATCCTTCAACACCAATTCTTGTTATTGGAGCTTCTGCACCACCTGCTAACATAAAATCAGCGTATCCATGTTTTATATATCTAAATGCATCTCCAATGTTATTTGTACCAGTTGCACATGCTGTCACTACTGATGTACAAGAACCTTCAAGTCCATATTGAATAGATATGTTTCCAGCAGCTAAATTGATAATTGCCATTGGAACAAAGAATGGTGACATTCTCTTTGATTTACCTGTAACTAATTTAGTACATTCAGTTTCTATAGTTGCAAATCCACCTATTCCTGAACCTACCATAACACCAAATCTTTTTTTATCTACTTTTTCTAAATCTATTTTAGAACTTTTCATAGCTTCCTCTGCTGCTATTAATGCCATTTGAGAAAATCTATCTAGTCTTTTACATTCTTTTTTACCTAAAACTTCTTCTGGATTAAAATCCTTAAGTTCTCCGGCAATCTTAACATTAATTAATTCATTATCTATTAACTTAATAAAATCTATTCCTAATTTACCATCTTTATTGTTTTTCCAAAATGTATCTACATCATTTCCTATTGGAGTTAATGCTCCCATTCCTGTAACAACAACTCTTCTTTCCATAACTCTATACTCCTCCATTACATTACCATTCCACCATCAATATTTATAACTTGACCTGTAACATAGTTTGAGTTTTCACTTGCAAGAAACGCTACAACACCAGCTACATCTTCTGGAGTTCCAAATCTTTTTAATGGTATGTTCTTTTTTGCTTCTTCTTTAACTTTTTCACCTAAAACACTAGTCATATCAGTTTCAATAAATCCTGGTGCAACTGCATTTACATTTATACCCCTTGCGCCAAGTTCTTTAGCTAAAGATTTTGTCATGCCTATAACTCCTGCTTTAGAAGCTGCATAGTTTACTTGCCCTGCATTACCTGCAACACCAACTACTGATGAAATGTTTATTATCTTTCCATGTTTTTGTCTGACCATGACAGGAGTGATTGATTTTAAGCAATTAAAAACTCCTTTTAAATTTACATCTATAACATCATCAAAGTCTTTTTCTTTCATTCTAAGAATAAGGGTATCCTTTGTTATTCCAGCGTTATTTACAATAATATCTATAATTCCGAATTTACTTTTTGCTTCACTTATAATATTTTCTACATCTTCTAACTTACTTATATCACCTTTAACAGTTAAAACTTCTACGCCCATTTTTTCTATTTCAGAAGCTACTATTTTTGCTTCTTCTTCGCTACTTCTATAATTCAATACTATGTTTGCACCAAGAGAGGCTAATTTAAAAGCAATTGCTTTACCTATCCCTCTTGCAGCTCCTGTAATAATTGCACATTTTCCTTTTAGCATTAATAAAAATCCTCCTTAAGCTAAATTTCTTCTAATGTTAATAATAATTTATTTAATGATTCCATATCTTCTATATTTAATACTTTAACGCTTCTATTAATTTTCTTTACAAATCCACTAAGAACCTTACCTGGTCCAACTTCAATAAATGTATTAACTCCATTTTTTATCATATCTTCAATAGTCTTATCAAAAAGTACAGATGATCTTATATGTCTTTTTAATAACTCTTTAAAATCATCTTCTTCATCATAAGGTAACCCTTTCACATTAGAATATACAACTTTATTTAATGAATTTATATTTGTATCCTTTAATGTGTTATAAAATTCTTCACTTGCATTCTTTAATAATGAACTATGGAAAGGTCCACTTACCTTTAAAGGTATTCCTAATCCTCCAAGTTCCTTTGCAATTTTCACTGCTTCATCAATAGCTTTATTTTCCCCAGCTATAACTACTTGTTTTGGACAATTGTAATTTGCTGCTTCTGCAATGCCAAACTCACTTGCTCTTTCTAATAGATTTTCTAATTTTTCATTATCAAGCTTTAAAATAGCTGCCATCTTTCCAAGACCTTTTGGAAGAGAATTTCCCATGATTCTACCTCTCTCTTTTACTAGAAGTAATCCTTCTTCCAAAGAAAGCGCTCCTGAAAAAATTAGTGAAGCATATTCACCAAGACTTAATCCTGCAGTATACTTTGCTTCAATATTATTTACTTCCAAAGCTTTTAATGCTACTAAAGAAGCCACTACTATTGTAGGTTGAGCATTTTCTGTTTGCATTAAAACTTCTTCAGGACCATTAAATAGCATATCTTTTATTGGCATATCTAATATTTTTTCTGCTTTATCAACTATTTCTTTACATTCTGGTATTTTATCATAGAATTCCTTTGCCATACCCACATATTGGGCACCTTGACCTGGAAAAAGGAATGCAATATTTTCACTATTCATGATTTCCTCCAAACAACACAAACCTTTGCTTTGCTTCTTCAAACATCTCTTCAATAATTTCCTTTGATGTTTGTTCTTTATTAATTAAGCCTGCAATTTGTCCAGACATTATAGATCCATTATCCACATCACCATCTACTGCTGCTTTCTTTAAAGTACCTGCTCCTAATTCTTCTAATTTTTCTGGACTTATACCTTCTTTTTCTAACTTAGCATACATTCTTGATAGTTTGTTTTTAAGCACTCTTACTGGATGACCTGTAGATCTACCTGTAACTTCTGTATCTATGTCTTTAGCTTTTAATATCTTATCTTTATAATTTTGATTTACTGTACATTCTCTTGCAACTAAAAATCTAGTTCCAACTTGAACTCCTTCTGCTCCTAACATAAAAGAAGCTGCAATTCCTCTTCCATCACCTATTCCACCTGCTGCTATAACTGGTATGCTTACTGCATCTACAACTTGTGGAATTAATGCCATTGTAGTAAGTTGACCTACATGACCACCTGATTCTGTACCTTCTGCTATAATTGCATCTGCTCCTGCTTTTTCCATTCTCTTAGCAAGGGCTACTGATGCAACAACTGGTATTACCTTTATATTATTTGCTTTCCATCTTTCCATGTACTTACCTGGACTTCCTGCTCCAGTAGTAACAATAGCTATATTTTCCTCACATACTAGTTCCGCTATTTCTTCTGCATTTTCAGACATTAACATTATATTTACACCAAAAGGTTTATCTGTTAATTTTTTAGCTTCTCTGATTTGTTTTCTTACCCATTCTGTTGGTGCTGCTCCTGTTATTATTCCAATTCCACCTGCTTCACTTACCGCTGCTGCTAAAGATGCATCTGCGATCCAAGCCATACCTCCTTGAAATATTGGATACTTTATACCAAGTAGATCACATACTCTATTATTTGCCACAAATAATTCCTCCTAATAGTGTTCTTACAAAAATACTTATATTATATAATTAAATCGGGAATACTTATTTGCATACCCGACTTAACTTGGATGTTAGTATTTTAAATTTTAATTATTCGTCTTATTCTTTACATATTCAACTGCATCTTTTAAGCTCTTTAACTTTTCAACTTCCTCTATTTGAATATCGAATTTTTCTTCTAATTCAATTACAACTTGGAATAAGTCTAAAGAATCTGCTCCTAAATCTTCAAATGTAGTTTCTAAAGTTATTCCATCCTTTTCTACACCTAATTGTTCACATATTATATCTCTAATTTCTTCAAATAACATAATTTTTTCCTCCTTGATGTCTCTTTTTTTATTTATCTTTAAATTAATAGTTAACTATATTTTAAGTATCTGTTTATATATTAATATCTCAACACTTTACTAAAACATAGCCTAATAATTTAATTTTTACCATTCTAGTAATGTAGCTCCATAGCTTAATCCACCACCAAAAGCTACTAAAAGTATCTTATCTCCTTCTTCTAGAAGATTTTTTTCATATAACTCATTTAAAGCTAATGGCACTGAAGCTGAGGATGTATTTCCTGTTTTATCTAAATTTATATAAAACTTATTTATATCTATCTTTAATTTTTTAGCAACATAATCTAATATTCTTATATTAGCTTGATGAGGTACTATGTACTTTATATCATTTAAGCAAACATCTGTACCTTCTAATACACCATCAATTCCTTTAATAATAGCTGAAGTTGCAAATTTAAAAACTTCCCTACCATTCATCTCAACATATTGGTTGCTAATAAAATTTTCTTTAGTAAAAGGAGTGTTAAAATCAAGCGCACCTATAGTCAATGAATCTCCTTTTTTCCCATCTGTTTTCAAATAGGAATTAATTATTCCATTCTTTTCATCTCTTACAAGTACTGCTGCTCCACCACCATCACCAAATAATATACATGTTCCTCTATCATTCCAATTAATAACTTTAGAAAGTGTTTCTGCACCTATAACAAGTGCATTCTTGTAATTTAATGATTTCATTAATGAATTTGCAGTTTCTAATGCAAATACAAAACCTGAGCAGGCAACATTTATATCAAATGCCGCAGCCTTATTAGCATTTAATTCTTTTTGAACTAAACACGCCACAGATGGCATAAACATATCTGGAGTAATAGTTGCTACTATTATTAAATCTAAATCTTCAGAATCAATCTTTGCTCTCTCAAGGGCAACTTTAGCGGCTTTCACAGCAATTTCCGAAGTATTTTCACCTTCTGAAATTCTACGTTCTTTTATACCTGTTCTTTCAACTATCCACTCATCATTAGTATCAACAAATTCACTAATTTTATCATTTGTAACAACGAGTGATGGTAGATATCCCCCTACTCCCCCTATTTTAATATTCATACTTTTCTCCTTAATTATTTCAATTTATATTTTTCTCTTAAAAACTCATTTATCTTATTTAATGCTGAAATTAGCATTGCTTCTTCTTGTTGTGTTAAGCTTTCTATTGAGTTACTAACCATATCATTATGAAATTTTTCATGTAATCTATAAGCTAGTTTTCCTTTTTTAGTTAAAGCAATTAAAACAACTCTTCTATCTTCTTCTATTCTGCTTCTTTCTACATAACCTTTTTTAATAAGTTTATTGATTGCAGTTGTTAATGTTCCAACTGTTATTTTTAAATCTTGAGCTACTTCAGACATAGTTCTTTTTTTATACATTCCAATTGCTTCAATAGTATGAATTTCAGTAATTGAAAGATCTGAAATTACTCCTTCTTTTATTGTTTGTTCTTCTATTTGTAAAATATCATTAAATAATTCTACTAATATCTGATTGACTATCTTTTTTGATTGATTCATCTATTTATTTTCCTCCAGATAAAACATTAAATATTTGACTTAGTAATTTAATTTCTGCAATCAAACATTTTGATAATCAAAATATACTACATTCAAAATAAATTGTCAATTATTTTGAAAATATATTTTCGTTATTTACCATTATTTTCTTCATATCCCCAAACTTTTAATTATTGAATACATATGCTATAATTGTTATGATATTTTAAAGTATTACTTATTTTTTTAAATAGGGAGGAAAGAATAATGGTAAAAAAATTGATTTTAGCTACAGTTCTAATGTTAAGTATAGCTTTAGTAGGTTGTTCTTCAAATTCAGCCACTAATACAAAACCAGAAGACAATACTGTAGTAGAGAATCCAAAGACAGATAATGAGAATGATATCAAAAAGGACAATCCTACTGATACTTCTAAAGATGATAAAAATGATAAGAATAATAAAAAAGAAACTGAGGCATTCTCTATATATACTGAAGATGCAGATAATATGGAAATAAAAGAAATTTCAACTATTGAGCTAAACAAAGATTTAAGTTTAGAAGATAAATTAAAGAAGTTATCAAAGGCTCTTTCTGAAAAAACATTTGATAACTTACCAATAGAAGTAAAATCTATTGATACTGTAGATGGCAAAAAAATTGCTACTATAAACTTAGATGAAAGTGCAGCTAATAAAGGTGTAACTAGCAATGCTGATTTAAAGAAACCTAATTGGGCAGCTAATAAATTACAAGGTTCTACCGGTGGAGAAATATCTGAAAATAGTTTATTAGAAACTTTTCTTCAAGTAAAATATAAAGGTGAGTGGATTGATGGAGTAAAATTCTTATACAAGAACGAACCAATCGAATTTGAACATACACCTAATTTATCACAAATTAATTATAGAAAATAATCATTAAAATAACAATAAAGCTATTACTTAATTGGACAACCCAGTTAAGTAATAGCTTTTTATTGTGAAAATAAAAGACTCTGTTTAATAACATAGATAAATACTTATTATTTAGTATAGCTTTCTAATATTTCAGCAAAATATAATACATGCTTTGATTCACCTTCGCCATAGAATTTATCTTTGATTTCAGGATCAATATTATCTAAATCCATTTCTTGTTTAAACAATATTTTGCACTCATAATATTTATTACATCCATGAACTATAGGACTACTTACACTTTTGCTAGGTATAAATTTTATATTAGCTTCTTTTTCTTTGTCTATCTCTCTACCTGATTTTGTTCCGCATATAGTAAGTGCTGATTTCATACTTCCTTCAAATGGTATACTAACTGTATAGTTATCACCAGAATCTAAAAATTCTTTAGTATATCTTGTTTCTCTAACTAGTGCCATAAATATAGGTCGTCTCCAAATATAACCTACACTTCCCCAGCTAATTGTCATAGTATTAGCTTTATTTTCGTCTCCACATGTTAAAAATGCTCCTGTTTTGTAAAGATTATTCATTGAAATCTCTAAACCTTCTGTAAAAGTTTCCTTCATAAGCCTTCGCCCCCACTTTCTTTAATATTTATTTTAGCAAAGTATTCATATATGTATAAGCAAAGCTGACGAGAGTAATTGAACTTAAGAAAACTAAAAATTACAATGCCACTTTACCTATTACATATATGAACACATATTTAAAACACATCATTTTTGCATCACTATATAAAATAATACCATATTATTCTATTAAATGTTGTTTATAAATTCTTTGTATTCCTTTAAATCTCTTATAGGATCAAGTTCTTTATCTTTTTTCATATAATCTAAGAATAAATCATTTAGCTCTATACACTTTTCTACATCTTTTAAAGCCTTTAATAATTCCTTTGTATTAACATAGAAGCAAGCTCTATTGTAATATAAGAATCCTTCTTCTGGATTTATTTCTATTCCTTTATTTATTACATTTATTGCAGTTGTAAAATCATTATCTTCCCTATATATAACAGCTAAATTTAAAAAACTATATGTATATGTAGGATTTGCTTTTATAGACTTTTTATAATAATCTATAGCTTCTTGTTTCTTATGTAATTTATTTGATATTACAGCTTTGTTAAACAATATTCTATAATGTTTAGGATTTATTTCTAGAGCCCTATTTATATATTTTAACGCTTCTTCATTTCTATCTAATTCTTCAAAAATGCAAGCTAAGTTCGCATATCCCCATAAATCATTGTTATTTAATTCAATAGTTTTTTTATAATTTAAAATTGCCTTTTTTTTATCACCTAATTCATCATATATATTGGCTAAAAAGAAATATGCTTTATCATAACTTGAATCTTTTTGTATTGATATTTTGTAATACTCTTTTGCTTTTGACAAATCGCCTAATTCATCATATATAGTTCCTAAACCATAATAAGCTCTAGGTTCATCTTCATCTAAATTAATTATTTCTAAATATTTTTCTTCTGCTTCTTTTCTCAAACCAATTTCATCATATAATAATGCCATATCAAGTAAAAATTCTATATCCGTTTTACCTACATTTAATGCATATGCTTTTTTATAAAATTTTAAAGCTTTTAATAAGTTTCTCTCACTTTTTAAATTTCTAGCCATATTTAAATAATTATCGTACAAATAATTTTTATTTTCCATGTTTATACTTCATCCTTGCTGATTCTTTATAATAACTAATTTAGTATATCACTAAAAAATTCAAAAATAAAATGCTTTCATAACAACATATTTCATTAATTATAAAAGTATTTATTAACATATATAATTGTTTCTACCTATATATATAAATTATTCCTCATTATATTTATAATTTTTGTTCATAAAAATTATGATTAAAATTAATGACAATAGCGTAATTATTAGCCTAGCCCAATTATCTTGTATATTAATAAAGTCGTAGCTTACCAATGCTTCTAATATAATAGAAGGTATTTTCCCTAAAAAAGTTGCTATTGTAAAAGGAATAATATTCATATTACTCACTGAAGCACCTAATGTTACAAATCCAGAAGGCACAAAAGGTAATAATCTTATTAAAAATACTAGATAAGTGCTTTCTTTGCCTTGACTCTTTACTAATTTTTTTAAGTATCTATTATTAACTGAAAATTTTTCTATCTTTTTCTTAAAACCTTTTCTATATAACCAAAATGATATGGCTGCACCTATAGTCTCCCCTATTAATGATAGGAACTTGAACCTTCTCTTCAAATCCATCCATTTCTATACCATCAAAGCGATATAGTTTAACCAATAGCTTCCAAAGAGTTTCTATTTCTTCTTTAGTAAAATCTTTAAAAATATCAGCCATGAAATCAATAGTGCCATCTTTCCCACATTTAATAATGGCATCCATTCCTAAATCAGTCACACATACATTTACAGATCTCTTATCTTTTTTACTAGGTATTATAGATACAAAATCCTTTTTTTCAAGACTTTTAACTAATTGGGTTTTGTTTTGATGTTCCATGTAGAAATATCTCTTTAGAACACGTAATTTCATTATTCTCGATCCATTTAAATATTTTTTCAAAATATTCTAGTGCAACTTTTTCTAATTTGTCTGGTAATCCTTCTGAATCAAAAAATGGAACTATAAGAACATTAAATCCAGTAGATGCAAGCGGTGCTACTAACAGAGCTAATGCTCTTACATCTCCACTTGATCCGCCTACCATTAAAACTGTTTTATTATTAGGTTTTTCTTTATAAAATAACTGCCCATTAAACTCTTCTTCACATATATTCTTTATGATAACATCTTCTGTTTTAAACAATCGCTTTAAATTAATTTCCTTTTTTTCATCAGAAGATTCAAATACCATATTCATAATCATTGGTTCATCAATAGATATATTTTCTGCAATGTTTTTGCCTTCAGTTCTAGACTTTTTCAATGAATAAATTAATCCCATGCTATCATTAGCTTCATAAGTACCTTTTACTGGCTTAGCTAAATCTAAATCCACTTCACCTTTTTCATCAGAAATAAATACTCCGTAAGATGAATATTCTTCTCCCTTGCACCATGGTAATTCCATTTTCCCGTTCTATGAAAAATACCTTAATATATTTTACTTTATTATTAATTCATAACTTAATAATATCAATATAAAACTTTATAATATTAAATAAATTAATATTAATATTAATTTATTTAATTCTAATATTGATTTATTTAATTTAAAGTGATATATTATAAACACAAGAAAGGAAGTGATAATTTGGCATATAAAGTTATTAGTAAATGCCCTGTTTGTTCTTCTAAACTTTTCATTTCAAAACTAAAGTGCTCTAAATGCAGTACTGTAATAGAAAATGATTTTGAAATGTCAAAGTTTGAATATCTCTCAGGAGAACAATTAAAATTTATAGAAGTGTTTTTAAAAAATAGAGGAAATATAAAAGATGTTGAAAAGGAACTTGGCATATCCTATCCAACAGTAAGAGCAAAATTAGATGAAGTTATAACTTCTCTTGGATATAAGGTAGCAAAGGAACCTTCCGTAGATAAGAAGAAAATAGTAGATATGCTAGACAAAGGAGAGATAACTTCAGACCAAGCCATTAAAATGTTAAATGAATAAGGCATATGAAAGAAAATAAAAAGTAGGCTTGACAGATGGACTTATTATTTAATTGATTATGCCTAATATGTTAATTAAAGGAGCGTTTAAAATGAATGAAGAAATGTCAAAAATATTAAAAATGGTACAAGAAGGTAAAATAACTTCTGAAAAAGCAGAACAACTTATAGAAGCACTTAACACTAAGAGCACATCCATTGAAACATTAGGAAATACTTCAAACGATACAGACATCATAAACAAAATGCTTAAAATAAAGGTTACTTCTCATGAGGGAGATGATGTAAATGTAAATCTTCCAATTAAGTTTATAAAAACTATGCTTAAAACTATAGGTAAAATACCAATAGCTGATAACATTAAGGGAATGGAAAATTTAGATTTGAATCTTATTTCCGATGCAATAGACAATAACCTTTCAGGAAAAATAGTAGATGTGAAAAGTGCAAATGGTGATTTAGTAGAAGTTAGTATAGAATAGAGAGGAAATTTTATGAAAATATATATTAAGTCAGGTAAAAGGGGATTTACAGTGCCTGTGCCTAATGCACTTTTAAAATTTGGAATTTCAATTGTAGATACCCCATTTATTCAAAAACATATACCTGAAAAAGATAAAAAATATGTAAATATAATTGATTGGAAAGAACTTTCAAGTTGTATTGACATTTTAAGAGAATACAAAGGTTTAAAAATTGTTGATGTACACTCGAAAGATGGAAGTCACGTTACTATAACTTTATAAATAATAGTAAAAGATCAATTTTAATATAAGGAGATAAAATGAAACTTAAAAAAAATTTATTATTTTATATGTTAGGAAGATTTATATCCTACATTGGAACTGGAATACAACAGATAGCAATACCACTTTATATATTGGATATAACTCATTCTGCAATTATGATGGGAATATTTTCTGCTCTTAATCTATTACCTAATGTAATCACATTACCCTTTGCAGGCATTTTAGGTGATAGAAAGAATAGAAAAAACATTATGGTAATAACCGATATTGGCAGAGGAATTTTAATGCTCACTTTAGGATTTTTAGCCTTATGGAATAATTTAAATATTTATACACTATTTTTAATACAGATATTTATTTCTATTATGGATAGTATTTTTTCAGCATCATCTACAGCAATTCTTCCAGAACTCATAAAAGAAGAAGAACTTATGAAAGCCATGTCCATGCGAGGCGGCAGTGATGCAATTTCAATGATTATAGGCCCTTGTCTTGGAGGTATAATATATGGAATTTTAGGAATAAAAACAGTATTTTATTTAAATGGTATATCCTTTATAATATCAGCACTTTGTTCATTTCTTATAATTTATAAAAATATAAATAGACAAAGAGAAAGAATAACTTTAAAATTATTTTTTACAGAAAATGCTAGTGTAATTGGCTTTATAAAGAAAAATAAAGCTTTAAATCAACTTTTCCTATTTTGCTTGCTAAGTAATTTTCTTGTTGCACCTTTTTTTGATATAGTATTTCCCTATGTATTAAAAAAATGTGTAGGTTTTAATTCACAGCAGTATGGCTATTTAATTTCATGTTTTACCGTTGGTATACTACTTGGAAATATATCAATAGGTGCTTATTTAAAGAAATTTAGTACAAAAATGGTAATAAAACTTGCAATTTTACTTCAAGCAGCTATGCTTTTTGTACTTACATTTTCCTTATACCCAAATGCTGTAAATTATCTTGGTGGTCATAACTTGAAACTATTTATAAGTTTAGCAGCAGTAATACTATTATGTGGATTGTTCAATTCAGGAATAAACACACCTATGAATGTAAATCTTCAAAAAATGGTTCCAAATGAAATGAGAGCAAGGTTCTTTGCTTTATTGGGTGTGTTCTGTCAAGGAGCTGTTCCCTTTGGATCATTAATCTATGGATTTATACTTGGCAAATTTGCTTACCAATATGTACTTCTCATTGTAACAATAATATTTTTTGCTGTCTGCTTCATTTTCATTATGAAAGCCGTTGCAGAAGTTTATGAGCCACGTATATTAAAACCCCAAGCATAGTTTTAGGCACATTCAAAAAATACAGGATATTGGCTCCTACATTGGACTATTATCCTGTATATATAATATTATATTTTTTACAAAAATACAGATAGACTACACTGAGCCTATCTATATTATCATCTTAGATTTTTTCAATTTTACAAGTATGTTCTTTATTCTTTGAATCATAGCATATTGCCACTGCTAATACTTTTTTGCCATCATTCTCGCGTCTTATCTTCTCTACATATTCTTTTTCTCTAATTTGATTTAGTGCTACTTCTGGTAATTCATCCTTTTTGAGTTCAACTATAAAGGCCGTGTCATTCTTTCTTCTAGGATGGAAAGTAAAGTCTGCATAACCCTTTCCTGTTTTTTCTTCTCTTTCTACTCTATAGGTATCTCTAGCAGAAAGATATGCTAAAGTTAAAACACATGAAAGACTGTTCTCATCATTATATTGAAGTATTGGTATTTCTGAGTTATGGATATCATGAAGTATAGCTTCCACAGTTTTTATATCTCCATTAACTGTTGCCTTTAACATTCTTTTTGAATTAGCTATTATCTCTGAAACATATCCAAAAGATTTATCTCTTAAAGCCTTTTCAAACTCCTTCATAAGTTCCTTATTAGGTATTTTTAAATACCCATCATAATATGATAAAAATCCAAGTACTATCATAGCCGAGTATATTTCTTCTTTAGTCCTTGGTACTCCTTGACCTGCCCTAAATTCCTCGTCTATTATAATATCAACTTCCTCACCCGATACCATTTCTATTACATCATCTCTGATTTCTAATGTATTGTATTTAAGATACTCTGCTACCTCATCCATAGCACCAGTATTAGTCCAATAACTTTCATAGTAATTATTTTGTAGTGCTTTCACTACTGATCTTGGATTATATACTTTAACTCCTTTTGCAGTTAAATAACCATTATACCAATTTTCTAATTCTTTAAAACTAATATTTTTATTTTTATTGCAAAGCTTCATAACTTCATCTTCTGTAAATCCAAAATATTCATCAAATGTTCTATCTTTTAAAAATGTAAATTCATCAAACATGTTAAGAGCAGAACCGCTTGAATATTTCTTTATAGGAAGAACTCCTGTCATATATGCAAGAGCTACATAAGGTTGATCCTTTAAGAGATTTCTTAAAAACTCTAAAAAATCATTTTGATTTTCAATAAATAAATTATTATTAAAAATATAATCCCATTCATCAAAAACAAAAATAAACTTTTCTCCAGTATCACTTAACATATCACTTATAGTGAAATATTTTTTACTATCAATTTTTGGAAAAGCATCATTAATATCATTTATTAATGATGTCTTTATCATATCCATATAAGCATCAAAGCTTTTCCCGATTTCTGGTATTTTATTAAAGGATATATTAATTAAATTATATTTATTTAAATGCTCTTCATAATCATAAGATTTGCTTATATTAAGTCTATCAAAAATCTCTTTTGAATCCACAGCCTTCGAATAATAAGCACCTAACATATCAGCAACACTTGATTTACCAAATCGTCTTGGTCTTGTTATGCATATATAACTATTTGCTGTATTAATAAGCTTATTAGTTTTTTCTATTATCATTGATTTATCAACAAAATAATCTATATTTAATAACCTTT
This sequence comes from Clostridium sp. CMCC3677, assembly GCF_023845585.1. Lineage (GTDB taxonomy): Bacteria > Bacillota > Clostridia > Clostridiales > Clostridiaceae > Clostridium > Clostridium aquiflavi. The sequence goes on from NZ_JAMQHS010000004.1 coordinate 289,209, forward strand.
TATAATTTTCTAAAGATTTATTAGTATTTAAATATACTGCCATCATATATCCTCCTTTCCCATTACTCATTTTTCTTTGCTACACATAATAACTACAATAATTATAACATAAGCCAATTACATATTTAACATAATTGACTTATTAATTAACCTTTAATCATTATCTATTTATTTGGGTTCTCTACAGGTACGCTTCACCATATCACAAATAAATGAGGTTTTACTATTCTATGATAGGAAATAACAAAGATATTTCAAAACCATCTTTGTATTTTTCTGAAACTTCGATTTTAAATTTTAGGCTATCAGCTACTTGCTTTGCCAAATAAAGTCCCATTCCAGTAGATCGTTTTCTCTGTTCTCCAGTATCTCCTGTAAATCCTTTATCAAATAAAAATGGCAAATCATACGGCTTAACGCCTATTCCATTATCTTTAATTACAAGCATTATATTACCACTTTTATTATCAATCTTAGTAAGTAGTGTTATGAAAGGATTGAATTTTTCTCTATCCATATATTTTATAGAATTACTTAAAACCTGTCTTAACACAAATATTAACCCTTTTTTATCAGAAAGTACCTGTATATTTCCTACTTCATTATTAATAGTAATTTTTTGTTCCTCTATTAAGTTTTTATACTCATCAACAACATCTTTACTGATTTCATCAAGTGATATTTTGGTAAAAATATAATCTAAATGCTCAGATTTCACTCTTGAATAATATAACATTCTTTCGATATCTTCTTGCATTTTAGTTCTTACATATTCTAATCTCTGATAGATTGGAAATAAAATCTCTTCCTTTCTATTATCAAGAACAAACGTCATCAACGCTAATGGTGTTTTTATCTCATGTGCCCATGTTTCTATATACTCTTCATATTCCTTTAGATTTAAATCTTGCTTTTTGATTAGCTCCTTCTTTTTACGAAGCTTTTCTCCAATTAAATGAATAATCTCTTTTTCTCCACCTGAAAGAAAACTAAGACATACTTCTTCTTCATGCAAATCTGGATTTTCTATAAACTCTATAAGTGCTTCTTCTTTTCTTTTATCTATACCATAAACTACAAAACTAATTAAACTATATAATAAAATAGAACCAATTATCATGGTTGGAAAAATATAAGTGAAACCATTAGCATCAATTAACCAAAGAAAAACACCAAACATAACATTAAAAATCATAATTACAACAAGCCATATTTTATATTTTAAAAAGATGCTAACTAACTTTCTAATCATTTTCTTTTTCCTCAATTGCTACAAGATTGTATCCCTTGCCTCTTACTGTTATAATTTCATACTTTATGTTTAAACTTCTAATTGTCTTTTTTAACCTTGTCATATTAACTTGTAGTGCATTTTCATCAATGTACTCTTTAGTGCCCCATATTTTCTCAAACAGCATATCTTTTGTAACAATTTTACCTGCATTTAATAAAAGAAGCTCCATTATTTTCCCTTGATTTTCAGTTAGTACAATGGACTGCTCATTAGCATACATTGTATAAGTTTGCAAATCAAGTTTTACTCCTTTTATTTCAATAAAATGATTTCTATCTTCATATCTACGAAGCAAATTAGAAATTCTAGCTATTAATCTATCTTTGTTACATGGCTTTGTAAGGTATTCATCTGCTCCTAACCCTAAAGCATGTAGTTCATCTCTTAATTGGTCTCGACTAGTGAGCACCAGTATAGGGGCAGTGCTTTTCATCCTAATTGTTTTACATATTTCAAAACCAGTTACGCCTGGTAAATTCAAATCTAACAACACAAGGTCAGGGGATGCCTTTAAGATTTCTTCTGCTGTGTTGATAAAGCTTGTAATACAACAAGTAACGTATGCTTCTTTCTGCAATATAGATACAAGTTCTTCCCTCATAAATAATTCATCCTCAACTATGACAATCTTTTTCATTTGAATCCCCCTTTCTAAGTTTAACTTAATGTAATTTTATATTATTATCTATCTTCTCTTTTCATATTCATCAATGCAACTATTTGCTTATCGCTCATTTGTATTACAGCAATGATATAACAAAATTCTACCACACAAAGTACAATAATTATAGGTACTGCAACTATCATTAATGCACCAATTTTTGATTTCATTTCTGAAGTGGCAGTCCCTGAAAGTAATGCCCTAATTCCAAATATACTTCCAATTGCTGCAACCACTACTGGAAAAGAAAAATACCATTTTATCTGTTTTCTAGCCGACTTACATAAATCCTTATAATCACATCCAAGACGAATTATTGTCTGATAGCGTCTTTCTGTCTTTTGCTGTTGCATTAAAAATTGAACTCCTATAACAGTATTGGCAATAATCAAGAAAATAATTGCAAGGTAAATTGTTGTATAGCTAGCTGCCACTGTATAAAACAATTGTCTTCCCATATTTTGTAGGTAGCTTTCATACTTTAGATTTGTCTTATTAAGTAATTCATTTACCTGTCTGATTGCCTGCATTAACCCATTATCTTTCACAAAATCATCTTTTAATGCTGCATTCCAATAAGAACTATGTTCTCCATTTGTAAAACGATTAAATACATCGTCTGAAACAATCAATCCATAACTAATATTTATAGAACGATCAGTGACAATATTATCTTGGCAAAGTTGTTCTACAAGCTCATATCCCTTATTTTCAATTTCTACCTTTACTTTTTCTTTAAGTACACTTCTCAATATTTCTGCTGTATTTCCATATGAAAACTCTAGACCATTATATAACGCTACTTGATTCTCACCAAGCTTGATGGTATCCTTTCCTGCCAATTTTAGAATGTTATTATATCCTGATAAAGAAATCAAATATGGATATGTGAAATGCTGAAGATTATTTAATAAGATATCCTTATCATTAAAATCTTCCTGTTTCTTCACAGCCTCTATTAAATTTTCATAAGAAAAGCTATCTCTATTATCAGAATTACTTAAATGACCTATTTTAACCTCAAATATTTCATTCATATAATCTTGCATTTGTAGCTTATTTAATTCTGCCTTTATCTCTTGCTCTTTTCCTTCAAATGTATAATGTAGCACATTCTGATTTATTGAACTATAGTTAAAACTTACTGAAACACCATAACCAAAGCAGCACAATGCTATCAAAACTAATAGTGATGAAACTGCAAGAGAATTTGATTTAAGAAATACATTCTCCTGTAACTGTCTAAATGTAAATATTTCTAACCCATTTTTATTCTTCATCTTTTTAAGAATAGTTTCAAATAATATTCCAATACCATGAAATAAAAGAAAAGTACCACAAAGCCCTAAAATAACTGTAATTCCCATAACCTTAATAGAAGTCCATGCATCTCCTGCAATAGCCAGTACATAAGAAATAATCAATAATGTAATTCCTAGTAATAGCTTTATTATTGTAAAAACCCTATTGTGAACCTTATGTTTTTTGTCTTGAGATTCTGATAGTAATTGCATTATTTCTTTTTTTGCAATATTTCCACTTAATATTAATAGAGCTGCTAATCTAATAAGAAAATAACCAACCAGCGTCCATAGCACTGCCAAAATAGAAAATGAAAATTTATGTCCTATAATACCAAACCCAACAACTTTGGCTGTAATCATGCTAATCATCTCTGATATAAAAACAGCTATAGGAATTCCAATAGCAAGTGATATGATACTATTCCATACCTCTTCTACCAGAAGCATAAAGAATAATCTTTTACGACGCATACCAAGCATCAAATACATACCAATCTCATGACTTCTTTTTTCCAACTGATACTTTCCTGCAAAGTAAACCAAAAAGAATAAAATAAATAATGAAACTGCATATAGTACAGGCGTTAGTAATAATAGACGATTAACTGCATCACTTTCTATTGTTTTTAAAAATATTATTACATCCTGATTTTCTAATGATAAAATAATATAAAATGCTATTATTGACACAATCAAAGATACAAAAAATAGCCCGTTTTCTTTTCTATTTCGTCTACTATTTTTCTTAACTAAATCAAAGAACATTTGCACTTCCTCCTCCCAATTGTGCCATTACTGAAATGATTCTTTCATAAAAAGCTTCTTGAGATTCTTCTGGAACTCTTTTTCTAAGTTCATGAAAAACCATTCCATCTTGAATAAATAAAATTCGTGAACAGTAACTTGCTACATTAGGATCATGAGTTACCATTAAAATAGTTGCCCTCTGCTTTTGATTTAGTCCAGAAAGTTTTTTCATTAATAATTTTGCATTTTTTGAATCTAATGCGCCAGTAGGCTCATCTGCAAGAACTATTTCTGGATTCATAATTAATGCTCTAGCAGCTGCTACACGCTGTTTTTGTCCACCAGACATTTCTGATGGGAATTTTGTCATTACATCTTCAATCTCTAAATATTTTGCAAGTTCATCAATTCTTTTTTCATCTTCTTTTCCCATCATATTATGAATAGAAACAGGTAACATAATGTTTTCTCTAGCATTCAAGTTATCAATTAACTCAAAATTTTGAAACAGATATCCAATACGATTTCCTCTATAATCAGCCAGTTTCTTTCCTTTAAATCGTCCTATATCTTCACCTTTTAAAAGAATTTTCCCATCTGTTGGACAAGTAGTTGTTGCAATACAATTCAGTAATGTTGTTTTTCCAGACCCACTACTTCCCATAATACCAACAAACTCTCCATCTACAATTTGAAAGCTACTGCCATCTATAGCTTTTGTAACATTATCCTTTTTCCCATAATACTTACGTAAAGATTGTACTTCTAATATTTTCTCAACCATTCTTTATTTCCTCCATTTAATAAAGTGCATTGCACTTTAGATAATAAATTCTAATTTCATAATCACTAAACTAATGCTTTTATTAATCATGTCTTTGAGTTTATTATACAAAACAATAATGGAATACAACACTTACAGTTCATGAAAGGTTTGTATATGTGCAAATAAAAACAGCCTTAACCAAGTAATATTAATGTATAAGCCTAAAAACCTCATTTATTTATGACATGATTCACCATCTCTTATTCTAAAATATTAATAAAAAATAGTAGCTTCACTTTCAATTAGTAAGCTACTATTTCTTTTAAACTCTAACTTCAAAAATAGTTTTATCATCTACATAATATTCACTATGAGTATATTCTTTATTTTGATTAAAGTTGAATATTAATAAATATCCCTTATTTAAACCTTCTATTTCAAGATAATTTTTTAATTGATTTAAACCTTTTTTATGTGCAATTTCTCCATGCCAAATTTTTGTTTCTATAATATACTTACATTTATTATATTGAATAACAACGTCCAATCTTCTTTCTTCTGAAATTTGAACTTCTTTATAATCAAATCCAACTCCATTAATTATTGGTTTTATAAATGATAAAAATAAAAGAACTCCTTGTCTTTCTAAAAACTCTATATCTCTAGAACTATAATTCTCTTTCATAAATTGTTGAAATCTTAATAATGCATTCTCCATATCAAGGGTATTATCTTCATTTATAAAGTTATCTTTAAAATTATATTTAGACATTGTTCTAGTATCCGTTTTTGATATCATATAATTGTAAATAACTTCTTTAAGAATTTGATTTGATACGATAGTGTTGTTATTTTTATCTTTTACTAAATATCCAAACATATGACCTAAATCTATAGTCGGATTATTTATATTGTATGTTATTTGTAAACCACTAACTAAGATACTATATAAGCATTCATATAACTTTGAGTTATTTTCAAGATTTTTAATTAAATCATCAAATAATGTATTTTTATCTTCTAATAATAATTTTACCGCTCTTTGTATATCAAATATTGTCCATTCCCTTTTATTTTCTGATAATAAAATTTCATCTATTATTTGACATATTCTTGATACTAAAAATGGGTATCCTGCTGTAAATTTATATATCTCCTTACTAAGAAATTCTATATTTAATGGTAATGCATTTTCAGCAGCATATTCCTTTAGCATAGTTCCTATTTCTATCTCACTAAAACTCATATCTATATTAAAATTCACCGCTATATTCCATGGTGAATTATATCTTATTTCTGAATTATCTCTAACCTTTAATTTTAAATTTTTAATATCATACACACCTGCTAATATAACTGATTTAAAAGTAGTCCCAAGATCCTGTTCTCTACTTAAATATAATGATCTAAGCATACCAAGAAAGCTTAAAAATAATCTATTGCTAGAATTTTTATCAACTTCATCTATGATAAGTATAATTTCATTATCTTTTGTCAAATCCATTATCCTATTTGAAAGTTCTGTTAACGTTGATGCTTTTCTGATATCTATATTAGTAAATCTAGACATATAGTCTACAAAGGTTTCACAAAATCTCTCCTCACTTGCAAAATCTTCTCCTATAAGTTCAAAATCCATTCTTATTACACTATATTTACCACTTAATCTCTTATACAATTCATTTAGTGTTGTTGTTTTTCCAAATTGCCTTGGTCTATTTATAACAAAATAAAATTCTTCCTCTACAAGTTTTTCTATCTCATCTATTTTATTTGATATATCTACCATATAATGCTTTCTAGGAACACATACTCCTGTTGTGTTAAATCTTTTTTTCATAATCTCACTTCCTCTCTTAAAGTTTCTCTATCGCTTAAATAACGTCTGCATTTTAAGACAATTATAACATAAGCTAATGATTCTTTTAATATCATTAGCTTGTTTATTAATATCTAATCATATTATGTTTATTTTATGTTTATTATCTCATCAAATATTAATTCTTTTCCAATCTCTTTATAGGAAGTTTCACTTTGACCTTTTGATTCAGTTATTGTTTCGCCCTTTTCTAATATGGGTTTATTTATTATAACCCTAATATTTTTACTTTCATTAGAAGGTGCTTTAAAAATAATATTTTCAGTTTTATTATCTTCATCTATACTACTATCTGAAAAATTAAGTTCTTCTCTATTTTCATCATAAATCGAAACTTCATAGTCACTCCACTTACCTTTGTTATAAGTTAAACTAAATATCATATCAAAAGGTGTTATTGATAGCGAGTTTAAATTTACACTGTCATTTCCTATGTTATCTAGATTTACAACTCTTTTAATATCTTTATTCACTTTTACAGGTATTTTAAAAGCCCATGTACCAGATTTCACATCACGTTTTTCATCATTTTCTACTGAATCAGTTTGAAATGATATGTATTTAACTTGAAATATAAATTCATCTGGGATAGATATTTTTAGCGATGACAGTTTATACTTTTCCATACCGACGAAAGTATTATCATCAATAAATTTTCCTTCAAGACCAGCAATTCCTGTATTGTCTAGTTGTTTATTAGAGAAATCTACTTTATTATATTCTTCGCTTGTTATAAGTTGATTCATTGTTAAAGGTGCCTCTCCCCACGACGTATATTTAAAAGGCTTTTCACTCTCAACAATATATGTTACATATAAAGATTGTCCATCGCATAATATATCCGACAAAGTTACACCTACTCCATTAGAGTATGCTGTTTCATTGACTGATGTAGAGTATTCTGAATAATTACTTGGAAAGTATATATTTTTTTCAATAGCTTGAAATACATTTCCAACAATAGGTATTTTAGCTGCTAATGCTGGATTTGAAAACCCTATAGTTAAAACAATAATTAAGGAAGCTGCTGTAATCCCTAAATTTCTTCTAATAAGTTTTTTTCTTTTAATATTTTTTAAATCTACAGCTCTTTTTACCCCAATATCTATAAAATCATCTATATTATCTGGTATACTAATATTTTCATAGTTCTTATTCATTTAAAAAGTCCTCCTTTAAAATTTTACTTAAATCATTTTTAGCTCTTTTCAAATGACTTTTAACTGTATTTTCTGGTATCTCCATAATATAAGATATATCTCTTAACGATAAATCATTAAAATACTTAAGGATTATTACTGTTTTATAGTTATTTCTCAATTTATCAATTGCTTCATATAAATCAAGTTTTTCCTCAGTAGATATAAACTCTTTTTTAATCAATATATCATTATCATTTAAATAAGTAATTTTTGCATTTTTTCTTATTGTATTTATACATTCATTTATTACTATTTTTGTTATCCATGTTTTAAAAACACTTTCTTTTTTTAGTTTTTTTATATTAATAAATGCCTTATATGTGCTTTCTTGTAATATATCTAAAGCTATCTGTTCATTTTTTACATAACTATAAGCAATTTTATAAAGATATGTTTTATTTTCCTTTATTAAACTTGTAAATGCTTCTGAATCTCCTTTCATGGCCATTTTTACCAAACTATTTTTCATTAGACTTTTATTATAAAATCTATATACTAACGTATTTTCATTAATCATATTATCTCCCTTAACATAATGATTTTTATTTTTACACCCATACCACAAATTCTAAAAGAATACTAAAGTATTAATATATATATATATTAGCTAAGCTTTCTTTATAAATAGACTGTAACTTATTTAAATGCCTTATTACATCTATTAGACAATTAATGATTATAAAAAGTTGCAAAAAATAAAATGCTTTTCTAACAACTTATTTCGTCATTAGAAAAGCATTTATTATAATATATTTTTAATACATTGTCCACATTTGAGTTACTTGTATAACGCTCTACTTAGATTCTAATATCCTTGCAGAATCATTTGTTATCTTGGTTAATAAATTATAGTCTTCTCCTAATATTTCTCTATAACGATTATGTAACTTTAATCTGTACTTTTGTATATCCTCTTGAATTTTTTCTCCGTCATTAGTTAAATATATATGAGATAATTTTCCTTCAGCTCGTCTCTCAACTAAACCATTTATAACCAATTTATCTATAAGTCTCGTTATTGTAGATGGTTTTAAGTGAAGTTCTTTGCTTAATTCCTTTTGTGTTATTCCAGGTTTAAACTTTACGCCAAGAAGTATATATACATATGTAGGAGATAATCCTAGTGGCTTTAACTCGTCTTCAGCTATTTTGGCTGCTATCTTTTTTAATCTAGTTGCAGTGAAAAATAAACACTCACAAAAATTTTGTTCAAGCATTATGCCCTCCGTTCTAATTTTTTATAATTTTATCTATATAAATAATATATTAAAGATAATTTTTAAAATTTGCAACTAAATTAATACCACTATTTTATATAAAAGTATTTCTTTACCCTATATTTTATTATCAAGATCGTTATTTAATTGTATAAATAATATCAAAAAAAGTTGATTACTATTTAAATAATAATCAACTTTTTAAATAACTGTATTTATTTAACAAGTAATTGTTCTTTTGCATGAACCATAGTTGTTAATAAATCATTACATTCTGTATTTATATTAAATTCTTTACCTTTTCTAGATACATATCCATTTATATAATCAATCTCTGTAAGACGATGATTTTGAATTAAATCTTGATGCATTGATGGATAGTGTTCTCCAGCTTGGCTTGGATCATATATTTTTTCTATTCCTTTTGCAACTTCCTCAACATTTAATTCTACTCCATATTTAGCAGCAATATCAGCAAATTCTTTTATAATATTACGAATAAGCTCTGGAGCTTCTTTTAGCTCTCCAAACTCCTTAATATTACAATCTAAAATTGTGCAACAACTATTTAAAGTTCCATTTACACATGCTTTACGCCATATTGAAAATATAACATTTTCACTATAATGAGCTTTTAATCCTGCTTGATTTAATATGTCACAAATCTCTCTTGCTTCTACTTCCATATTAGAATCAATATTTTGTACTTCTAAGCTTCCATCTCCAGTTAATACAACATGTCCAGGACCTGCTAATCCAGCTGTCCATAAAGTTACACCCATAAGTATATTTTTACTATCAACATATTTTTCAATAGTTTCATTATGACCTAATCCATTTAATAGGCATAATACTCTTGTATGTTTTCCTAAAATATTATTTACAGATTTTAACATAGATTCTAATCCCATTGATTTAGTAAATAAAATTACTAAGTCTGGAACTTCTTTAGCATCTTCTGGTAACATTGCTGGTATTTTTACCTTCTTACATTCTCCATTTTCTTCAACTGTTAATCCTTCTTTATTTATAGTATCTACATGATCCTTCCATGCATCTATTAAGAAAACTTCATTTCCAGATTCATGTAACATATATCCATAACGTGAGCCCATAGCTCCTGCTCCAACAATTGCAATTTTCATTTCAATTCACTCTCCTCTTTTGCTTCAATTACAAATTAAATATATTTAAAAATATTTTCATCATATAAATGTATAACTTTTCTACAGAACCAATCAATAACAAATGCACCTACAAAAGGTATAACCACAAATGCTATTAATACTCCAATAATTGATCCCGAACTATTTATAGCCGCTAAAGGACCAACTAATCCAACTAATCCAAATCCAGCACTATTCGGTGTACCTAAGATATTAAACAGATAAGCACCTATTCCACTTAAGATACCATTTGCAATAATAGGTACTGCTATTATTGGATAGGTAACTAAATTCGGCATCATCATTTTCATGGCTCCTAATAACACAGATAAAGTAACTCCACTTTCATTCACTTTTCTTGATCCAATTACTAAAACAGCTGTACAAGCAGTAACCCCAATAGCAGCTGCTCCGGCACCTAGTCCTGTTATTCCTATGGCAATTCCTATTGCTACAGTTGAAATTGGTGAAATAATTAAAACCGAGAATGAAACACTAATTAAAATACACATTAATAATGGTTGTAACACTGCGAAATTATTAATTAAGTTTCCTATTGTTATAGTAATTTGTCTTACATATGGAAGCATAAGCATTCCAATAACACCCACACCAGCTCCAACAATTGGTAATAATAATATTGTTAACGATCCTAATTTATTTCCTATTAATCTAACAACATATACAGCTATACATGCAACTAACATTATGTTTATTAAATCGCCTATACCAACCATTTGTACTCCATGTTCTGTGACTTTATAAGCACCTGAGCCTAAGAATACTGCTGATCCAACAATAACTGATTGCATAGGATTAAGATTAAATTGTAATCCTACTAATACACCTACAATAACTGGCACTATGAATTGCATAATACTTACAGCATTGTAAAGAGTGGCAAATATTGGAGAAACATCTATTAGTCCTTTAAATATTGAACCTAGAATTGCATTTGGAATTAATCCTACAACAATTCCAGTTGCAGTTCCAGCCAAAACTTTATTTAAATAATCTTTAGGTGTTAATTTATCTTTTTCTACTATATTCTTTTCTATCATATTCATCTTCTTCCTATTTATAAATTTTTTAGTAATTGTTTATTTTTATCATTCCCATTTTATTTTTTATCATTCTAATTTTATTTTTCATTGTTTATTTTTTATCAGTCAATTTTTTAATTTTTAAAGTTATATCTTAGATAAATTACTAGTAATCCATTGAAAGTTATTGTTTTAATTTAAATTTCGTATATAAGTGCTTCATTTGTATGTACAACTAACTTTCGAGAGTAAATATATCATATTTAAAAACAAATTTCAACACATTAAAATTATAAAAGTTAAAAAAATAACAATATATTATATAAATCAACAATTTTAGAGTATTTTTATAGATAAATGTTAAAAATTTCTCAATAAATTTTTGTGTTTAAATAAAAAATCGCAAAAATAAAATGCTTTTCTAACAACTTATTTTGTCATTAGAAAAGCATTTGTTATACAAAATATCTATACTTAATTTATGCAATTATTTTTATACTATTAAGCAGCCAATTCTTCTGCTTCTTTTTCAGACTTATTTAAGCTTCTTATCTTCTTTTCTTCGCCATAAGCAACAACTAATAAAAGACAAATTCCAATTATAAGTGCACCATAGAATATAATAAATACATCATTCCATCCGTGAAGGCACATTCCACCAATATTTACACCTGATGATTTAGGATCAGCTATTTTAGCTAGCATAACTTTAGCTGTAGAATCTCCAAATAAATATCCAAAAGTACCACTTAAACCATTTGCAACAGCAATTGCTTTTTTAGGAGCAAATCCCACAAGAGATACACCTATTAATAATTGTGGTCCAAATATTAATGCACCAAGAGCGCATAGTGAAACATTTACCATTGTAACGCTTGTAGCATATCTATATCCTAAAACTGCAAATCCAGTAAGTATTAAACAGAATACTGCAACTATTGCTCTTCTTCCTTTTAATAAGTCAGATATAAATCCCCAACTAAGACTACCAATAAGTGCACCTGTTTCAAAATAGAATATTGTATTAACTGCATCACCCATTGCAAAATGTAATTGTTCAGTAACGTATAAAGGAGCCCAATTATCTATTCCTATACGAACTATATAAACGAAAACATTTGCTACACATAAGACCCAAATCCATGGATTTTTTAAAACATATTTTTTAAACACTTCAAATTTACTCATGTTATTTAATTCAGCACTATTTTCAGCTTTAACTTCACCAAATATTTCTTCTGCAGAATTCCAACCTAACTCTTCTGGCTCATCTTTTCCTACAAATAACATTGTAAAACCAATAACAGCTGCTATTATTGATGGAACAATAAACATTCCTGCCACATTACCATGGAAAAATTTATTTGCTCCCCATAATGCTAACATTCCTGCTAATGCTCCCCCTATATTATGAGACATATTCCAAAATCCTAAATATCTACCTCTTTTATTAGTAGGGGTCCATCTAGTAATTGTTGAATAAGCACTTGGTCCACCTGGTGCTTGGAAAAATCCACTTAATCCCCATAATATTAATACAGCTCCAGTACATTTATTTCCTGATATTAGTATAAGACCGATTACAAAGACCATTGTTGCAGACATCATAAGTAAAAATGACACTATACGCTTTGCATTTTTACCATCAATAAAATATCCTAACAATGTTTTACCAAGTGCATAAGTTATAGAAAATCCAAAACCTATATATCCAAGTTCAGATGTTGTAAAACCTAATTGTTCTTTTAAAAGTGGTTGTCCAGCTTTAAGATTATTTCTAATTAAATACATAGAAGCATACACAGAAAATACAACTAAGAATGCTTTTAAGAATTCCTTTAACCACATCTTTCTTTGATCTTCAATTGATACTGTAGCCTCTTTTTTATTAATACTAAAAAAACTTGTCAATTTATTCATATCTATCCTCCAAATTACCTTAATATAATAAATACTTCTTAAAAATATTTATCTTTTAATTTTATTTGCATTAAAATTTATCCCCCAAATAATAAATTTTAATGTTTTAAGTTCTAAATACTAGAAATTGAAAGTTGTTTAATTATTAATTTAAAAAGTTAAAGTATTAATTGTCATTACGTTATTTCAAAAAAGTTTAAATTTAAATATTCCCTTATTTATAAATTTACGCTTTAAAACTATTCCACATCTTAATTAACCACTCTCTGTCTTCACTAGCTTTTTTGAAATCATAATTATCATACATATTTACTTCACAATTTTGTTCATAATCATCATCTTTTATGTCTTTTCTTGTAGATTTACCTTGAGAGATATTTATTATCATTTCCTCACTCTCTTTGGTTGTACAAAAGTCTATAAAGTATTTGCCAACGTCTTCATTTGGACCATTTTTTATTTTTGAAATTGCATCTATATTCCAGCCAGTTTTTTTAGGGATATTAGTTATTACATTAAATCCAGAATTTTTAACTAACAATTGATCTGCTATAAAATTTGTACCTATTAAATATTCTCCAGTTGCAACTTTCTGTGCTGGAATATATCCATTAGATGTAAATTGTCCTACATTTGATTTCAATTCTTTTAAAAATTCTATAGCTTTTTCTTTACCCATATTTTGTACAATTGATGCTATAATAGTATATCCTGTTCCTGATATATTAGGATCTGGTATTATAATCTCACCTTTATACATTGGATTAAGTAAATCCTCATACTTTTCTGGCATTTTTAATCCCTTATCTGCAAATTCTTTATCCCATCTATCCTTGTTCACAATAATAGATAAAAAATTAACTTCTAAACCTGTCCAATATCCATCTTTATCTTTATATACATTTTGTATGCTATCGTAATTTTTGCATATATATTTTTCTGAAAGTTGCTCCTTTTTCATTAGATTATGAGCATCACAAGTTCCACCTATAAATATATCTGCTTTAGGATATTTTTTTTCACATCTAATTCGCTCTAATGCCTCTTGCGTAGACATTCTTATATATTCGTATGTACATCCTGTTTTTTCCTTAAACATTTCTAAAAGTGTTCTACCAACTTCATCTCTAGATGCTACATAAACAACTATATGCTTTCCTTCCAGATTTAAATATCCATCTTTATAAATTACTTTTGAACTTTTTTTATTACAAGCAATAAGGTTAAAAGACACACATATGATTACAATAAAGCAAATAAATTTTTTAATATTCATTACTAACTCCCCTCTCTAATGCTGATGATTTTTAAATATTTTTCTCTAATATATCTTCGCATATCCCTTTAAGGTCTCCCTTAAAATATGTGTGTTGTCCATTTTCATCTCCCATATATTGAACAACAAATATTCCGTCCATATATACATCCATATTTACAATATTGCAGCTTTTAACTTTTATTGAAGTATCTTCTTTATCATAAATATAAATTTTTATATGCGATAAAGCTTCCTTCTTTTCCTTTGTTAAAGCTTTAATTCCATCATCACTATCAAGTTTAGTTGAATTACTTATTAAATTTTTTAACTTTTCTTTATCTAAATCATTCAATTCTTTTACTTTATTAGAATCACTAATAACTATTCTATTTCTAGTATTTATGAGATTAGCTATATTAGAAGTTGAATATAAGTAACCTAGCAAATCATTTTTCAATCTATTTATTAATGGTAATTTATTGTTATCATGATACATGCGATTATTTAAAATAAGAACATCGCTTATTTTAAATTTATCTTTCATACCATTTAAATAGTAAACATTTGCATCAATGCTTATATTAGTCCCTTCTGTAATATAGTTTTCCTCTTCCGAAAAATCATTCATAATCTCACCTATGGAATTCCATATCATTTGTATAGAATTCTCATCTTCAAAAACATAACCACCCCATTTGTCATTAGAAATTTCAATTTTTATAGGTATAGACATATTTATCTTATTTACAACATCATCTTTATCACTTATTATTTTGACTCTGTTATATAAAAATCTATAATTTAAACTTGTCATTATAATGCAAATTATAATTATAGTAGTGTATATGCCTATAATCTTAGCCTTTAAGCTAATTTTCTTCACTTATGTTTCCTCCCATATAATAAAAATTTAACATCTCATAAACATTTCACTCATGTTTCGTAAATGTAACATTCATTATTTTTCATAATACTAATTACTTTTAAATATAATTTCTACAGATGTACTTTCTCCTAGGTTACTTTTAATTTTTATATCTCCATCTTGCTTTTTCATTATTTCTTTACATATGCAAAGACCTAATCCATTTCCATTGTTGTTAATAGAATTTAAATTATTCACCCTATAAGTAGGCTCAAAAAGTTTAGGTATATTTTCTTTAGCTATACCTATACCATCATCTATTATATTTAAAATTATTTTTTTATTCTCAACTTGCAATTTTATTTTTATCTTTCTACATTCACTGTATTTTATAGCGTTATCTAATACATTTAAAATAACTTGCTTGGTCTTGTCTCTATCTATTAAAGCTTCAATATCAAATGTATTTTTAATTATTTCTATTTCATATTTTTTTATTCTCGGATTAATAATAACTAAAACTTCTTCTATGACTTCTTTTAAATTATTTTTCTTTTTATCTATCTCAAACTCGCTTTTTCCTAGTTTTGATAAGTCAAGAAGTTCTTCTACTAGCTTTAAAAGCCTTATTCCTTCTTCCTTCATATAAACTAAACTTTCATCTATATCATTTTGATTTTTTAATTTAGGTATAATCTCAGAATATCCTATTATTGCTGTTAATGGAGTCTTAAACTCATGCGTCACATTATCTAAAAAACTCTTTTGTTTTTGTTTTTCCTCTTTTAAACTTTCAACATAATTTTTTATACTCTCAGACATTACATTAAAAGTTTGTGCTAGATCTTCAATTTCATCTCCACTTCTAATTTTTATTCTATTATCATATTCTCCTTTGGTAACTTTTTGAGAAACTATCTTTAATTTTTTTATAGGTCCAACTATTTTTTCTGAAAGAAGCTTACTTAAAAGCCATGATATAAGAATTGATGTACATGCTAATATGCCCATAATTATAAACATATCATTTATAAGTTTTTCGCTACTATCTAAAGGATATATATATCTTACACATCCTAATGTTGTATCTTTTAAATATATAGGACTTGAAAATAATACATAAATGTTTCCATCAATTTTTTTAACAACATAGGCCTTATTTCCCTTTATAGCATTAGTTATATCCTCATCAAAAAAAGTAACGCTATTAGAAACAGAATCAGTCATTATGTCACCATTCTTATCATAAATTTGAATCCTATAATTTAATTTTTTAGATAGATATATATTAATTAGTGGAGCTTTATGCTCAAAATTTCTTTCAATATCGTCCACCTTATCTTTTTCAATGTAATTTGATATGTATACTTGAGTGTTGTAACTCTCCTTTGTTAATAAATCAATATTACTTTTTATTACGTTATTATATAAATTATTTATTATTGTTATATATATAAATATTATTATTGGAATTAATATCCCCATATTCATGAGAATTATCTTAGTTTTTATGTTAAAATTCAGTCGCATTAAAAATGCATCCTCCTAATGTCTTATTTATAAAATTAAATAGTCTCTTCTTTAAATTCTAATTTGTATCCTACTCCATAAACGGTTTTTAATTTATTTGAATACTTGCCCATCTTTTTTCTAACTCTTTGTATTAGAATATCAACTGCTCTTGTATTAACATCGTACTCATCACCCCATACTCTCTCTAAAAGGTTTTCTCTAGTAAAAACTTTATTGTGATTTTCCATCATAAGTAGCAGTGTATCAAACTCTTTATAAGTCATAAAAATTTCTTCTTCCTCTATGAAAACTTTTCTTTCATCTTTTAGAATCTTTAATTTTTCAATCTTTATTTCATTATTATTTTTTGAGCTTGGCTTTTTTGTAATCCTCTTTGTTACTGCTTTTATTCTTAAAATAAGTTCTGCGCTATTAAATGGTTTTATTATATAATCATCTGCACCCAACTGAAGACCTAAAAGTTTATCATTCATTTGACTTTTTGCAGTAAGCATTATAACTGGAACTTCACTATCTATTTCTTGAAATTTCTTTATAACGTCATGTCCACTTATATCTGGTAACATTAAATCTAATATAACAAGTTCTGGTTTTTCAGTTTCAAATTTTGAAATTGCATCTGCTCCAGTCATACTTATAATAGGTTCATATCCTTCTACCTCTAAATTCAATCTAATTAAATTAACTATACTTTTTTCATCATCTACTACTAATATTCTCATAAAATAACCACCTTCAATAATCGTTTAAATAATATTTAATTGATAATTATTTATTTAATTCCATACCAGATTAAAATGTTATCACTTTATTTTACATATTTCAACTTTATTAAATTTAACTCTATAGAAATATACAAAAGGTTGTAGTTTAAACTACAACCTCACAACACTCTAAAATTATTTTCTATTTTGTTCTTTTTTATCTTTTCTACAAGATACACATCTTGTTGGCTCGTTAGTTAATCTATTTATTTTTCACAAGCATAAGCATAAGTTCAAATTCTTTTAAAGTAAGATTAATTATTTATATACTAAACTCTTTTTCTTAAAATAAAAGTAAATTCAAATTTCCCGAGACAAATATAAAACGCCTTTATAACATGATTTATATAATAATCCCACTCCTAATATCATTAATATTAAATTATATAATATTATATTAATTCCATTTTGGGTATTGCTTTCTGTTAAATTGAATAATTTTACCACATTAAAATCAATTACACTATTTAAAAACCACATCTCAAAAAAGATTCCAGTAAGTATTACATAAAATATAGGGAATATATATGCTGTAAGTTTTGTCCCAGTTATTGTTGTAATTCCAAATACAAATGTTGAAAAAGTAACTGAAGATATTAATGTTCCTAAAAGTATTATAATAATATATAATATTTTTGAGCTTTCATACACACCTATAAATCCACTTATTACGAAAGCACCATTTGTCATTCCATCTCTAATATTATTTAATCCATATTTTATAATAAGATATAAAATGCAAATACCATAGCTTATTGCAAATATTATAAAATTTATTAAGACATTTACTATTAATTTAACTTTAAAATAAGTTTTTATATCTATAATTTCCAATAACTTATTTATAAATCCCGATTCTTTATCATTAATTATTGAGGTAGAATAAATTATTCCTGCTATAATCGGTCCTATAAATCCTATATATGAAAATTCACTAAGTCTTATAAAATAATCTACTCCATCTAATTCTTGACATGGAAATTTTATTTCTTCTAAATAAGGTATCATAAATACTGATAAAATTATTAGAATAGAACTGATTGTTCTCCAAGAAAATATATTCTTTTTAAATTCTAATTTTAAATATTTTTTCATATATATATCTCCTTTATTAATATTTATCTGCTACTGCACCTAGTGTAGCTGCTTTAATATAAGTTTTATCTTTTAAGGCTTTTAATGATTTACTATCACCACTTACAACTACTCCTATTATCTTTAAATCTTCTTTATTAATCTCACCTTTTCCATTACTTAAATTATCAAATAATTCTTTATACTCATTACTATAATTGTTGTCTTTTCCTTCATTAATAGCATCTATAAAATTCTTTTCAGGATTATCAATTGAATCTCCTTGGTTGTCTAAAGCTTTTATACCATATACATAGTATTCATTAAATATTAACTTATCTGAAAAATAGTAATCATTTTCAGAAAAAGTATCTACCCAATACCAATTTAAAGTGATATCACTAGGAAGCATATTCTTTACTTCTTCAAGACTATAACTTTTATCAAAAGATAATGATATCTCCATTAATTTATCACTACCTATTTCATCAATATTTTCTAAATCATTTATATAATTTTCATATTTTATTGATGGATGATAAAATTTCATTACCTTTTTTCCTACTTTATTATAAGCTTCATTTGAATCTCTTGATGATTTACTAACTCTATCAAATAAATATTGTCCCATATAACCATAAACTCCATTTATTAAAGGTATATATGTATAAGACTCCTTATAATTTCCATCAATTATAGGCTTATTTTTTAAAAATCTATATCTAACATAGTCTATTTCACCAATCATAATTCTATCATCAATTTGTATACTTCCTATATAAGCATTTGGCATAGCTACATCAAATAAAGTTCTTAAATTATCCTCTTCTTTATTATTCATAACATTCAAAATAGCGGCATTAGATATAAATAATACAAAACTTACTATAATAAACATCATTAAACTTATTATTATAGTCCTTACTATTGAAAATATCTTAGCTCTTTTAACTGCGTTATTAAAATTAGGTTTTTCTTTCATTTCAAACAGTTCTTTTAATTTTTCTTCATCACTCTTTATATCCATACTTGTTCCTCCATAACTTTTTAAATTTTTCTCTTGCTCTAAAAAGATAAGTTTTAACTGTATTTTCGTTTATTCCCAAAAGTTCCGCTATTTCTTTATAAGATAAACCCATGTCATATTTAAAGTACAATAGATTCTTATGAACGTCACTAATAGAATTTAGAATTTCATTAATTTCTTTCTTTCTTTCTAAATCCAATATAAACTCCTCAACTAAATTGTTTTCTACCAATCTTTCTTTAAAAACTTCTTCATCAATACTTAAATAAATATGTCTATTATTTTTTCTGCACAAGTCATAGTATTTATTAATTGCTACCTTAAAAAGCCATGATGAAACTTTATTAGTCTGTATACCATCAATGTATTTTAATGCTGTATAAAAAGTATCTTGTACTATATCTTCAGCATTATCTTTACTACAACCAAGCTTAACTAAATACTTATATATTATAATCATCTTTTTTTGAAACATCTCATTTATTAATTCATTGTTCATCATTTCCTCCTTCCATAAAATAATTTAGTTATCAGCTTAGATTTTGATACTTCTGTTATTATGACGTTTTAACTGCAAATATGTATACATTTATTTTACATTAAATGATAAATATCAATCTGTTAAGTTATTATAAATTGTTTTTTATATATTAAATTCTCAAATAGCAGAATTTAATACTATTGCTCAATCTTCAACTTTAATTTCCTAAAGAATTAAAATTCTTTAATTAATCTAAGAAAAATACTATACTTAATAATGATGATATATTAATTAAAGACTAGATTGAGGGGTTTATATATGAGAAAAAAAGATATACTTGAGTTAAAAAGACGTTTTAAAAAAGATCATTGCACCTTCACTAAAATGTGTGGTTGTTATGTTAATGGAGAAAAGCATATTATTTTAAAATTTAGAGAAACTTTTCTAAATTTAGATGAGGACGAATACTTTAAATATTTAGAAATTGCAAGAAAAGTACTTTCTGGAACTATTGGCAATAATATTTTAGAATTAAACTTTCCCATTAATGAAAATTTTATAAATGAAAAACAAATTTCTCTTATGCAGCTTAAAAACAGTCAATTAAAGGATGATTCTCTTCTTGATGCTTTTTATCAATCTATTATAGATAGCTATGATTACACTGGTAACTTTTTAATACTTATTTTTCATGATGCTTATGATATTATTACTAAAACTACTGATAATGCAAAGCTAGATGAATCTGAAGAAGTATATGAATATTTGCTATGTGCAATATGTCCTGTTTCACTTTCAAAACCAGGTCTTAGATACTTTGAAGAAGAAAATAAAATTAAAGCTAGGCTAAGAGATTGGGTAGTTGATGCTCCAACTAATGGTTTTGTATTTCCTGCTTTTATTGATCGTAGTTCAGATGTTAACTCTATTATGTATTACACAAAAAATGCTAAAGATACACATACTGAATTAATGGAAAATGCCTTAGGTTGTTCCTCAAAACAAACCGCTACTATACAAAAAGAAACTTTTCAAACAATTATTAAGGATTCTATAGGAGCTGATGAAAAAAAATCTGATAAGATCTTTATGGAGATACAAGAAAACCTAAATTCTATGGTAGATGAACATAATTCCATATATGATGATACCGATTGTGATCCTATAACATTAACAAAAAAGGAGATACAAAACCTTTTAATAGAAAGTGGAGTGCCTGAAGAAATTACTAATAAAATTGAAAAATCATATGTAGAAAATTTTGGTGATGACCTTCCTATAGCAGAAAATTTAATTGATTCAAAAATACTTAAGGCAAATGCTCAAATAAAGAAAGAAAAGCATCTTAAAAAACAAGTGGAAATTTTACAAAACAGATTAGAACAAGCTAAACAAGAAACTGCTATAGATAATGAAAACTCTTCTTCTAAAGATATTAATGATGACAACGTAGTTTTAGAAGAAGCTTTAAAAAACAATTTAGAAGAAACTCAGGACACAAATTCAGAATATAATAACTCTGAAACTAACTATGATGTTATACTTCATGTAAAACCTGAAAAAGTACCTCAAATAAAATCACAAATAATCGATGGTCAAAAATGTATAGTTATTCCAATTAATGAGAATGAACAAACTACAGTTAATGGGCTAGATGATTTGATTTAAGTTATCCTGTTGTACTAAAAAACCTAATCTTGGTTATATATCTTACACAAGATTAGGTTTTTCATTAATAAATTTTGCTTTAATTACTATATACTTATCTTTTATGCTACAAATTTAAAAATGATATTTATATGTGATTAATTTGAATATTAAACATCATTATTAGAAATTTGTCTAGGCCATGAAAGTAACGTCTTCCTTGATATTTTCAGTTGTTTTTCATTTGGGAAATTCAAATCACAGAAATAATTATGATAATTAGCAGTCCATACATATTTATCCCATACTATTATATCTTTTTTATGTAATTCTAACATTTCTTCAATTTTTAATTTATGCCTAAGAAGTAACTCTATTTGCACTTTTTCAAACTCATATTCATTATTGCATTCTGTATAATATTTAAATATAGTGTTCAAATAATTTAAAAACCATTGGCCATCACTATCAATAAGTATTTTATTCTGCTGTGGAGCAACATCATAATAATTAATATACTTTTGCAATCTATTGACTGTTTTATAATCTAATACAATTCTTGGATAGCAAGCCAATTCACTTTCTGTATTATGAGCATCTAAAAGAGCTGGTCCAAACACAATATCTTCATTTATATAAAACTCACCTACACTTACACCGCCTCTAACAAAAAGGCCCTCTAAAGATAAGTTGAATTGATATTCTGATACATTGTCTAATATTTCATCTAACTCTTCTTCTCCATCATCTTTTATAGGATACCCAACAATCATATTATCAGTATATATCTTTATTTTACCTTGACTATACTTATTAGGAATTATACATTGTTTGTTCTTATTTATAAGGTAACTAATTTCTTTAAGCAATTTGTTACCATATCCATCCTTACACGAATTTACTATCATTTGCGAAAAACCTAATATATCTATAGCACATACTATAGAATTAACAAGCTTTGGGTTGTCTTGATCATATCTTTGCATATTCATTCCAACACATCCTTAAATATATTACTTATATTTTAACATTTAAAATAAGCTGTTGTGAATATGTTAAATAGAAATATTAGTAACCTCAGTTGCCTAAGTAAATAGATGAATGTCAATAGAACTTGAAGTTTTATTTAAATATGTAAAACTAAAAGCATTGTTGTCATGACTATGATACTTAAAATAATAGAACATGAATTCATAGCACTAGCAAGTCCAATATCACCCTTACATTTTTCAGTGAATGCAATTGAAATTGCTGAAATCGGTGCAAATACTATAAGTGCTAATACTTGACGTACCTCTAATGAAAATGGTAAAAAATTTAGAAATACAAATGCAATTATTCCTGATATTCCAAACCTAATAATAAGATTTCTTAAAATTTTTCCAAGCTGATTTTTATTAAGATTTAATTCTAATCCAATCCCAATCATAAGCATTGCTAAAAATCCATTTGCTGCTCCTACTGTATCACTAAACATTATAATTGATTTTGGAAGTAATATATTAAATGATGATATTATAAGCATAATAATATATGTATTTAAAGGTATTGAAGAAAATATATTTTTTATAAATTTCTTCACAGTAGTTTTTCCATCAGTTTTTGCAACTGCTGATGCCATACTATATGTTCCACCAGTACAAAGGAGTGAGTTACCTGCATCAAATAAACATGTAGCTACTACCCCAATAGGTCCTAAAAAATTCTGTACATATGGCATTGCAAAACATCCTATATTGTATCCTGAAAAATTTATCATATTAAATGCTTTTTCATTATTATCATTTCTCCAAGCAACTAAATAGCCTGTCCCTATCATAATAAAATTACATATTATTCCAATTATAACCAAAAATAAAAGTGTCATGTCCATTTCAAGTTTATTGAAATTGCTTATAACTGCACAAGGCAGTGTAATATTAAGTACTATTTTTGATACAACTTTAAAATCACTTAATTTAAAAAATCCTATTCTTTTTAATAAATATCCTAGAACTATAATTAATATAAATACTCCTGCTTTTATTAATACTGCGCTCACTATACCACTTCTTTCCTTAAAAGTTCATTTTTCTTTCATACTTTCTGTATTTAATCCTTTAATATGATAAAAATTCAAAATAATATTTGTCATTTCTTTAGGAGTTTTTTCTGCATCATCCTCAATCCATCTTTTTAGTACAAACCATAATCCCCCTGCTGTAAAATGATTAAAATAACTATTTTCTGATACAAAAGTTAATTTTTTTAATTCTTCATTTGTTGCCATTGAATTTAAATATTTTAAATGTAAATCAAGCAATATTAAATATACATTATTATCTATTAGCTTTTTTAAAAACTCTTTATTTTTATACCAATATTCAAAATATGTAATAAGTAAATCATTTAATGTTACTTCCTTTTTAGCTGAAATTATTTTTATGAACTCATTGTATAATCCATCAACGTGATATTCTAATATAGCTTCCTTTGTTGCAAAATTTCTATAAATTGTTTGCCTTGCTAAATCCACATTTTCTGCGATTTCTTTTAAAGTAATCTGATTATAAGGTTTTTTTTCCATTAATTCGATTAATGAATTTACAATCCATTTTTTTGATCTTAAAGTTATAGGATTAACTTTTTCTTTAAATTGACTCATTTGTAACCTCCATTCTTATTTGTACCATTTATTACATATTATTGACTTCATACTTTACAATATTATATGATGAATACATAAGTGTTACAAGTGTACCTTTTGTAACATGAATAACATTTTTGTGAGGTGAACTCTATGAATAAAATAGCTGTTGTTGTAGATAGTACTGCTGTAATTGATAAAGAATTATTTGAAAATAATAACAATTTATATTCACTACCACTACAACTAATAATTGATGATAACTCTTTTAAAGACGGAATAGATATAACTCCAAGCGAATTCTGTTCTAAAATGAATGAATGTATCCATCTTCCAACTACTTCACAGCCCTCTATTGGAGATGTTTTTAAACTTTTTGAAGAAATAGTAGATAAATATGATTACATTATATATATTACAATTAGTTCTAAATTAAGTGGTACATTTCAAACTGGAATAGTAGCTAAAAATCAAATTTCAAATGATAAAATAATTGTTTTTGATTCTCTTTATACATCAACTATTCAAAAACAGATGACAATCACAACGTTAGAATTAATTAAAAATGGAAGTTCTATTGAAGATATTTTTAAAAACCTGGAGTATATAAGAGCAAATTCAAAAATTTATTTAGTTGTAGATAATTTATCTCATTTACACAGAACTGGAAGAATTTCTTTGTCTGCTGCATCTTTTGGGAAGTTACTAAATATAAAGCCAATCTTATCTTTTGAAGAAGGTAAAATAGTATTAAAAAACAAAGTAAGAACCATGAATAAAGTATATAATAATTTAATTGAATTAATAAAAAATGAAAATTTAACTTTGAATTCAAAAATTATTATTGCTCATGCAGATGGTTACGATTCTGCATTAAAATTAAAAGAAAAAGTATTAGAAATATATCCTAAACATACAATATTGATTGAGGAATTGTCACCTGTAATAAGTGTACATACGGGCGCTAGAAGTTTTGGAATATCATGGATATACTAATATCATGTTAATTTTGATATTAGAAAAAAGTTGTCTAAAATTTTAATTTTGGACAACCTTTTATTTATTAGACAATCCAATTATTCTATTGCAAAAAGAATCCTTAAGTTCTATCTTTATAAGTGACCTTTTTTCATCATTATTCCACCAATAATCAGAAATAAAAGCAACTCCAAATCCATAAATAATCCCTTACGCTTTATAATTCATATCAGCATTATAGCCCTTAATCCGATAAAGAATCTGCTTTAATAATAGACATAAAATTCTTAACTAAAGATGAGATTTCTTCATTCTTACGTACACAAATAACAATTTCATTTTTAAGATTGATATGATCTACATAAATTCTTGATAATTTTCCCATATTAACAAATTCTTTAACTGCTATTGAAGAACAAAAACTCACGCCATAACCAGATGTAGAAGCCATAAGTGTTTCATGCAATCCATTAAATTCAATTGCTATTTTAGGTAGTCCAATACCATAGGTATAGCAAAGAGATTCCAAAAGTACTCTTGCATGGCTTCCTTTTTCCCTCATTATAAATGGTTCCAACATAATATCAGCTAAACTAACTTTTTTATTGGCATATTTGTGATTAGGAGAAGCTACAAACCATAAATCATCATCCTTTATTTTGGTAACATTAATTTTATCTATATACTTCATTGCGCCACCTCCTAAAATTGCCACATCTACCTGATATGAAATAAGATAATTAATAGCATCTTCAGTATTCATAGTGTTAATTTCAATATTTATATCTTCATTTTCTTGTTTTAAACTGGCTACCCACATAGGTATCAAAAAATTAGTTGAAAGATAATTACCTGTTATTTTCAAAGTACCATTTTTCCCTTGTTTATAATTTTTTATTAATGTCTCTATTCTATCTTCTATTTTAAAAATCAAGCCGGCTTCTTTTGCCAATTGCTCACCTATTTCACTTAAACAAATACCTCTACCTTGCGGCAAAAATAATGTTATCTCATTTTCTTTTTCAAATTTTTTGATCTGTGATGTAATTGCTGGTTGACTAATTTTTAGTTGCTCCGATGCAACTGTTACGCTTCCTGTTTTAGCCACTGTATAAAATAATCTTAATCCATGTAAATTCATATTTTGTCTCCATTCATACATTTTATTTATGAATCATATAATAACATATATTATACATATAAGTATTTTCCCGTTATACTCTTATTATAAATTATTGTCGGCATTACTTATAATAAATATTTAGGAGGAAAATATGGGACAAACTATTATATATTTTATTAGACATGGTCAAACAGAGTGGAATCTAGAAACACGAATGCAAGGACATAGAGATTCTCCTCTAACAAAACTCGGTATGACTCAAGCCCAAAAATTACATGATAGACTTGTTAAAGAAAAAATCGATTTAATATACTCTAGTGAAAGCAAACGTGCTTATGATACAGCTAAAATTATCAAAGGTAATCGAAATATCCCTATTCATACAAAAAAGGAACTGAGAGAAATTCATATGGGCGAATGGGAGGGCATGAAACAGATAGATATCATTAATAAATATTCTCAACCTTGGAGTGACTTTTGGAATAACCCTATACTATATGTTCCAACTGGGGAAGGTGAATCCTATGAAAAATTAAAAAATAGAGTTATACCTACAATTGAAAATATTATTAATTTAAATCAAGGTAAAAATGTGGCCATTGTAACACATCGAATTACTTTAAAAGTTATCATGTCATATTTTAAGAATCAAAATATATGTGATATTGGTAATAATTCAGATATAGAACCAGCTAGTCTTTCCAAGATATGTATTGATCATGGGATATCTAAAATATTATTGTATGGCGATATATCTCATTATAAATAATAAAAAATATAAGCTAGACTAAAATAACCAACGACAACACTTGCATTAGTATTGTGAACTGCCCCTGTCAAGTAGACAGGGGGTAGTTCATTGTGGTGGGTTTTATTATTGATGTCATGCATATAAAATTATTAAACTATTTATAATAACCTAACATAAAAAACTCTCACCTGTATATTTAATACAAGTAAGAGTTCTACTAAAATAAACTTTTATTAGTTGACTAAACTTTTATTATGATTTTAACTTATGTTTTTGTACAAAGTCAGCTACTGCAGTGTAAAGTACATCTGTTGAAGAATTAAGTGCAGTTTCACAAGAATCTTGTATAACTCCAATTACAAATCCAACACCAACTACCTGCATAGCAATATCATTTGGAATACCAAATAAACTACAAGCAAGTGGTACTAATAATAATGATCCTCCTGCTACTCCTGAAGTTCCACATGCACTGACAGCTGATAATAAAGTAAGTATTATAGTAGTTCCAATATCTACTGTTATACCTAGAGTATTAGTTGCAGCAAGTGCTAATACTGATATAGTTATAGCAGCGCCTCCCATATTTATAGTTGCTCCAAGCGGTATAGAAATTGAATATGTATCTTCGTTTAGTCCAAGCTCCTTACATAATTTCATATTTACAGGTATATTAGCCGCTGAACTACGAGTGAAAAATGCTGTAATCCCACTATCTTTTAAGCATTTAATAACAAGGGGATATGGATTTTTACGTATTGCTATAAAAGTTATTATTGGGTTTATCACTAAAGCAAAAAATGCCATACATCCAACTAATACTAATATCAATTGTCCGTATTTAAGTAATGATTCTATCCCTTGCTTAGATATGCTATCAAATACAAGTCCCATTATTCCAAATGGAGCTAAATTAATTATCCATCTTACTACTTGTGATATAGCATCTGAAATATTTACTATAACTTCCTTAGAACCTTCATTAGCATTTTTTAGAGCAAGACCTAAAATTACTGCCCAAAATAATATTCCTATATAATTAGCATTAGAAAGTGCATTAACTGGATTAGATACTATACTCATTAATAAATTATTTAATACTTCTCCTACTCCACTTGGTGGTGTTAAGTTTTCTACACTTGTTGTAAGAACTAATTTAACAGGGAATAGAAAACTACCAATAACTCCAACTACTCCTGCTGAAAGTGTTCCTAAAAGATATAATAATATAACTGACTTCATATTAGTCTTTTTACCTTCTTTATACTGAGAAAGTGCAGCCATTACTAAGAAAAATACTAATAATGGAGCTATTGCCTTTAATGCACCTACAAATAATGATCCCAATATTGATATTGGCGCCCCTAAATTTGGAATTGTTAATGCAATTATTATTCCTAATATTAGACCTAATATTATTCTTTTAACTAAACTTATATTATTCCATTTCTCTATTAATCTTTTCATTTTGCCCCCTTATATTTGTCATATTGTTAAAAAACATAATAAAACAATATCATAATATTGTTTTTTCCGCAATAAAAATAATATCATAATGTTGTTTTTTCACAATAAAAATAATATTAACTAAATATTTTAATCATTCTTATACTTTCCCATTTACAACATAATTAACAATTTTTCAATTTCAAGTCTCTATGCTATTTTTTATACTATGCTAACTTATGATTATGCTTATTTAATCATCTACAAGTCCTTTAGTTGCAGGACTTCCTAATAATCGTCCTTTATAATCAAATCTTGATCCATGACATGGACAATCCCATGTTAATTCATCTGCATTCCAATGAAGTTGGCATCCTAAGTGAGCACATTTTGTTGATACAATAAATTCTTTTCCTTCATTATTTTTGTAAACTCCGACCTTATCTCTATTATATTCAACAATTCCAGCATGCCCATTTTTAATATGTTCTATAGTGCTGCTTGGAATATATATTTTTTGTGCAATAAAGTTCTTAGCTGTTTCGCTTATATCTTTAGCAATATTATTTATTGATAATGATAAATCAAATCTTTTGGGAGAAAATATTTCTGAAAAATCATTTTCTTTTCCTAATATCATATCTGATATTATCATAGCTGACACCATAGAACTTGTCATTCCCCATTTATTAAATCCTGTGGCAACATATATATTAGGGGTTTCATCAGAATATTTGCCTATGTAAGGTATTCCATCCACAGTCATACAATCTTGAGCTGACCAATGATACTTTTCTTTTGAATTTGGGTATAATTCTTTTGCAACTTTTCTTAACTCATCATAGCTTCCACCATTTTCATTTTCTCCTGTTCTCTGTTTTATACCTCCTAATAATAGTAAGCCTTTATATGTTCTAAAAGAATATCCACCTTTATCAACATCTATGTACATACCATCAATATCATTCACATTTTCTAATGCTATAACATAGGATCTTTCTTGATGCATTTTCATAAAATAATATCCAGGTACATTTATTATTGGATAATGTGTTGCTACCACTATATTATTTGCAGTTATATTTCCTCTATTTGTAATTACCAAATTTTCTTTAATTTCCAATGCCCTAGTATTTTCATAGATAATTAAATCATTTGAAATATTTTTTAAAAATTTAAGTGGATTAAACTGTGCCTGATTATTAAATTTAATAGCTCCTTTAATCTCAAAAGGAATATTAGCTTTTTCTACAAACTCTGAGTTAATCCCTAACCTGTTAGACGCTTCTACTTCTTCTTTAAGATTATCTATTTCATTTAGAGAATATACATATGCTGGCTTCTCTTCAAAGTCACATTCTATTTTTCTTTCTTCAATAATTTCTTTATACTTTTTTATAGCAAATTCATTTGCCATTGCGTATTGCCTAGCATTTTCTTCTCCAAATTCAGATATTAATTTATGGTAAATTAAATCATGTTGAGATGTTATCTTTGCAGTAGTATTTTTTGTATTTCCGCTTACTATTTCATCTGCATCAATTAAAACTACATCTTTACCATTTTGCTTTAACATATATGCTGTTAATATTCCTGATATTCCTGCTCCAATAATTAAAATATCAGTTTTTATATTTTTATTTAAAACTTCTCTTCTTCTAAATTTACAACTTTCACTCCATACCGATTTCATAAAATCACCTCATTTTTAATATTCCATTTTAAAAAAAATATATACAATTATGTATTTTAATGAATATACCTAAAAGTTCATAAAATATATTATAAATCAAAAAAATAGTAGCCTCACATGAAACTACTATTTCTTATCTAACAATAATTTTACTATTTCTAACTAAAATTATTCTTTCAACTTCATTTATTAATATGGGCCTATACTCATTTTAGTATTCCTAAGTTCAATTGCTCAGTTCACTTTGCTTATGCATATATTAACACTCTACAAAAACAGAGCCTAAATTAAATATCCCCTTTAATTTTTCCATATTTCCATAATGCCAACATAGCATTTACTGATTGTTCTGCTGTTGGATATGCTGGTATTCCATGATCTCTTAACTTCATTATTGCTCTATGACACTCTTCTCCACCTTGACATTCCATAATAAATGGTTTATTTAAATGCTTATATGTCTCATGAAGTTCTATTACAATATCAACTACAGCATCAACATCTGTTACTGCTGTTGGACAAATTGATCCTAAAACGCCCTGAACATTTGGATCTCTCATAGCTTGTGTAAATGCACCTTTATATTGTATTGGAGATGCTGTTCCTGAAATATCTACTGGATTTAATGGTGATCCAAACATAGGCATATAAGCCTTAATTCTTTCTCCAAGCCCTGGTGATATTTCCTTTAATTCTTTAAGTGGCATTCCACATCTTTCAAAATGGTCACAACTTAATAATCCAGATCCTCCCCCATTAGTTATCATAACAACGTTTTCACCTTTTAATGAAGGCTCACTTCCAAGTGCTAAAGAAATATCTAGAAATTCTTGCCATGTTGTTGCTCTTATTGCACCTGCTTCTTCAAATATCTCATCGTAATACGCATCATCAGTTCCTTCATTTTCAGATGCAGTATGTGCAAAGGCGGCTTTAACTCCTATCTTAGATCCACCAACTTTTATTGTAACTATTGGTTTTTTATGATTAAACTTCTTACATACATCTATAAATGCTTCTGGACTATCTAGCCCTTCAATATATACAGATAGACATTTAGTATTTTCATCTATTCCTGCATAACTTATAAATTCACAAAAATCTACGTCTGCCTTATTTCCAAGACCAACAAAGAAACTCATTCCAAAGTGGTCACTTTGAGAAGTTCCAAGGGCTGCTAAAAGGTTAGCACCTGATTGTGAAATCATAGCCACTGGCCCCTTGATTGGTAAGTAAGGTATGAATCCACAATTAAAATTCAAATAAGGACTTCCCATTCCAACAAGATTTGGACCTATCAATGGTAGTTCATTATCTCTACAATATTGAGTTAATTCATTTTGAAGTTCCCCTCTTCCAATTTCCTTAAATGCACTAGTTGCTATAACAACTATTTTAACTTTCTTCTCAACGCATTGTTTAAGTATCATTTTTACAATATGAGCTGGAACTGCTATAAAAACTAAATCTATTTCATCTGGAATATCAATTACTCTCTTATAAGCTTTTAAGTTACATACATAATCAGCTCTAGGGTTTACTGGATATATTTTTCCTTTATATCCCCAATTATTTAGTCCTTGAATTACCTTATATCCAACTTTAGTATCATATCTACTAGCACCTACAACAGCTATTGATTTAGGATTCAACGCATACTTTAAGTTATTAACTACATAATCACGAGCAAATTCAACCTTCATTTATTTCCCCTCCTCTACACTATTACAGCATCTTACTGTATTATATTGTGTTCTATCTTGAAGGAAATCATCTGTAAATACACATTCTTCCCAATATCCATTTTCATCATCTAAACGACATACCCATCTTCTATATTGCCTTTTAGTATCAGCTTCCTTAATTTCTTCAATTTCTCCATATCCATCTAATATATCTCTTATTTTATCTAAATCAGTTAATTCATTATAAGCAGTAACCATTATGTCATATAAAGAATCACTAAATTCTAATACATTATTTAATTCTGATATTTCTGATAATTCATCAACAATTTCAGCCTTTCTGGCACTAGGTATTATTTGGAATAATCTTATCAAATACATCTTCATGCTTAAACCTAAAGCTCTAAAGTTTAAATAAATCATTGGAAGTATTATTCTCTTATCATCAACTATTTTAATCAAATCTTTTTTCATAGTTTCACTATCTAATCCTGATAACTGTGCTAAAACATCATAATCTAACATATCACCAATTGATTCTGTACTATTTATAGCATCTATTATTGCAAAATCTATTTCATCTATTTTATCTTGAACTTCAAATAATTTTTTTATCTGATCTTTTCCCCATACATGTTTTCTATATCCATCACCTTTAACATCCCACATATTCACATTTGATTCTCTTACGTCTCTTCTTATAGGGCATAAATGTACGTAGTCAACATATTCATTTTCCTTCCATGGAGCTATTACATCACTCAATAAATTATCCAATACTCTCATATGATTTCCATTAAAGAAATCAAATTCACCATCTGTTTCATATCCTGTACATATGTCATCTTTGTCTTGGAACCATTTAGAAAGAACTGCCTTTTGTTCCTTAGTAGTACCTTCTTTTAGTTTAACTACCCAATAATAAAGCCCCCAACCATAAACTTGGGTAGCTGGATTCATAACAAACATAATCAAATGCTCATCATACATTCTTCTAATTCTCTTTTTTATTTCTTCTTTCTCTACTTTAGTTACCTCTGAGATATAATTTAAATTAAAAACTTCAGGATATATTTGATAGCATGACTTAGCAATATTATAAGCACTCATTTCTGCACTATCTAAAGGTACAGTACCATTTTCAGTAAATCCAATTCCTCTAGGTCTAAAAAAGTAATTGTCCATCCAACCTTGTCTTTCTTCAGTGCCCAATTCATAATTTTTATCTGACATACCTTCAACTCCTTAAATTTTTATATTAATAAGTTAGTGTTTTATATTTAGAACACACAAAATAACTGAACTGTACTCATTTTAGAATTCCTAAGTTCAATTACTCCTCATGTTTTATTTATTCATATATAAAAATCATCATAAAGCATCACTTATTAATAATTTATATTATTTTTAATATTTTTTAGAAATATTAACTACATTACATACATATTACTAATAAAAAAAAGTATGCAGTTCTTTCGAAATGATTTTCAAATCATTTCGAAAGAACTCATTTTTAGTTGTTTCTTAATTTATGCATTATATTTTGCATCAATTTATGGAAATAATATTAATATGCATAAAAAAGGAATTCAATTCTTATTTAGATTGAATTCCTTTTTTTCATTTACCAATGTGTATCAAAATTGTTTTGATGCAACTCTTTCAATATTCATTATATTAAAAGTACAATTATCAATTTAAAAACATAATTTTAAACTAATTAGACTTTTCTATTGCTTTCTCCGTAATAATTCCCCTTTGTTCTTTATATTCTTCTGAACTCACATCTCCGAGATTGGTATAGTTTAACTCAAAGCTTTTCAGAAAACCACGGACCAAACATATAGTATTCTTAAATATAAAAATATTAATATCTAAAATATAATTTTAAGATATTAATATTTTTCTAAGTTATTCGGTATATAAATATTTTCTTGTCATTGGTAATTCATTATTTAATCCTTTTGTAAATAAAAATTGATGTAAATCT
Source organism: Clostridium sp. CMCC3677 (assembly GCF_023845585.1). Taxonomy (GTDB): domain Bacteria; phylum Bacillota; class Clostridia; order Clostridiales; family Clostridiaceae; genus Clostridium; species Clostridium aquiflavi. The sequence continues at coordinate 323,349 of NZ_JAMQHS010000004.1, forward strand.
ATTACTCCATAATTAAATGAAGCTGCACAAGAATTTAAATATAATCTCCACATTCTAATAAATTTATCATCAAATCCCATTTCCTTAATTTTATCTAAATTATCTTCAAAACTTTTAGCCCAACATTCTAATGTTTTACCATAATGTAATCTTAAACTTTCTAAATCTACTAAATGTAAATCTTCTTCTGCCATATTATAAACTAGCTCTCTAATTGATGGTATGTATCCTCCTGGAAATATGTATTTTTTTATCCATTGATTTGCTTCGCCTTCAGTTTGATCAGTTATACAGTGAAGTAAAGATACCCCGTTTTCTTCTAATAAATTATTTATAGTTTCCATATAAACAGGTATGTTTTTTCTACCAACATGCTCTAGCATACCTACACTACAAATCCTATTAAATTTTTCACCTGTTTTTAATAATTCTCTATAATCCATCAATCTAACTTCTACTTGATTTTCAAGATTATTTTCTTTTATTCTTTCATTTACTTTGGAAAATTGTTCTTCACTTAAAGTTATTCCAAGCGCCTTAACACCATATTTTTTTGCAGCAGTTATTATAAGTTCTCCCCAACCACAACCTATATCTAATAATTTCTCTCCTGGATGTAAATTCAATTTTCTTAATATATGATCAACCTTATTTAATTGTGCTTCATATAGGGAATCTTTAGAAGATTTAAAATAAGCACAAGAATAACTCATGGTTTTGTCTAACCATAATTTATAAAAATCATTACCTAAATCATAATGATATTTTATGTCTTCTTTACTATTTTTTATAGAATTTGGCTTAACTTTATATAATTTTTCAAATAATGATGACTTATTTAAAAAACTATTTTTATTCTTATAAGCAGATTCTATAATTTCTTGAATATTTCCTTTGAAATCTATAATATTATTCATATATGCTTCACCAAAAGTTAAGAAAGGATCTTTTAAAATATTATTTTTTGGTAAACGTTCATTTATTATTATTTTGAACTTTATATCTCCTTCACCAAATTTTTCAGTGGTTCCATCCCAAAACTGTACTTCAAATGTGTCTGAGAATATACATTCTAAAAATTTCTTCAAAAATAACTTTTCCATATTTAATCTCCTATAAGCAATTTTGCAAAGGCTAGCCAAAACATTTATTTACATACTTATAGTAATTGCTTAGTATTAAATGGTCAATTACCATTTTAGGTATTATAATTAAGTAATTTAATGTAAATAAAAAATAATATTAGCTACGCACTGGTCTGACCAGTGTGTAGTTAAAAATAAGGTTTGCTTTAATTATTTTATCTTTAATAGTAATATAGTTTAATAATTTATATTATTTTTAATATTTTTTAAAAATATTAACTAAATTACATACATACTACTAATAAAAAAATATGCAGTCGATTTTTTCATTTTATCTCTGCTAATTATTTAAATATTACATAAATGTAAATTTATATGTTTTTTGTACGAATATATAATTATGATTTAATCACAAAAGGAGAATTTTTATGTACAAAATTTATAATAATAATTATCATAAAAAACTTAATATAACTGAAAATGATCTTGTCAAGCAAACAATATTAAATAGAATTCCCAATAAAAATGATACTAAAGATTTAACTTCTATTGATGGTATAGAACTAAATCAGAAAAATGAAAATGTAATTAATACTAAAAAAGTCTATGATGCGTTTAAAGATGCTTGTTCTGAATTTGGATATGTGGAAACTTTAGGTGGTAATGGCTCTGACATGAGTTTATACTATGTTACACTTATTAGTGTCATGAAAAATGAAGGAATTGATGTTCCTTCTTTCATTCCTGATGGAACTAATGATCGTAATTTCTTGCCCTTTATAGATAAAATGAAAGAGTATGCTAAGGATTTAAGTTTAACTAATCCTAACTTCTTACCTGATTGCTTTTCTGAATTTTGTGATTTATTTAAAGAAAAACTTATTCAATACGATTGCAAATAATAAGTATTGACACTAAAAATAAAGGTTACAACAAAATCCTGTTGTAACCTTTTCTTAATCATTATGAACGTTTAAATAAACTTTCTATAATTAATCCGCCTCAAACTACATCACTACTCATAATTAATGTTTTCTAAATGTATATTATAAACCCCAATCAATGTTTATTTATTACTATTAAGTTTTTTATTTCCTTTTCGATTATATATTTATAAATTACTTTGTATTAAGGGAGATTCTTATGGAAATAAATAATAATTTAAATTACAAAAATATAATTAATTCTAATCTTTATAAAAATGATTTATCTACTTCAGCTAATAAAAGCACTGTTAATAATACTACTGATTCAATTGAAATTAATAAAACTAATTTTGATATTATTAACACAAAAAAAGCTCATGATGCTTTTTTGGAGGCTAACAAAGGGGAATTGGGTGATATGTCTTTACAATATGTTATAATAAAAGATATTATGAAAGATGATGGAATAGATGTACCAGACTTTACCTCAAATAATACAACTGCTTTTCTTCCATTCATAGATAAAATGAAAGAATATGCTAAAAATTTAATGACTGATCCAAATTTTCATGAAGTAGGTGGAAGTCCTCTTACAGATGAATTTTTAGATTTTTGTGATTTATATAAAGAAAAACTTATTCAATACGATTGCAAATAACAAATATTAGCACTAAAAATAAAGGTTACAACAAAATCTTGTTGTAACCTTTTCTTTATTATTATCAAAGTTTAAATAAACTTTCTATAATTAATCCGTCTCAAACTACATCACTACTCATAATTAATGTTTTCTAAATGTATATTATAAACTCCAATTAATGTTTATTTATTACTATTAAGTTTTTTATTTCCTTTTCGATTATATATTTATA
>NZ_JAMQHS010000049.1 GCF_023845585.1 Clostridium sp. CMCC3677
GGTGCAATATGCGCAACTTGGTGTAACTGACTTAAATGTGTTTTCAGTACATCCAGGGTCAACGGTTTGAACAAACATAAGTTCATGCCGCAACTTAACCCTTTTTCACGTTCGTTAGCCTGTGCGTTGGCTGTAAGCCCCCAGATGGGTAAGGAAGAATTTTGCTCACGGAGTTTGCGAGTCAACTCAAAACCATCCATATTCGGCATATTAACGTCAGTAATAAGCAGATCATAATGTTGCATACTGACTTTGTGTAGCGCTTGCACACCATCAG
>NZ_JAMQHS010000050.1 GCF_023845585.1 Clostridium sp. CMCC3677
AGACGGAACATACGGAAACACATGGCGGCAGTCCTCTCGCGTGCATTCAAAGAAGGTATTTCCTTCGATCAGCCCCGCGCCGTCTGTCCGGTAGCGGGTCCGGCAGACTGGGCATTCCACAATCACACTCCGTTCCCCCTTCAGAAAAACGTTATAAAACAGCGGAGAAAAATCGACTCCGTTGACGGCTCACAAGGAGAAAAACTATAATAACGATACTTTCCCTAAAAAGGCAAACACTGTTGATTCTGCTTGCGGCGCTGCGCATTTCTTTTAT
>NZ_JAMQHS010000051.1 GCF_023845585.1 Clostridium sp. CMCC3677
AAAGTTTGTCATATATTGGATACAAAAGTAATCCTTTTTCAAGAATTATCTGTTTTACTTTTTTTGATACTTCATCATTTTTATTCAACAAGCTTAATAAAAAATTAGATGTTTCTTGATATGTGCTTTCAGAAAAAAAGTCTTCTCTTTTTGAACTAAGCTCATCTTGTTTGGGTAATAAAATTTCCAAAATAGCATCCATATCTTCACTAAGAATCTGATTAATATCAATAAATGATTTCTGATGTACAAAACCAGACTCAACTCCAAAAATCAT
>NZ_JAMQHS010000052.1 GCF_023845585.1 Clostridium sp. CMCC3677
ACCAGACATTTCAGTTATTCCACCTGCATTATCTGTTATAGGACCAAAAGTATCCATAGCTAGAATATAAGAACAAGTAGATAACATTCCCATTGTTGCAATTGCAGTACCATATAATCCTCCATTAAATCCAAGTTCTGATAATCCACTGTGATTACCTAACCAATATGAAGAAAATATAGCTATAGCTATAGCTAATACAGGAGCAAACGTACTTTCAAGACCTACAGATATACCAGAAATTATATTAGTTGCAGGACCTGTTAACGAAGAC
>NZ_JAMQHS010000053.1 GCF_023845585.1 Clostridium sp. CMCC3677
CCGTTCAAGTTCTCGGCACAGAAGGTTCCACTTTATTAAAAGATGTTTCTTCTGACATCATGGAATCTGTTTCCAAATGGAATGAAGAAATGGAACCTGAGAAGAAACGCCTAAAAGACGAGATTAAAGATATGCAAAAAACAATTTCCGACTTAGAAAAAACGCTAAAAAAAGATAATAAATAAGTAGAGAAACTGGGCGACTGCTCAGTTTTTTTATTTGTCTAAAGTCCCTTTCAAAAAAACGTCATAATTAGCCAATAAATTCTCT
>NZ_JAMQHS010000054.1 GCF_023845585.1 Clostridium sp. CMCC3677
AAAGATTACAAATACATTGAGAGTTTTACAATTAAATAAAGAAAAGTTCTTGAATAAGAATGATTTAGACTTGCCGATTGAATTAAAGAAGTATTATGGCAAGTCTTTTTTTATGTACAAAAAACCTATTAATAGTGATAAATATTTCATTGGAGTTGATAGCTCAGAAGGAGTAGGTCAAGATAGTTCAACTTGTATTGTTCTTGATAAAGATGGAGAAGAAGTGGCTATGTTTAAGGATAATAAAATAAAGCCTTATGCCTTTGCAG
>NZ_JAMQHS010000055.1 GCF_023845585.1 Clostridium sp. CMCC3677
CAATAGCTTACTTGAAATCATCATGTTATTAATCGCATTCGTCATCGGTTCCTTACGCCATTCATTCAGAAACGTTTTCGTAATATCCCCGCGCGCTTTAATCGCACTATTCAAAGCTTCAAGTGCCCCCGATTCCTGTAGTAACTTTACCGTTTCTACTATCTCTACAAAACCAGAATCTTGTTCAGCAATATCCGCTTTCATTTGTTCTAAACGTTCATGTTCCAATTCTTCCGGGGTCTTTTTTGTATCACGAATCGTTGAAAT
>NZ_JAMQHS010000056.1 GCF_023845585.1 Clostridium sp. CMCC3677
ACCAATAGCTAGTTCATCATCTGCAACTACCACTGCATTTGGTTTTTTAGACAAGGCACTTAATTCTGCCCAAACTTTTACACCTGCATTGTAGTTATATTTCGCTTCAATAATGTAGTCTTCTTGATAAGAAATTCCAGCTTCTTCTAATGCTTCTTTGTAACCAGCTAATTTCATTTCGCGATTGACCGGCTCGTTTAGAGAACCACTTACAAAAGCGATTTGCTTATGACCATTATCTACAAAACGTTTCACCGCTTCTTTTG
>NZ_JAMQHS010000057.1 GCF_023845585.1 Clostridium sp. CMCC3677
CCAAAAAGGCCGTCAAAAGCGGCGGCAGGCCACCAATTCCAAAAGAGGCGGCAGACGCCAATGCCGCCTGGCCGGGGTTGGCTGTCGACGTATCGGTGATACCAAGCTCGTCGCGCGTATGGGCCTCGAGCGCATCACGCGCGGTCAGCGCTTCAACGACGTCTGTGGCCAACTGCTTCGTCAACCCGCGGCGCATATATATGGCGGTGAGTTCCCGTCGTTCATGATCGGGATCGGCCTGGAGCTCAATGCGCTCGCGCTCGATA